>NZ_LTBA01000003.1 GCF_001594005.1 Clostridium tepidiprofundi DSM 19306 | reverse complement strand
ATTGCCTAAGTACACCTAGTAGGAAAGGCTTAGGTGATTAAAATATTTTGAGGAATGGGTAACTCCCATAATCTTGTAGGACTCTATTGGGATAATTGAACAATAGTGGCAAGACGAGATTTAGCAATGCTATCCTAGTGGTTGAATCCTGTGATACCACCATCTTATTAGTCCTATAAGGTGAAAAATTTAGACAGGTAAGATTGTCTAAATTTTAGAAATCAGGCTCGCTGAAATTATGTTTTTAATAAGAACTATGATATCAGAGTGGATGAAAACTAAGAGGACTGTTTTTAGATATGTAGTATTATTAGTTCCTATATTATTTTCAATGTTGATATTGGCTTACATATCTGTTTATAAAATTGATTATACTTTTCAAATTAAAGTATATGGAACTTATTTTTCAACAATTGGTATGGGTTTGACTATGATGGCAGGAATTTTAACAGCTCTCAATATTATAGTAGAGGATTCTGCTGGAGAATTTAGAAGATTATTATTGGTTCCTTTATCAAGAAATACAATATATTTAGGTAAATTATTTATGATAATTTTAGTTACCATAGTGGATATGTTTGTATCTGTGGGAGTTTTGTTATTAGGTATAAAAATCCTTTATCCAACAGCAAATATTCAATATGGAGTATTTTTAGAAGGAACATTTTTTACAATATTGGGCTCATTATTTTTATATGGGTTATACTTAATTATCAGTATAAATTTTGGTGTTGGGTCTACAATATCTCTAGCAGTAGGGGGTGCTGTACTAGGGGCGATTTTGCAAACAGGCATGGGGGACAGGGTATGGCAATTTGTTCCTTGGGCTTGGTCTGGAAGAATTGGTACTATGCCTGTATACACTCTTAAAGGTTTCTCAAAGTTTAAAAATGTAAATGGAAATTTTTTGAAAAGTATATTTGAAAAAGAAATGATTAAAGGCATACCTATAGCTATTGTATCCTTTTTGATTATATGTGTCATTGGAGTAATGTGGTTTAAAAGGTGGGAAGGAAGAAAGTATTGAAATAGTAGAGAATATGATTATCAATCTCCCACTTTTATAAGTAGGAGATTGAAGTTTTTTTGAAGTTTTTGCTTTAGCAAAACGAGTTTATTTTTCTTTGCTTAGTACGTTGTGTCTAAATTATATATCTAATAACCATCCAGTAGTGACAAAAGCTACCTATTAGTACAAATATATGAAAAATTTCATGAAAACCGAATATTTTCGATTTGATTTTGGGCCATTTTGTTGCATATATGATGCCACCAATAGTGTATGCAATTCCACCAGCAAATAACCAAACAATTCCACCTAAAGTTGCTTTTTTTGAGAGTGGAGATATTAAAAATACTGCTAACCATCCCATTACTATATAAAATAATGTAGATAACCACCTTGGTGCATTAAACCAAACCATTTTAAGAATAATTCCTAGTATAGCAAGTGTCCAAATACTTATGAATACTATCCATCTTAAATTACCGTCTAAAAGTATTAAACATATAGGGGTATATGTTCCAGCTATTAAAACATAAATCATCGAATGATCTAGTTTTCTAAGAATATATATAACTTTTTCAGAAGATACTATTAAATGGTATATAGAACTTGCACTGTATAAAGCAATCATGCTAATTCCAAATATAATTATAGCTATTAGCGATAGTTTGGGGAAATTAGTAATTGAGTTTGCATAGACTAATAATATTACTAGCCCTATTATTGAAACAAATGAACCAAATAAATGGCTAAATCCACTAGCCGGTTCTCTAAATTTTGATGTCATATAAAATCACTCCTATTCAATCGTAATATAACAATACATAGTTTTAAAAACTACTTGTTGTTATATTGTTATTATATCATATAATATTATTTCTGTTAACCCCAATATTTATTCATGCATTAAATGAGCAAAAATCATTACAATGTCTAAGCCACAATAAGTAACTTAAATTTATAAATTCAATTACAAAAAAAGTAAATTAAATGTTTGACTCTAATATTAAGAAATAATATAATTAATGTGTAGTACAGTAAAATACTACATAATAAGGTAAAACAATGAAAAAAATAATTTCTATAGGTCTTATTGTTTTTATTTTTGTTTGCTCGTTTATTGTAATAAGGTATAACAACCCAAAAATTAGGGCTGTTAAAAATTTTCTAGATACATTTTATACAGTTTCAGACATAAGCAATTTTGATTTAAGAAAATATCAAATATGCTATCCTAAAAATAAATTTGATAATAGATTAAGAGAACTTACAACAGAAGACGCTTTCAATGAACTGATATGTGATAGATTATCTTTATTGAATGTGATGGCAGGATATAATATTAAATTTAATACTTCTATAAAGAACTTATCTATTAAAAAGTGTAGTGAAGAGGATAATGGTACAGTATATGATTATAGTTTAGATTTGTATCTTAAATATGTTGATGAAAAGAAAACCGTTAAAGAAAATATAAGAGGGCAATTAACTGTATCTAAAATAGAAGTAAATGGATCAAAAAAATGGTTAATCTCTAAAATTAATAAACTTCCAATACCAAAATCTTTTTCATCTAAAAATAAATAGATTTATTAAACTTTTTTTCAGTATCATTATTTGGTATAATTGTATTCATGGAGAACATTCCTTTCTTGGTTTTTGTTTGTTGTGATTCAATTATACCAAATAAGGGGATGTTCTTCTATTTTTTTATAATTAGTTGATAGATAATTAATATCAGAATGTGGAAGTCTCCCATCTTCTATAAGTGGGAGATGGATAACACCATTTTTGAAAGGGTTCAATGCCCTTTAAAAAATGCACTCCACTTGATATAATGAAAATATAAAAGTTCTTATAAAACTGAATATATAAGGTTGTGGTAAGAAAAAGCTTTACCACGTAAAATATTCAAGCACACGCCCTGCACCAAAAGAGCGAAAACCAAGCCTTGACGTTGGTGCAGTCCGAACTATTACAATCGTCTAAGACGGTGGTTTCTTGCCAGGAAATAAAACTGGTATTATATCGAGGTCGGTGCGACCTTTTGAGCTTGGGTAAACTTGGCACGTTGGTGCTATTGACCAAGAAACTCCCACTTCAACGAAGTAAGTGGCGAGTAGTTCACATCATCTATATATTACTAAATATCTTTCCTAGTAACCCTACACATTTCGATGTATTTAGTGATAAATCTAGAGCCTCACTAATTACGTTACTTTTAATTAAACTGCTATTTAAATTTAGTTTATAAGCTATTTTTCTATAATAATCATAATAACTTTCTTTTTTCTCAGGACCTAGATGAATAATTCCTTTATAATCAAGTTTAATCAATTTTATTATTGCAGTTGCTAACTCATCTACTTTTACAAAAGTATTATATAAATTTTTTGTTCTTACAATTTCTTCTTGATGTTCATTCTTTTTAATCAGTTCAGATATCCTTTTATCCCACTTTCCACTTATATCTTGTCCATAAATAGCACCTGGTCTAATAATAATCGAATTATAATGCTGCTGAACTAACTTCTCTCCATATATTTTTGCATTTGCATATAAATCTAATGGTTCACTAGTATTTTTATATTTAGGTTCGTCATCTTCGCTATAGTAACCTTTGCTAAGATTTCCGCGAAAAACAGCATTAGTTGATATGAAAATTAGCTTCTGTTTGGGTGATAAATATTTTAAGATATTATTCAAGCCTCTATCAATTAAATCTTTTTCATTTTCTCTACTCATTAGACTCCATAAAATAATATCTGGTTTAAATTCAAATAGTATAGATTTAATTTTCTCATCAATAGTTACATCAAGTTTTATAAAATCATCACTATTATTTGACTGAAAACAAGTTCCTAATACATTAAAATCAGATTCGGATTTCATTCTATAAAAAACTTTACTTCCTAAAAATCCACTTGCTCCTAAAATTAAAACTTTCATATTTTATTTTCCTCCCTACATAGATAGTGTAAAATATTTACACTATCTAGCCTCCTTAATCGTATTCCTTATTCGTCATAATGAATGAAAAACCTTTTTCTTTACAAAAATTTGGTTGTTTTAAGATAGAACCAATTTTATTTATAATTACCCACTTTAGCATTAAAAGAAGGAGGAGTTTAATTTTCTTTATAAATTTTATATGAATATACACAAGAAACTATCCCAGATAATATTAAGATACTTAGCATTACTACAGTAGACAATATGCCTTTTATAAGAAACGATTGAATAATAATAATCAACCCAGAAATAATGAAACAAACTCCACCAAATCTATTAGATTTAGACCATAATAAATCATTTTTTAAGCTCCACTTATTTCGAACTCCAATTATAGAATTACGCTTACATTTAGGTAAATAATTTCCAATGATAATTAAAATAATTCCAACAATTATATTTGTTATTAAATTAATGTCGATTATATTTTTAAGAGTCATAATAGTATTAAGGCTAGTATACAAAAAATAAAACTGAATGACACTAAATATTATAATAGAAGACACTGCACAAATAAAAACAAATTTAAAGTTGTTTTTTAGAATCTTTAAGTGATAAGATAATAAAGTATCTAAAGAAATTGTTAAATCACATCTTTTTCAAATGCAATTTATGTATTATAATTTATAGTGTAGTTATTTTTTTCAAATATCTCATAAAGTATTTGAGTGATTAAATTAAATGAATTGAGTTAGGCATTTGAAAGAAAATAACAAGTCAAAGATGCGACGTATATTTTGTGAAATACAAAGAGTTGGGTTCCGCTGATAGTAGGTCCTATCAACGGGTTCCGACGATGAAGTAGTTCGCAAAATAGACTAGCATACTGACTAGTTATTTTTTTGAAAATGCCTTATACAGAGAAGAGGGATAGCATGTTTTTAAAGGCGATTATTGGGGGAACTGGTGTATATGATATTGCGGAAAATGTGATGGGCAAAGAAATTGATACAGAATATGGTAAGGCATATGTGGATATTGTAAAAATCAATGGAGAAGAAATAGTTTTTTTAGCTAGACATGGAAAAGAACATTCAGTACCTCCGCATTTGATAAATTATAGAGCTAATATAAAAGCATTAGAAAAGCTAGGAGTTAAATATATTTATGCGACTGCAGCAGTTGGTTCATGTAATCCGCGATTCAATGTTGGAGATGTTGTAGTGATAAAAGACTTTCTTGATTTTACAAAGTCTAGAGTTACAACATTTTATGAAGGTGGGAAGTCAGGTGTGGTACATACTGATATGAGTGATCCATACTGCATCAATTTAAGAAAAAGATTTTATGAAGAGGCACAAAAAGTAGGTTTAAATATTAAAGGTGATGGAGTATATGTTTGTACAGAAGGTCCAAGATTTGAAAGTGCTGCTGAAATAAAATTTTATAGTATGATTGGTGGAGATGTTGTTGGAATGACAAATGTACCAGAGGTAGTACTAGCAAAGGAAATGGGGATGTGCTATGCTGCGGTTGGTATTGTAACTAATCTATGCACAGGTATAGAAGAAAATGCTATGGTGCTTCACGATATTCAAAATGCAGTAGGTGATAATAAAGAAAAAGTCATGAATGTATTTTTAAATGTTTTTAAAGAAAAAATTGATCAAGAACATTGCAGATGTAGTAAATCAACTATGAGATTATAGAGAAAATGCCTTAGAAGCTAAGGCATTTTTTTTAGCATTTCTATAAAATTAGAAATTTCTTATTTCACTATATTTTTTTATATCAGAAATTGGTATACACATAAAACCCTCCACAATAATTTTATAACAACATAGTCAATTCTACCATAAAATGTGTTTATAATGAAATTGAAATTTACACATTCCAAATTATTTCAAGTAATACAATTTTATGATAAAATAGTTAGTATACAAGTATAATAAGGTATTTGAAAGAAAATAACAAGTCAAAGATACGACGTATATTTTGTGAAATACGAAGAGTTGGGTTCCGCTGATAGTAGGTTCTATCAACGGGTTCCAACGATGAAGTAGTTCGCAAAATAGACTAGCATACTGACTAGTTATTTTTTTGAAAATGCCTAACCTATATTTACTTGATTAAAGAGCAGGAGTGTTAAAAAAGTATAAGTCTTATAAAACAAATAGGAGGGAAATTATTATGATTATAAATTATGCACATAGAGGTGCAAGTGGAACTTATCCAGAGAATACAATGTTATCATTTGAAAAAGCTTTTGAGCTTGGAGCTTCAGGAATCGAAACTGATGTACAGATGACAAGTGATGGTGTATTGGTTTTGATACATGATGAAAGAGTAGATAGAACTACAGATAGAATAGGATTTGTCAAAGATTATACGTACAATGATATTAGAAAACTTGATGCAGGTTCATGGTTATCAGATGAATTTCAGAATCAAAGAATTCCATCTTTTGAGGAATTATTGATTTTCATGAAAGGAAATAACTTATTTTTAAATTTGGAACTAAAAAGTAATATAATTCAGTACCCTTATATTGAAAAGAAAGTTATAGAAACAATTTATAAGTATGATATGGCAGATAGGACGATATTATCAAGTTTTAATCATTATTCTATGGTTAAGTGCAAAGAAATAGATAAAAATATTAAAATAGGACTTTTATATATGTCAGGATTATATAGACCTGAGCATTATGCTAAATTTGTTGGAGCAGAAGCTCTTCATCCTTATTTCTATTCATTAAATGAGGAAATAATTAGAGGTATTAAAAGTGAAGGTATATTAATTAATACATTTACTGTTAATGATGAAAAATATATGGAAATGTTTATTGATTCAGGTATTGATGGTATCATTACCAATTATCCAGAAAAATTATATAAATTGTTGGGGGTATAATAGTGAAAAAAACTAATTATATAAAAACTTTTTTATTGGGATTTGGATTTTTTGCAATTAGCTTAACTTGGACTGTATACAATGCTTTTGTTCCATTATTGTTAAAAAGATTTATAACAAGTGCGGCATTAATTGGATTTATTATGACATTTGATAATTACTTTGCACTAATCATGCAGCCAGCAATTGGAAATTGGAGTGATAGAATAAATACTAAGTTTGGTAGAAGAATGCCATTTGTATTGATTGGTATGCCACTTGCAACAATATTTATTATATTAATGCCGAATTATAGTGGATTAGCCACATTGATTATTTTCCTACTTTTTATGAATTTATCTATGAGTATTTTTAGAGCACCTGTAATTTCACTTATGCCTGATATTACACCTAAAAAAGATAGGAGTATGGCAAACAGTATTATTAATTTCATGGGAGGAATAGGTGCAGTTGCTGCAACGCTGGTAGGAGCTATTTTATGGAGTAAAAATAACAAGTATCCATTTTATATGGCAGCTGTGCTTATGGTATTATCGCTTATAGTATTGTTTGTATTCATAAAAGAAAAAAATGATGTTATTGATTATGAAGCAATCAATGATGGTAAAAAACTAAATTTAATTGAAGATATAGGATTATTATTTAAAAATAGAGATGCTTTTTTGCTTTTGCTTGCCATATGCAGTTGGTTCATAGCTTATCAAGGAGTTCAATCTATTTTTACGTTATATGCCAAGAGTTATATTGGAGTATCTGAGGGGACTGCTGCTATGACATTAACATTCTTTTCTGTAGCTTTCTTGCTCTTTGCTATTCCAGCAGGTATTCTAGGAACAAAGCTAGGAAAGAGAAAAACTATATTAATAGGAATTACGGGCATGGTACTAGTATTTATTTTGTTGTCACTTACAAAATCTATAACAACGATAAGAATGTTATTCATTGTAGGAGGAATGTTTTGGTCTGCTGTAAATATAAATTCTTATCCATTCATAGCAGATATGGCTCCTGACGGTAATATAGGTACTTATACAGGCTTTTATTATTTCTTTTCTTCAGTTGCAGCAATAGTATCACCACCATTAGTTGGTTTGTTTATGGATTTAATAAGTTATAAGGTATTGTTTATATATAGTGCTGTATTTTATTTTGTAGCATTAATATTTATTCTGCTAATAAAGAATAAAGGTAAGTGATTTTGTTAATATTGAACATGGAAATGCAAGGTATCTCTTTTGAAATTCAAGATATGTAAATCATTCTGTTATAATATTGAATATTGCTTAATGTAGAAAACTGTTGTTGCAGGATATCGTAAGTAAGTTATTACTCCACCATGCTAAAAAAACGAATATAAGTGAATATACCCCAGAGAAATATTCTCTAGGGTATAAGTATTATACTGGAGGTTGAGGTGTGAATGCGTCAAAGTCGATATCTGGATAGAAATCATTTCCAAGAGGAGTATAGTCCTCGCAAGGGCAAGTTGTGCAAGGTTGAGTACAAATATTAGCTTCTTCATAGAAATTATATGATGGAACTAAAAGTTGTACAGTAAGTTCAGATTTAAACAATAATGCATAGCAAATTGCCATTTCAACAGCGTAATCTTCAAAAGTACTTCCTTGAGCATCTGTTCTTTCAACCTTTTTAAATCTTACAGCTCTTTTTTCTAAGAGCATAACAAGCTTGATTTTGAGTTCATCAAGGCATGAGTTACCTTCTTGACTGCATGATATTGCTGATATTTCTGAATTGTGATCAGGACAATTAAGTAATGCGCTGTCTGTTCTTATAAGTTCAAATTTTACACTTCTTATTGGATAATCAGTTTCAGAAGTTTTTACGTCTGCCCAAAATGTTATTTTGTATTCTACTGTAACATTTTTAGGATAATCTTTGTGAGGGCAACTAGCATCTTCTGTTGACATGCTTAATATCTTAAGTTGCTTATCTCTTATTCCGAGTAATTCAAATGTTCCTCCAGTTATTGGAGTACCATAATCTCCAAAGTAAGCTATTAATTGAGGATCTGGTTCTCCATCAGAACCTTCGGGTGGTGCTGGAAAATCTGGATGGTATAAACATTTATTTACTCTGCATTGATCATACACAACTGGAGTTTCAATAGCGACAACCTCATCAAATGGTTCAAATTCTTCGCCTTCTTTAAGTTTATATGGGCGTGTAGGCCATATAGCCATATATATACCTCCTTATTAAATGATGTTTTTTACACATTAAATATTGCTGCGTTTTAGTGTATTAACATAATTTTGTTTACAATATATATTATGAAATTGAAAGGAAATTGTGAGAATATTAGTGTAATTATTAAAATATAATTTTATAAGGAGTATATTTTAAAGGTGATGAGGGAATGAAAAATAATAATTGGTTGTTAAAAGATAATAGCAATAATATTTGGAATTTTTATGTGGATAATGAACATAATCTTATATTTTCTATAAGAAAAGATGGAAGGTGGATTGATAACAAATTTATTGATAGAAATGTAATAGAATTTTACGTAGATATTGATTGCAATAATGATATTCATGTGATATACATATGTGATGATAAATTAAAATACTGTATCATAAGAGATAAGAAATTAACTATTAATACAATTTATGATTCTAAAAATAGTAATTATATAATGAAAGAAATCAAATTGGTAATTGTTGATAATGTGGTTCATATTTTTTGTCTTATTCCTAATGCAAAAGCAAATAATGAATTTATATTGATGAATTATGTATGGGATAGAAAAAATGTTAAAAAATATCCAGTGTGCTCTATTAAAAAGGAAAGTTACTGTAACAATTATTATGATGTAGAATTATTTGATGAAAAATATGTATATGTTTTTTATAATGACGAAAATAATATTTATTCAAAGCACTATATGGGTGGCAAATGGGGTGAGGCAGAAAAGGTTATAGATATTAATAAAAATATCAGGGAATACAGTATAACTTCTAATAAAAATATTTTTAATTTGCTTATTGTAAATAATTTTTTAGGTAAGTATGAATTGATTAATGTGCAGCTAAATGAATACTTTAATGTAATATCTAAAATGGAATATATAAGTGAATACAATATAGATAATACTACTGCTATAATTGAAAACAATGAAGTTTATTTGTTTTGGACAGAAAACGGTAATCTTATGATATCGAATACTGCTGATAAAAATATAATACCTAGAATCATGTCAAATACTGATGGCTTGATTATATATAATTTTATTGTTTCGTGTGAGCATAACATAGGGGGTAATAAGATATATGGAATATATCCTCCGGATAAACTATTTTTGCCAAGTGATATATATGATTTTGATGATAATGCAGAGCACGAAAATCAACATTATAGCGTTGATAATACACTAAATTTGAGGGATAAAAATGTTTTTTGTAAGAATGAAAATCAACATTATAACATTGATAATGTTGATGTTGAAAAATTGCATAGCGAACTTTTAAAAGTTAGTAAATTGAGGGACGATATTGAAAATGAGTTGCATAAGATAAGTACAAATATTCAGGATGATAAGAGTTTCATTGATGAACTGAGTAATAAATTACAGATATTACTAGAAAAGAAAGTTAAACTTTCATTAGGAAGCAAAATCGTAGGAATAGATGATTTCTTTGATTATGAATCATATAAAAATGAATTGAATAATAAAATCAGTAAATTAGAGGAAGAAAACGAAATATTGAAAAGTGAACTATTAAAGGAAAAAGAGTACAGAGAAAACGAAATAGAAATGCTAAAAAAGAAAATTGAAAGTGAACATGATTATTTTGAAAATAAAAGAAAAGGTATTTTTAGAAGGATATTTTAATTTATGGACAAAACATCTTCAAAAAGCATATTAATATTGTAGGAAGTAAGATTCCTAATATGCTTAAGGAGATGATGGATTTGATATTACAATTAAATCCTGTGCAGGATGCGTCGATATATCAAGGTTTTCCAGATGAGAGCTATGGAAGTTCTACTTCATTGTTTATAGGACAATATTCGGGTATGTTTACAGTTTTTAGAACGCTATTAAAGTTTGAATTACCGAGTATACTAAATGATGTTACTATAAACAGTGCTAAATTAAAACTGTATGTTTATAGAAAAGATGCTTCAGGGGTTCAACCTGCTGAAATATATCAATATAATCAGGATTTTGATGAGAGTGTTACGTGGAATGAAGCTCAAACTGCTTCAAAAACTTTAATAAAAACAATAAATATTTCTGGTACTGGTCATTTGGATATAGATGTTTTGGATATAATAACTAGCTGGCTTAATGATACTTCACTGTATAGATGTATTGAAATTTACGGTGTTGAAGATTCTAATGCATTGATAGGTTTTAGAAGTTCAGAGTATAGTGATTTAGATATGGTACCAGTAATTGAAATCGATTATTCTGATGCTTCTACAACAATTGATTCTATAACTAGTGGAAACTATAATATTAACACGGCAAATACGATTTTGCTTGGGCAAAAATTTTCAACAACATTTGGTATTGAAAACAAAGGTGATTTAAATTCAGGATTAGCAATTGCACAGATAAGCGATTATCCAACTGCTCCACCAAGTGTTCAATGGATGGATGATGATGTAGTTGAAATTGCACCAGGTGAAAGGAAGGTATTAACGACAATAGCAGCAAGAAAAGCAGATAGAGTTGCTATAATCAGTACTAAAATACGTTCGCTTTGTAAAGCAATAGATTCTACGGCATCACCACCTACTTCTTGGGATTACGATATGAAGGACAATTTAATAGTAAATACGAATGAAGATGTTGCAACAGAAAATTATAGTAATCAAACAGCTTTGCAGTGGAATCAAGATCCAGCTGCTACCTTTAATATAGATGATGAAGGTGTAATTCATGTGCAATCGAGTGATATATCTTCAGGAAGTCCTAAATCAGCTGAAATTCAAACGACAACTAAAAATGTAGACACTTTAAGTTATATTCCATTTGATTTAGATTTAATTGATATAAATGATGCTACGAATTTAGATGCTTA
Source organism: Clostridium tepidiprofundi DSM 19306 (assembly GCF_001594005.1). Taxonomy (GTDB): domain Bacteria; phylum Bacillota; class Clostridia; order Clostridiales; family Clostridiaceae; genus Clostridium_AC; species Clostridium_AC tepidiprofundi. The sequence continues at coordinate 113,676 of NZ_LTBA01000003.1, read as the reverse complement.
TCTATTATCGGATAAAATAGCTAATGTTGATGGAATTGTGAGCAGCAGTGATATTACGGTGGATACTACTGTAACACCTATAGAGGTTGTTTTTAGGACACAATATACAACATTCACTTCATCAAATGCTAATGTAAAAGTAGATGGATATATTGAAACAGATGAATCTATGGCAGGTTTGAAAGCAAATGTTTATTATCATGATGGAACAACTACAACCTATTCATTGATAGCTTCAAATGTGGATTTAGGAACTGTAGGTGTTAGTGATAAAAAGATTTATATTTCTCAAATATCACCTGCTGGTTTGATTGCATTAGGTGCACAAAGCGGAAAAACCGATTATTTTAAATTTGAAATCACTAGAAGTTCAGGTACTGTTACAGATTACAATATAGTTCAGAGAGATATTGCTGGACCAGTGGATGCTAGTACTGGTTTAATTGATGACAATAAAGAAAAGATACTTGCAGAAAATAGTGAATCATTAACGGTTTAATATACTGTATTTGAAAGGCTTATAAAATCGTATAAGATATCTTCAATAAAATGCAGATTTTATAATTTGATAAGGCATATGAAAATAAATAAATAGTTAAGTATACTGGTGTATTATTTATATGAATGTGCCTAAATATAATGTATTAGAGTATTAGAGCGAGGTTATCTATTTGTTAGATAACCTCTTGATTTTGAGTTTTAATATTCTATTTAAGTTATTTAGATTGTTTATTTTTTTACTTTGATAACTTATGATTCTTTCAAGGGTTTTTATATAAGAGTTTTTAGAATTTATTTCTTCAATAAGAGAATTATTTATTTTACCAAATGTAAGAGTAGAGAAATTATCATCTGAATCGTTATTTTTTTTAAACTTATCATTGAGATTATGATATTTAGTATTGATGTTATTAGTACTATTTATAGTATTGTTATTATCACTATTGATGTTAATGGTATTTTTAATATTATTGTTAGTGCAGATATTAGTGATGATATTTGACTTTTGAGTATATTCACTCATTAATGTTTTTGGCAAATGTTTTAATGTATAGTTCTTCAATATTAATTGATTTGATTTGATTTGAATAAAACAGGAATCATTAGCGTATATATAAGTGCTCTTTAAGCAACTATCTTTTATAGTGTTACTCATGTATTTACATCTGTATATTTTTTTAGATGAATTTTCGAGTGTAAATTTTGATGATATTATTTTTGTGATTGTATCGTATACTTTATACACAATTTTATTTCCTTCAAGCCAAACACAATATAATTTATCATGACTACACATCAAAATAGGATAAAATACATTTGAATTCTTATCAGATATTGCCTGTATGTTAAATTTAGAATTAGTGTTATTTAAATTTTTACTTAGTAAGTATAGAACCATATTTCTATCTACTAATGTTGTATAACAAATTACAATATTATGCTTAGGAGTGATAAGAAAATTAATATTGTAGTAATTGTTAAGTGAAATGTTATCTTCTATAGTTTCAAGAATAAATTTAGTGTTATCAAGCTTTGTTAGTGAATAAACGTTATTTTTTTTAGAATTATAAAAAATATATATGAAGTTTTTATATATGTCAATAAAAAAGGACTTAGGATATTTATTATAGGGTACTGATATTATATTTTTTTTAATACACTGTCCATTTGAAAGAATACAATGATGCATATTTGAAATAAATTTTCTGTTATCATTTGAAATATAAAAAATATGAGGAATATTATTGCACACTATTAGTGTTATATGGTAAATATCATTGATTTCAAGAGGAATATTCAAACATTTTTGATTAATATTTTCATTAGAGTATGTTAAATAATTTAGTTTGAAATCTTCTGTTAAGTATGCAATATGAATTGTGTTATTTTTATCCATAAAAGAGCTATACTCTAGTACTAATTTTGATAATACATTACTGTAAAAGAGTTCTTGTGTTGAATATTTTTCAATAACTAGATTTGTATTATTTATAAAAATTTTAAATATAATGTTTTCGGTTGATCTAAAAATAGTATATTTTTTATTTGAATTGTACATTGTTATTCACCAGCTATTCCTTATATTAATTTATATGATATAGTTTAAGCTAATATAATATTGAATTTTTAAATATTTTAACAAAATACAACTGTAATTGAAGCTATCGTTATTAAATGAATTATGATATCATTGTTTTGGAAAATAAAAACTATGAAGAAGAAGGGATTCAAAATGAAAAAAGGAATTATTTATATTGTTTTAGCAGCTTTCATATTTAGCACTATGGAAGTCGTTGGTAAAATGATTGCAGGAGATTTAAATGCATTTCAAGTAACGTTTTTAAGATTTTTAATTGGATGTGTAGTGTTATTACCACTTACGGTTAATGAGTTGAAGAAAAGATCGATAAAAATAAATAAGGATGATATTATTTATTTTATATTAACCGGTTTGTTATGTATACCTATATCGATGGTTCTTTTGCAGGTATCAGTTGGATATACTAAAGCTTCTACTGCAGCGATTATGTTTAGTACAAATCCTGTTTTTACTATACCATTTGCATATTTTATATTAAAAGAGAGTATACGTAAGGAAAATATTTATTCTATAGCTATAAGTTTGATAGGTATATTATTTATATTTAATCCTTTAAGTATTGGTGGTGGTATTAAAGGAATGCTTATTGCACTTGCATCATCAATAACATTTTCTTTATATACTGTTATAAGTAAAAAAAGAATTGAAAAATACGGTGGAATTATATTTAATTTCTTTACTTTTTTAGTTGGGGATTTAGTTTTGTTAGTAATATTAATTATGTTTAATATACCTATAATTAAGGGTGTAACGGTTTCAAACATGCCTATAATACTTTATTTAGGTATTATTTTAACAGGTTTAGGATATGTAGTTTATATTGCTGCTATAAAAGAAACATCACCTGTTGTGGCTTCAACAGTTTTCTTCATAAAACCTGCATTAGCACCAATAGTATCCGTTATATTGTTGAAGGAAAGCATAACTTTTAATGTGATAATAGGAATAGCATTCATATTGATTGGTTCATATATAGGATTTAGAGGTAAACAGTCTCAAAATATTTAATAAAGGCTTTGTATTGAAAACTATGGTTTTCAATGTATAATTAAGTATATAAGTATGATTAAATTTGTTTACAGAAGGGGAGAAATTGATATGAAAAAGTTTAAGAAACCAAATTTTAAGATGAGAAGGAGGGGGACAAATTTAAAATTAAATCTAAGATTATATAACAGAATTTCTTTTAAGATAATGTTAGAATTATTTGCACTATTGTTTGTTGTTTGTACCGTGTTTGGTGTTATTTCCTATAAGGGAGCATCTAGTGCATTAAATAATAATATTAGAAATTCTCTTCAGGCAAGAACCAGAGATGCAGCAGAACATTTATCATCCCAATTAGAAGGGAAAATTGTCATATTAAAAGATATAGCGAATTGGTATGAGATTAAGACTATGGATTGGGTAAAACAAAAAGGTAAGCTTGTTGGGGAAAATCAAAGATTAGGATTTGTTAGATTTCAGATAATATCATTAAATGGGAATATGCATACAACTGATTCTGATAAAGTGTTAAATGTTTCTAATAATGAAAACTTTCAAAAGGTATTGAAAGGTGAAACAGTGATTACAGATCCGTACATAAGTGAAATAGATGATTCTGCATTAGTAGATGTAATGGTTCCTATTAAATCAGTTTTTGGTGAAACAACAGGTGTTTTAGTTGGATGTTTGGATTTAAAGAAGGTAAATAGCATAGTTTCTAATATAAAGGTTGGTACGACAGGATATGCTTTTGTTGTTAATAGAGAGGGTACGTTTATAGCACACAAGAATATTGAAAAGGTTATAAAATGTGTAAATGTTTTAAAAGAGGCCGAGAAAGATACTAAAACAAAAGAGCTTTCAAATTTAGTAAAAAATATGGTTAAAGGTGAGTCTGGTTTTGGAGAATATTACTATAATAACTCAAGAAAGTTTATGGCATATGCGCCAGTAGCAAATACGGATTGGTCAATTGCACTTACGATTACTAAAAGTGAATTATTTAAAGATATCGATTCTTTGAGAAATAAGCAAATTATATTGATTTTTGCATTTATTGTTCTTGGTGTAGCATTAGGGTATTTTATTGCAAATGATGTTAAAAAACCTCTTTTGGTTATGGAAAAACATGCTGAAGAACTAGCAAAATGCAATTTATCATATAAGACAACATTAAAGAGAAAAGATGAATTTGGAAAAACAGCTGAAGCATTAAATAAGGCAGCGGATACATTGAAAAATGTAATTTTAGCTGTTAAGAATGAAAGCAAGTTTATATTGAAAGGTACCGATAAATCAGCAGAAATGTTTGAAAAAGCGAGTGAAAAGGTAGAATATATTGCGGCTTCTACTGAGGAGATTTCGGCAAGTATGCAAGAATCATCAGCAGGAGTAGAAGAGGTTACATCGATGGCATCTACAGTAAAGGAAGAGGCAGATCAAACTGCTGAAAGAGCTAAGGAAGGTCTTGTACTCGCATTAAACATAGAAAAGAAGTCAAATGATATAAGCAAGGATGCGGCTAAGGCTATGGAAAATGTTCAAGCAATATATAAAGATGCTAAGGAAAAATTAGAGAAATCAATAGAAGATGTAAAAATTGCAAATAATATTTCCGAAATGGCTGATAGTATATTTGCGATAGCAGAACAAACAAATCTTCTTGCTTTAAATGCTGCAATAGAAGCTGCAAGAGCGGGAGAACATGGAAGAGGATTTGCTGTTGTTGCAGATGAAGTTAGAAAGTTAGCAGAAGAATCATCAGCTGCTGTTGGTGAGATTCAAACGAATGTTAAAAAGGTGTTATCTGCTGTAGGTGAACTTTCGAGTTCATCAGAGTTTGTATTGAAGGTAATAGAAAAGGATATTTTAAATGATTATAGAAAACTTATGGATGTAAGTACACAGTATAAAGGTGATGGACAAACATTTAAAAACATAATTGATGATTTCGCGAAAGCATCTGAGAATATATCTATTTCTATGGAACAGATTGTTGCTAGCATGGAAGAGGTTGCTAATGCGATAACTGATGTAACAAATTCATCAGGTGAGATTGCTCAGAGTCTTGGAGAGGTTAGTGAGAACAATGATTCAATTATGGAACAGGTTAAAGAAAATGGACAAAGTGCAGAAAAATTATCTAAAGAGATATCAGAGTTTCATATTGAGTAGATAATATAATATTTAATTAATTTTACAAACCTCTCATTTTTAAAAGTGAGAGGTTGAATTTTTGCTTTAGCAAAACGAATTTACTTTGCGAAAAAATGTATAAAACATATTTGAATTGTAAACAATAATCAACGAGGTTGTATGGTTGGCATACGAAGGGTAGATATTAAAATAAGTAGAGCAGATAGTTGCTCTACTTATTTTAGTCTATTCATGATTTGCATAAATATTGAAAAAGCTAGAAAAATAGCAATAGAAATATAAAGTGGTAAATATGCTTTAAATGCTCTTGCTTTTGAATAACATTGTGAATCACTCATGTAATTATATTCATTTTCGTTTCTTGTAGAATAATCATGTTTTTCATGTATATTTTTCAAATACTTCAATAGTCTAATTATTGCAACAGTACACATTAATGCTATAATAAAATAAGTTACTATTATTGACAATGATTGCGAACTATTAGCAGACTTTTCTATTAATTTAGGATTAGTACTTTTTATGTAAAGAAAAGCAAGAGAGTTAAATCCATTGAATATAAAATGCACAATCATTGATGAAAATATTGAATTTGTATAGTAAACCAAGTAAGCAAGTATTATACCAAGAACAAACGTATATAAGAACTGTGGTGGATTCATATGAAATAACGCAAAAATCAACCCAGTTATTATGGCAGCTTTGTGTATGCTAACACTTCTATACCCTCCCAAAACGACACCTCTTACGGCTAACTCCTCAAATATTGCAGGTAGTAATGCTACTATTATAAAAAATGTAATACTAGATGATACTGATAGTTTATTCATTACATTTACAACATTGTTTTTGAAAAATAAGCTAGTTATCATACCTAAAAAAGATCCTATCGGTATGAATAAAAATCCCAATATAATACTTATTATTATTGCATATATACTTGGCTTATTAAGCCTTAAAGTTCTTTTTACAGGATACTTTGTTATAATAAAATATATTATTATTGGAATAAGTAAAATAAATATATCAGAGAATATTAAAAGTTGAGTTGTTGAAAAGTTATGTGTTTTTGAAATAAAACCTATAAATGTTGCAAGAATAATTTGAAGCAATATTATTATTAGCGAAAATAAATTTGAGCGAAATATGTTTTTCATTAGTAATCCTCCATACGAATATAATTGTTATAAACTAGTTTATTCTATATTGAATAATATATTCCTTTATTTTTATCGAAAAAATATTAATAGTTTGTGGGAAATCTCTTTGTAGTAACGTCAATATTTATGAAAGAAAATAACAAATCAAAGATGTAACGTATATTTTTGCCAGACAAGGAGACAGATTTTGCTTGTAGAAGAACTATCAACGAGTGCTTATGGCATAAAATATACTAGCATACTTACTAGTTATTTTTGAAAATGTCTAAATAAAAAAAGCATGAGGGGAGAGTAATTATGAGAAAGGTAGGAACATTAACAGCATCTGTTGGATTGATATTTTTAGGAGTATGGATGGTTGTTAATAAAAATAATCCAGAAATTGGTGCAATGGTATTTAAGTTTTGGCCAGCTATTTTTGTGGTGTTGGGCATAGAAGTATTAATTGCAGCAAACAAAAAAGATAATAAAGTAGTAAATAGGATTAATTATTGGGTAATACCAGTTATAATATTATTTTTAATTGTGAATGTGTTTATTTTTGCTAAAAACAAAATAACAAGCATAGCACATATAAGTTTTCCTGAAATCACTAATAGTATAGATATTAGCGACAGTTTTTCTTCAAATAAGTATGATGTGATTAATGCAACAAAATCATTAGAGAAGTATGGAGATAAGATAGATTTAAATCTTAAAAATGGAGACATTGAAATTAAAAAGTCTACAGATGATAAAATAAAAATTGATGCAAATGTATATGTAAAACAAAACTCAGGAATTGATGAATATGAAATTATAGAACAAAAAAAATCAGAAGGGTATTGTATTGATTTTAATCAGCATTATGTAAAAAAAGTAAAGGCTACAATATATATTCCTAATGGATATGATATAAAAGTTGATTCTACAAATATCAATTTTAAATTGGAAGATAGTGAACTTACTGCAAATGTATTTATAGATGGAACAAATGGTGATGTTAAGTTAGATGGAGATATTTCTAATGTTAAAATAGATATGACAAATGCTAATGTACAAATAAAGAATTCAACTTGTAAAGACGTTGATGTCGATTTAACTAATGGAGATGTCAGTATAAAAACAAATGATGATAATGTTAAAATCAATGTAGATACAACAGTTGGCATATGTTTTCTTAACGGTAGTAAGTATAAAAGTGTTAATAAGAAGATAGGTGATGGTGAAGGGAAAATACGTGTTGATATTACGAATGGAGTTGTAAATATCAAAACTCAGGAGTGATTTTTTTGGATGATGTACAAATTATCAGTAAGTTAAAACAGGGAGACGATGAATGTTTCATTGAAGTTGTAAATAACTTCAAGAAAAAGATTATCTCATTATGCTATTCTTACGTTAAAGATTATCAAGAGGCGGAAGATTTATCGCAGGAAGTATTTATTACTCTTTATAATAATATTCAGCGTTTTAGGGGAGAGTGTTCGCTTTCGACTTATATTTACAGGATAACTATATCTAGATGTTTGGATTATAAAAGAAAAACGAAATTTAAAAGTATTTTAACAAATCTAATGGAAATTAGGAAAGTAGCAGAAACTGTAGATATGGATGAGAAGAATTATATTAGGGAGTGTATAAGAAAGCTTCCTGATGATTTGAAAATTGTTATTGTGTTGTATTATTATATTGGTATGAGTCAGAAAGAGATAGCAGATATACTGAATATTACTACAAAAACTGTAGAAGGCAGAATATATAGAGCTAAAAAGAAACTAAAGAAAGAATTTATAGAGGAGGGGAATATAGCATGCAGCAAAAGTGGGATGATTTAGATAAACTAATTTTAGATTCAAAACAACATATTGAAACTTCAAAAGATTATAATGAAATATTGATGAATAAGATACGAAATAAAAAACGAAAAAAATCAGGCATATTTTGTTTTAATTCTGATTTTAGGAGAATTGCTGCAGCTAGTTGTATAATGGCAGGAATTTTTATGATGGTTATGTTTACAACAGATATTCAATATAACATAATAAAAACCCAGTATAAAATTAAAATGCAAATTATGGCTATGCAATATAAATATGGTTATACAATAGATGAAATATTGAATTGGTTAGGAGAGTGATAAAGTTGAAAAGAAGAAGTGAGTTTATTACATTTTTGACAGCATTGATTCCTGGGACTGGATATATGTATTTAGGACTTATGAGAAGGGGTATTGAAGCATTAGTGATATTTTTTGCGATTAAACCTTTGTTTAGCCTTTTAGGACTTGGATTTATAGGTAGCATCATTAAAGTACCATTTTGGTTTTATTGTTTCTTTGATACTTTTAATGTTGCACATAAGATGGATAGAGGAATTATTGTTGAAGATACAGGCTTTATAATAGATAGAATAGTTGAACGCAAAAAAAATAATATGCAGTGTGATTTTCAAAATGGGTATAACAATTATAATGATTATAATATTGATAAAAGGAAGTGGATAATATTAGGATGGTGCATAATAATACTAGGTATATTAGGCATAATAAATAAGACTTTAGCGGGAAGTATGTTTTTTATGGAATTGAAATCTTTTATAAGCAAGTATTTTATTCCAGCAGCTTTTGTTATAGGTGGTATAGCATTACTGAAAAAGAATAAATATTAGATAAATAAGTTGACAATATATGTAATGTATAGTAGTATATAAGCATATACCAGTACACGGTATATGCTTATATACTTATTATGAGGTGAATGCTATGAAAAAATTGTATAAATTGATGATTGTGGTTTTGTGTGTAACTGTACTGGGAACTGCATGCAGTAGTAAAAAAACAGTTAATACTAAAAAAGATACTGCAAATAATAGTAGTATTGAAAGCAAAAAAGAAAATGTAGATAATAGCAAGATTGAAGGTGAAAAAGAAAATTTGGATAACATCAAAGTTGGTGAAGAAAAAAATAAAGAAAATAGTAAGGGTAATAAAAAAGATGAAGAAAGTGAAAAAAATAAAAAACAATCAAGTAGCAATGATAAAGAAAAATCATTAAATAAGCCCAAATTGATATATTTTTCTACATCAACATGACCTGCATGTACACAGATGGAGTCTGTGATAAATGATGTTATTTCAGCATATGGAAGCAAAATAAATGTTATTACTGCAAAGCTAGATATTGATAATTCTGAGTATATTGAACTTGCAAATAAATATGATATTGTGGCAGTTCCAACATTGATATTTTTAGATTCTGATGGTAAGGTTTTCTTTAAAAAAGTAGGTTTTTATGATGAATCACATATAAAAGATGTTTTTAAAAAGATGGGAATTAAATAATATATCAATATACTTCGCATTTTTGACTTGTTTTATTTCATATGATTTATATCTCTGTATTAAGCAGGGATATTTTTTTATTTATAGGGGAAAATTTATTAATGATGGAATTGTTTTTAGAATTTGATCAATTATACAGATTCCATTTCTATAAGAGTAAGATTGAAGATTTTTGTATTAGCAAAACGAGTTTACTAGAGAGGATGAAAGATGTGAATAAAAATACTGGTAAATTTTTAAGTTTGATATTTTTTGTGTTCTTTTCTTTTATATTTTTTGTAGCATATAAGTATTATGATGTAAATAATAACGGAGTAGAAGCTTATAATAATGAGAAGTATATATGCACAAATAAATCGTTTGATTCAGAATCGAATGATTCAAATGAACATGAATCAGATGCTTTTAACATTCATCTAGAAAGTAAGGGTGTGAAAGAAGTAACACATTTTCCAGAGATAAAGTGTACAGCTGGAGATAGTGCACAAATTATTGATGATATAAAGAAAAATGGTTTTGAACAAAAGCATTACAAAATTATTTTTGCTGATATGAAGAAAATAATAATTAAAAATAATAGTTACATTTTAATGCTCAATAATTCTGATAGCAATATTTGTTCGGCTATTGATTTAAATAAACTCATGGAAGATAATTACACTATAAAAGAATTTTCAGTGAGTCCAAATGGAGAATATGTTGTTATTGAGACAGAAGATACGCAATCAAAGTATAAGGGTCAAATTTACTGTTGTGATTTGAAGAGGAATATAGCGATTAATATTTCAAAGTGTAATCACGACGATATTATTAATACATGGTCATATTCTGGTAATTACTATGTATATGGGGATAAAAGTGGTAAAAATATTATATTATATGATGTAATAAATAATAAGCTTGTTGAGGTGCCATTCGGGAAAGGAATGATTAAGGATATATTTATTTCAAATGATGGGAATATAATTGTTAATTCTAATAAAAAATATTTCATTAATAAGGAAGAAAAATACAATGTGACTGAAATAAATATTCCTGGTAAAATAATTAATTTTAGAGATGGAAATGTTACATTTTATGATAATGGAGTTATTTACACATATAATTCTGGTAAGACAGAGGAAGTGAATAAAATTGATGAAGATTATAATTTGGTAAAATACAATGGAGAGAAGGCTATATTTTCAAATTGTAACTCAATAATGGTTTATTCATTCAATACAAAAAATATTTATAGGTATAACTTAAAATATGAGGACATAGAATATATTTATTTTTCACCAAATTTGCAGAGATGTATTCTTATGAATGAAGAACATAGATTTAAGATTATAACTTCAGATGGAGGAATATATGATATTGATAATGATGATTTTTTGAATTACTTAGGAGAATATAGATGGCTTGATAACAATAATATAATAAAACTACAGCCAATAATTGATACGAGCAACAATAGAATTAAAAACATAGAAATAGTAAAATTGAATATAGAAACAGGAGAAAAAAAGAGTATTTATAAGTTTTAGCTTATAGTATGCCAGTTTGCTAGAGCGTTATGGGCTGCTAGTCGACCATAAATAAGTGTGCTAGTTGATCAGAGTGCTAGTAAAGATTTGTGACTTGGTTGCTTTACATTTATAATTAGCGAATGCTTTTTATATCATATTTACGATATGTAACTATTTCATCATTAACTGGTAACTGACCAACTAGTAACTGGCAATCTTTTTATGTTAACTGTTCTCTATTCTTTGATGTAAGTTCTTTGTTTAAAAAATTCCTCTCTTAGTATTCCCATAATGTATTCGTCATGATATTTACCTTCTCTAAACAATTCCTGTCTGAGAGTACCTTCTTTCACAAATCCACATTTCTCATAGCTGCGAATAGCTCTTTTATTAAAAGAATAAACATGTAATTTAACTTTGTGTATATTCATTTCGCAGAATATGAATTCAAGTAATAAATTCATAGCGTCAGTACCGAAACCTTTTCCCAAATAGTTTTTGTTTCCTATAAATATACCTACAGTTGCAATACTGTTTTTCCAATCTATATTATTAATACCACATCCACCGATGTATTTGCTATCTTTTATGCTTTCAATTGCAAAACTGAAGGTATTTTTATCAGATTTACTTTGAGAGTCAACCCAATTCTGTTCTTCCTCAAGAGTAAGTGGATAAGGAATTCCAGGTGTTAGAAATTTCCTCAACTCAAAGTCATTTATATATTGATGTGCAAGTTTGGCATCTTCCTTTCTGTAGTCCCTTAGTATTACTTTTTTACCTATTAACATTATTATATTTACCCCCTCTAAATTAATATACAAAAAAGCCCAAAGAACAAGTCATTAAAATAATGAGACTCGTCCTTCGGGCTTTTATCCCAAAAGTGTAGCCAACATTTAGATGGCTCTGTATCGCTTGGACCAGACATTACTAAGGTAACCGGAACCCTAGATACACTCTCTTTGAAATATCTGTTTTGCATGATTATACACAATAAGGTTTATGTTGTCAATAATAAATGCAAAGATTTTTAATGTTTTTTTCAATAGTTACTTCAGCTAATATTTATTTTTATTATGGTTATACTAAATTAGAAAATCAAATTTACAACAAAAGAAATAGCAAAGGAGTGTATACATATGTACAAAAGAATTTCAGCTTTATTATCTGTATTATTTATTACAACCTTTTTAGGATGTGCGTTTTATAGCCAAAAATCTATTCCTCAAAAATCTATACAAGTGATGGCAAGAATAGCGGATGAGGATGATGATAAGAAAGGTAATGATGCGGAAACAATTGGGGATGAAGACAAAAGCAATCAAGAAAATGAAGAGAAGCGAGTTAAGGATGATATTGAGAAAAACACGGAAAAAACTACCAGTACCAATGAAGAAAAGTTGAATGATGACAAAGAAGAATTAAATACAGATAATAACAAAGAAGAATTTAAAACTGATATTGAAGAAGAAAAAAGAACAATTGAATCCAAAGATGATGAAGAAAATAAGCATATGAAAGAAAATGAAACTGGAAAGAAAGATAAAAACGAAAAGAAAAACAATAAAGAGAGCAAAAATAAGCACAAAGATGAAGACAAAAATGAAAAAAATCTTAAAAATAATTGATATTAAATAAAATAGCTCGCCAGTGTTGGCGAGTTTTTTATTTAAAAAGACTACTCTTATAGATCTTAAATATATCCTCTTCAGTTACTTTATCTGGATGATTTTTCAATTTAGCAGTATTCTCAATCATAGCTTTAGAATATTTTTTTAGTTCTTCTTCTGTAATTGATGTATCGTTATGAAGAATTTTATCTAAAAAGTCACCGAATTCCTCTATTGATTTTAGACCTAAACAATGTAAAATGGTATCTACTTTTGAGCTTTTATTGCAAATTTCGAGATAAGCTTTTAAGAGAAGTCCATTTGCTTTTCCATGTTTTATTCCGTGAAAATATGTTAATGGATAACCCATTCCATGAGGAAGAGATGTACCAGCTTGAGATATAACCATTCCTCCTAAAGTGGATGCTAATAATAATTTTTCGCGTATCTCAAATGAAAAATCTTTGTTATTAAGTGAAGCCATACATTCTGAAAATAGCTTTAATCCTTTTTCGGCACATGCATCACAAATAAGGTTTGATTTTGCAGACAAAAAACCTTCAATTAAATGAGATAATGCATCAACAGCAGTATTGATAGTGATTTCATCGGGTGTACCCATAAGATAAGTAGCATCTAAAAATGCTATTTTAGGGAAAATCTTTTGAGCAAAATTCCTTTTTGTTTTCGCCTTATTATCAGTTAATATTGCATATGGTGTTACTTCAGTGCCTGTACCTGCTGTGGTAGGTATTGCAATTATAGGGAGTGATTCTAATTCTGGAGAATTAAATAAGTTGTTTACAGAACAGCCTTTGTTTTTTAGAAGTACACCTATAGCTTTTGATGCATCTATAGGAGAACCACCACCTATTCCAATGATAAAATCTATATTTTCATTTTGGGCGATACTAACGGCTGATTCAATCGTTTCTAATGATGGATTTTCTTCTACACTATCGAAAATGATGTATTCTATGTTGCTATTTTTTAAAACGTAAATGATATCATTTAAAGAACCGTTTTTCCTAGAAGAATTTTTTCCTGTGATAATAAATGCCTTTTTGCCAAGTGTTTTGAATAAATTAGCTTTTTTCCTAATTATATTTTGACCTATGAAAACCTTTGTAGGCATAAAATAATTAAATTCTTGCATATACATCTCCCCTTGCTGTGATTATTCGAAATTAGGCATTTGAAAGAAAATAGATTAGCATACTGATTAGTTATTTTTTTAAAATGCCTATTACTTGAAATACAAAATTTTCATATACATAATATATATCTATAAATGAGCAAATCCCAATTCATTAAATGTAAAATAACATTTTAGTGCGATTCTCTAGCATCACCTAGTACAGGAAAACATTAAAATTCAATATTACAAATTGAGTCGTAAAGTCATTTGTAAATTATTGTAATGATTTTTGCTCATTTAAAGTATATATATAACATACGTCAAAAATATATATCATGTCAACAAGAGAGAAGTTCACTTATTTCTTTTTATCTAAATCAAAACTTTTTACAATTTTCTGTAATCTCTCATTTTCAGGAAATAATTTGTAAACAGAATATAAATATTCAAGTGCATAATCGACATCTTTCCAATTAGCATATATGTACGCTTTTTGGAAAGATAAGTCTACATTATTTGGGTACTTTTTTATTAGTTCATTATTTATTTCTAATGCTTTATTATAATTGTTTTTATCAACATAGCAAGTTACTAGGTCACTTTTTAATGTTATTTCATATCCATCTTGAAAATGCTCAATATGTTTTAATAACCAATTAATTTTTTCGATGGCATCATCATATCTACCAAGTAATATATAGGCTGTATTACCATAATCAGATGCTACTTGCAGGCAAATATAGTAATAATCAGGTATTTTACCTTGGTTTAAAATATATTTGTTTGCAAGGGACAAATAGTTTTCATAACTAATTATTTCTTTTTCATATTCTTTTACATAGTTGTATGAATATATTTCACCGTAATATGTTCTTTCACACAAATACAACTTTAAGTCAGTATCATTTAAAAACAGATTTAAGTCAATGTCTTCAATATCTGATGTATCTATAGTGTCTTGTTTTAATCTTTTTTCACCAATTTCAAAATAAATTAATGATTCTTTATACTTATTTAGGTGCTGTTTTGTTTCACCAATATTTAAACAATCAATTGCAGATAACATTCTTTTTATAAAAATTTTATTGTAGTATGTATTAGCTTGACCAAAATTTGCTTCTTTAAAATACTTATTTCCCATATAAATACAATGTTTATTATATTTATATATTCCAATGCTAATTGTCAGTATTGCTATAAATGCTATTAAAAGTTTTTTATTCATGTTTCCCTCCTAGAAAAATAGCAGACTATTCTTAAATATTATTAAGAATAGTTGCTATTATGAATTTACATAAGACTTGATTTTAACTTATTTATACCTGTTTTATTTACAGCTTACTATTTAAATTATTGATTTCGGACTTTGATAAGCTTATCTAACGAAGATTATACCATATAATGCAAGAAAAAATTGTCAAATATAGTCCATTCAAAAATAAAAAAAAAGACATTATTTTGCATAATATCATTGTTTTTTCTCAAATATAATAGGAATTGAAATGCAATAGGTAATATAAAGCAATATTCTATATGGTAAGTTAATAATATTTAATTAAAAAAGAAATTTAGAAATACTTTTTGAGAGAAAATACTTTACATTAAAAATGATAGAAAAATTGTAATGGTGGGTAAGAAATAGCAAGTAGTAAATTCGTTTTGATTAAAGTTATTGAGTAACGTTGAAACATTATATTGAATATAATGAACTAGATTAATGTTAGTCAGGAGTATTAGTATGAAGTTACATTTAAAGCTCAAAGATGGTAGGGAGTATTTTTTTAATGAAAAGCAGACAGATATTATAGCTAAAAATTTAAATTATGTTAGAATAATTCAACTTATATTGGGAGATAAAGATATATTATCAGATACAACAATTGACATTATGAATGAAAAAATAAGTTTTGGTAATATAAAGTCTTTAGAGCTTATTTTTTAGGGTCACTTTATATACAAACTTAATATAATATAATATATTATAAAATACAGTAGTGAAATTAAAGCGAGAAATAAAAATGGACTACATACAGATATAATAAGTAAATTATTATATCTGTGAGAAAAAGGAGGTAATAGTGGTGAATTGTAACAATAATTATTACAACGATAATTGTGGTTGTGGATGTTGTGTAAAAGTGTTATATGAATGTGGATGCCACTGTGTAAATGTAAGCGGTAGATTAGTTTGTGATGATGGAGAATCTATTAAGGTATGTGATAGTTGCAATAGATTAACAGTTATACCAAAATGCAAGGTTTGTTCTATGACGTTTTTCCCATCATGTTCATGTTCATGCAGAGGATAATGTTATAAACTTTTAAATATTATAGGGGCTGCCTAATTAAGGTGGCCTCTATTTTTGTGAATTATTCGACTTGATAAGAAATCAGGGATATAATTATTAATATAGAAACAAAAGAAAGGATTGAGGTATAATGGTTATTGATAGAAAAGTGAAAAGGGTTATGTTCAAAAATAAGTCTCAATATCTGGGTTCTATTATGCTTATAATTATAAGTTGCATGCTATTCAGTGTGTTTAACATACCTGGGAATAATATCATAAATAATCTTAGTGAGTTTAGAAAAAATTATATTTTGGAAGATGCTAGCTTTGTGACACAAAATCCTATAAGTAACATTTCTGAAATTGAAAATAATTACAATGCTATATTGGAGGAAAGAAAATTATTTGACTATAAAATAGATGGCAATACTGAATTAAGAGTTCTAAAGAAAACAGATAAGATTGACAAATATGTAGTGGTAAAGGGAAAAGGGCTTAAAAATAAAAATGAAATTTTACTCGAACCTAATTTTGCAAAAGCCAATAAGCTGAGTATTGATAGTACTATTGAAATAGAAGGAGAAAAATTAAAAGTAGTAGGTTATGCTGTTGTGCCAGATTATGTTTTCCCAGTTAAATCAGAAGGTGATATGTTTAAGAATCCTAAAGCATTTGGTTTTGGAATAGTTTCAGATGATACATTTAATCAATTTAATAAATATTCTTCATACTACAGTATTAAATTTTTAGAAGATAATAAGAAAAGTATGCTAGATTACTTAAATAAAAATAATTTTGTTATTAAATGGATTGACAAAAAGGATAATATGAGAATAAGTTTTGTTGATAATGATCTTAAAGGATTAGATCCAATGGGAAAATATCTACCAGGTGCGATAATATTATTAACTTGCATTTTGATATCGGTTGTAATTAGCAGACTTATAAAAAAAGAATACATTCAAATAGGAACACTTTATGCACTTGGATATAGGAAAGAGGAAATATTAAGACATTATTTGAGATATTCATTTATTATATCTATAGTTGGGAGTTTAATAGGTACTGTATTGGGAATGCTTTTTTGTAAACCATTTTTGGAATTTACAACAAGTTTTTATGATATACCTCTTTTAAGTGTTAAATATTATTTTGGATATTTAGTAATTAGCTTGATACTTCCATTTGTTTTTTTAATTCCTACAACATATCTAGTTGTTAATAGGGCATTGAAATTATCTCCATTAAAACTTATGAAGGGCGGAGTTAACAAAAGTAAAGTAAATATATTGGAGAAAAAAATTAAATTAAACAAATATAGTTTTGTTACAAAATTTAGGATAAGAGAAGTAGTTAGGAATATACCTAGAAGTGTTTTTATGATATTAGGAGTTACCTTTGCATCTATGCTTTTATTAATTGGTTTTGCAACGAAAGATTCAATGGATTATGCTCTTAATAAAAGCTATATTGAAACATATAATTATCAATATGATTATAGATTTAACGGATTTCAATTTAAAGAATTAAATAAAACTGACAAAATATCCTTTTCACCTTGTACCGTAACTTCACCTAAAAGCGATGATAATGTTTTTATAATATATGGTGTTCAGAAGAATGCAAAATATCTAAAACTTAGAGATAATAATAAAAATCTTCTAAATCTTGATAATGTAATAATTACAAGACCATTAGCAGATAAATTAAACATAAATATAGGAGATTCGATTGAGGTCAAAAATAAATTAAATTCAAAGAAATTCAAAATTAAAATTGATAACATTGCTGAAACTTATATTGGTGAATTTGTTTTTATGCCACTAATTAAATTTAATTCACTTAATGGTTATCCTAAAGGAAGTTATATTGAAGTGTACTCAAAAGACAAGATTGACTTAAAGGATAATGAATCAGTAAATGTTAGTACCAGAAATGAAATTTTAGATGGATATCAATCATTAATGAAACCATTTAAATCAATGATTGGGGTGATATCGTTAGTTTCATTTATTATAGGGTTGATTGTAATTTATATTGTAACATCTTTAATTATTGAGGAAAACAAACAAAACATATCTATGCTTAAAGTATTAGGATACAAAGATAAGCAAATTTACAGTTTAATATTAAAAAGCAACACTGTATTGGTGATTTTAGGATATATAATTTCAATTCCGTTACTTTATGTACTATTGGGTAAATTTTTTGAAATAATGACTAAAGAAATGAATTATACTATTCCAACAAAATTAAATAATATTAATATTTTTTTAGGAAGTGTATTTATATTAGTAGCGTATGAAGTATCAATAATAGCAAACAGAAGAAAAGTAATAGGAATATCAATGAGTGAAAGCCTCAAAAACAGAAATGAATAGGGGGAAAATTTATGAAAATCAAAGTGGAAAATGTAAGTAAAAAATATAATATGGCAGGACGTGATTTTTGGGCACTAAAAAATGTAAGTTTAGATATAGATAAAGGGGAAATAGTTACGATTTTAGGTCCGTCAGGTTCAGGTAAATCTACACTTCTGAATGCTATTGGAGGTATAGATAAAGTTGATGAAGGAAAAATCATTATTGGAGATTTGGAAATATCATCACTTAAAGACGATAAACTTACTAAGTATAGAAGAGATAAGGTTGGATTTGTTTTTCAATTCTATAATCTTATTCCTAATTTAACAGTGTGGGAAAATGTAGAAGTTGCTACTAATATTAGTGAAAATCCTTTGGATATCGGGAAGGTTTTAGAATCGGTTGGTATGTATGACAATAAGGACAAATTTCCTTCTGAATTAAGTGGAGGAGAACAACAGAGGGTATCTATTGCTAGAGCTGTTGCCAAAAATCCTGATATACTTTTATGTGATGAACCAACTGGAGCGTTGGATTATGTTACATCAAAGGAATTGTTAAAACTTATAGAAAAAATCAACAGTGAATACGATGCAACTATTATTATAGTTACTCATAATATTGCAATTAGTAAAATGTCTGATAAAATAATTAAACTTAGAAGTGGAGAGATAACTTCTATTTGCAAAAATATTGATAAAATTTCTGCAGAAGAAGTTGAATGGTAGTACTTATAAAACTTTTCACATAATTTCACACAATTTCATTATAATTATTCCAAAATTATTTATTATACTTAAGTTACAAATAAGAGGGAATAAGAAATGAAAAGGAGAGATGAATATGTTAGATTTGAAGAAAGTAGTAATACCATCAGTTTTAGCAGCAACTTTGATGTTGCCAAATGTAGTATTAGCAGATGAACCAAGTACAGGAGCTGTTACAAGCAACAAACAGACAAAAATTATGCAGAAATGGGATGCAAAACAAGAACATAAAATTAATAATATTACTGAAAGATGGCAGGTAAATAAACAAAAGTGGGAAAATAAAGTACAAGATAGAAGACAGCATTTTATTGAGAAAAGAGCTAAGAGAACAGAAAAGTTGAAAACTAGATATGAAAGTATGAGCGAAGTTATTTCAAAAGGTGAAAAATATGTACCAGGTATTTCTGATAAATGGAATGCAATTTATAATGAAAGAATGGATTTAAGGGCTAAAATGGATGATATATTAAAGGGAAGATGGACTAAACTAGATGAGCTAAGAGCTGAGAATTTTCAAAAACGTTTAGAGCAAAGAAAGGAAATTATTGAAAAAGTAAAAAATGGAGAAATGACAAAAGAAGAGGCTAAAGCGTTAATGAAAGAAAAGAGAAAAGAAATTAAAGATAACATAAGTGAAAGGAAACAAGGATTAAAACAAGAACGTGAAAATTACAGGGAATCAGCTAAAGCAATAAGAGAACAAATGAGAAAAGAATGGAAGAGTTTTAAAGAAGCAATAAAAAAAGAAGATGCAGATGCAATCAAGACTTCGATAAATGCTTTTTACGAAAATGCACATAAATTGAATGATATGTTTAAAACTAGAATAGAAAATTTGCAAAACTTTTAAATAAAACGCGGGAAACCGCGTTTTATTTAATGTTTAGGTATATTTAAATAAATAACAAGCTAGTATACTTAGTATATTTGATATATTATTTACTTTCATATGCCTTAAATTTATTAATTGTTGTATAATTTTATTAGATATATTCAAATAGATAATAAGTCAGTATATTTGACTTGTTATTTTCTTTCAAATGCCTTAGTAGTAGAAAGGATTGATGATTTATGTATAATATTTATCTTGTTGAAGATGAAGAAAATCTAAATAATATTTTAAAATCGTATTTAGAAAAAGAAGGTTGGAATGTGAAATCATTTTTAAATGGAGTTGATGCACAAAAAAACATAAAAAATAGACCAGATTTGTGGATCTTGGATATTATGTTGCCTGATATAGATGGCTACCAATTGATAAAGGAAATAAAAAACGACTGTGAGAATATACCTGTAATTTTTATATCGGCTAGAGATGAAGATTTAGATAGAGTTATAGGACTTGAAATGGGAAGCGATGATTATTTATCTAAACCGTTTCTTCCAAGAGAACTTGTTATTAGAACAAAGAAATTATTGAATAGGGTTTATAAAAATTCTAATAAAATACCTGATAATAGTCTAAAAAGTTTTGGAGTTTATAAAATAGATGAAGAAAAAAGAATGGTAAAGCTATATGATAATATAATTGATTTGACATCAAAAGAATTTGATTTATTAGTGCTGTTTATCAATAATCAGGGTAAAGCATTTTCAAGAGAAAATATACTTGATTCAATTTGGGGAGAAGACTATTTTGGGAATGACAGAGTAGTAGATGATTTAGTGAGAAGGCTCAGAAAAAAGATGCCTAAACTTAATATTGAAACTATATATGGATTTGGATATAGGATGGTGATTATGTGAAGAATAAATCTCTAGCTGTTCAAATATGGGGATTTTTTACTGCCATAGTATTAATAATATTGATTGCTATATCAATATTGTTGTTTGTGACAATAAAAAAGTTTTTTACAGATGAATCATATAATACAATTTACGCAGCACAGAGAGGGTATATACAATTAAATATTTTGGGTAAGAAAAGAAATAAATTTAAAAGAATTAATATAAATAATATTCAATATCATCAAGATATTAGGAGAGTTATAAACATAAAATATCCATTTGACTCAGAAGAATCAAGAAAGAAATTTTTACAGTTGCTAAAAAGCACACAGGAAGCTAAGGGGTTTTTAAGGAAAATTGATAAACAAATTAATAGTCAAAGTGAAAGATCTAAAAGATACGTTGAAAAAATAAATGGTTCTGATATGTTCTATATTATAACTAAGTATAATCATAATGGTGAAAGTGGATTTGTTCTGTCATATATGTGGAATACATACAGTAAAAATTTGATAAAAACGTTATTTTCTAAATTAATAATAATAATATTTATTGCATTTTTTATTTCATTAGCGGCAGCATTAATTATTGCTAAATATCTAACAAAACCATTGAAGATTTTAGAAAGAAATGTTAAAAAAATAGCAGATAAGGAGTGGTATGAACCTATAATTATTGATAGAGAAGATGAAATAGGAAGATTATCTGATTCAGTTGAAGAAATGAGAAAAGAATTAGTAAAAAGGGATGAAATGCAGCAAAATATGCTTCAACATATTTCACACGAACTTAAGACACCTGTTATGGTTATAAGAAGTTATGCTCAGTCAGTTGAAGATGGAATTTTTCCAAAAGGAAATCTTGAAAACACTATGAAAGTAATTGATAGTGAAGCTGAAAGACTTCAAAAAAGAATAAGAGATTTATTGTATTTGACAAAATTAGAATATATGTCAAGGCATGAAACACCAAATGAAGAAGTAAATATGAAAAATATTATTGAAAATGTTGTTGAAAGATTTAAATATAGTAATACTAATATTAAGTGGAACATTGAACTAGAAGATATTAAAATATTAGGTAAAAGAGATCAATGGAAAGTTGTTGTAGAAAATATACTGGATAATCAGATGAGATATGCAAAAGAGTATATTGATATTATATTAAAGACGGAAAATAATGCAGTATTTATAAAATTTAACAATGATGGTGAACATATTCCTGAAGAAAAAATAGGGGATTTATTCAACCAATTTGAAAAAGGTAATAAAGGAAAATTTGGGCTTGGATTAACAATTGTAAAGCAGATTGTTGAAAAACATGGAGGGAATATAGAGGCTTATAATGAAAAAGATGGTGTTACATTTTGCATTAGAGTGCCTTTACTTTAGGCACATTTAAGTGGACTTGCTTTGTTAAAGCAAAATATTCGTATTTCAGAGGGAGATTCTATTTTAAGATAATTAAACTGTAAATTAAATGATTTTAAAAATACTTGCTGTTTTTTGGGGAAAATTTATAGATTTATCGACTTATTAATGAGAATATAGTATAATTAAACATATATACGAAATATTCAGTGAATTTAGAATGATTATGTTTTAACTGATTTTATATTAAGGATATTAAAAAAATAATTAGTCAGTATTGTAGTGTGTTTTGTAGCTTTGACTTGTTATTTTTTTAAATGCTAAGAAGGGGTCGTAAAGTGGATAATAATGAATTTTTACATGAGTTTGTTAATAAAATTGAGGGGAATTTTGATATAGAATACAACCAAAAAGTGTTTGATATGGATTTTGATATGACTGCTACTTTTAATCAAAGAAGTGCTAAGTATATGTTCCTAAAAAAAGCTGAAGTATATGCTTTTAAAAATCATGAATATATTTTTTATAAAGAGTTAAATGGTAAATTAACTATTGATTACTTAAATGATGTAAAGGAATTTTTAAAGAAAAATGTTGATGAAATTGTACATATTGATGAAGAACATATGTCCAGTGCAGTAACATTTGTGATTTGTAGCAACCATACTGTTGATAAAGATGTGATTAGGTTAGTTAAGAGATTTAAATTTTATAGAAGTTTTTCATTTGGATTCAAGGGTTGGGTAAATGGTAAAATTGTTTTTGTAAATCCAGCTTATAAAATTATCGTTACCAATAGATTGGGTAAAGATGTAGGTAGAATTATAAGTGGAATTATGGAAATTAAGTGAGGCGTATTGAATACAGAGGTACTTTGGCTTGCTTGTTATATTATGTGCTTTAAATGAGCAAAAATCATTACAATAAGTAACGGATGACTTGACAACTCAATTTGTAATACTGAATTTTACCGTTTTACTGTACCAGATGATACTTGAGAGTCATACTAAAATGTTATTTTATATTTAATGGATTGGAATTTGCTCATTTATAATTATGTGTTTAAGTGGGGAGGATTATAATTTATTTAAATAAATTATAAAATAAAAATTCTAGGGGGTATAATATGAATTCATTAGTACTTGTTTTAGTTGCAATTGTATTTTTTATTGTTGCGTATTCTACTTATGGTTCATGGTTGTGTAAAAAATGGGGTATTGATCCTAAAAGACCTACTCCAGCACATACTAGAACAGATGGAGTAGATTATGTGCCAGCAAAGGCTCCTGTGTTACTTGGGCATCATTTCTCATCAATAGCGGGTGCAGGTCCAATTGTAGGACCAATAGCTGCAGCAGTATTTGGATGGTTACCTGTAATGCTTTGGATTATCATAGGTAGCATTTTCTTCGGTGGTGTTCACGATATGGGTGCTTTGTTTGCATCTATAAGACACGATGGTAAGTCTATTGGAGAAGTTATTCATGTAAATATGGGAGATACAGGTAAGAAGTTGTTCTCTTGGTTTGCATGGCTGTCATTATTACTTGTAATAGCTGCTTTTACTTCTATTTGTGCTGCCACTTTTGTTAAAGTACCTTCAGCAGCAACTTCATCATTGTTATTCATTTTATTGGCAATTATTTTTGGGTTCTTAGTATACAGAAGGGGTGCTGGATTAGGAATTAGTTCAGTAATTGGTGTAGCATTGTTGTTCTTCTGTATTTGGTTAGGTTTAGAGTTCCCATTACATTTGTCTTATAATACTTGGGTTGTCATATTATTGGCGTATATTGCTGTTGCATCAGTAACGCCAGTTTGGATATTGCTTCAACCAAGAGATTATTTGAATTCATTCTTACTATATGCAATGTTACTTGGTGGTGTGCTAGGTGTATTAATAAAACATCCAAAAATCCAATTACCAGCAGTTACATCATTTAACCTTGGAAATTACAAATTATTATTCCCAATATTATTTGTAACCGTAGCTTGTGGTGCTATTTCTGGTTTCCATTCACTTGTTGGTTCAGGTACAACATCAAAACAGCTTGATAATGAAAAGGATGTAAAGGTTATTGGATATGGTTCAATGCTTATAGAAGGTGTACTTGCTACATTAGCAATTATTACGGCTGCATACATTGGACAGGATAAATTAGCTGAATTGTTAAAGGGTAGTGCTACTAATGTTTTCTCAAATGGTTTGGGAGAATTTATGACAGGTTTTGGACTTCCTTTTGCAACTGGTAAGAGTTTCGTAGCACTTGCTATTTCTGCATTTGCTTTAACTTCATTAGACACGGCTACGAGGCTTGGAAGATTTATATTCCAAGAAATGTTTGATAAGAGAAAATCAGCAGATGAAGTATCTTCTAACCCATTGACAAACAAATATGTTGCAACTATCATAACTGTTGTATTAGGTGGATTGTTAACTTTCAAGGGTTGGAGAACAATATGGCCAGTATTTGGTTCAGCAAATCAGTTGTTAGCAGCACTTGCATTGCTATCGCTTGCAGTATTCTTGAAAAGACAAGGAAAAGAATACAGAATGGCTTCAATTCCAACAGTATTTATGTTCTTAGTAACATTATTCGCATTGGTATTGTTGATAATTGGAAAGATGAGTAACTTTGGTAAGAATTGGCCTATAATACTTATTGCTGTTGTATTATTTGTATTAGCAATTATATTAATGATAACAGGAGTTAAAGCATTAAGTGACAACAAAGTATCTGAGGATAAGAATTTTAAAGCTTAAAATAAACTTGGTGAGTTTATGGCGAGCATTGAATAAGGATTAATAATTCCCCACGTATTAAGTGGGGAATTATTAGCATGTGTTAGAAAGGGGATTAAATATTGAATGATAAATTAAAGGAATTTTTAGAAAATTTGAAGTTGTTTTTTGAGGGAGCTTCTGATTTTAATAGAAAGTCAAGAGCAATTCTTGAAAAAGAAGCACATGATCAAATGGATAACTTTATACTCCTATGTTTTGCAGATATGCTAGGACTTCCACTCCCCACATCGTATTATGCCTTGGAAATTTTGCCATATATAGCTGATGATTTGGAATATTGGCAGAGAAGAATGTTAGATAGAAAATCAATATGGGGTGAAAAATGGGGCGATTGGGATTTGGATGCATAAAATAATTTTCAATTAGGGGTGAATTTATGAACAAAATAGTATTTTTTGGAGGAAAAGGTGGAGTTGGTAAAACAACATGTTCTTCTTCATTTGCTTTGAGCTGTGCCAATAAAGGTATGAAAACACTTTTGGTATCAACGGATCCAGCACACTCGATTTCGGATATTTTTGAAACAAAAATAGGGTATAAAATAGTAAATATAAGAGAGAATTTAGATGCATTGGAGATAAGTTCTGAAATAGAATGTAAAAATTACATGAACAGAGTTAAGGCAAATTTAAAAAATGTAGTAAGTCCCGTTATAGTCAAGGAAATCAAAAAGCAAATTGATGCTGCTGCGATTTCTCCTGGCACAGAAGAAGCTGCACTTTTTGATAAAATGATTGAAATAATAATAGATAAAAGTGAAGAGTACGATAAAATCATTTTTGATACTGCACCAACTGGGCATACTGTTAGATTGATGTCTTTACCAGAGCTATTGGGAGCATGGCTCAATTCACTTATTTTAAAAAGAAAAAAAGCATTAGAGTTAATGCAAATGGCACAAAATGCAGGCAAAAAAAATAAAGACGAAATAGAAAATGATGCTGTTATAAAGATACTTAAAAAGAGATATGATAATATGCAAAAAGCAAGAGCTATTATCACTGATAACGATAAACTTAGTTTTGTTTTTGTCTTGAATGCAGAAAAGCTTCCCATAGAAGAAACAAAAAAGGCAGTTAATATACTTGATAAATATAAAATAAAAGTAGATAGCCTAATAGTAAATAGAATTTTGCCAGATGATATTAAAGATGAATTTTGGATTAATAAAAAAGAACTAGAAAAGAAGTACATAGATGAAATTTATGAAACATTTAAAGGCAAAAAAATAATAAAGATACCTATGTTGAAACAAGATATGAGGGCTAATAATATAAAAGAATTAATGGTATATTTTGAAGATGAGAGTAGACTTTCCTAAGTAAGTGTACTAGGAATTAGGTAGTAGTGGAAAAGAAGGAACTAGGAGTTAGGTACTAGGTGCTAGGAGATAAAAATAAGTGTGCTAGGTTGCCAGGTGGCTAGAGAGCTAGTGCAAATTTGTAACTTGAAAACTAGTATCTATTTAAGAACAAAGTTCTAGGTATTAGTTTTCATCAAAGTAACAATATGCTTTGGTGATTGGTGATTGGTGATTGGAGATTGGCTATTGGTAACTTCTGTTTAATCTCCAGTCGCTAATCGCTAGTTTCCAGCAGAAATTTGTGACTTGACAACCAGTATCTTATTAGGTACTAGGTGCTAGGAGATAAAAATAAGTGTGCTAGGATAAAGCAAGTTTGCTAGATGGCTAGACTGCTAGTGCAGATTTATAACTTGATTACTATATACTTATAATAACCAAATGTTTTTATATTGCATTCAAGAAATCGTACAACGATTTCAACATTAACTAGCCACTAGCCGACTTGTAACTGGCAATCTTCTTTATTGAAGAAATTGCATAGCAATTTCAACCTTTACTATTCACCATTCACTATTCTCTAAAAAAGTCAGAAGGGGGATTATTATATGATTTTAATAAAGAATGCAAATATACATACTATGGCGGGTACTGATTACAAAAATGGGATGATATTGATAGACAAAGGTAAAATAAAGGAAATAGGGGAAAATATCAATATTACAGATGATGCAGAAGTAATCGATGTAGGAGGCAAATTTGTAATGCCGGGATTAATCGACGCACATTGTCATATTGGAATGTTTGAAAGTGGAACGGGTAAGCCTGGAGTAGACGGGAATGAAATAGCAGATCCTGTAACTCCTCAACTAAGAGCGATTGATGCTGTAAATCCAATGGATATAGGCTTTAAAGAAGCTTTAGAGTCAGGGGTTACGACGGTTTCTACTGGGCCTGGTAGTGCAAATGTAATAGGTGGTCAATTTACTATAATGAAAACATATGGGAATAGAGTGGATGATATGATTATTAATCAATGCTCCGCTATGAAAATTGCATTTGGTGAAAATCCAAAAAGATGTTATAGTGAGCTAAAAAAATCACCAATTACAAGGATGGGAATTGCAGCAATTTTAAGAGAAAGTTTGATTAAGGCTCAGAGATATGTGGATAAGAAGGAAAAAGCTAATGATGACTCTTCAAAAATGCCAGAATATGATATGAAAATGGAAGAACTAGCTAAGGTTATTAGGAAGGAAATACCTTTAAAAGCACATGCACATAGAGCTGATGATATATTAACTGCGCTTAGAGTAGCAAAAGAATTTGATGTGGATATTACTTTAGATCACTGCACGGAGGGGCATTTGATTGTCGACTATTTAAAAGAAGGATATCAAAAAGGTGTAATATTGGGCCCTTCAATTTCAAGCAGATCTAAAGTAGAACTTCAAAACCTTACTTTTAAAACTCCTGGAATTCTTTCAAAGGCTGGTATCAAAGTAGCTATAATGACTGATCATCCAGTTATTCCACTTCAATATTTACCAGTATGTGCAGCATTGGCAGCTAGAGAAGGAATGGATGAAGAAGAGGCATTAAAAGCTGTGACAATAAATGCAGCTGAAATACTAGGTATACAGGATAAAGTTGGAAGTATTGAAGTAGGGAAAGACGCTGATATTGTTGTTTATAGTGGACATCCATTTGATTTAAGAAGCACAGTTGATATTGTTATTGTTGATGGTAAAGTTGTGAAAAGAAAGTAAAGTGAAAAATTAACAAACAAATAAGGGATTAAATTATTTACGTAATTTAATCCCTTATTATAATGTGTATTTGAAATGTTAGGCGGCTAAATTCAATAGATTGTTAATTGATATTTCAGCCGAAATAACTCCTTTGTTATTAGGCCTTCTAATAGCCATAAAAACACTTAATTCACCAGTATCAATTTTTCTTGTTAGAGGGTAAATTCTAACATTTTTTTCACTTCTCATAAATTCTTTATATCTTTTATCTAATTGAAAAATATTAAGACCACAAGCTTCTTTTACTGTACAATATTCAAATATTCCATCATTGTTAGCATAGTACAAACCATCTATTCCTAACTGATTGCATAAAGTTTTTAAACCTGTTTTACTCATGTCAGGATTGCTGTTTATTATTTGAAGAGCAATATCCATTAATTTTTTATTGATTTCTTCATCTAAATAGTAGTCTAAAAATTGGTTAGACACATTTGATATATTTTCAGTTATGTTTTTAAAACTATTTAATATATTCCATTGAACATCAATATCAGCTGCAAATTCTTGCATTAAATTGACAGTTTCTCCATTAGACTCCATAAGAAATTCATTATTATTGATAACATTTTCAATAGATTCGATTATTGTAGAATATTTTTGAATAATATTTTTTATCTTGTTATCAAGTATATGTGAAGAATTAGCTATGTTTATTAAAGTGTTGTTGACATTGTTTAGTGCATCATTTGTTATATTTATTTTTGATTCTGTTAAATGAGAAATGCTGTTTAGCCTATCTATATTTTCTTCGATATTTTGCAGTTTAACATTAATATTCGAACTGAACTGTTTTGATTGATCTGCTAATTTTTTTATTTCAGTGGCTACTACTGCAAAACCTTTTCCGTGTTCACCTGCTCTAGCCGCTTCAATACTAGCATTAAGAGAAAGTAAGTTTGTTTTATTGGCGATATTTTCAATGTATGAGATTATATTATGTATTTCTTGCGAAGAGGTTTGCAAGTTTTCTGTGACATATAAGAAATTTTTAAAAAAATTAACAAGTTCCTGCATGTTTTTACGCACGTCGTTTAATACAATTTCTTCTTTCTTTACAGTTTGAATATTATCTTTAGAAAATTCTTGAGTGAATTTTATAACATTATTTATTTCATTAATTTCTACAGAAATTTTATGAATTTCTTTATCAATAGATGTAATATTAGAATTATCAATTTCAATACGGTTTAAAACTTCTTTAGAAGCATTATAAATTTTGTCAGAGAGTTTACTCAGGTCATTTGTAGTTAAATACATGTTTTTACTACTATCTGCTAATGATAAAGCTACATTAGCTATACTATTATCAGAACATTCATTTGTAACAAGTAATGGTTTATCTGAATTATCTAGTGAACTGACTCTTTTTTTATTTTCAATATAATAAATTAATATTATTCCAAAAGTATTGATAAGAATAATAGCAGCAAAGGAAACATAGTTGCTAATTTTAAAATAGTTTATAATGATGCCAATAAAAAAACTTATTATAGCTAACAATAAAATTCCTATTAATTTTTTCATATAATCACCTCTTTTTATAATAAGATTTGTCTCTATAATTATATACTAAAAGTCTGATAATCACAATCATGAGTACTGATAGCACGAATAATAAATTCATTAAAAGAAAAAATAATGTATAGATTTAGAATTGACAAGAATGTACTTATGTGTTTTAATTGAAATATACCCCCTATACGGGGGAGGGGAGGTAATATAAAATGAATGAAGAGAAAAAGCAAGCAGTTCAAGCATTAAAGACTTCAAAAGGTCAAATTGAAGGAATAATAAAAATGATTGATGATGGAAGATATTGTATTGATATCTCGAATCAAATAATTGCAGCACAATCTTTACTAAAAAAAGCAAATATGTTGATTTTAAAACAGCATTTGAACCATTGTGTTAGAGAGGCATTTTTAAATGATGAGGGTGAAGAAAAGATTGATGAAATTATGAAAGTACTAACAAAACTTATAGGAAAGTAGGTGTAAGTAATGATTTCAAAAGTATTTCTTTTCTGGGCATTTGGTTATAATATTTTGGGAATTCCAATAGCTATGGGAGTATTGCATATATTTGGAGGACCATTACTAAATCCTATGATTGCGGCAGCGGCAATGAGTTTGAGCTCGGTTTCAGTAGTTTCAAATGCTCTTAGATTAAGAAATTTTAAACCACAGTCGTATTAGTGAATATTTGAATAAAAAAGGAATGATGTTTAGTAAAATTTAACACGAGCCAACAAGAATATATATAAGAATTATGGATACTATAATTGTATACTTAATAAGTTTTGGAACTCGTATTTTCTCAGAAATTATAGAGTTCTAAAACTTGTATAAGGCATCTTTAAAAGAATAGCTAGTCAGTATGTTAGCTTATTTCGTATCGTGTATTGTGTTGAAACACTGAAATTCTACGATAGTTCCACTATCATAGAGGAACTTGTTTCTGCTTGTTTGATACAAAATATACGTGACATATTTGACTTGTTAATTCCTTTCAAGTGCCTAATTGACAAATGAAAAAGGGTTGAGTTGATATGAAAAATGAAAACAAATTAGGATTAGGTGTACTTATTGCATTGATTGTTGGTTCTATGATAGGTGGAGGAGTATTTAATTTGCCATCTGATATGGCGGCTAGTGCGGGTAGTGGAGGAGTGATAATAGGATGGATTGTTACAGGTATTGGTATTATTTCTTTGGCACTTGTTTATCAGAACTTGTCATTGAGAAAGCCAAAGTTAGTAGGTGGGATTTATAGTTATGCGAAAGAGGGATTTGGAAGTTTTTCAGGATTTAATTCTGCATGGGGTTATTGGCTTAGTGCTCTTTTAGGGAATGTTGCATATGCTACTCTTTTGTTCGGTGCATTGGGATATTTTTTCCCAATATTTGAAAATGGCAACAATTTAGTTTCAATTGTGTGTGCATCTGTATTGCTTTGGTTAATGCATACTCTGATATTAAATGGAGTAAAAGAAGCAGCTATTATTAATGTGGTAACTACAATTGCAAAGTTAATACCAATAATAATATTTATTGTCTTTGGTATTATAACATTCAACATTAATAATTTTAAATTTGAATTTTGGGGTAGTTCCGATTTGGGAAGCGTTGTAAGTCAAGTTAAAAACATCATGTTAGTTACTTTATGGGTATTTATAGGAGTAGAAGGAGCTGTTGTTGTTTCGGGAAGAGCAAAAGACAAAAGAGATGTTGGAAAGGCTACTGTTATAGGGCTTATAGGTACATTGGCTATTTATGTGTTAATATCATTACTATCAGTAGGTATTCTGAAAAGACCTGAATTAGCTAAACTAAAGAACCCATCAATGGCATACGTAATGGAGGCAATGGTAGGAAAATGGGGTGCTGCTT
The DNA here is from genome assembly GCF_001594005.1 of Clostridium tepidiprofundi DSM 19306. Lineage (GTDB taxonomy): Bacteria > Bacillota > Clostridia > Clostridiales > Clostridiaceae > Clostridium_AC > Clostridium_AC tepidiprofundi. The sequence goes on along the minus strand of NZ_LTBA01000003.1, from coordinate 81,854 downwards.
TAATAAATATAGGATTGATTATTTCGCTATTAGGAGCAATGCTTGGGTGGACGTTGTTATCAACAGAAATACCATATGTTGCAGCAAAAGATGGTGTATTTCCTAAAGTGTTTGCTAAAGAGAATGAAAAAGGTACTCCAGTGACATCATTATGGGCTACTAATGGATTGATTCAGTTTTTCTTAATTGTAACTCTATTTTCATCCGGTACATACCAAGCTATATATTATATGGCAAGTACTGCTATATTAATTCCATATTTGTTTAGTGCTTTATATGGATACAAGGTTACTTTGGATGAGGGAGCTTATAGTGTTGAGCCTGAAAACAGAGGAAAAGATAAATTAATAGCACTGATAGCTTCAATATATGCTATTTGGTTGATATATGCAGCTGGATTGGATTATTTATTGATGTGTACAGTGCTTTATGCACCGGGAATTTATTTCTATTACTTGTCAAAGAAGGAAGCGGATAGAGGTGAATTGACTGGTGGCGAAAAGATGATATCGGCAGGCATTGTTATCGCAGCAATTGTCGCTATTGTTTTGATATTTAAAGGTGTTATAGCACCATAGTATTAGTATCTTCACCCCAGGGGTGCAAAATTTTCTAATTACCAGAATAATATACTGATACATATCAAGTGGATAGGTAATTTAATTAAAATTCATGCACATATGGATGCTTGATTCCAATATTCCATTGGAACCGGGTATCCTATTTTTGATGTTTTATGTTGTTGTAGAATTTGTATTAATAAAAAATATAAATACTTTTTAAAAGATAGTGAAAATGCAACAAAAATTAAGATATAATAATAAGTAAAGAGAGAAATGGTGACATGAAAATAAAAATATTAAGATTAGTTTTTGGAGGAAAAAAGAATGCCAATAATAACAAGATTTTACGGAATAATCATTAAAATGTATTTCAACGATCATCTACCACCACATTTTCATGCTATTTATGGGGAATATAATGGAGTATTTGATATAAACACACTGGAAATGACGGAAGGAGATTTGCCTAATAGAGCTGTAAAATTAATAAGAGAATGGGCTGAGCTACATCAAAATGAACTTATGAAAATTTGGGAAAAGAAAGTATTTAAAAAATTAGATGGGTTGAAGTAGGAGGTGTTTTGTATGAAAATTAAAATACCTAAAATAAAAGATGTAAAAGTAGAAGAAGATTATATAGTGATAGTAACTTTCGAAAACAATATTGTTAAAAAATATGATATGAAACCATGGTTGAATATTGAAGAGTTTGAGATATTAAAGGATAAAATAATATTCAGTATGGCAAAGGTTGACGTTGGAGGATATGGAATTAGTTGGAACGATGAAGCGGATATTAGTGAGTATGAATTATGGACTAAAGGAAAACAAATTAATTAGCAACCAGAAAAGCAAGCTCGGTCGCAACCGCCCTCCAGGCTCCCTCGCTAAGGGGTCAGACCGTGCGCCAAGCAAAGGGCGTGATGTATAGCAGGTGGGAGTCCTGTATGACAAAGTTTAACCAACAGTCATTAGCGAGTCTTAAGTTGTTTGGGGTGACCCAAAGGGCTAAGCGTAGACAGCAAACTGGTGGGGCGTAAGCCGAATAAGGAGGGCTTATTTTGCTTACTGTTAATTTCTTATAAAAAAGGAGCTACGTACTAATTATTTAGTGCGACAGCCCCAACTTTTACTATTCTCTATTCCTTATTCAATATTCTCTAATTAAGGTTCTTTAATTTGGGTTTGTTGTTTATAAGAAAATATTTGTTTGTATATTGACAAATATTTTCTTATGTTATAATATTCATATTGTAAACTTTAATCGCGTATATGGTTTACAATATAAATTTATTTACGATTAAGGGGGAATTTAAACGTGAAAATCAATACCAAAGACATGGTTCTTGTATCGCTATTTGCGGCTTTAACTGCCGTGGGGGCATTTATTCAAATACCAATAGGTCCTGCACCTATTACATTACAGGTTCTTTTTACAGCGTTAGCTGGTGTGATATTAGGCTCAAGATTAGGTGCTTTATCACAAATGGTTTATGTATTTCTAGGACTTGTTGGATTACCTATATTTGCAGGGGGAACTGGAGGAATTTCTACTGTGTTTACGCCATCATTTGGGTATCTTATAGGATTTATAGTAGGTGCTTATATTATAGGCAAAATATCAGAAACAACTAAAGTGGTTAATTTTACAAGATTATTTATAGCGTCATTAACTGGTATGGTAGTGATTTATGCTATAGGTGTTCCATATTTATATATAATTTTGAAAGATGTTTCAGGAGTGGGTATTTCAGTAGCGAAAGCGCTTAAAATAGGAATGTTAATATTTATTCCAGGAGATATAGCAAAATGCATATTGACTGCAGTATTAGGTGTTAAAATCATACCAATAATAAAAAGACAAGCAATATAGAATAGAAAAGAAACTCCATCAACGACATTATGGAGTTTCTTTTAGAGCATATATAATTATTCTTTTAATCTGTCGACTATTACCGCACAAGAGGCATCTCCAGTAACATTTACTGCTGTTCTCATCATATCGAACAATCTGTCAACTCCAAATAAAAGAGGTAATCCTACTATTGGTATGTTTGCTGAAAGCAATACTGCAACAACTAATAATGAAGGACCAGGTACACCGGCTTGACCAATAGAACCGACTGTTGCAGTGAATATAATTGCTAAGTATTGAGCCATTCCAAGCTTTATACCAAACATTTGGGCAAAGAAACAAGCTACTAGTGCATAATATATTGCATTACCATCCATATTTATTGTTGCACCGAGTGGTAGAACAAATGAAGTTGTTTCTTTTGATACATTTAATTCTTCTTCACATGTTTCCATGTTTATTGGAAGAGTTGCCATAGAAGATGAAGTTGATAATGCAAACAATTGAACTTTATATATTTTGGAGAAAAACTTTTTAACAGGTGTTTTACTAAATAGTTTCAGAGCAAGAGAATATACTCCAAATGCTTGAAGTAATAATCCTATAACATAAATAACCAATAATTTCACAAGTAGACCTAATATATTATATCCAAATGTGCCTACTGCATCGGCCATTAGTGCAAATACACCTATTGGAGCAATATACATGATTTTCATAATAACAAAAATTAGTGCATCTGTGATAGCATTAAAAACTTTTGTAAGTAATTCTTTTTGTTCTTCTTTTAAAGAAGCAATTCCAAATCCAAAGAATAAGCTGAAGAATAAAATTTGCAAAATATTTCCTTGAACGAGTGAAGCTATTGGATTTGCGGGTATTATTCCTTTAATTGTTTCCCAAAAGCCAGGTACAGTACCTTTATTAGCGTATTCGTTTGAGAATATTGATTTAATTTGCTCCATAGGTAAACCAGTACCAGGTTTAAATAATTGACCTAGTATTAATGCAACAACTACGGCAACAGCGGTTGTAGATAGGTAATATACAAAAGTTGCTATACCTATCTTACCTGCAGATTTGGAGTTGCCAATTGAAGCAGCACCAGTAATGATAGAAAATGTTACAAGAGGTATTACTACCATTTTTAAAAGAGTCATGAATATATCACCAAGTGGTGCAAATATTGATGCATTTTTTCCCATTACTCCTCCAACTATAATTCCTAAGAACATAGCAACAATAATCCATGTTCCTAAATTTTCAAATAGAATCTTCCCTTTTTTCATATTATCCCCCCTAAAAAGTTGTGATATAATTGTAATGTAATCACGATATTATTATACTAGAAAAAAATCAAAAAATACAGACAAATGAATAAAAAAGTTTTGGAAGTTTCATTGGAAAAATTTACACCCCAGGGGGATGAGGAAAATATGGAGATTATAAAAAGTAGAAAAATTACTTATCAACAAAAGGTTTTAGAGCTTGCAAGAAAGGCAGAAAATTCTTTGAATGTATTGAATATAACTAAAAATGTTCAGCAGTATAGGGATGAGGGTATAATATGTGATCTTTTTGAGGGAAATGCACCTTATAGACCTAGATATGTTGTGCCTGATTATGCAAGATTTATGAAGAATGGTAGCAAATTTTTAGAACTTAGTGCTCCAAAGAATATATGGGAAGCTACAAATAATTTGCTCATATTATATAAACATGTACCTTCTATTACATCTTTCCCTGTTTATATAGGGAATATAGATTATTTGTTGGAACCTTTTATTAATGATGAAAAGGAAGCTTACAATGCAATTAAATTGTTTTTAATTCATATAGATAGGACTATAACAGATTCATTTTGTCATGCGAACATTGGTCCTTTAGATACAAAAGCGGGAAGAATGATATTAGACATTCAAAGAGAAATTCAAACTTCTATTCCAAATATATCGCTTAAGTATAGTAAAAATACACCTGATAGTTTTGCTATTAGTGCAATTAATACGGCTTTTGCTACAGCAAAACCTAGTTTTGCTAATAATGAAATTTTTGAGAATGAGTTTGGGACTGAATATGCTATTGCTAGTTGTTATAATGGCCTTCCTATAGGTGGGGGGAGCTTTACATTAGTTAGATTGAATCTTGCAGGGTTGGCTAAGAAGACAAAATATAAAAAAGAGTTTTTGAATGTATTGCTTCCAGATGCAGTTGAAAGAATGGCAAGTTATATGGATGAAAGAATTAAATTTCTAGTGGAGGAGAGTAACTTTTTTGAAGGTAGTTTCTTGGTAAAAGAAGGCTTGATTAGTAAAGATAGATTTACTGCTATGTTTGGTATGTTTGGACTTGCAGAGTGTGTAAATCATTTTATTGATTCGGATAGATTAGAAGATAGATTTGGACATAGCGAAATGGCTGACAATATTGGACTAGAAATTATAGAAAGACTTTATGAAGAAGTTAATAAGCACTACAATGAATATTGCAAGTTTTCAAATGGAAAATTTCTTCTTCATGCACAAGTTGGCATAGATTCTGATGAAGGTATTAGTCCAGGATGCAGGATACCTATAGGGGAAGAACCTGAGCTTTATAAACATTTATTGCAATCATCTAAGTTTCATAAATTTTTTCCATCGGGAATAGGTGATGTGTTTGCTTTTGAAAAGACAGCTAAGAATAATCCACAATATGTTTTAGATATAATTAAGGGTGCATTTAAAGAAAATATGAGGTATATTTCGTTTTATGCTTCTGATTCTGATGTTATAAGAATAACTGGATATCTTGTAAAAAGGTCTGAAATGGAAAAATTAGAAAGAGGAGAGCAAGTACTACGAGATACTGTTGAGTTAGGATTGGGATCTGTAAAAAATCAAGGTATATTAAGTAGAAAGGTAAGAAAAGTATGATTGATGGATTGGTTAATAAAATACTTCCTTTCAGTTCTGTGGATGGGCCGGGAAATAGAACTTCTATTTTTCTTCAGGGATGCAATTTTAATTGCCTTTACTGTCATAATCCTGAAACCATCAATATATGTAATAACTGTGGTATATGTGTAAAGGAATGTCCATATGAAGCACTTAAAATTATGGAAGGAAATGTTGTTTGGGATAAGAATAAGTGTCATAAATGTGGTAAGTGTTTAGAAATATGTCCTAGAGATAGTTCGCCTAAAGTTCAGAAAATGAGTGTTGAAGATATTGTTGATGAGATAAAAAAGACAAAGGCATTTATTTCGGGAGTAACAATTTCAGGAGGAGAATGTACAAGACAGCTTGAATTATTGACTTCTGTGTGCGAGAAAGTTAAAAGTCTTGGATTGACTGTTTTTCTGGATACTAATGGCTCTATGCCTTTTTATGAAAACGAAAAATTGGTCGAAGTTATTGATAAAGTTATGCTAGATGTAAAGGCATTTGATGTTAAAGAACATTATAAGCTTACTGGAAAATCGAATGATATTGTTTTGAAAAATTTAAAATATTTAGGGAAAATAAATAAATTATATGAAGTGAGAACGGTTATTGTTCCAGATATTTTAGATAATGAAAAAAATGTATTTGAAATTAGCAATATGATAGCATCAATAAATCCTGATATAAGGTATAAGCTTATAAAATATAGACCTATTGGAGTAAGAAACCATTTAATAAACTCATATTCGCCATCAGATGAGATCATGAATAAATTATTTAGAATAGCAAAAAGAAATAAATGTAAAAATGTTATTATAGTATGATTTTAAAGCTAGAAATGGCTGCAATCACAAGGAATGTATAATATTGAATATAAGTGGGTATTTGTACAGGTGTTTACAAATATTAATAAATAATGTATTATAATGCTATGGAAGTATAAATAGACATAATAATTTTTGTATTGACAAGGTGTAAAAATAAATGGTTTCTATTTATATGATAAAAGGGTGAAGCTGATGGTGAATTATGGTGCATTGAAAGAAAATGAGAAATTTATCACGGATGAAGTACTAGAATCTTTGCTATATGACAGTGATAAAAAACATTTAAAAGAAAGTATAACTTTTGCTGATTTTATAGCTGAACTTGTTAAGTACACAGTACTAAAGATAAATGATATTGTTATAGGTTATGATGAATATGGTGGAAATGATAATGATTATAATGAAATATTAAGAGGTATGTTTAAGCTTTGCTATACAATATCCTCTAGTATTGAGCATGATAGTTTAGTGAAAATTGAGAAAATTTTCAAAAATGCATATTTAAAATTTGTAGATATGCTTGTTAAACAAACTGAAAAATATGAATTTCTTTTAAGAGTGGATAAAGTGTTTGACAATATTGAGATGATTAACCATGATGCTTTATTGAAGGAACTGGAGCATGATTTGCTAGATAGTAGTGACAAAGAATATAATAAATTGGAATCTAGTATGCATGAAAATTTTGTAATTTACAGTAATTTGTTAGAGTTGATTCCTGATAGTTTGGTATTATTAAATAATAATTGTATTGTGTATGCAAATAAAGCTGCAGCTGAGCTTTTAGGTGCTTCAAAACCGAGTGATATTGTAGGAAAAAGGGTAAGTGATTTTTTGGTGTTGAGTGCTTATGATGTTGCTTTGATTGAACAGGAAAATGATATTTTGTACAGAAATGGTGTTGTACCTGTGATTGAAAAAAGATATATTAGGAAAAGCGATAATAAAGAGATTATTATTGAGACAAAACATGCATTAGTACCATATAAGGGTGAAAAAGTTGTGTTAAATGTTTCTAGAGATATATCAGAAAGAAAAAAAATACAGGTATTAAAGGAAAAGATTAAAGAAAAAACTTTACTTCTTGAAAAATCGAAAGAGTATGATAAGGCTAAAACGGAATTTTTTACAAATATATCGCATGAGCTTAGAACACCATTAAATGTTATTCTTGGAATAATACAATTAGTTGAAAAGAAATCTAATGGCAGTTATGAATTTAATCAGGGCAAGATATCAAGTTATATAAGAACACTAAAGCATAATTGTTATAGATTGCTGAGATTGGTAAACAATCTTATTGATATTACAAAAATAGATGCTGGATATTTAAGTATGAATTTTGGTAAGTATAACTTAGTTAACGTAATTGAAAATATTACATTATCTGTTGTTGGATATTCAGAAAGCAAGGGCATAAATTTGATTTTTGACACGAACGTTGAAGAAAAATATATGTGTGTTGATCCAGATAAAATTGAAAGAATAGTATTGAATCTTTTATCGAATGCTATTAAATTTACTGAAGCTGGTGATGAGATAAGGGTAACATTTACCGACTTAGGGGACAAGGTGCGAATTTCTGTAAAAGATACTGGTATAGGTATACCAAAGGATAAGCAAGATAAAATATTCGAGCGGTTTGTTCAGGTGGATAAATCGCTTTCAAGAAAAAATGAGGGTAGTGGTATAGGGTTATCTATGGTAAAGGCTTTTGTAGAAATGCATGCAGGTACAATAGAGGTAAATAGTGAATATGGAAATGGAAGTGAATTCATAATTGAATTACCAGTACGTGAATTTGAAAGTAAAATTATATGTAAAGATAAAGCTTATGATGAGTATGCAAATGTTGAGAAGATAAATATAGAATTTTCTGACATATATATAGATTAAACAATTTGAGTGATTTTAAAAAAGTCCACAAACGTTATTTATAAAAATGATGTTTGTGGACTTTTGTTTTGTATGTAATTCAAAGTGGTATTAGTAATATGATTATAAAAATGGGTATATATATTAAGTATAAGTTTGAATTTAAGATTAAGTTTGAGCTTAGGTATATATTTTAACATTAACATGTATAAATGTAGTATGTCTAGTACTTTGGCAAACTGAATCAAGGGGGATACTTATACATTATGATGAATATTATTTGGTTTTTGATATTGGCATCAGGAATAATCGTAGGGATTTTAACTGGAAATGGAGAAGGTATAACAAAGGCAATGGTTATGTCCACTGAATCAACAGTTGAATTGATTATTAAGTTAATAGGTATGATGTGTTTGTGGTGTGGCGTTATGAAAATAGCAGAAGAAAGTGGACTGACTGAAAAAATTGCAAAGATATTACGTCCAATATTGAATATGATATTTAAGAAAGAGGGAAAAGATAGTAAAGCTATGGGAGCTATTGTTATGAATTTAACTGCAAATATGATGGGAATTTCTAATGCAGCAACTCCATTTGGAATAAAAGCGATTGAGGAAATGAATAAGTTGAATCCTAAAAAAGATACTGCAACAGATGATATGGCACTATTTTTAGTTCTTAATGCAGCTTGTATTCAATTTGTGCCTACTACCGTAATTTCAATAAGAGCAGCAAGTGGATCTAAAAACCCAGGAATGATAATTATACCTGCAATAATTGCTACAGGAACAGCTGCTATAGTAGGAGTGCTCGTTAGTAAAATATTAAGCAGATTTTTCTAAGAATGAGGTGTATTGATAAAATGATAAAATTAGTACATGAATATTTAATAATAGCAATTATACCTTTGATTGTTGTAGCTATTATTACATATGGTATATTTAAAGGTGTAAAAGTTTACGAATGTTTCATTGAGGGAGCAAAAGAAGGACTTAAAATTTGCCTTAAGATATTTCCATATCTTCTTGCAATGCTTTTAGCAGTTTCTGTTCTTAGAGAATCTAAAATATTAGATGGATTTATCAATATAATGAAGCCCATATCTCAAATAATTGGACTACCTTCCGAAATACTACCACTGGTTTTAATTAAGCCATTATCAGGTAGTGGAGCTTTAGGTGTTTTTACTGATATACTAAATAAATATGGTGCAGATACTTATATTGGGCTTGTTGCTTCAATTATAATGGGGTCTACTGAAACTATCTTTTATACGTTAACTGTATATTATGGAGCCGTTAATATAAAAAAAATAAGACATACTTTGTGGGCCGCTATTTTTGCTGATATTACTGCGATTATTATGGCGGTAACTTTGGCAAGAGTTATGTTTAATTAAAAGTATAAAGAGGCATTTTGCAGGCCTCTTTATTTTTTTATTGTATGTCAATTCTTAATATATTCGTTTGCTTCATAAACGATTTTTTCAACCTTTTCTTTAAATCTCCCCAGTGACTTTTTGCTATAATCAGAAGCATTTATATTGTTTACAGCTGTTTGGAGTTTAGTCAAAAGCTCAATATAAGCTTTTTTGAAGTTGTCTTCTTTTTTATTTTTCATGTTAATCACCTCAAAAAATAGATGTTTATATTAATAACATATGCCTCAATTTATACAATTGGGAAAATAGATGAAATTTTTTTTGCTATAATGGGAAATGTGGTAAAATTATCTCAATGATATGATGTAAGAAATGAGGTGAAAGTGTGTTTCAATGGAAAGAATTATACGATGAATGTTTAAATTGTAGCAAATGCGAGTTGTGTAAAAATAGAAATAAAATGGTTTTTGGAGAGGGAAATATTAATGCAGATATTATGTTTATTGGAGAGGCGCCTGGAGGAGATGAAGATAGAACGGGAGTTCCTTTTGTTGGAAAAGCAGGTCAACTTCTTAATAAAGCACTTACAGCACTAGAACTAACAAGAGAAGAAGATTATTATATATGCAATATATGTAAATGTAGACCTCCTAAAAACAGAAATCCTAAAGAAGAGGAAGCATATGCGTGTTTACCTTACCTAAGAAATCAAGCAGCACTAATAAAACCAAAGATAATTGTATGTTTAGGTTCTGTTGCAATGAGATATGTTATAAGTAAAGAATGGAGAATAACAAGAAATAGAGGACAATGGATTAAAAGAAAAGGAGTTTATATGATGGCAACATTTCATCCAGCTGCATTACTAAGGGATGAGAGCAAGAAAAAATTTTTTTGGCAAGATTTGAAAAGCGTAAAAGCTAGATATATTGAAATAAAGAATAAATAGAATAAATTATGTTTGATTTAACAATAATATTGACAGAGACTGTTAACTATAATAATATTATTAGTAAATAAAAAGACTTTAAGCATGAGTGTTAAGTATGAGTGGAGTAAATGCGTTGAAGAGAAGAGTAGTAAATGAAAGTATCTAAAGAGAGCCAGGTCAGGTGAAAGCTGGCGATATGGAAGTTTACGAACATGGCCTTGGAGCATACTGTTTGAAGTGGTAGTAGAGCAGTACGGATTTGCAACCGTTATATTGCAAAGTGATAAATTGACCTTTCTATTTAGGTTGAGAGTCACTTAATGAGTTCCTTATCGTGAGGTAGGGAAGAATTAGAGTGGTAACGCGTATATTCGCCTCTAAGCAAGATTTGGCTTGGAGGCGTTTGTTTTTTATTAATGTTTTTAGTTTACAAATTAACTTTTGCAAATATCAAAGTGTTAAATTTTATATCTGTAAAGTTTGAATCTATAAAAAGAAAGGAAGGAATTTTAATGAACAAGAAACCGTATTATATTACGACACCTATTTATTATCCATCGGCAAAACTTCACATTGGTAATACTTATACAACTGTTGCGGCTGACGCTGTTGCAAGATTTAAGAGACTCACTGGTTATGATGTAATGTTTTTAACTGGGAGCGACGAGCATGGACAAAAAATTCAAAGAATAGCGGAGGAAAAGGGAGTAACTCCAAAACAATATGTTGATGAAATTGTAGCTGGAATTAAGGAACTGTGGAAATTAATGAATATTAGCTATGATAAATTCATAAGAACTACTGACAATTATCATGAAGAATCAGTCAAAAAAATTTTTAAGAAACTATATGACAAGGGAGATATATACAAAGGAGAATATGAAGGATGGTATTGCACTCCTTGTGAGTCATTCTTCACTGAATCACAACTGGTAGATGGAAAATGTCCTGATTGTGGAAGACCAGTGGAGAAAGCTAAGGAAGAAGCATATTTCTTTAAAATGAGCAAATATGCAGATAGATTAATTGAATATATTGAAACACACCCAGATTTTATTCAACCAGAAACAAGAAAAAATGAAATGCTCAATAATTTCTTAAGACCAGGACTTCAAGATTTATGTGTTTCTAGGACATCTTTTAATTGGGGTATTCCTGTTGAATTTGATACTGATCATGTTGTTTATGTTTGGATAGATGCACTTTCAAACTATATTACAGCATTAGGATATTTAAATGATGAGCCAGCATTAATGGAAAAATATTGGCCAGCAGATGTACACCTTATTGGTAAGGACATTTTAAGATTCCATACAATATATTGGCCAATTATGTTAATGGCACTTGAATTACCACTTCCTAAGCAAGTATTTGGTCATGGATGGCTTATGCTTGAGGGGGGTAAAATGTCTAAATCAAAAGGAAATATTGTTGATCCAGAAGTGCTTGTAGAGCATTTTGGAGTAGATGCAGTTAGATATTATTTACTTCACGAGATTCCATTTGGTTCTGATGGAATATTTAGTAATGAAATATTTATCAAAAAAACTAATTCAGACCTTGCAAATGATTTAGGAAATCTTCTTTCAAGAACAGTTACTATGATTTCTAAGTACTTTGGAGGAGAAATGCCTGCACCTAATGTAAAGGAAGCTGTTGATGATGAACTTATAAAATTAGCATTAGAAACTCCTTCTAAAGTTGAAAAAGAAATAGATGATTTAAAGATACCTTATGCACTTGACCATATTTGGACACTTATAAGAAGAACAAATAAATATATAGATGAAACAGAGCCATGGATTCTTGGTAAGGACGAAAGCAAAAAAGATAGGCTTTCTACTGTACTTTACAATTTATCAGAATCTTTGAGATTTATATCAGTATTAGTTTCACCATTCTTGCCAGAGACTAGTGAAAAAATAAATGAGCAATTAAATATAGACTTAACTTCGTGGGATAGTCTTGTATCCTTTGATGGAACAAAGGCAGGTACTAAAGTTGAGAAAAAGGGGGTTATATTCCCAAGAATCGATGTTGAAAAGAAATTAGCAGAGTTTGAAAAAATAGCCGAAGAACAGAGAAAGGCTGCGGCTGCTGCAAATGATGAAGAAAAGCAAGAAATGATTCCAATCAAAGATGAAATAACAATAGATGATTTTGATAAAATAGATTTAAGAGTAGTTACCGTTTTGGAGTGTGAACCTATTAAAAAAGCTAAAAAGCTACTTAAATTGAAAGTTGATTTGGGTGGAGAAATCAGACAGGTAGTTTCAGGAATAGCACAGCATTATAAACCAGAAGATTTGATTGGTAAACAAGTTATTCTTGTAGCAAATCTTAAACCTGTGAAATTAAGAGGAGAATTGTCACAAGGAATGATACTTGCAGCATATACTAATGATGATAGTAAGCTTGTTTTAGCAGGAATTCAGGGTAAATTGCCAAATGGCAGTCAAGTAGGATAGAAGCAATACAACCCATTATTGGATTAATCCAATAATGGGTTGTATTTAATGATTGGAACTAAATGGACTGTAATGTCATGAGTAAATTGAAATAAAGCAGAAATATATTGAGATAATTTGCTTATACAATAGAATTTAAAGATATATAGATTTGACCAATATAAGTAATGCTTATATAATCCTGTGTGTGAAGAAAACTAAAAAAGTAGGTGACAGGTGTTCTTTTTAGAATGAAAAGGGAAAGTGGTGAAAATCCACTACAGCCCCCGCTACTGTGAATGATGACGAATTCTAAGTATACCACTGGCTATTTGCTGGGAAGGGTAGAAGGAGGATGAATCATGAGTCAGGAGACCTGCCTGTTGCTCTTCGCAAGTCTTTCGGAGGGGAGGAATATGTGATGAGAGCCATAATACTTTATCTTTTTTCAAAGGGTAATATACCTTTGAATAGGATATTGATACATTATTTTCCGTTTTATATTAAGATTTAGGAATATGAAAGTAAGGCATTTGAAAGAAAATAACAAGTCAAAGTTTTGCTTTAACAAAACGAATTCACTATGCCTTAGATATGTTCAATGTATTTTATATTCATAATTAATAATAAAGGAGAAATAAAATGGAAAATAATAATATTATCAAAAGAAGTTTACTTGTTTCATTAGGAAGTTTGCTTTATGCAATTGGTATTAATGCTTTTATAGCACCTCATAAATTATTGAGTGGTGGAATTGCAGGGATTTCATTATTATTCCAATATGTTACTAGTGTCCCATCAGGATATTGGGTATTTATATTAAATATTCCCATATTCATAATCGGGGTTAAGAAAGTTGATAAGGATTTTGTACTTTTTAGTATTCTAGGAATGCTTACCATGTCAGGATTCTTGATAATAACAAGAAACATTGTAGGATTTTTAAAGGTTGATGATATTGTTATATCGACTATTTTTGGTGCTATAATAAGTGGTATTGGTATGGGAATTATTTTTAAGAATAGAGCTTCACAAGGTGGAACGGATATTATAGCTGTGATAATAAGAAATAAAAATGGAGCTAAAATGTCGACGCTATATTTTGTTCTTAATGGTACAATAGTTTTACTTGGAGTATTTGTTACTAATTTAAAACTAACATTATATACAGTACTATTGATGTACATTAAGTCTTTGGTAATTGATAGGGTTATTGTTGGTTTTGAACAAAAGAAGATGATTATGGCTATAACATCTAAGGAAAAAGAGATTTCAACTGAAATAATGAATAAAATTGGAAGAGGCGTAACTTTTTTAGATGCTGAAGGTGCATATACAGGGGATAAAAAGAAGATATTATATTGCATTGTTACATTAAGGGAATTGACAAGGGCTAAAGCTATTATTGATAAAATAGATAGTAAGGCATTGGTTTCTGTAGTAGATGCTTCTGAAGTCCAAGGAAATGGTTTTTTAAAACCTGCATTATAGTTAGAGTAGTATTATTGATAAAAATTAAGTTGTTAATATGTTTTGTATTAACAACTTAATTTTTTTGTAATACTTTTTACTTTGTTGTATAATACTAATTACATATATTTAGTAAAATTTGAATATTATAATTTGTGGTAATGCATTTTTTATTTGTCAGGCTATAAAATTCATATTTTGGTTTAGAGAATTATACGGTTTTAAGAATTTTGCAAGTATATAAGATTTATATTTTTTTTGCTAGAATATTATGCGGTTTGGAGAATTTTACAATTAATATAAATATAAGTATAAGAATTCACATTTTGTTTAGAAAATTATATACTCTAGTAAATTTGTTAATCAGTGATTGGAGAATAAAGATATGATTGATGATTTGAAAATTCTCGGTAGAAAGTTTTTTGAAGATGATATTATTGCATTAGCTTCTCAACTTGCATATAGTTTAATATTATCTTTTTTCCCGTTTTTGATTTTTTTGCTTACTATAGTGGGATATTCTTCAGTTAATAGTAGTGATGTATTATCTATGTTGAGGACGGTTTTACCTACTAATGCTTTTGATTTGATAACAAGTACAGTAATAGAAATAGTAGATTCAAGAAATGGAAATTTACTATCATTTAGTGCGATAGTTACGATTTGGGTTGGTTCAAGTGGTTTTAGAGCTGTAATTAAAGGATTGAATAAAGCTTACAATAGAGAAGAAAAAAGACCATACTGGATGGTTGTCATTATATCGGTTTTGTGTATGTTTGCATTGACATTTATAATAATTTTTTCAATATCATTATTAGTATTTGGTGAAATGATAGGCAATATGATGGTAACCAAGTTAGGATTGTCGATTAATTTTAAAATTAATTGGAATATATTAAGGTATATAGGTGCAATTGTATTAATGATATTTGCATTTGCAGCATTGTATCACTTAACGCCGTGTAAAAAGCTTGATTGGCATGAAGTCATGCCTGGGGCAACATTTTGTACATTAGGATGGTTGCTGTCATCTATGGCATTTGCTTTTTATGTAAATAATTTTAATAATTATTCGGGAATTTATGGTGGAATTGGTGCAATAATTGTACTTATGGTATGGCTATTTATAACTTCAGTTGTTATACTGTTAGGGGGAGAGATAAATGCTATTTTGTCACAGAAAAAAGAGTGAATTTTTAATGATAAACAAAGATGGTGAAAAAGATGAATGTAACTAAAAGAATAAAGATAATGTCAATATTTGGTACAAGACCGGAAGCTATAAAGATGGCTCCGCTAATTAAGTTGCTTGATAGAAATAAATACTTTGAATCTAAAATATGTGTTACTGCTCAGCATAGAGAGATGTTAGATCAAGTATTAGAATTGTTTGATATTGATACTGATTATGACTTGGACATAATGAAATATAAGCAGAATCTGACAGGTGTAACGAATAGAGTACTTGTTGGACTTGAGAACATTTACAAAGAATATACTCCGGATATGATTTTAGTTCATGGTGATACAACTACTACATTTGCGGCAGCTCTATCGGCTTTTTATAAAAAAATTAAAGTTGGGCATGTTGAAGCGGGACTTAGGAGTTTTGAAAAATACTCTCCATATCCAGAGGAGATGAATAGGAGACTTACAGGAGTAATAGCAGATTTGAATTTTGCACCTACTGAAGTGAATAAAAGAAATCTTTTAACAGAAGGAGTAAAAGAAGAAAATATATTTGTTACTGGCAACACAGTTATTGATGCACTCAAATATACAGTTAAAGACAAATATAAATTTGAAAATGATATTCTGAATGATTTAGATTATGAAAATAAAAAGATAATAATGGTAACTGCACACAGAAGAGAAAATTGGGGAAAAGGAATAGAAAATATATGCAAAGCACTTAGAAAAATTGTTGAAAATAATAATGAAGTAGAGATAGTTTTTTTAGTGCATTTAAATCCGATAGTTAGAAATACTGTATATAAATATTTAGAAAACATTGAAAGAGTTTATTTACTACCACCAATTAATACTAGAGAAGCACATAATTTAATGAATAAATGCTATATGGTTATGACAGACTCAGGGGGACTTCAAGAGGAAGCACCATATCTTTCTAAGCCAGTTTTAGTATTTAGAGATGTTACAGAGAGAGAAGAAGCTGTTGAGTATGGTACTGTTAAACTTGTTGGTACGGCTGAAGATATCATAATAAAAAGTGCTAGTGAGCTACTAAATAACAGAGAAGTTTATAATAAAATGAGTACAGCAGTAAATCCATATGGTGATGGGAAAGCATCTGAAAGGATAATCGATTCTATATTATATTATTTCAATATTAGTGATACTAGACCAAATGAGTTTTAAGGCATTTGTTTGAAAGGAAATAACAAGTATGATGACTAGTCATTTTTGAAGATGTTTAATTACATATACAAAAGGCTATTTTTCACAAATAGCCTTTTAGGTATTTGAAAGAAAATAACAAGTCAAAGATGCGACGTATATTTTGTGAAATACAAAGAGTTGGGTTCCGCTGATAGTAGGTTCTATCAACGGGTTCCAACGATGAAGTAGTTCGCAAAATAGGCTAGCATACTGACTAGTTATTTTTTTGAAAATGCCTTAGTACTAAATGAGCGTATACTCTTTCATAATATCGTTAAATGTCTTCTTATTTATTATTGCATTCACAATATCATTTGACTTATCCGTATTACCCATCAATATTGCTCCTGTAATTTCATCGTGTTTAAAATATAGTCTTTTAAAAATCTTCCTGTCTTTATCTATGAACCTAACTTGTTGAGTGCTTTCGATATTGTTTAAATTACCACATGAAAAGATTTTTGTGTTAAATCCTTGGAAGAAGAATGATGGTACAAAATTGTTAAACTCAGAATTACCTCCTGCGGCGTTCGAGCCAGCAATTTCGCCTGTTTTTTGGGATACAGCCCAATTACCATATGATGCAGTACTAAGTTCTGCACAATCACCACAGGCATAAACATCTTTAACATTAGTCTCCATTCTTGTATTAACTAAAATTCCTTTGTGGTATTTTATTTCAGAGTTTTCTATTAAATCAATATTTGGCTTTATGCCAATAGAAAATAATACTAAATCACATCTTAACGATTTATTATTTGATAATTTTACTCCAGTGACTTTTGTAAAACCCAATACTTCTTTAACAGATTCACCAATTATTACTTTAACGTTCTTATTTTCCATAAGGGATTTTAATATCTTAGATGAAGTTTTATCTAATTGACGATGCATAAGTATAGGATTTCTTTCTACAATTATAACTTTAAGGTTCAATTTACTTATTTCATACGCAGCTTGGAGTCCTAAGAGGCCACCTCCAACTATTACTATGCTTTCAGCTGATTTTAAGTAATTTTTTATTTTATTTGCATTTTCTAATGTTCTAAGTGTAAGTGCTCTAAGTTTTTCTTTACCAGGAATAGGAGGCATAAATGCATGAGCACCAGATGCAATTATCAATTTGTCATAATCAATAATAGTATCATCTTCTAAAACAATATTCTTATCATTGGTATTAATTTTTACAACATTTTTTCCTAAATTTAAATTGATATTATTTTTTTCATACCACTCTTGTTGAGAGATAAATAATTTATCTATGGATGTATCTTTAGTTAAATAGCTTGTCAGCATTGGTTTGAAGTAAGGCATGAGAGTTTCTTTTGATATTATTTCAATGTCACATTCTTTATTTTTTTCACGTGCAGCCTTTGCAGAATAATAACCTGCAGCACCGCTACCTATTATAATTATTTTCATATAAAACCACCTCTTATCATATTTTTGCAGTTAGTTTTAAGTTTAAGTTTCGGAATGTCTATCAAAGTGATAGTTTATGTTCTTGTTTTGAGCGAGTCTTAAACTTAACGTGCTTATTTATCAATTTTACAAGACTTCCACTTTTACAAGTGGGAGATTGAAGCTTCTATTTCAAGTAGAGTAGAGCCTCCAACTAAAGTCTCAATGTTTTGCTTTATCAAAACGAGTTTACTGAGTTATTTTATTTCAAATGCTTTATGAGTGGAAATTTGAATTTTTGCTTTAGATAGAGTAATATTTCCGCACAAAGTACTAATATTTTTGATTTAGTAAAACAAATTCATTTGAAGTTATTATAAAATGAATAAAACTCAAAATAGGTATAATATTATGAATAATGCTTATGTATGATTTGATAAGATGCCATGTATTAAAATAAAACTACTCGACACTATTTTATGCATAAGAAAAGAATAATATTAAACTGTAATACCAGTATAACATAAAATGGGATTAAAGTCTATTATGGCAGTTTACAATTAATGCTAACTTGAAAGATATTTAAGTGCTAAACTTCTGTGTTTAAAAAGTATTAAACTGGATATTAATTTATATATAAGGTGTATTTTATGAAGTCAGGAGTGATAAAATGAATAAAGTTTTGCTTATTGGAAGAATAGTTAAAACACCAGAATTAAGACATACAACAGAAAAGAATATACCATATCTAAAATTTATTTTAGCGGTAGATAGAGAATTTAAGAACATCAACAAGGACAAAGAAACTGATTTTATACAGATTGCTTTGTGGGGCAGAATTGCAGAAAGTTTGGTTGAACATTTAGAAAAAGGTAGACTCATTAATGTTATTGGCAGATTAAAGGTTGGCAGTTATGAGATTCAAGAAGGTGAAAGAAAATACTATGCAGAAATAATAGCAGAGCAAATTAATTTCTTGGATTTCAAGAAGGAAGAGAAAACAAATTAGCCCAAAAATCTCTAAGACGAAGAGTTCTTAGAGATTTTTATGTATTATGTATTATGAAGTTTTTAGAATTTAGATAAGTTTATTGAAAGATTTTCAAATGCTCTATATAATAGGTTATAAGACTTATAAAATTATAATGACTATGAAATTATATAAGGGGAATCGAATTATGGGTATAATTAAAAGTATATTGATAGTGATATTTTGGTCAGCAGTTCCTATTGTTGAACAAAGGGGAGCTATACCTATTGGATTGTTTAGGTATAATTTAAATCCATTTGTTGTGTTTGTTGTGAGTTATTTAGGAAGCTTGTTGCCTGTTCCATTTATATTACTACTATTTGAAAAAATATTTGAATGGCTAAAGAAATATAAAATTTTTTATAAATTTTGTGACATTATAGAAAGAAAAATAAATAAAAACAAATATAAATTTGAAAAATATAAAGAGCCAGCATTAATTACATTTATTGCTATACCGCTTCCTACTACTGGAGTTTGGACAGGTACTGCTATTGCTGCGTTTTTAAAATTTGATTTTAAGAAATCAGTTCTATGTGCTGCAATAGGGGCATTGATTTCATCAGCAGTTATAACAATAGGGTTAGTAGCTGTTCCAGCTATGCTTGGATACTAAACAAAGTGATAGTTTGTAACTTGGTAACCAGTATCTTGTTAGGTACTAGGAGGGGAAAGAAGGTACTGGGAGGAAAAACAAGGTGCTAGACTTTAAATTTCTAACTAAGTTACAATCTGCTTTGGTGATTGGTGATTAGCGACTTTGGTTCAGTTTCCAGTCTCCAATCTCTAGTCTCTAACACAAATTTGTAACTTGGTAACCAGTATCTTGTTAGGTACTAGGAGGGGAAAGGAGGTACTAGAGGAAAAACAAGGTGCTGGGAATTTAAAAGAAAAATTAAATTTAGAATATTCGTAAGAAACTAAAAACTAAAAATTATTAGACTTGAATTATTTTCTTTTTACGAGTAAAATAAAGTCGTAGAAAGTGCTTCTAATATACATTATTTTACAATGATATTGTTGCGTGGGGGTAATTAATATGGAAACTGATATGTTTGAAAATTTTAAATGTAAAGTGAATAAAAACATTAGCAAGGTTATTGTTGGGAAGGAAGATAAAATAGATAAAATTATTGTTGCATTTATTTGCTCTGGGCACGTTCTTTTAGAAGATGTTCCAGGGGTAGGGAAAACAAAACTAGCTAAAAGCATGGCAAAGTCAATGAATTGTAGTTTTAGCAGAATTCAGTTTACGCCAGATCTTCTCCCTTCTGATTTAACAGGTATCTACTATTATAATCAAAAAACACAAGAATTTGAGTTTAAAGAAGGACCATTATTAAAACAGTTTATACTAGCAGATGAGATAAATAGGGCTACTCCAAGGACACAATCAGCATTGCTTGAATGCATGGCAGAACGTCAAGTAACAATAGAGGGTAATACAATTAAATTATCAAGGCCTTTCTTTGTAATAGCAACTCAGAATCCTGTGGAGCAATTCGGGACTTTTCCACTTCCAGAGGCACAATTAGATAGGTTTTTTATCAAACTTTCTATGGGATATCCAAATTCAAATGAAGAAATTGAAATGATGAATAGATATGTAGATTCTGATCCTTTTGATTCAATTGAGGAAGTTGTTTCAATAGAAGAGATAGAATATGTTCAAAATAATTATGACAAAGTTTTTGTTAGCAAGGATATAAAAGAATACATATTAAATATTATTTTAAAGACAAGAACACATAATGATGTAGAATTAGGATGTAGTCCTAGAGCAACATTGAATCTTATGAAGGCTTCTCAAGCTAATGCAGCAATAAATGGTAGAGATTATGTTATACCTGAAGATGTTAAAGAAATGTCTGTTCCTGTTTTAAGTCATAGGTTAATTCTTAAAAGTGAAATCAGCATTAGTAAAAATTTATCAGAAAAGATTATA
This sequence comes from Clostridium tepidiprofundi DSM 19306, assembly GCF_001594005.1. Classification (GTDB taxonomy): domain Bacteria; phylum Bacillota; class Clostridia; order Clostridiales; family Clostridiaceae; genus Clostridium_AC; species Clostridium_AC tepidiprofundi. The sequence continues at coordinate 60,805 of NZ_LTBA01000003.1, read as the reverse complement.
GAAGATATTTTAAATTCAATTAAGGCTCCTCTAGAAGAGGTTTAGGGTGATGGTATGTTAATGCAGGTTTTTTTCATATGCTGTATAATTTTATTGTTAATGTTAATTGCAAAAGTTACACGAATTAAGGGTTTTGAAAAGTTAAAAATAACAAGAAATATACAAAACAATAGGATATTTGAAGGTGAAGAATTGATTATTGAGACAGTGGTTGAAAATAATAAATGGCTTCCTGTTTCATTTATATTGATTAAAGAGAGAATACCATTAAATTTTGTGTATGGCAACAATGCACAGATTTTAAGAAATAGCAATAATCAGTATCATACAAGCAAGTATTCTATATTGAATTATGAACGAAGAAAAAGAAAATATAATGTACTAGTTAATAAAAGAGGTACATATATAATAAGGGACATACAGATAACAATAGGGGATTTATTTGGATTCTCGGCAGAAACTAAGGATATTTTAGATTATAAAGAAGTAATTGTATATCCTAAAGTGAAAAATATCAGCAAATTCAAATTTAATAATACAAATTTATTGGGTGATGAAATAGTTAAAAGGTGGATACATAAGGATCCTCTTTATGTTAGAGGAGTTAGAGAATATAATGTTGAGGACAGAATGAAGGATATTCATTGGAAATCTAGTTTAAAGATGAACAAGCTTATGGTTAAGGAATATGATTACACATCTGAAAGAGAGTTAATAATTATTTTGAATATACAGTGTGGCGAAATTGAATGGAGCACTATATGTGAGAAGTGTATTGAAGATGCTATTAAAGTAGGCGTAGCTTTAGCTGCGAAGGCTACTAAAGAGGGAATGCCTACAGGAATGTGGACTAATGCAAAACTAATAGGTATGCAATCAATGTATTCTAGTACAGTTAAAGCTTCAACAAATTCATTTGTGAAAATTTTAGAGCTATGTGCACGTATTGATTGTTCTGTTGAAATTAAATTTGACAAATATTTAGAGAATAAGAAAAATGATTTTATGCAGAAGAATACATATTTAATTTTAACACCATATTTGAATGAGGCATCAGTCAGTATCATTTCCAAATTAAGGGATAAGGGAATGGATATTAAATTGATAGATGTTTCATTAGACAATTCTGTCACTAATATTAGGGGTGTAGAAAAAGTGGATTATAAAGGTGAGTGGAGCTAGTGAGTTGGTTTAGACAGGTCAAAACGATATATAATATATTTTTTCAATTGTTATTCTTCATTATTTGGTGTATTGTCGGAAAAATATTTTTCAATATATATGTTGATGAGAGTATTTTCCTGATATCACTACTAGGAATTTTTTTGATGCAGTTTCTGAAATACAAATTTAATAATTTATTGTTATGGAAGAAATATAAATTTGTTTTGCCGATTGGTATTTCTTTAGTTGCATGTACAGTATTAATGATTATATTTAATATTGGAAATGTAATATTTAGTATTGTTTTTATTGTAATCAGCATATATATATCATACAGATATGAAGATGAGGTAATTGATTATTATACTTATAGAGATAGAGTCCAAAAAGGATTAATTTTATTTATTTTTTTCGGAGTTATAATTTCATTCACTGATAAGTGTATGTCAATACTTCTTTCAAAATACTATATTTTTATTATTGTAACGGCGGTACTCCTTTTAAGGGAGAGTAGAAGATATTCATTCAAAATAAGGAATAAAAGATCATATTTTTATAATATTGTGATAGCTATAACGATAATATTGTTTTCAATAGATAAGGTTTTCTTGATCTTTAAAACAATATTTTATTGGATATTTTCAGAAATAAACAAGCTATTTCAAGTTGTTGTGAATATTGTGGTTTTGTTTTTAATGAAGATATTAGAAAAACCTTTTTTATATTTAAAAAATTTCATAGTTGCCCATATGAATGAAAATACAGAAAAGCTACTCGACAATTTAGTTAAAGGAGACAATACAATAAATGCCAATATACGAAAAGATTATGCTAGTACAATAGGTACAACAGCATTGGATATAGCTATTAAGATACTGTTGATTGCGTTGGTTGTTTTTGCTATATATAAAATTGTAATTGGACATAAAAAAACTAAAGGTGTACGATTTGAGCTAGTAACTGAAGAAAAGGAAAAAATTATCAACAGAAAAAAGAAAAGTATATTTAGGGATTTAGCAAGAAAAATATTAAAAGGTAAGGGAAGTATTAATGAACAAATATTATATGTTTATAAAAAGTTTCAAATAATGACTTTGGATAAGAATATTTTTAAGCCTCATATGAATGCAACACAGCTTAGCAATGTTACAAAATTGTATGTTGATGATGTTGAGGATTTGGATTCTATAAGCCAAATTTATAATGAGGCTAAATTTTCACAACATGATATGAAAAACGATGATTTAAAAATAATGAAACAAAATTATAAGAATATTGAAAGACAATTATAGTACTTCAATTCGTAATTTAGATTTTTATCATACATATTACAACGAAAAAATGCAGTATGCAGAGATTTTTATAGTGAATATTACTAAAAAATATATGATATTAAATATTTATAGTGCATATTACGAATTGAAGTTATAGTATAAAATTATTGTATTTTACAAAGAATAAAAACATCGAAATACTATATCATGAGGTGATATGCTTGTCTGACAAAGAATGTGGGAAGAATGGAGTAAGGAAATTTAGTGACATAGTTGCAATTTCATCAGAAAAAAATATAAATTATTTAGTGTACAATGCACGATTTACTAGTGCATTCAGTTATAGAATAAAAAAACTAATTGCTGAAATAAGAGATGTAAAGAAAGATATAGATTTTATAGCTATGTTTAATACAGAGGGTGATATAGCTATTATTGATACTAAAATCATTGCTGACTTTATTGCTGATAATTATGTTGTAATGATTGAAAAATATTACAGAAGTGAAAAAGCATTTAATATTATTAAAAAGGTAAGAAGAAGTAATAAGAAGGTTCGTTTGGATTTTACAAATGTTTCATACAATATTCTGTATAAAACGTTTGATGAGATATACAGAGAAATATATTATGATAAAAAGATAGTAAACAAGATGAAAATAAAATATGGCATAATGGAATATTCTAATAAGGATTTAATAGTAGTTTTATTGTCATTAACAATATTAGAAGATATTTGTAAACAGGTTGATATCGACAGATATAATATGGTAAAATATGTAAAAGAAGTGATTATAAGAACGTAAATTAGGAAATTAAAGAGTTACGTTAATATGTTAAATTGTTGACTTTTTTATTAAAAAGTCGACATGCATCGCTGAAAAATTCAAAGTATAGTATTTGTATAGTTAAGTTATTTGTAAAGTACGACAGTAATTATGGGATTGCTGTCGTTTTTGAATGAAAAGTTTTTTTGAACCAAACATAAGAAGTGACAGATTTTTCTGAAAATAAGTGATAATATGTACTTATAGTTTAAGTAGTTTATGGGGGGAAGGATATGAAAGTTGTAGAGTTGTTGTCCAAACGTATTAAGGGAGAAGAAGATGTGAATTATAATTATATTTACAGATTGTTGAGAACTAATTTTCAATTAAATTCGGGTGATAAAAAATCTGAGGTTCAATCGTATGGTATAGAAGCTGAAAGACAGGATATTTGCAACGGCAATATAATAAATATAGAGAGAGAATTTATTAAGAATATTAGTCCTCATAGACATAAAGTGCAAGAATTATTAAGACTTGTTTATAATAATACTGTTTCTCCTATTCACTTGATTGATGTGCTTGGAGAATATGTTGATAGTTGTGTTATAGATTTTGATGAAGAGCTAGTTGAAACTGTTCAATCAAATTATTAAATGAAACTTTTACATAAAGGAGCCTTGTAGGTTCCTTTTAATTTTGAAAATAAATTTTATTTTGCATGGTATAATATTTAGAGAGTATTAGTAAAGGAGTGATTTTATTTGATAGTTGGAGTAGGAACCGATATAGTTGAAATCGATAGAATAAAAAATGCTATAACTAAAAGGCAAGGTTTTTTAAGCAGAATTTTTAATAAATCAGAAATTGAGTATTTAAAGAGAAGAAATATGAGACCAGAATATGTAGCGGGCAGATTTGCTGCAAAAGAAGCTGTTGCTAAAGCTTTGGGAACTGGATTCAGAGGCTTTGACTTTAAAGATATAATAATCGAAAAAACTGCACTAGGTAAACCAATTGTGTCTTTAAAAGGAAAAGCTAGGATGATAGCATTGAAAGAAGGGAATTATAAAATACATTTGAGCATATCACATTGCAATAAATATGCAGTAGCAAATGTGATACTGGAGGTTATAGAATATGAAAATAGCGACATCTAAAATTATAAGAAGCATTGATAAGTATTGTATTGAAAAATTGGGTATTCCAGGTATAGTACTTATGGAAAAGGCAGCAGAGAAGGTTGTAAAGAACATTCCATTAGAAGAAACTAATTCATTTGTAATAGTTTGCGGGAATGGTAATAATGGAGGAGATGGTTTAGCAGTAGCAAGACAGTTGTTTTGTCTTGATAAGCATGTAGAGATATTTATGTTTGGCATAAATAATTTAAGTGATGATTGCAGAACTAACTATGGTATTATTCGAAATATGGGAATTAAAGTGAACTTCATAAATGGAATCGAGGATATAGAAATACTAAGAGAAGCTATAAAAATGTGCGATGTTACAATAGATGCTATTTTTGGAACTGGTTTAAGTAGAAAAGTAGAGGGTATATATGATTTAGCTATTACAGTTATCAATGAAAGCAGTTCAAATATTATATCAATCGATGTACCTTCAGGATTTGATAGTGACAATGGAATAGAACTGGGTAACTGTGTTCAAGCGAATAAAACAATATCATTTCAGTTATATAAAAAAGGATTTATCAATTATAATACTGATAGGTTTACAGGAGAAGTAATTGTAGAAGATATAGGTATACCTGATATTGTTATAGATAAATTCCATGAGAATGAATTTATGTTGGATGAAAATATTATTAAAAACAAAATAAAAGCAAGAGAAAAATATAAGCATAAAGGGGATTTTGGAAGAGTATCAATAGTCGCAGGAAATAAGGGGTTTACTGGTGCACCAGTGATTGCTACACAAGCAGCGGTTAGAAGTGGAGCAGGGCTTGTTACACTATGTTGTCCAAGTGATATACAGTATATTGTTAGTTCGAAATTATTGGAAGCTATGACTTTAGATATAGATGATAGGGAGAAATTTGAAAATTTAATTAATAAGAGTGATGCTGTTGCAATTGGACCTGGTATGGGAAACAATGATAAAACACTTACGATATTATCACATATAATAGAAAAAATTAACTGTCCATTAATAATAGATGCAGATGGAATTAATGTTTTAGCAGGAAAAATGAATTTATTGAAGAATAAGAATAATGAGATAATTCTGACACCTCATTTGGGCGAAATGTCGAGAATAACGGGATTAAGTATTGATTATATAGAAAAAAATAGATTGGAGGTATCAAAAGATTTTGCGTCTGAGCATGGTATTATATTAGTTTTAAAGGGATACAACACCATAATTACAGATGGTAAAGTTACTTATATTAATGCTACTGGTAATAGTGCTATGGCTAATGGTGGAATGGGAGATTGTTTAACTGGAATTGTTACGTCATTTGTTGCTCAAGGATATAAACCAATTGAAGCTGCTTATATGTCTGTTTATATTCATGGCTATTGTGGCGATAGATTATCTCAAAATATGTATTGTGTTAATGCTGCACATATTATAGATGAAATACCATATTCTATTAGTAAAATAGCTAAGCTCTAAATTTTAGAATGTTTGCAGTTACTAGAATATAATATTAAGTATGTTAATAGTATTAATAATAGAATGAAAAACTGGAGGTATACTGTGAAAAAAATCATATTAATACTATTAATGCTGTTTGTGATTGTTATTTTATTTGTATTGAAATGTACTCACAGATATGGGGATAATTATGAAGCTATCGACTTTCTTAAGAATATTGATGCATATAGTGCTGATGTTGAAATAATAGTTAAGAATAGAAATCAAGATATTACTTATAATACTAAACAAATATATAGTAAAGAATTTGGACATGTAGTTGCTATAAACCAAAATAGGGTGCTGACTTATTTGGATGGAAAGATATATGTGAGAGATTTGAATAATGGAAAAACATATATTCAAAATCAAAGTTTTGATAGCGTTTTTAAATTGAGCTTTGTGAGCGAGTACATTAAGATGCTTTATACAAATGAAGAAATCCAGTACTCATATAAATACATAAATGATGATGAATATCAGCTAATACATTTTTTAATCCCGGGGACTAACAAAAATATTAATAAAGCTGTATTATATATAGATACAAAGGAATTAAAACCTAAAAGGGTTTACATCTATGATATATATGGTAATAAAAGTATAGAGGTGATTTACAAAAACTTCAAGACGAATATAGATATAGATAAATCACTATTTGATATAAATAAGCATACTGATTGAATTAAAGAGATAATAAAATTGTGAAGCGCTTAATTTATTTTTATGTGTATATGGGGGAAATAGTATGTTTAGACATATGAGGCCGGTATGGGCGGAGATTGATTTGGACAAATTAGCTCATAACATGAGGGAAATCAGGAGAATCTCTACAAGCCGGGAAATAATGGCAGTGGTCAAAGCAGATGCATATGGTCATGGTGCATTAGATGTAGCACCCGTATTGTTGCAAAATGGTGCTGATAGATTAGCTGTGGCGGTTCTGAGTGAAGCGATTGAACTTAGAAAAGGAGGTATTAATTGCCCTATTATGATTTTGGGTTTCACTCCTCCAAGCCTTTTTGATGAATTATTAGAGTACGATATTGAACAAACAATATATTCAATAGATTGTGCAGAAAAATTATCACAAGAAGCTCAAAGGAAAAACAAAATTGCTAAAATACATATCAAAATAGATTCTGGAATGGGCAGAATAGGATATGAACCGAATGATAAAAGTGTGGAGGAGATATGTAAAATTAGTGCATTACCCAATATAGAAATTGAGGGCATATTTACTCATTTTTCATCTGCTGATGATGAAAATAAAGAATATACAATACTCCAAAATGAAAAATTTATGAGTGTAAATGATAAACTAAAAAAGAGAAATGTTAAAATTAATAATATACATGCTGCGAATAGTGCTGCTATTATAGATTTGCCAGAGTATCATTATGATATTGTAAGACCTGGAATAATACTTTATGGATATTATCCGTCTAATGAGGTAAATATACAAAAGATTGACTTAAAACCGGTAATGTCATTAAAAACTAATGTAATTCATGTTAAAGAAGTACATTCTGGAGAGTATATTGGTTATGGTAGGAAATTCAGAACTAGTAGAGACTCTGTAATTGCTACATTGCCAATAGGATATGCTGATGGTTATACTAGACTTTTTTTTAATAAGGCTAAAGTTATTGTAAAAGGGAAATTTGCTCCTATTATAGGAAGGATATGTATGGATCAATGTATGATTGATGTTACAGATGTGGAATGTGTAAAAATTGGAGATGAGGTTATACTAATAGGTGGAAGTGATAAAAACAAAATTACTGCTGACGATTTGGCAGAATTACTAGGTACTATTAGTTATGAAATTGTATGTATGATTGGCAAAAGAGTGCCAAGGGTTTACATAAAGGATAATAAAGTTGAAAAAGTGAGAAGATATATTTAAACTTTATCGAATAAGATGGTATTATTAAATTTATTGTCAAAAAAGGTTAAAAAATCTTTTGACATATTTAAAAATGTTATCTATAATAAACTTGGTGATGATACATATTTCGCATAAGCTAAATAGGAGGTATTAATTTCTCATGTCTGGTAAAAAAAAGTTAGTAGTCAACCTCTCAGAAGTACTTTATAACGAATTCAATGAGGCACTAAGAAAAGATTGCAGAAAAAAGAGTGAATTTATTACAGAGGCTATAATATTATATATTGAGGAACAAAAAAAGGAAAGTTTCATTGAACAGATGAAAAAAGGCTACAATGATATGGCTAGATTGAATTTAGAGATTTCGGAATGTGGTCTAGAGGATTATATAAATGAATTAAATGAATATGAAGCAAAGCTTTCGGAGAGTGATTTACCTGATGACTACTACACCAGTAAAAAGAGGAGATATATTTTATGCTGATTTAAGTCCAGTTGTTGGATCTGAACAGGGAGGAGTTAGGCCTGTTATTATTATCCAAAATGATATTGGAAATAAGTATAGTCCGACAGTAATTATTTCAGCGATAACGTCTCAGATAAATAAGGCGAAACTACCTACACATGTTGAAATTTCATCTGAGGAATATGGATTAAATAAGGATTCAGTAGTTTTGCTTGAACAAATAAGAACTTTAGATAAGAGAAGACTTAAGGAGAAGATTGGTCATATGTCGGATGAGGATATGAGCAAGGTTGATCAAGCACTTTTGATCAGTATTGGACTTCAATAGATAAAATTATATATTCATGGGGAGGGATGTATGCCTTCCCCTTTTTTGAATAAGGTATCAGATTATGAAAAAAGTAGTTCCCAAAGCATTAAATATGTTTTATCGGTTTTAATAATTTTGGTAACTTAGTTAATGAAATGGACTTAAAATAAAAATATAAAGGGAAGGTAGGTGAAAATCCTGATTTGTAGTTCAGTATAAATAAAATTTATGCTGTTGTTCTGTTTGGTCCACAGGACAAAACTTGGAATATGTTTGGTCAAGTTTTATAAATCAGGAAAATATGATGAATATGAGTAATGACGAATTGAAGCAAGTAGCCAAAACCATCAGAAAAGATATCATTAAAATGTTAACAGAATCAGGTTCAGGTCATCCAGGAGGTTCATTGTCAGCAGTTGAAATATTGACGACATTATATTACCATGAAATGAATGTGAATAGTGAAAAACCACATGATCCAGATAGAGATAGATTTGTTTTATCTAAGGGTCATGCAGCACCAGCTTTGTACAGCGTGTTAGCTGAAAAAGGATTTTTTGATAAAGACGAATTGATGAAATTGAGAAAAATAGGATCAATGCTTCAAGGACATCCTAATATGAATTATATTCCCGGGATAGATATGTCAACTGGTTCATTAGGTCAAGGTATATCTGCTGCTGTTGGGATGGCTTTAGCAGGTAAATTAGATAAAAAAGATTATAGAGTGTATACTTTGCTTGGAGATGGAGAGTTAGCAGAGGGACAGGTTTGGGAAGCTGCTATGTCAGCAGCACATTATAAGCTTGATAATTTAACTGCTTTTGTTGATCATAATGGATTACAAATTGATGGAAAATGTGTTGATGTTATGAATTCTAATCCAGTAGATGAGAAGTTTAAGGCTTTTGGATGGAACGTTATAGTAATCAATGGTCATGATTTTGAGCAAATAATAAATGCGATACAAGAAGCAAAAAGTGTAAAGAATAAGCCAACAGTAATTATATGTGAAACAGTTAAAGGAAAAGGTGTATCCTTTATGGAAAATCAGGCTGGATGGCATGGAAGTGTTCCAAATAAGGAACAGTGTGCTCAAGCATTGAAAGAAATTGGAGGTGAAGAATAATGACACAGATTGCTACAAGAGAAGCGTATGGAAAGGCATTAGCTAAATTAGGAAGAGAAAATGAGAATGTTGTTGTACTAGATGCGGATTTATCTAAATCTACAAAAACAGCTGAATTTAAAAAAGAATGTCCTGAGAGATTTATCAATATGGGTATTGCAGAAGCAAATATGATGACAGTTGCGGCAGGACTATCTACATGTGGAAAAATTCCTTTTGTTAGTACATTTGCTATATTTGCGGCTGGAAGAGCTTTTGAGCAAATAAGAAATTCAATTTGTTATCCTAAATTAAATGTAAAGGTTTGTGCAACTCATGCTGGTATAACAGTAGGAGAAGATGGTGCTTCACATCAAGCTATAGAAGATATTGCTCTAATGAGAAGTGTTCCAAATATGGTTGTTATTAATCCAAGTGATGGAGTGGAAACGGAAGCAGCAATAAAAGCAGTAGCTGAGTATAATGGACCTTGCTATGTTAGATTGGGTAGAGCTAAGGTGAATGTAATAAATGATAATCCAGAATATAAATTTGAAATTGGTAAGGCTGTTACTTTAAGAGAAGGGCAAGATGCAACAGTTATCGCAACTGGAATAATGGTGGATGCAGCTTTGGAAGCGTATAATATTCTTGCAGAAGAGGGCATTAAAATAAAGGTTGTTAATATACATACAATTAAACCAATAGATGAAGAAGCTATAATCAGTGCAGCAAAAGAGACTGGTGTAATTGTTACTGCTGAAGAACATAATATAATAGGGGGATTAGGTTCAGCAGTTTGTGAAGTCGTTTCTAGCAATTGTCCTGTTCCTGTTTTAAGAGTAGGTGTAAAGGATAAGTTTGGTGAAAGTGGTAAGCCAGATGAATTGCTAAAAGCTTATGGCTTAACAGCAGAAGATATTGTCAAAGAAGTTAAAAAAGCAATACAGCTTAAATAAAACTATTTATTGTTTATTATGAACTAAGGCATTTTCAAAAAAATAACTAGTCAGTATGCTAGTCTATTTTGCAAACTACTTCATCGTTGGAACCCGTTGATAGAATCCACTATCAGCGGAATCCAACTCTTTGTATTTCACAAAATATACGTCGCATCTTTGACTTGTTATTTTCTTTCAAATGCCTAAGATAGGTGAAAATCAAAAGATTTTCACCTTGTTTTGCAATGGAGGGGATAACATGAAGGAAAAAATACATGATTTACTTGTATGTTTAAAATTATCGCTGCTAATTTTTGTTATTCCAGCGAGTATAGGCATTTTGGTTGGGATTTTATCGAGTAGAGCTCATAATGGCAGTATTCTTATAAATATTCTTACATGGATTTTTAATATTGGTACTTGGATGGCTTCATTGGGATTGTTATCATGTGCAGTTGCATTTATTAAAACTGATTTCATGAGGGAATTAAATTATCAAGAGCAGTGGAGAAAACATTTTTATAAATTCAATTTGATGATGGTTATATTTTTTATTTGTATGTTTATTTATGTTTATTTGATAATACTAGATTACGTAAAATATGTTATAATGATGGTGTGAGTTTTCTTAACTTGTAATGAAGTACTAGAATAAGGAGAATTTTGTATGATTGAATTTAAGAATATTTCAAAAATATATGATAATAATATAATCGCACTTTCAAATATAACTGTTACAATAGATAGGGGCGAATTTGTATTTTTAGTAGGTCCAAGTGGAGCTGGTAAGTCTACTTTTATTAAGATGTTATTAAAAGAAGTAGATCCAAATGGTGGTAAGTTGATTGTGAATAATATAAACATAACCAAGCTTCCAAGAAATAAAATACCATATTATAGAAGGAAGATAGGTGTTGTTTTTCAAGATTTTAGATTAATACCATCGCTTAATGTATATGAAAATGTTGCTTTTTCTATGAGGGTTACTGAGGCTTCACATAAAGATATTCGAAAAAAGGTTCCTATGGTTCTTTCATTAGTTGGATTATCTAAAAAATATAAGGCTTTTCCCCATGAGCTTTCGGGTGGTGAGCAGCAAAGAGTTGCTATTGCTAGAGCAATTGTTAATAATCCAGCTATATTAATTGCAGATGAGCCTACTGGAAACTTAGATCCTGATACGTCTATGGAAATTATGGAATTATTAAATGATATCAATAGAGCTGGAACAACTATTGTTATGGCAACTCATGCTAAGGATATTGTTGATAGTATGCAAAAAAGAGTAATTGCTATTGAAAAAGGTATTATAGCAAGAGACGAACAAAGGGGTAGATATAATTATGAAAATAAATACTTTTAAATATTTTGCAGTAGATGCATGTAAAAGTTTAAAGAGAAATAAGACATTAAGCATAGCATCAATTGCAACAGTTGCTGCAACATTGTTTATTTTGGGTATTTTTATGTTGGTTATTGTAAATGTAAATAAGGGTATTGATGAAATTGGGTCAAGATTGGAGGTTAAAGTATTTCTTAAAGATGATATAACAATGAGCGAAAAAGCTGATTTGGAAAGGGCAATAAAGAATACAGAAGGATTTGAAAAGGCAGTATTTGAGACTAAGGCACAGGCACTTGAAAAGGTAAAAAAACAGCTTGGACCTGAAAATCAAGAATTATTAGAAGGGTTTGAAGGAGATAATCCATTTCCTAATTCTTATATAGTTACTGTAAAGAAGCCAGAATATGTTGCTAATGTTGTTAAAAACGTAAAGGATTTGCCTGGTGTTGAAAAAGTTAAAGATGCAAGAGATATTGTGGATAAAATAATAAGTTTTACGAAGACTATTAAATGGTTTGGATTTAGTATTTTTGGAGTATTGCTTTTCGTTTCTTTATTTCTAATAGGGAATACTATTAAATTAACAGTATATTCTCGTAAAAAAGAAATAGGTATAATGAAGTATGTTGGTGCTACTGATTGGTTTATTAGATGGCCATTTATTATTGAAGGTGTTATTATGGGAATTGTGGGGAGTTTTATAGCATCTATTACGTTGTATTATTTATATAGAGTTGTTTATTTAAGGTCTGTTCAGGCAACACTAATGGTAGGATTAGTACCGCCATCATACATAATAAACAGTATTATGAGTGAATTTGTACTTGGAGGGATTATAATAGGAGCTTTTGGAAGTACTGTATCAATAAGAAAGTTCTTAAAAGTATAGATGTTCATCATATAGTACATAATGTATAAATTTGTGTATGCTAAAATATTAGCATGAGGTACACAATGGAAGGAGTTGAAAAGCCGCAGTATATAGCGGCGAATATATGTTAGACAATGATAAAATAAAATTAACAAATTACAATCACAGTAGTAGAGATAAAAAAAATAATAAATTTAAATGGATTATTTTTGTTGTTCTACTTGTGTTAGCTACAAATGCTTTAACAGCTTTTTTAGTAACAAATGCTCTTCCTAAGGAAACGGCTGATTCAAAAGGAAGTGCTTATAGTGGAAAACATATTTCCATATTTAATAGTTATGATGAGAAGGACATTGAGCAATTTAAAAAATTGTTTATCGTAAAAGATAAATTAGAGAAATATTACAATGGTAAGATTGATGAAAACCTACTAGTTGAAGCTGCTATAAAGGGAATGACGAATTCATTAAATGATCCATATACTGTTTTTATGAATAAGAAAGAATTTGAATATTTGACTACTGAAACAGAAGGAAGTTATGTTGGACTAGGAATACAAGTAGGGGTAGTAGATAATCAAATAGTAATTATTGCACCTTTTGAGGATTCTCCTGCTAAGAAGGCAGGAATACAGTCTGGGGATGTTATAAAGAAAGTAAATGGAATTGAGGTAACGGGAAAGGATTTAGATAAAGCTGTTTCAATGATGAAAGGTAAAAAAGGAGAAAAAGTTAATATCACAATTTACAGGAAAGACAAAGGGGATATGGATTTATCTATTGTTAGAGATGAAATAAAGCTGAATACTGTTAAAGCTGAAATGATTAATGATAAAATAGGATATCTTCAAATTTTCATGTTTGATGAGAATACAGGTGCAAATGTTAAAAAAGCACTTGATAAACTTCATAGTGAAGGTATGAAGAGCTTGATATTGGATTTAAGACAAAATCCAGGAGGATTGGTTAGTCAATGTGTTGATGTAGCTTCAAATTTTATTCCTAAAGGAGATATAGTTGTTTATACAGTAGATAAATATAATCATAAGAAAGAATACAAATCACATGGTGGTAAATATACAGATTTACCAATAGTTATATTAACTGATGAAGGTACTGCTAGTTCATCAGAGATTTTGTCTGGGGCTTTAAGAGATTACAAGAGGGCAACATTAGTTGGTACAAAAACTTTTGGAAAAGGGGTAGTTCAATCGGTTTTTTATAGAAGAATAGATGGATTTGGTGATGGTACTGCATTAAAGGTGACTGTATCAAATTATTATACACCTAGTGGTGATAATCTAAATAAAAAAGGTATTAAGCCGGATGTAGAAGTAAAGTATCCAGAAGAATTATATAATAAGGATTATAATAGGGAGATTGACCCTCAATTCAAAAAAGCCTTAGAGATTGCTAATGATAAATTGAATAAAAAATAATATTTTAGTATTTTAGAGAGTAAATTAAGTATCTATCAATATTGATAGGTACTTAATTGTTGTATAAGGAGTTGAGAGGAGAATAGGTATGGAGATTTTTTTATATACTTTGAAAACTGTGGCGTATGCAGTTGTAAGTCCGAATTTTTCCATTATGTTGCTGATTTTAGGGATAGTGTTTTATCGCAAAAACAAAAAGGTTACCATGATGCAAAAAATGATTATTGGTAATAGTATAGATTCTGCTTTAGAATTAACAATTTCTCAAATTGTATTAGGTATACTTGCGGGTGCATTTGGAAGCTTGTGTTTATCTAGCTTAGGAATTTCTTTTTATAGAAATTCTGCAATATACTTAATGTTTATTATTTCTATTATTTTAATGAATTTTAATTCTAGATTTATTTGTTTCTCTTATTCTGGAGCAGTTTTAGGAATTATGACGATAATAAATAGAGTAGTTTCAGATTTGTTTCAAATATCTCCTTTAAGCTTATTTGATATCAATATTGTTTCACTAATGAGTTTAGTAGGTGTATTACATATAGTTGAAGGATTGCTTGTTATTGGAGATGGAAGCAGGGGTTCTATACCTGTTATTGCAAATAGAAATGATAGTATTATAGGTGGTTTTATACTAAAAAGATATTGGGCACTACCCATTGCTATATTTATAATGATAAATAATAGTACTACAGTTACTTTTAATTCATACAGTTCAATAAATATTCCAAATTGGTGGCCACTTATAAAGGGTACAATAAATTTTAATATACTTAAAAGCTCAATGTTATACTTTCTACCTATCTATGCAGTTATAGGATACAGAAGTATTACATTTACAAAAACGAAACGGAAAAAATCAATTTTATCAGGGAGTATGATATTGATATATGGAATAGTATTGATATTGGTTTCTCAGTTAGCAAGGATAGATTTTATTTTAAAAATTGCAGTAATAATATTTGCACCATTAGCACATGAATTAATGATTAGAATTGATATGTTTATGGAATTGAATGGTGAAGCTAAATTTGTAAGCAGAGAAGATGGAATAATGGTTTTAGATGTAGCACCTAATTCGCTTGCATATGAAATGGGAATGGAAACTGGTGACCTAATAGTAGAAGTAAATGATAAGAAAATAGAATTTGAAAAAGAAGTTAGAGATATTATAAAACAATTTCCTAATTTAGTTTGGTTTAAAATAAAAAAACATACAGGTGAACTCGTAGAAGTAAGTTCTAATAAAATTACCTCAAACAAGAAGTTAGGAGCGGTTTTGGTTCCTAGATATATGCCTGATGATGTAAAAGAAATTAATATTAATGGTGAAAGATTTAAAGATATATTGGATAGAATAAAGAATAATGATAAAAATTAGTAATTGACATATTCAAAATTAAAGTATACAATAATATCAATACCGAACTAATGTTCAAGGGGTGGGTTTGTTGAACAGATTTGTTTTAAAGTCAGATTTTAAACCTATGGGTGATCAACCACAGGCAATTGATAGTATAGTAAATGGAATAAAAGAAAACAAAAAATTTCAGACATTACTAGGAGTTACAGGTTCAGGTAAAACTTTTACCATGGCAAATATAATTGAGAGAACGCAGAGGCCAACATTGGTATTAGCACATAATAAGACATTAGCAGCTCAGTTATGTTCAGAATTTAGAGAGTTTTTTCCTGATAATTGTGTTGAGTATTTTGTATCATATTATGATTATTATCAACCAGAGGCTTATGTTCCTCAAACAGATACTTATATTGAAAAAGATGCTTCTATCAATGATGAAATTGATAAACTAAGGCATTCAGCTACTTCAGCGTTATTAGAAAGAAGGGATGTTATTGTTGTCGCTTCTGTTTCTTGTATATATGGTTTAGGTAATCCAGATGAATACAAAAAACTTACTGTTTCATTACGTCAAGGTATGGAAAAGGAACGAAATGAAGTCATTAAAAAGCTTGTAGAGATACAATATGAGAGAAATGATGTCAATTTTGTTAGAGGAACTTTTAGGGCAAGGGGAGATACGTTGGATATATTTCCAGCCTCATCAACAAATATAGGAATTAGAGTTGAGTTTTTTGGAGATGAAATTGAAAGGATAAGGGAGTTTGATGTATTAACAGGTAAAATAATAGGCAGCAGAAAACACGTATCCATATTTCCAGCGTCTCACTTCGCAACATCAAAGGATAGACTTGAAATTGCTATAAAGCAAATAGAAGAGGAACTAGAATGTAGGCTAAAAGAGCTTACAGATAATGGATGTTTATTAGAGGCTCAAAGATTGAAGCAGAGGACTAATTTTGACATTGAAATGATAAGAGAAGTTGGATATTGCAGTGGAATAGAAAATTATTCAAGGATACTTGATGGAAGAAAGCCAGGTTCACCACCTAAAACATTAATAGATTATTTCCCAAAGGATTACATATTATTTGTTGATGAAAGTCATGTAACACTTCCTCAGGTTAGAGCTATGTATGGTGGGGATAGATCGAGAAAAAATAATTTAGTAGAATACGGTTTTAGATTACCGTGTGCTTATGATAATAGACCTTTGAAATTTGAGGAATTTGAAAAAAAATTAAATCAAACCATATTTGTAAGTGCCACGCCAGGAGAATATGAATATACCCATTCACAGAATATTGCAGAGCAAGTGATTAGGCCTACAGGACTAGTAGATCCAGAGATTATTGTTAAAAAGATAGAAGGACAAATAGATGATTTATATTCTGAAATACAGAATACTGCTAAAGATGGATATAGAACTTTGGTAACAACTTTAACTAAAAAGATGGCAGAAGATTTGACCAATTATTTTAAAGAAATGGGTATAAAGACTAAATATATGCATTCTGATATCAAAACAATAGATAGGATGAAAATAATAAGAGATTTAAGGCTTGGGAAATTTGATGTCTTAGTGGGGATTAATCTATTAAGAGAGGGCTTGGATATTCCCGAAGTTGCACTTGTAGCTATTTTGGATGCAGATAAGCAAGGATTCCTCAGATCAGAAACTTCACTTATACAAACTATAGGTAGGGCGGCGAGGAATTCTAAGAGTAGAGTAATTATGTATGCTGATAGTATAACACCTGCAATGGAAAAGGCTATAAATGAAACCAATAGAAGAAGAAAAATTCAAATGGATTATAATAAAGAACATGGAATTGAACCTAAAACAATATTCAAAGGTATAAGAGATGTAATAGAGGCAACCGTTGTTATTGAAGATAAAGTTGAATATAGTTCTCTCGAGGCAGCTATTGAATCCTCAAATGATGATATAGATAAATTAATACAAAAATACGAAAAAGATATGAGGAATGCAGCTAAAGATCTTCAATTTGAAAGAGCAGCTGAATTGAGAGATATAGTTTATAAACTTAAAAAGCAGAGAAAATACAGCTAGTATATGTTTAGAAATTGTGTTTAAAAAGTGGGGTATATATTATGAAAGATAGGATTGTGGTTAAGGGAGCTAAAGTACATAATTTAAAAAATATTGATTTAGAGCTTCCAAGAGATAAATTTATTGTTTTTACAGGATTATCGGGGTCAGGTAAATCTTCTTTAGCATTTGATACTATTTATGCAGAGGGACAGAGGAGATATGTTGAATCTTTGTCGGCATATGCAAGACAATTTTTAGGACAAATGAATAAGCCTGATGTGGAATACATTGAAGGATTGTCTCCAGCAATTTCAATAGACCAAAAAACGACTAGCAGAAATCCACGTTCTACAGTAGGAACTGTAACTGAGATTTATGATTATTTAAGATTGCTTTATGCAAAGGTGGGTATTCCCCATTGTCCTAAATGTGGCAGAGAAATTGAAAAGCAAACTGTTGATCAAATGGTCGATAGAATTATGCAGCTTCCGGAAAGAACTAAGATACAGATTCTTTCTCCAATAATAAGAGGTAAAAAAGGGGAACATACCAAAGTAATAGAAAATATAATGAAAAATGGATATGTTAGAGCGAGAATAGATGGACAAATATATGATTTACAAGAGGATGAATTAAAATTAAATAAAAATAAGAAACATACAATTGAAGTTATTGTAGATAGAATAATAGTAAAAGAGGGTATAGAAAGCAGACTATCTGAATCTTTAGAAATGGCATTAAAATTTGCAGAAGGTCTTGCAATAGTCAATATAATTGGTAAAGAAGACATATTATTTAGTGAAAATTTTTCATGTCCACATTGTGGAATAAGTATAGGAGAGATTGCTCCAAGAACTTTTTCATTTAATACACCTTATGGTAAATGTGATAAATGTGATGGTTTAGGAAAGCTTATGGAAATAGATGAGGATTTAGTTATTCCTGATAAAAACAAGAGTATAAAAGAAGGGGCGATAGCTGCAATCGGTGAAGGAAGTTTAAAAGAAGATGCATGGACATTTGCAGTGCTTAAAGCACTTAGTAAAGAATATGATTTCAGCTTAGATACTCCTATAAAGGATTTAAAGCCTGATATTGTTGATATTTTATTATATGGATTAAGAGGAGGAAGAATAAAAGTAGAATTTGTAAAAGATTTCAAAACGGGAGTATTTAATCACAAGTATGAGGGCATAATCAATAATCTAAGAAGAAGGTATTTTGAAACGAATTCAGACTATATTAAGAAGATGATTGAGGAATTTATGAGCGATAATGTATGTCCAAAGTGTAAGGGGGCAAGACTGAAGCCAGAAGCATTAGCTGTAACAGTTGGTGGAAAAAATATATTTGAATTTTGTTCGATGTCAATAAGAGATGAGCTTGAATTTATAAATTCTATTAAATTATCAGAAAAAAATACAGTAATAGCCGAACAGATTTTAAAGGAGATTAAGAGTAGACTCAAATTTCTTATAAATGTTGGATTGGACTATTTAACGTTAATGCGTTCTGCAGGTACATTATCAGGTGGAGAGGCACAGAGGATTAGATTGGCAACGCAAATAGGTTCTAGTCTTGTTGGAGTATTATATATACTTGATGAACCTAGTATTGGGCTTCATCAAAGAGATAATGATAAATTGATTGCTACATTAAAGAATCTACGTGATATAGGAAATACTGTAATTGTTGTAGAGCATGATGAAGATACTATACGTGAAGCTGATTTTATTGTTGATATTGGACCAAGAGCAGGTGAACATGGTGGTGAAATTGTTGCAGCAGGTGATTTGAAGTATATTATGAATTCTAAAGAGTCTATCACGGGTCAGTATCTAAGAGGAGATAAATGTATAAAAATTCCAAATAAGAGGCGAAAATGTAATGGTAATAAAATAACTATTAGGGGTGCTAAACAAAACAACCTTAAGAATATTGATGTCGATTTTCCACTCGGAGTATTTACGTGTGTTACAGGCGTATCGGGTTCAGGAAAGAGCACATTGGTAAATGAAATTCTTTATAAAGGATTATGTGCTAAGATTAAAAAGAGTAGAAAACTTCCAGGAAAACATAAAGACATAGTTGGATATGAAAACATTGACAAAATAGTTGACATAGATCAAAGTCCAATAGGAAGGACACCGAGGTCAAATCCTGCAACATATACAGGTGTTTTTGATATAATAAGGGAAGTATTTGCCACAACACCAGAGGCAAGAGTTAGGGGATACAAGCCGGGAAGATTTAGCTTTAATGTTAAAGGTGGTAGATGTGAGGCTTGTAGAGGTGATGGTATAATAAAAATAGAAATGCAATTTTTATCTGACGTATATGTTCCATGTGAGGTTTGTAAGGGAAAGAGGTATAATAGAGAAACTCTTGAAGTTAAATACAAGGGTAAAAATATTGATGATGTTTTAAATATGACTGTTGAGGAAGCATTATATTTCTTTGAAAATTTGCCAAGAATAAAGAATAAACTTCAAGTTCTTATGGATGTAGGTCTTGGATATATAAGATTAGGGCAGCCATCTACTCAGCTTTCGGGTGGAGAAGCTCAGAGAATTAAGTTGGCATATGAGTTATCAAAGAGAAGTACTGGTAAAACATTATATATACTGGATGAACCGACGACGGGTCTTCACATTGATGATGTTAATAAGCTGATAAGCATACTTCAAAAATTAGTTGATAATGGAAATACAGTAATCGTAATTGAACATAATCTTGATGTGATTAAAAGTGCAGATTATATAATAGATTTAGGTCCAGAGGGTGGAGAAAATGGTGGTACTATTGTTTGTAGTGGTACACCCGAAAAAGTTGCTAAAAACATAAATTCTTATACAGGACAATATTTGAAAAAAATGATATAATAATGTAAGACTAGTATTGTATGCTAGCCTTATTTTATATTAAAGAGGTGATTGAATGGAATTAGCAAATTTGGGACTTGTATTAAAATTTGCTATCATAGTCATTATATATTTGATTATATTTTTTGCATTAAGAATAATGTATAAAGATATAAGAAATATAGGAAAAAGGATAAACAGGACTATTGGATTAGAGATAATTAAAAAAGGTGATAATTCAATATTGCGTAATGGTGCATTGATTCCTGTAACTAACGAATTAACTATTGGAAGAAATGAAAATAACATTTTGGTATTAAATGATCGATATGTTTCTGCTTTTCATGCTAAAATTTATCTAAAGAATGCTGATTATATTATTGAAGATAACAAGAGTACTAATGGTACATTTGTCAATGACAAAAGGATATTAAAAACAATATTGAAGAATGGTGATGAAATTAAAATTGGGACGGCATTGTTTAAAGTTATAGGGTAGAAGGGCGAAATGGGAGTGAAATTATGAATGACATTAAAGATGAAAGAAAATTACTTGTTTTTACTTATCTTTTGTGTATTATGTGCTTTTTCAATGTATCAATAGTGGGTAATATTATAGATAGAAGTGCATTAATACTTGGAATTGTGATGTGTGTGATTATATCATATTCGTATATCATAATAAAGAGATTTTTCCCAGATGGTGATAAATACATATTGGTGTTTTCGAGTATACTCAACATTATTGGAATTGTTGAATTATACAGATTGAATCAATTATTAGCCATAAAACAAACTTTATGGTATACGTTAGGTAATGCTATATTCATAATAATAGTAATTGTTGTATCGGATTTAAAGGCATTTAATAGATATAAGTATTTGTATTTAATAGTAACTGTTTTATTAATGGCATTGGGAACTTTTTTAGGTCAGGAAATAGGAGGGGCAAAGAATTGGATAAGGATTGGGGCATTCAGTTTTCAGCCATCAGAGTTTGGTAAAATAACATTGATAGCATATTTGGCATCGGTATTAGAAGATTATGGAACTCAAAAACAAAGTAGAAAATTTTCGATATTTGATAATGTATTCGATAAGTATTTGAAAAAATATGATATTCACGAAAGCTATAAATCATTGATTGAACCAGCTTTGGTAGTGATGGTGTGTTTAGGATTTATGGTACTTCAAAAGGATTTAGGTTCTGCTTTAATATTATTTGCAATATCGGTTACTATGTTGTATATAGCCACATCAAAATTTAAATATGTTATTACATGTATTATTCTGTTTGCAATTGGGAGTGTAATAAGTTATTGCATGTTTTCTCATGTTAGAATAAGAATTGAAATATGGTTAGACCCTTGGAAATATGCTTATGCACAAGGAAGTCAGATTGTTCAATCATTGATTGCAATTGTTTCGGGTGGATTATCTGGTGCTGGGCTTGGTCTAGGGAAACCTTGGCTTGTACCAGTTGTAACAACTGATTTTATATATGCAGCTATTTGTGAGGAATTTGGCATATTAGTAGGTATTGCAGTAATAATATTATATTTCTTGTTGTTTTATAGATTAATGAGAGCAGCTGTGTCAGCAAAAGATAATTTTTCTAGACTCTTAGCAGTAGGATATAGTACTATGATAGCTTCTCAAGCACTTGTAATAATAGGAGGGGTAACTGGTGCGGTTCCTCTTACTGGTATTACACTTCCATTGGTGAGTTATGGAGGAAGTTCACTTGTAATAACCTATTTTTCATTAGGTATAGTACAAAAAATATCAGAGGAAGGTATATAAAATGGAAGATATTTCTAATAACATTAAAAAAGTAATGACTATTTTTTTAGTGTGTTTTGTATGTTTAATGTCTTATATAATATATATATTTGTATTTAGAGGAGAAAACATAGCATTAAGTGTGTATAATAATAGGTTGTGGACTGATAGGAAGCAAGTGCTGAGGGGTTCTATATTTGATAGAAATATGAATGTTTTAGTAAAAAGTAAGGGTATTAAAAATAAGGATCAACAATTAGAATATATGGAAGGGGAAACTTGTGCTCATGTTTTAGGGTATATGGATTCTATTTATGGATTGACGGGGCTTCAAAAATTATATGACAAGGAGCTTATGGGTAAGAGAAAGGGGCTATTTGGCTTTGAAAAAAAATACAATAGTAGAGTAGGATTGAATATTCAAACCACATTGGATATAAAGCTTCAAAATAAAGCATTTAATTTATTAGGAAATAATAAAGGTGCTGTAGTGGTTCTAAATCCTAAAACTGGTGAAATACTAGCTTTGGTTTCAAAGCCTTCATATGATCCTAATAATTTAAGAAAAGATTGGGATAAATTAAGAAAAGATAAAAATTTTCCACTTCTAAATAGAGCTGTTTCGGGTATGTATGCACCTGGTTCCACTTTTAAAATTATAACGACTGTATGTGCACTCGAAAATATAAAAGGGATTCAAAATGAAGTATTTGATGATACGGGTAAGTTGGTTTTTAATAGCAAGGAATCATTAAAAAATTACAATGGAGAAGTATTGGGCAAAATAAAATTAAAGGATGCATTTGTTCATTCAAGTAATGTTGTTTTTGGCTCATTAGGAGTTAAATTAGGTGGCAAAAAATTGGAAGAAACAGCAGAAAAATTTTATTTCAATAAGGATATTCCTGCAGATGGTATTATTATAGATAACAGCAGATTCCCTAAACTTCAGAGTTCAGGTAATGGTGATATAGCTCAAAGTGCTATTGGACAAGGAAAGATACTTGCAACTCCTATTGAAATGGCTTTGGTTGCAGCTTCAATTGCTAATGATGGTGTAATGATGAAGCCTATGCTTGTCAGAACTGTATTTGATAATAATGGTAAGATAATAAAATCAATGATTCCTGGAAGAGTTGATAGGGTTACAACACCACAAAATGCAGCCATAGTAAGGGGATATATGAGCGATGTTGTCAAAGAAGGTACGGGTAAAACTGCGAATGTTAAAGGTATAGAAGTGTGTGGTAAAACAGGTACTGCAGAGCATGATGATATTCCAAATGTTGTTGAACCTCCACATTCATGGTTTGTTGGATTTGCACCATATAACAATCCTAAAATAGCTTTTGCAGTTATTGTAGAAGATGGTGGAGTAGGTGGAGGAAAAGCAGCCTATATAGCTAGAGAACTCATTAAGGAATATTTGGTAAAATAATTTGAATTAAAAATGTTTGAAGAAAGCTGTTTATCTATTCGTGTTTTTTATTAAGATACACTCGTAGGTATTTCTAATGTGAAGGTAGTACCTTCATTTTTTTTGCTAGTAACATATATGTTACCTTTATGAGCTTCAATAATACCTCTTACGATAGAAAGTCCAAGTCCTGTTCCGCCAGTTTTTCTATTTCTAGAATTTTCAGCTCTATAAAAGCGTTCAAAAATATGAGGTAAATCATATTCATCTATACCTATACCATTATCTTGTATTTTAACAATTGCGATTGTTCCTTTTTCTGATAAGGATATGTTTATATAACCATTTTTGTTTGTAAATTTGTTTGAATTTGATAACATGTTGATTAAAACCTGTTTGATTTTATTTTTGTCAATACATGCAG
Organism: Clostridium tepidiprofundi DSM 19306; assembly: GCF_001594005.1. Taxonomy (GTDB): domain Bacteria; phylum Bacillota; class Clostridia; order Clostridiales; family Clostridiaceae; genus Clostridium_AC; species Clostridium_AC tepidiprofundi. The sequence goes on along the minus strand of NZ_LTBA01000003.1, from coordinate 36,663 downwards.
TTACTTCATTGCGGAAAGAGAAGTTCACATGAATATTTTTTTCGTTAAAAACAGGTTTAAACTGTTCAATAACAGATTCTATTAATTTATTTAATGAAACATTTTCCTTTTCCAATTCAAATTCTGGTTTATCTAATGTGGTGAGTTTTTCAATGTTTTTCACCAAATCGGTTAATCTAACTACTTCTTCATGGCAAATATTTAGTCGTTTAGGGGAAGCTTCAAATATTCCATCGATTATTGCTTCTAATTGGTTTTGAAGTACATTTAAAGGAGTTCTTAATTCATGAGATATATCTGCTGTTAGTCTTTTACGAAGAGTTTCCTGTTCTTCTAGAGATTCCGCAAGATAATTTATGGATTTATTCAAATCTTCAATTTCTTTAGTATTTGTTTTTATTTTCACACGAGCAGAAAGTTCTCCATTTCTTAGAATGTCTGCAGTATTTTTTATTTTTAGTATTGGTTTAGATATTTGTTTAGAAAGCATAATACCTATTAAAATCGTAATGATTACACCTACTACTGCTATAATTAATAAGCCTCTAAATAAATTGGACTTGAATTTTTTATCTATTTGAGATAAAGGAGGAAATCCAAATCTTTCAAAACTAACGTATCCTTTTATTGTATTATTAACTTCTATAGGATACTTTTTTACAAAGTGATTTCTTTGTTTTAAACTCATTCCTTTCATATGCTGTTGCTTTTTATTGACATTTTCCCACAGAAAATTACCATTTTCATCATATATTGATATATGATATCCACCACGAGTGAACATATGTCTTAAATTTTCGAAGTCATGAGGTGTTATGTTTTTATTGTTTTCATATATATTTTCTATATATTCAACAACTTTTAATACTTGAGCATTTTCATTTTCTTGTCTATACTCATTAAAAGAGAAGTCTATCATAATATGAGTCATAACAAAAAACATTATGGTTAGTAATATGGCTGTAAATCCAAAATATAAGCTCATTTTTGTACTTAATTTTATTTTTTTGTTCATTTTCATAGCTATTCACCTTCAAATTTATATCCAAATCCAAAAACTGTTATTATATATTTAGGATGTTTAGGATCATCTTCAATTTTTCTTCTTATGTTCTTAATATGTGCATCTATAGTGCGATCATATCCATCAAAATCACTTCCTAATACATGCTCTATAAGTTCATCTCTACTGAATACTTTTTTAGGATTTCTTATAAAAAACATCAATAATTTATATTGCACAGGTGTTAATTCAATAAGTTTATTTTTTTTATATACTTTATGTTGTAATTCATCTATTTTAAGATCACCATTATTAAATTCAATTTGACTTGATAAAGGTTCGGTAGTAGAAGTTCTTCTCATAATAGTTTTTATTCTCATTATTAATTCTCTAGGGCTAAAAGGTTTTATAAGGTAGTCATCAGCACCAATAGAAAGCCCTATAATTCTGTCATCTACTGAGCTCTTAGCTGTAAGCATCAATATAGGGACATTTGATTGCTTTCGAATTCTCTTGCAAATTTCTTCTCCACTAATATCGGGTAACATAAGATCAAGTACTATAAAATCAGGATTGTGCTTAAAAAATAGTTCAAGCCCCAATGCACCATTAGATGAGGTATATACTTGAAATTTTTCTTTTTTTAAATATGCTTCTACGACTTCTAAAACATTTTCTTCATCTTCTATGACTAATATTTTCATTCTATTTCACCGCCTCTATGCTATATTCAGTAAATTTATTTGCTATATTCAGTAAATTTGTTCAGCCTATGGCTGAATATTAAATAGATTGTACTTGCAAAGTTCTTAAAATCGTATAATTCCCTAGAGAAAATATGAATTTTATAACTTGATAAGTATAAATTTGGAGTAATAGCACAAGTACTTATAGTTAAATATTAACATATATTTCAAAAAAGCTCTGATGCTTAATGCTACAGAGCTTTAATAGTAATCTACATTTATATTTTAAATCATTTAGGAAAATATTTCATTAACAAAATTATATTGATACTAAAACAAAATTATTTTGATACTAATTATTTGTTCCATTTAAGTTATTAAATCCTGATCTCATACCCCTATGCATACCTCTATTCATGCCTTTGTTGCCATTTCTTTTCGAATATATACTTCTAAAAGCATCTAAATCTTTTTGAGATAAAGTACCATCCTCCACTAATTTATCGAGCATATCTCTATGTTGCTGTCTAATGTTTTCTAAATAATTCCTACGTTCTTCTTTTGTCATGTTTTTCATTTTTTCGAAGTTAGCTTTTCTTTCTTTAGCTAAAGTATTGAATACTTCTTGTAGTTTATCAGCATTTTGCTTTTTTATAGTGCCATTTTCAATTAATGCATTTAATCTTTCGTTGAACTGTTCAGTTCTGTCTTTTTCCATTATTTCATGCATTTTATCTTTAATAGCATTTGCTTTTTCTTGTGTTAAAATTCCTTCAGAAACTATTTCATCAAGTAAGTTTGTTTTCCCTTGATTTCTTCTGTGATTGAAGTTGTTTCTCATTTCAGTTGTTCTATTTTTCATATACTCAAGAACTTTATTGCTTTCATCTTGTGTTATAATGCCTGCTTTTACTTGATCTGAAAGTACGTCTTCTAGAATACCATTCATGTGTCTGAACATAGTATTTTGAAATTGTGTTCTATTCATAGGTGCTTTAAAATTCATTGACATTCTGCTATTTCTCATGTTATTAGCAGCATTATTTGTAACAGGACTTGCACTAGCTATATTAGTTATAGATATTAATATTCCACCGGCTAGTACTCCACCAGCAATCACACCACTAACGACTTTTGACATTGATTTTTTTATTTTCATATTAATACATCTCCTTTTTGTTTTTGTTTTCTATGAGAACATTATATAAATAACTTGTGAATATCGTATGAATGAATTAAATTTTTTTTGCATAGTATCTTAATATATTATACATTGTATATTTGAGCAGTTTTATAAGACCTCCATTTTTATAAGTGGAAAATCTAAGCTTTTGCTTTATGTGGAGTAGAAGTTCAACATGCAGACACGATATTTTGCTTTAGCAAAATGAGTTCATTTTGCTAATTAAATTTACTGATCTAGCTTTAAGTAAACTATTATGTTAGAATTGAATTAGAAAACTTAATAACCGTTTAGTTAATTTGCAATTTTTAGGTATTAATGGGGTATTCTCATTAATTTAAAAGGGAAACAGGTTAGAATCCTGTACGGTCCCGCCGCTGTGTTGAGGAGCCTTTATACATTTTGCCACTGGTTTTCATTTAAAAACTGGGAAGGAGTATAAAGATGATGAATCTAAGTCAGAAGACCTGCCTAAAAATTCAGCGCTTTATTTCTCTACGGTCGATAGAGGGGGTGTTACGCAAATATGATTTTTTCATTTTTCGATGGTATATTTGCTCCCTTGGTTTTGCTATCCAAGGGATTTTTACTTACTGTCTTCTGAACAAACATATATATCTATTGTTAAAATTTGAATGATTAAATTTATTGGGAGGGAGGTAGACTGTTGCAGAATTATTATAAAAGTCTATAAAACTATCTAAAAAATTGTTAAGGATACAAGTGCTAAATTTGTGATATAATGGAGTTAGCTATTGTGAATCCCGTATATTGCGAAAGTGATATAACCATTGGGTAGAACCATGAGGGTGGTAGTTAGCGAAAACCAAGCAAATGTTAGTGAATACAAGTAGTTACACTTAAAAGTAAACTTGTATATGTAGGATTCGTTGTATCCGAATTTAAGCCCTCGGACTATTATATCAAACCAAAGTAGCTTCGGTAAAATGGGATAGGTTGAACAGGGAATTAAACAAGCTTTATAGAGTTTTATAAGGTTTTGGCAACGGTTTGTTTATGAAGAACAGTATTAAAGATTTTATCATCATTACTTTGGGGTCATTTTTAACTGCTGCAGGACTTTTTTTCTTTCTAGAACCACATAGCATTGCTGCAGGTGGGGTGTATGGATTTGGGCTTGTAATAAATAAATTTTTGCCTTTTTTGCCAGTTGGTCTTTTGATGATAATGATGAATATTATATTATTTGTTATAGCATTTATAGTTATAGGGCCAAGTTTTGGTGCTAAAACGATATATTCTAGTTTTTCACTTTCAGGGTATATGATGCTGCTTGAGATGGCATTTCCCAAATTTAAACCTTTAACAAATGATGTATTACTGGATTTAATAATTGGAATTTTGATTCAAGGTGTAGGAATGGGAATTATTTTTAATGTAAATGCTTCTACAGGTGGCACGGATATACTTGCAAAAATATTGAATAAGTATACTCATATAGAAATAGGAAAGTCACTTCTTATTATCGATTTGGTGTCAACAATATTAGCAGGTATGTGTTTTGGTGTAACAAAGGGTATGTATGCTTTGTTGGCTGTAATTATAAATGGATTATTAATTGACAAGCTAATTATTAGCTTTAATGATCGTAAAGAGGTTGTAATCATAAGTTCAAAACAAGATATTATAAAAGATTTTATTATTAACGAACTTGAAAGAGGAGTAACTTTATATAAGGCAAAGGGAGCTTATACAGACAATAAATTTGATATTTTAGATACTGTAGTAAGTAAAAAAGAATTTATAAGATTAAAACGGTATATAAAATCAGTTGACTGTGATTCTTTTGTTAAAGTAAATAATATTTATGAAGTTCTAGGAGAAGGTTTTAAGAGCATAAATGAATAATATCCTCAGGGGATTACCCCTGGGGTGCAAATTATGGTAAATAATACAAGACTTGCAATATTGTAAATATGAAATAATAATAAGTACTTTTTTGAAGAAACATCATTGGCACTATTAATATATAACTTATAAGAGATTAAACTTGCTAATGAAGCTATAATAGTTCCCATACCTCCTATATTCACACCTAGTAATAGTTCATTCCATTTTTGGGTAAATCCAGCTAATAAAATAGAACATGGTACATTACTAATAATTTGACTTAACAAAATTGAAGAAAAGTATGTACTACCTTTATGATTTAAAATACTGCCCATAAAGGACTTAACAACATGCATGCTTGATACATTTCCTATGAATATAAAGAAACATATAAATGTTAAAAGTAAAAAGTAATCTGCTTTTTTGATTAAATCTTTATTAAAAATTAAAGTGATTGTTATTGTTATCATTGAAATCAATTTATAATTAATTATATTAAATACCGATAAAATAATTAATATGAAAAGCAATGAGAATACTATGGCTTGTATTTTGTTTTTAATATATAAATTTTCTAGTAAAAATATTAAATTTTCATTTTTAACTTTTCTATTTAATACAATAAGCCAAAGTAAACCTAGCGTCACAAAAGGCAACATAACTTTAAAAAATTCAATGGGTTTAATGTTGAAATAGGAAAACAAAAATAAATTTTGAGGGTTACCCATTGGAGTTAAACTACTTCCTATATTTGCAGCTATTGTTTGGAAAATTATAGTATATACAGGGTTGAATTGTGCTTTTTCACAAGTTATCAATGTCAAAGGTACAAATGTAATGAGTGCTACATCATTAGTAATAAGCATTGCACTGAAAAATGTTAATAATATTAATATTAAAGAAATTCTCCTCGAATTATTAAATTTATTAAGTATCTTTATTGCAAGCATGTCCAGTATTTTTAAATCATTAAATGCGGCTACTACTATCATAAGATTGAATAATGAAAATAAAACTTTAAAATCAATATAGCTAATCTTAGGAGAATTTATAATAGAAGTTACTATGGCTAATAAGAACGATAATGAAAAAACTATTTCCTTTTTTATTTTTCTCAAAATACTATTTAAAAAAGTGTTGTTTAATTTATATTTCATAGGTTATCTTTACTACCTCCAGTGTGCTAAAAAGTGAACTCGTTTTGCTAAAGCAAAACATAGAGACTTCACGTGGAGACTCTACTCCACCTGAAGCAAAAGATTCAATCTCCCACTTATAGAAGTGGGAGTCTTGTAAAATCGATAAATGTTCATAACACCAGTACATTATACCAAAAAACACGCAACAAGTGGTGTTTTAAAAATAAAAAATTCCACATACTATAATTGGGTACTAACTGCTCAATAAGTATAGGAGGTACAGAATGAAAAAACATAATAAGAGAGAATATACCAAGGAAAACTATCTGCAAAATGGAACTAAATCTCATAATCAATATGCAAAGAATAGTTTTAATACCACTATTGAAAAGCCTGGTACAAATAAAAGTGGTGAAGAAGCTAAAAAGAATGGATGGTAGAGTCCAAAAATTAAAACATTATTAAATGGAGCTATTGGGGAATAAATAGCTTAGAAGATAAAAATACAGTTCATAATGTAATGGATTCAATGAACTGTATTTTTTTATTGAAAATATTGTAAGGAAAATAAGGGGACGGTTCATTAGTTTAATCGTAATTACCAAATTTTGCACCCCTGGGGTATGCTCTTGACTTTGTGGGTAATGGTTGTTAAAATAATATCGAGGTTCAAATGTCTTGAGAGTAGTCTTGAGGTATTTGTTCAGTGATATATTGATAATTATGTTAAAATTGAATATGTGTGTGCAGCGTGTGCCTAACAGAAAAGAGAAATCTAATCTGAAAGGGAAGTGAATAAAGTGGCTGTGAGTAGATGTGTTATGCCTATTTAAAGGTGTTTTGGAGTATTACTGTGCTTAATTCGACTTTTCTTTCGAGGAAAAGTCTTTTTTATTTGCATTGAATATTTGCTATATGTTTATTTAGATGTTTGTTTATATGTATATTTATATGCTTATTTATATGTTTATTTAGATTGAATTTTACTTATATCAAAACATATTTAAATATATTTTGAGAAAATATAATGCATTTCAAGGAGGAATGATATGAAAAAAATAGCTGTTATAAGTGCGATACTAGAGGAACCAGAGAAAGCTCAGAAAGAATTTAATGAAGTAGTAGCAAACTTTAAGGGATTGATAAAAGGGAGAATGGGAATACCTTTTGAGGATTTAGGTATATCGGTAATATCCATTACTATTATTGGAGATTTAAATGAAATAAACAGTCTGACAGGTAAACTTGGGAATATTAATCATGTATCAGTTAAAACGTCTATTTCTAAGAAAGACATATAAAGATATATAGAAAAATATATAGGTGGAACTAAAGAATGAGAAAATTAATTAATAAGCTATATAAAGAAAATTATATTGATGAAATTGAATTGTTAGAATTATTATACAATTTGAATGAAAATGATGCAACATATCTCATCGAAAAAGCACATGAAACTATGTTAAAAACTTATGGTAATAGAGTATTTATGAGAGGGTTAATTGAATTTACAAATTATTGTAAAAGAAATTGTGTTTACTGTGGTATAAGAGCCGCCAACAAAAAAGCAGACAGATACAGGTTGTCTATTGATGAGATTTTAGAGGTATGTAAAGAAGGAGATAGGCTTGGTTACAAAACTTTTGTGCTTCAAGGTGGAGAAGATGAATTTTATACTGATGATAAAATTGTTGAAATTATTACAGAAATAAAGAGAAAATTTCCTTATTCAGCTGTAACGCTTTCAATAGGTGAAAAGTCATATGATTCATATAAAAAGTTTTACGATGCAGGTGCTGATAGATACTTATTAAGGCATGAAACTGCTTCAAAGGAATTATATGAAAAACTTCATCCTAATGCTAGTTTTGAAAACAGAATTCAATGTTTGTGGAATTTAAAAGAAATTGGTTATCAAGTTGGAGCAGGATTTATGGTGGGGTTACCGGGGCAATCGAATGAAACATTTGTTAAGGATTTTATGTTTTTAAAAGAACTTGAACCTGAAATGGTTGGTATAGGACCGTTTATTCCACATAAAGATACTCCACTTGCTGATAAGGAAAGAGGCACTACTTATAATACAATTATAATGCTTGCTTTAACTAGATTATTTTTACCGTATGTGCTTTTGCCTGCGACTACTGCATTAGGAACTATAGATCCATTGGGACGGGAAAAGGGATTAAAAGCGGGAGCAAATGTTGTTATGCCAAATTTATCGCCTGTTTCGGTTAGAGAAAAATATTCTCTCTATGATGGCAAAATATGCACGGGTGATGAGTCGGCACAGTGCAGAAAATGTATTGAAAATAGAATCAATAAAGCTGGTTTTGTCCTTGATTTATCAAGAGGAGACAATTTAAATTGGAAAAGGAAATGATTTAATCTTAAAATAATTGGAGGGTATAATAATATGTTTATAAATCATGAGTATATTGAAAATTTATTAGAAGAAAGTAAAAATGCATCAAGAGAGGATATTCAAAGAGTATTAGAAAAAGCAAGAGAGCACAAGGGATTATCTCATAAGGATATTGCTGTACTTCTTCAAGCTGAAGAAGAGGAGCAGTTAAAAGAAATATTTAAGATTGCAGGAGATATTAAAAAATCTATATATGGAAATAGATTAGTTGTTTTTGCGCCTCTATATGTTAGTAATTACTGTGTAAATAATTGCGCATATTGTGGATATAAGAGATGCAATGAGTTCAACAGAAGAAAACTAACAAGAGAAGAAATACAGCAAGAAGTAAAGATTTTAGAAAAAATGGGTCATAAGAGATTGGCATTAGAGGCTGGGGAAGATCCTGTTAACTGCCCAATAGAATATATATTAGATGCAATAGATGCAATTTACAGTACTCAAAATGATAATGGTGCTATAAGAAGAATAAATGTTAATATTGCTGCAACTACAGTTGAAAATTATAGAAAATTAAAAGCTGCACAGATAGGAACTTATATTTTATTTCAAGAAACTTATCATAAGCCAACATATGAAAAAATGCACCCAAAATGTTTAAAAGGAAATTATGAGTATCATTTAACAGCATTTGATAGAGCTATGGAAGGTGGCATAGATGATGTTGGTGGAGGCGTTTTATTTGGATTGTATGATTATAAGTTTGAAGTTCTAGCACTAATGCTGCATAATGAGCATCTTGAAGAAAGATTTGGAGTTGGTTTTCATACAATTTCTGTTCCAAGACTTAAAAAAGCTGAAGGCATGGATTTGGATATGTTTCCTCATATGGTTACTGATGAAGAATTTAAAAAATTAGTTGCAATCATACGTTTGGCAGTTCCATTTACCGGAATGATTTTATCTACTAGAGAAAGCAAAGAAATTAGAAGAGAACTAATCAAATATGGAATATCTCAAATAAGTGCTGGCTCATGTACTGGTGTAGGTGGGTATAAAGAACATGAGCAAGGTAGAAGTATTGATCAATTCGATATAGCTGATCATAGAAGTCCATTAGAAATATTAAAGGAATTAATTGATGAAAAATATATTCCAAGTTATTGTACAGCTTGCTATAGAAAGGGTAGAACGGGAGACAGATTTATGAGTTTAGCAAAATCAGGTCAAATTCATAATGTTTGTACACCGAATGCATTAATGACACTTTGGGAATATATATTAGACTATGCAGATGATGAGTTACGCCAAAAGGGAGAAAAATTTGTTTTTGAAGAGGCAAATAAGATAGAGAGAGAAGATATTAGAAATTTGGTATTAAATAATTTTGAGAGAATGAGAAAAGGAGAAAGAGATTTATACTTGTAATTTTTAAGGAAGGTGATAAAGTTGAATAATACACCAAGTGCAAATAGAGTTCATATTGCTATATATGGTAAGACAAATGCAGGTAAATCATCTCTCTTAAATGCGATAATAGGTCAAGAAGTATCATTGGTTTCTCATGTTAAAGGTACAACAACCGATCCAGTTAATAAGCCTATGGAATTGATTCCTTTAGGACCAGTAGTTTTTATTGATACAGCAGGTCTTGGTGATACTGGTGAATTGGGAGAATTGAGAGTAAAAAGAAGTCTCAAGATACTTCAAAGAACGGATTTTGCTATGTATGTAATGGATATTAATGATATAGATATTGAAAAATATAATGAATCGATAAGGAATTTTAAGAAATATAATATTCCATACATGACGGTTATTAATAAAATAGATACAGTATCAGATGTGAGGATACAGGAGTTAAAGCAAAGATTTAAAGATGCTCTGTTTGTATCAGCAGCCAAAGAAGAAAATATACTAAAACTTAAAGATGAATTAATAAAGAGGATAAAACAAGAAGAAGAGGAAGAAACTATAATAGGCGATTTGCTTCCGTACAACAGTAAAATAATTATGGTTGTACCAATAGATTCAGAAGCACCTAAAGGAAGAATAATACTTCCACAGGTACAACTTATAAGAGATAGTTTGGATCATGGTATAAAGAGTTATGTTGTGAGAGATACAGAACTTGCGTCAGCTTTAGAAGATATAAAAGATGTTGATTTAGTTGTTACAGATTCACAAGCATTTAAAAGAGTAAGCGAAATTGTTCCTAAAAACATCAAATTAACAGGTTTTTCAACACTTTTTGCAAGGTATAAGGGTGATTTAAAAACTTTAGTTGAAGGTGTCGAGAAAATAAAAGAGCTAAATGAAAATTCAAAAATATTGATATCTGAAAGCTGTACACATAATTGTTCTTATGAAGATATTGGAAGAGTAAAAATACCAAGACTTCTCAATAAGCATACAGGACTTAATTTGAATTATACCTTTAAGGGAGGGCATGATTTTCCTGATGATTTAGAGGAATATGATTTAGTAATTCATTGTGGATCATGTATGTTAAACAAAAAAACAATGCAGACAAGGATAGATATGTGTACAGAGAAAGGTGTTAAAATAACAAACTATGGAGTTATACTGGCATATTTAAATGGAATTCTTGACAGAAGTTTGGAGATATTTAATATAAAATTAAATAAAAATTGAGTTAGTCATATGAAAATAATAAAATTCAGTATAGATTTAATGAATATGTTTTTATTTTAATTATTTTGTGGTATATTGTTTGTATAGCTAATTTATGGCAAAATTACATTTTTTATATCAATAACTGCTTATATTATATCATTTTTAAGAAAATTTTATTATATTTAAATGCTTGAAATTGTTGCATTTTTAATGGTTTAATTCTAGTTTTTATGGGATAAGTTCGAGATGTATACTTATTTTTTGAAATATGTAACAAGTATTTGTAAATAATCATTAATATGAGTAGTTTTGAACTAGAAAGATAAGCAATATTAATAATAGTGTCTATAAAGTAAAAAAGAGGTGTCTTTTTGAAAAAAAAAATATTAACATTATTTACATGTTTTTTGACTTTTATAGTTGGTATACATTATTTTACTTTAAAACAATCAGTTAAACCAAATGTAAATAAGAAAATTAAAAATATTGTATCAACATACTATGATAATATCTCAAAAGAAAAATATGATAGTGCTTTGCAACTATTTAATTATAGCTCATCTGATTATATAAATGATTTAAAACAAATAAAAAAGCTAAAAAAGCAATATGAATATAAAATAAATTATCCTCCAGATAATATGGGGTGGATACAAAATATAACTTATGATGCTAAAAAGAGAATTTATATTGTCGAAGCAAATGCAAATATAAAATATATAAATAAAGAATGGACTGCATCTGAACTTGTTTTTGTGAAAAAATTAAAAGGTAAATTTAAAATTATTAAAATATTAACAGATGATAGATATTGTAGTTTTAGAGGTTCAAAAGTTTTGTATATTGGTAAAGGGAATGGTTATTAACCATTCCCTTTACCAATATATTTCTAGATAATAATCATCGAGATATGAAAGAACCGGATAATTTATAGATACAATGCCAGCACCTAAACTAAATGACACATCTTCTAGCATATCCTTAAACTTATTACCAAAATGCATCAGAGCTTTAATAAATAACATAGAAGGTAAAAGCTTTAATCTATATTTGTTGTGTAAAATAATGACGAAATATGTTAAAATGTACTTGAACATATGTCCGTATAAAAAACGACAAAATAATTAACTGCATAATAACAAAGGAGAAAAAATATGGAAGGAAAAACTCATGCTATAGTAGGAGCTGCATCATATGTGGCTTTAGCTAATAAATTACCAGGTAAGTTTAGTTTTTTAGGTATGTTTATAGTTGTTTTTGCAGCATTACTGCCAGACATAGATCATCCTAAAAGTTTGTTCAATAAATATATTTTACCAATAAAGAACAAGACTACTAAGATGATATTGTATTTTTCATTAGGAGTGCTGGTTCTATGGTTTGATTATTTGTATACCAATGAAAAAGCCTTAAAAGCACTTGGAATAAGTTTTATATTTATAGGTATATCTTCACATAGAAATGGGTTAACACATAGCTTGATAGGACTTTGGGTATTTGGATTTGTATCGGAATATTTTGGTAAGACTTTTGGTATGCCTCAGATAAAGTATTATGTTATTCTAGGGTATAGTACTCATCTTATTTGCGACAGTATGACAAAGATGGGTTTGCCACTTTTTTATCCGTTTTTACGAAAAAAGATAAAATTACCTTTAGCTTTCAAAGTTGGATCAAAGACAGGTAAGTTTATTGAAGGTATTATAAGTACTTTAGCACTTGTTTATATGGTTTACATGCTACCTAGTATGCATGTATAGTGAAATAAGAGGGCGGTGTTATTTTGTTTGATTTTGAATATCAATTAAAGATTTTGCCTGAAAAATCAGGGGTTTACATAATGAAAAATGATTTGGGTGAAGTTATTTATGTAGGAAAAGCTAAAATACTAAAAAACAGGGTGCGCCAATATTTTCAAAATTCGAAGAATCATACAGAAAAAGTCAAAGCAATGATTAAAAATATTGCTGAATTTGAGTATATTGTGACTGATTCTGAAATGGAAGCTCTTATTTTAGAGTGTAATTTAATAAAGAAATATAGTCCTAAATATAATATCGTGTTGAAAGATGACAAATATTATCCTTTTATAAAGATTACGGTCAATGAAGAATTCCCAAGGGTGTTTGTGACAAGGAATTATGCAAATGATGGTTCAAAATACTTTGGACCGTATACTGATGCTAAAGCTGTATATTATGTAATGGATTTGATAGGAAAGATTTTTACTATAAGAACTTGTAAGAAAGCTATTAAAGAATATGGTAGAAAAGATAGACCTTGCTTAAATTATCATATAGGTAAGTGCAGTGCGCCTTGTGCAGGAAAGATAGATAAGAAAAATTATAATGATATTATTGATAATATTATTGAACTTTTAAAAGGTAAAAATAAAAATATATTGGAAGAATTAAAAATGAATATGGAAAAAGCAGCTCAAAACCTTGAATTTGAAAAGGCAGCTGTTTTTAGAGATAAGATTGAGGCAGTTAATAAAATTGCAGAAAAACAGAAAATTGTTTCTAATAGATTTAATAATGAGGACTTTATAAATTTATATAAAGATGAAAATGATACATGTGTACAGATATTCTTTTCAAGGAATGGTAAGATTATTGGAAGAGAGAGTTTTATGTTTGATAATACCGCTGATATCATGGATGAAATTTTAATTAGCGATTTTCTAAAAAGTTTTTATGGAGGTACAGCTTTTATTCCTAAAAATATATATGTACCTGCAATAAATGATATAGAAATTATTGAAAATTGGCTTTCACTAAAGAGTGATTCTAAAGTACATATCAAGATTCCTAAAATGGGTGAAAAGTTTAAAATATTGCAAATGGTTAAAAGTAATGCGAAAATAACATTAGAACAATTCAAATTGAAGATTAAACAAGATAAAGAAGCAAATAAAATTGCATTAAATGAATTAAAAGAACTACTTCAGCTCGATGAAATTCCACACAGAATAGAGGCTTATGATATTTCAAATTTAATGGGAATGGATTCTGTAGGTAGTATGGTTGTATTTGAGAATGGGAAACCTAAAAATAGTGATTATAGGAGATTTAAAATAAAGACTGTAGAGGGTGCAAATGATTATGATAGTATGAAGGAAATTATAGAAAGAAGATTTGTTCATGGATTTGAAGAAATCAATAAAATTAAAGACAATAATATAGAATTGGCTTTGGGTAAGTTTTGTGTTTTCCCAGATTTGATACTTATGGATGGAGGGAAAGGTCAAGTAAATGCTGCACTTGATATTCTAAATAAATTAAATGTTCAAATTCCTGTTTGTGGAATGGTCAAAGATGATAAACACAGAACAAGAGGATTAATATATAATAATATTGAATTACCTATTAAGAAAAATTCTAAATCAATGCATTTGATTACTAGAATACAAGATGAAGTTCATAGATTTGCAATAACATATCACAGAACTTTGAGAAATAAAAAGACATTACTTTCTGTATTAGAAACAATACCTAGTATTGGACCTAAAAGAAGAATAGAGCTTCTTAAAAAGTTTGGTAGTATAGAAAATATAAAAAATGCTTCAAGAGAGGAATTGTTGGAAACACCAAGAATGACTGTTAAAGCGGTTGAAGCTGTTATGGAATACTTTAGAGGAAAACAGTAAAAGGTACCGTACTAGGATTGTAAATAAGGTACTAGGAGTATAGACAAGGTACTAGGATTGTAAACAGGGTACTAGGATATAAAATACGGTACTAGGAGTATAGACAGGGTACAAGGATTGTAAACAAGGTATCAGGCACTAGGTACTAGGAGTATAAACAAGGTACTAGGTACTAGGAAAATTATTGGAAAAGAAAAACAAGTTACTAGGTGTTAGGAATTAGTGAAAGGAATAATTTTGCTAGGTATGTTGATTCTCTGTTTTCTGATACCTAGTTTCGGATACCTTAATATAAAGATGAGGTTAAATGACTTAATAAATATAGGTGTTTATGATTTGTTTTCGGATATCTTAATATAAAGACGAGGTGATTGTATGAAATTTATAGCAGATTTGCATACGCACACATTGGTTAGTGGGCATGCTTATAGTACAATGATGGAAAATATAAGAGAGGCATCTAAAAAAGGTATAGAGATTTTAGGAGTAACTGATCATGGACCATCAATGCCTGGTGGACCTCATATTTTCTATTTTGGAAACATGAAAGTTTTACCTAGAGAAATTGAAGGTGTTATGGTATTAAAAGGATGTGAAGCAAATATTATTGATTATGACGGGAATTTAGATATTCCAAAATCAATTCAAGATCAGCTAGATATTATGATTGCTAGCCTCCATGATGTTTGTATAAAACCGGGAAGTGTAGAGGAAAATACAAGAGCTTACTTAAAGGCTATGGATAATCCAAATGTACATATTATCGGTCATCCTGGGAATCCATCCTTTCCTATTGATAAGGAAGCGGTTGTTAAGAAAGCAAAGGAAAAGGATATATTAATAGAAATAAATAATAGTTCATTTGTTTCATCAAGAATAGGAAGTGAAGCTAATTGCCTTACAATTGCTCAGCTTTGCAAGAAGTACGGCGTTAAAGTAATCGCAGGAAGCGATGCACATACTTGTTTCCATGTGGGAGAATTTGGAGAAGTCATTAAATTATTAAGCAATATAGAAATGCCAGAAGAATTAATAATAAGTAGGAGTAAAAATGAAATTATTGAATATTTAAAAAATAAAGGCAAATTAAAGGACGTAGTACTTGATTAATAAATAGCATATACATTATACTATATATGATACATAAATAATAAAAGGAGTTTGCTATGAATCAATATAATAAATTTATTATACAGCTTAAAGAATTGATAGGTTCAGAAAATATAGAAAATGATGTGCCAATGAAGAACCATACAACATTTAAAGTTGGTGGAAATTCTGATATTATGGTAACTCCTGAAACATATGAGCAGGTTAGAGATATAATAAAATTGTGCAAAAATAGTAGTATAAGTTACTTTGTTATGGGAAAGGGTTCTAATATTCTTGTTAAGGATGGGGGTATTAGAGGAGTAGTTATAAAGCTTACTAAATTAGATAAAATACAGATTGATAATGATATTGTTACCGCTCAAGCTGGAGCATCATTGATAAGCCTTTCATTAAAAACAGCTAAAAAGTCATTAACGGGATTGGAATTTGCCTCTGGAATACCGGGAAGTGTTGGTGGTGCAGTTGCTATGAATGCAGGTGCGTACGGGGGAGATATTTCAAAAATAATAGTTAGTGCAGTTGTTATAGATGATAATTTAAATATAGTAAAAATAAATAGAAATGAATTAGAGCTGTCTTACAGAGATAGTGTGGTATTGAAAAAGGGATATGTTGTTTTAGAAGCAGTATTTAAACTAGAGAAAGGCAATATTGATGAAATAAATTCTACTATTAGCGATTTGACTAGAAGAAGAAAGGAAAAGCAACCTTTAGAATATGCTTCTGCTGGAAGCACATTTAAAAGGCCAGAAGGATATTATGCAGGAAAGCTAATACAAGATAGTGGTTTGAAGGGGTACTCTATTGGTGATGCTGAAGTGTCTGAAAAACATTCAGGCTTCATAATAAATAAGGGAAATGCAAGTGCAGCTGATTTATTAAGCTTGATTTCCTATGTTCAAAAAAGCGTGTATAAAAAGTTTAATGTTAAACTAGAAACAGAAGTAAAAATTATAGGTGAGGATTAAAAAAATATTGGAGGGATATGTAATGGGGTATTCTGTAAGAGAAGAAATTTTAGGATTAAGGCCTTACAAGGCAGGAAAGCCTATAAGCGAGGTTAAAAGAGAGTTGGGATTAGATGAAGTTATTAAATTAGCTTCTAATGAAAATCCTCTTGGAACTTCTCCTAAAGCAAAGCAGGCTATTAAATCAATAATTGATGAAAGCCAAATGTATCCAGATGCTTCAAATTACGAATTAAAGAACAAGCTTGCAAAAAAATATGGTGTTAAGCATGAACAGATTTTTTGCGGTGAAGGATCAGATGCATTGATAAGATGTATTTGTGAGGTGTTTTTAAAGCCCGGAGAAGAATCAATAATGGCTGAAGTTACTTTTCCAAGATATGAATCAGCAACAAAGCTGATGGGTGGTAAGTGCATTAAGATTCCTATGAAAGATAATGGATTGGATATAGAAGCCATGGTATCAGCTATTACAGAAAGAACAAGAATTATATGGTTTTGTAATCCAAATAATCCGACGGGTACAATATTCAAAAAGGATGAATTTGAGGCTTTATTAAAAAAGATTCCAGAAGACGTAATTATAGTTATGGATGAGGCATATATAGAGTATGTTACAGATAAAGATTTTCCGGATTCTCTAAACTATATAAATGATTATCCCAATATGATAAGTTTAAGGACATTTTCAAAAGCTTATGGTTTGGCTTCTCTTAGAGTAGGATATGGTATAGCTAACGAAGAAATAGTTACATATTTGAACAGGGTTATAGGTCCTTTTGATGTTAATCTTTATGCTCAAGTTGCAGCAGTTGCAGCTTTAGATGATGAAGAATTTATAAAGAAAGTTTATGATACAAACAATGAAGGTAAAGAATACTTATATGAACAATTCAAGGAAATGAATTTACCTTATATTGATACAAATTCGAATTTCATAATGGTAAATACTAAGGCTAGCAGTGAAGTTATTTTCGATAAATTGTTAAGACAAGGTATGATTGTAAGACCAGGTCATTTGCTTGGAATGCCTGGATGGTTGAGAGTAACAATAGGTACTATGGAACAGAATAAAAAATTCATTGAATGTTTGAAAAATTCATTATAGAAAGAATTAATTTGTAGTAGTAAAATAAGCAATAGAAATCATAAGTGAGATTTAGAAGAGGTAAGTCTTAAAGGCAACCTCTTCTTTTATCGAAATGAAATGCAAAACTTCAATTCGTAATTTAGATTTTTATCATACATATTACAACGAAAAAATGCAGTATGCAGAGATTTTTATAGTGAATATTAATAAAAAATATATGATATTAAATATTTATATTGCATATTACGAATTGAAGATGCAAAAATAACCTGTGGTATAATTATACTAATGATGATATATTATAATGGTATCTAAAGAATGGGGGCGTTTTTATGAAATTTGTAATAGTTAGTGGATTATCTGGAGCAGGCAGAACTCAAGCTGTAAGATGTTTGGAAGATTTAGGCTATTTTTGTGTGGATAATTTGCCGCCAACATTAATACCAAAATTCGCAGAAGCATGTTCTAAAACTTTTGGAAAGATAAATAAAGTGGCTCTTGTTATAGATATTAGAGGTGGAGAATTCTTTGATGATGTATTTAATAGTTTGAATTATCTCAAAGAAGAAAATTATAAGTATGATATTCTGTTTTTAGAAGCAGATGATGATATTTTGATTAAAAGATACAAAGAGTCTAGAAGAAAGCATCCATTAGCACAAGAAGGTAGAATAATTGAGGGAATAAATATAGAAAGAGAAAAATTAAGTCAAATACGTGATAGAGCAGATAATATTATTAATACTTCTAAATTGTCTATTTGGGAATTAAGGGATAAAATTTCGGAAATATATGGTGAAATAGGACAAATCGAAACGGAAATTATGGTTACAGTGTTATCATTTGGATTTAAATATGGTATTCCTGTGGACTCTGATTTGGTTTTTGATGTTAGATTTTTACCAAATCCATATTATGTACCAGAACTTAAGAAATATTCAGGATTAGATAAGCCTGTTAGTGATTATGTGCTTGCTTTTGAGGAAACAAATATTTTTACTAAGAAATTGATTGACTTACTTGAATATTTAATACCGAGATACAAAAAAGAAGGAAAAAGGCAACTAATAATTTCTATTGGATGCACTGGTGGAAGACATAGATCTGTAACAATTGCTGATAGAGTTTATAAAATGCTAGATCATAAAGGTTTTTATGTAAATGTTCAGCATAGAGATATTGATGAGGATGCAAATAGGAGTGTAAAAAAATTATGATGTTTGGACAAAAAATAATCGATTATGAGAAATCGATTGATGACACTAAAATAGTTGTTATAGGTGGTGGAACGGGTTTATCAACAATATTAAGAGGACTTAAAGCATTTACAAGCAATATTACAGCTATTGTGACGGTAGCTGATGATGGTGGTGGATCTGGTGTTTTGCGACATGATTTAGGAATGATACCACCGGGTGATATTAGAAATTGTATACTTGCACTTGCAGATACTGAGCCCGTCATGGAAGAATTACTTCAATATAGATTCAAAGAAGGAATATTAAAAAATCAAAGCTTTGGAAATTTATTTTTGGCTGCAATGGATGGAATATCAGAAAACTTTATGGAAGCAGTTAGAAAAATGAGTTATGTTTTAGCTGTCAAAGGGAAAGTGCTTCCTGTAAGTTTGGATAAAATAACTCTCAAAGCAAAATTAAAAAATGGACAAATAGTTTCAGGAGAATCCAACATCCCTAAAGCTGTAATTGAAAGTAGAAGTGGCATTGACAGTGTGTTTATTGAACCTAAGAATGCAAAAGCTTTATATGAGGCTGTTATAGCTATAAGGGAGGCAGATATTGTAATTTTAGGTCCGGGGAGCTTGTATACTAGTATAATTCCTAATATTTTAGTAAATGAAATAAGTGATGAACTTTATAAAACAAAGGCTGTTAAGGTTTATATTTCAAATATTATGACGCAAAGAGGAGAAACAGACGGATATAATGTGAGTGAGCATATAAACGCAATTTTAAATCATGCAGGAAAAGATATTATTGATTATGTTATAGTAAATACGGGAACAATAGATAAAGAGTTAGAGAAAAGATATCTCGAGGAAGAAGCATCAATTGTAAATTTTTGCGAGAAAGAAATAAACAATCTAAATATAAAAATAATTAAAGGTGATTTTGTCAAAGTGAAGAATGAACATGTAAGGCATGATGCTGATAAAATATCATCAGTTATCATGAAAAATTTTATAGATATTTGATTAGGCATATTGAAAAAATAATTAGTCAGTATGATAGTATATTTGAACTGTTAATTTTTAAAAATGCCTAATTGAGAAATAAATGATATAGGAGAAATAAATTATGTCGTTTTCAGCTAAAGTTAAAAGGGAAGTTTGTAGGATTTCTAATATTTCAAAGGAAGAAGCTAGAGCGATATTATCTGGAATTATGAAGGTAAGTGGATCACTTTCGATTGGTTCGCAGAGAAGGATTAGTTTTAAAGTAACAACAGAAAATGCTGCTATAGCTAGACTAATATTTAAACTTCTTAAAGAGCATTTTGATATACATACTAGATTATTGGTTAGAAGAAGCAATTCTTTAAAAAAGAATAATGTATATATCGTTATGATTACTGAAGAAATGGGTGTAAGAGATTTTTTGAGAGAAATTTCTATATTAGGTGATAATGAGTATTTTACTTTGCATTATGGTATACCTGAATATATTATATCAAATGATTTGTATAAAAAAGCTTATATTAGAGGAGCTTTTTTGGGTGGTGGAAGCATAAGCAATCCAGAGAAGGCTTATCATCTTGAGTTTGTTACTCATAATAAGGAATATGCTGATGAGTTAAGTGAACTTGTAAATTCATTCAACCTTAATTCAAAGGTTATTAAGAGAAAAAATAGTTATATAGTATACCTTAAAGAAGGACAACAAATAGTTGATGTATTGAATATAATAGGAGCTCATAATAGTCTCCTTCATATAGAAAATGTAAGAATAATGAAGGAAATGAGAAATAAAGTCAATAGATTAGTAAATTGTGAAACTGCTAATTTGAATAAAACTGTAAATGCCGCTGTTAGGCAGATTAGAAGTATCAAGTTAATAGAAAAAGAAATAGGACTTAAGAGACTTCCTCAAAATTTAAGAGAAATAGCAGAATTAAGATTAAAATATCCAGAAATATCACTAAAGGAATTAGGACAGATGCTTGAACCACCTGTAGGTAAATCAGGAATAAATCATAGATTTCGTAAAATAGAAAAGATAGCAAATGAACTAAGAAGAGAGAATTAAAAGCTTGATGTTATGCCAAGCTTTTAATTCTTTTTATGTGGATTATGTGAATTGTTTGGAATTTTTCTGTGGACAATATTGTTATTGTCGATTTTACTAGTACTAATATAGCAACTAATATAGCAAAAATCCAGCAATTCCAGCCAAAACTGTCATGAGAATAGGATCAAGCTTAAATTTATATGAAGAAATAAAAGCTACTACAAAAATTACTACGCTTTTATAATCAATAAATGCATTTTTGGCAACTAGAACAGCAGCCGCTGCTATTAAACCTATAGTAGCAGGTCTCAAGCCAGTAAAGGCATCTTCAACTAACTTGTTATCTTTAAATTTAAAAAAGAATTTGCAAAATATTAGCATTATAATTATTGAAGGAAGTGAAACGCCTAAAGTAGCAGCTAGTGAACCAGGAATACCCAATGTTTTAAAACCAACGTATGTGGCAGAATTTATTGCAATTGGTCCTGGAGTAACTTGTGATATTGCTACTATGTCTATAAATTCTTTTGGTGAAACCCAGTTATGTATTGATACCACTTCACGTTGAATAAGAGGGAGCATGGCATATCCTCCGCCAAAGCTAAACAATCCTATTTTAAAAAACACAATAAATATCTCAAAAAAAATCATTTAATTTTCCCCCTCTTAAATTTTCCATATAATATTCCGCAAACAGCGGCAACTACTATTATAATAATAGGAGTAATTTCAGCGAAAGCTACTAATAAAGCTGCAACTATTGGAATCATAACGGTTTTTCTATTTATTTTAGTATTCTTAGAAAGCCTCAAAACAGGAGCAGCAATAAGTGCAACAACAGCAGGTCTTATACCCTTAAATGCTTTTTCGACAGCAGGGTTGTCTTTGATTTCCACAAAAAAATTGGCGATTAATAAAATTATGAAAAAAGATGGTAATATTGCACCTAAAATGGTAAATATGCAGCCAATATATCCACCCACTTTATATCCGACAAATACCGCAGTGTTAACAGCTATTGGTCCAGGTGATGATTGAGCTAAAGCAAGCATATCCAAAAAATCTTGTTTTTCAATCCAATTTTTTTTATCTACTACTTCATTTTCAATCAGAGGTACCATAGCATATCCGCCACCTAGTGTGAATGCACCTATCTTAAAAAATGTAATAAATAGTTGAAAAAATTTTTCCATATATACCTCCAAATCGTTTGTTTATTCACTGTATATTCTAACATTATTAGTATGCAAATATCAATTGAACATTTTATTGCTTTGAATTCGTAATATGCGATATTTATATTTAATATACATATATTTTGTTGTAATATTCACTATAAAATTCTCTATATGCTGTATTTTTTGTTGTAATATACATGATAAAAATCAAAATATCAATTGAACATTTGAGTGCTTTAAAAGTAAATTTCGAGAAATAAACAAAGGAAATATATACAGTGTATACATTTCCTTTACTTGAATATAATTATTTCATGTTTTAATAGTTATAAAGCCATTGTTCAATTCAGTATCAAAAACTATAAATTTGATAGTATTATTTTGTATCAAAATATCTTTTTAAAAGACCTCTAAATGCAGAACCATGTCTAGCTTCATCCTTAGCCATTTCATGTACTGTATCGTGTATAGCATCGTAGTTTAATTTTTTAGCTAAAGTAGCTAAATCTTTTTTACCTTGACAAGCACCATGCTCAGCAGCGACTCTCATTTCAAGATTTTTCTTAGTGCTATCTGTTACAACTTCTCCAAGCAACTCAGCGAATTTAGCAGCATGTTCAGCTTCTTCCCAAGCGATTCTCTTATATGCTTCTGCAATTTCAGGAAAACCTTCTCTGTCGGCCTGTCTACTCATTGCTAGATACATACCCACTTCAGTACATTCTCCAGTAAAATTAGCTCTTAATTCTTCAAGAACTTTAGCATCAGCGTCTTTTGCAATACCTACTCTATGTTCATCAGCCCAAGCAAAATCATCTTCAGTTTTTTCAACAAATGCATCTTTACCAGCTCCACATACAGGACAAACTTCTGGAGCTTCTTCTCCTTCGTGAACATATCCACATACCTTACATACAAATTTCTTCATAACAATTCCTCCTAAATATATATTATATTATTTATTTTCAAATAAATTATCTATCGACAATTGTTATTATACAATAGTAATTATTATTTGTCAAACTTATTTGAAATATTTTAATAATTTTATCGTTATGTATTATATAAATATTAATATCTTCAATTCGTAATTTAGATTTTTATCATACATATTACAACAAAAAAATGCAGTATGCAGAGATTTTTATAGTGAATATTACTAAAAAATATATGATATTAAATATTTATATTGCATATTACGAATTGAAGATTAATATTAAAATTATAAGTTTTTTGTATTTTGTAGTATAATAAAGCTAATATCAACGAGTGAAGAAGTATAAACATTTTCTAGAGAGGATGTGCAATATGGAAGGCGAATTTGTTCATTTGCATATGCATACGGAATATAGTTTGCTAGATGGTTCAGGCAAAATAAAAGATATTATAAAAAGAGTTAAGGAACTTGGAATGAAAAGTGTAGCCATTACTGATCATGGCAATATGTTTGGATGTGTTCAATTCTACAAAGAGGCAGTTGCACAAGGTATAAAACCTATTATTGGTTGTGAAATATATGTAGTACCAAAATCAATGTATATAAAGAAACAGGATAGAGATAACGAGATATATCATTTGGTTCTACTAGTTAAAAATAATAATGGTTATCAAAATTTAATGAATATAGTATCAAAAGCTTCAATAGATGGATTTTACTATAAGCCTAGAGTTGATTATGAATATTTGAAAAAACATAGTGAAGGACTCATTGCTTCAAGTGCATGCTTAGGGGGCGAAATTCAAAAATACATACTTGAGGGTAATATAGATAAAGCTAAGAGAACAGCATTGCTATATAAAGATATATTTAGAGATGGTTTTTATCTTGAATTACAGTACCACAATATTAATGAACAGCTTATTGTTAATGAAAAATTAATAGAGCTTTCAAAAGAGACGGGTATACCTTTAATTGCTACTAATGATGTTCACTATATAAATAAAAGTGATGCTAAAGCTCATGAAATACTTTTGTGTATACAAACTGGTAAAACAATGCAAGATGAAAAAAGAATGAAATTTCCAAGTGAAGAATTTTACTTAAAATCACCAGAAGAAATGAAAAAAATATTTGGATATGTGCCAGAGGCAATTTCAAATACAGTAAAAATAGCTGAAGAGTGCAATTTTGATTATGAGTTTCATGTTTCAAAGTTGCCTAAGTTTCCGTTAGAAGAGGGAATTGATTCTTATGAATATTTAAAGGAATTATGTTACAAAGGACTCAATGAAAGATACACAGAAATAACTAATGAGTTAAGAGATAGGCTGGAATATGAGCTTAGCGTTATTAATCAGATGGGATATGTAGATTATTTTTTAATTGTTTGGGATTTTATGAGATTTTCAAAGGAGAATGGTATAATGACAGGACCGGGGAGAGGTTCTGGTGCAGGTTCTTTAGTTGCATATACATTAGGAATCACTAAAATAGATCCAATTAAGTATTCATTAATATTTGAAAGGTTTCTAAATCCTGAAAGAGTTTCTATGCCAGATATAGATAGTGATTTTTGCTATGAGAGGCGTCAAGAAGTTATAGATTATGTTGTTAGAAAATATGGAGAGCAAAATGTATCTCAAATAATTACATTTGGAACTATGGCTGCAAGAGCATGTATAAGGGATGTAGGAAGAGCAATGGATTATAGCTATGCTGAAGTAGATAAGATAGCAAAGATGATACCAAGTGTTCTTAACATTACAATAGATAAAGCACTTGATATGAATCAAGAATTGAAAAGTATTTATGATGATGATGAGAGAGTTCAGGAATTAATTGATGTTGCAAGAACTTTAGAAGGACTTCCAAGGCATACTTCTACTCATGCTGCTGGAGTTGTAATTGCATCACAGCCACTCGTTAATTATGTGCCTCTTTTTAAAAATGAAGAAAGCATAGTTGCACAATTTGATATGGTAACGTTAGAAGAATTAGGACTTTTAAAGATGGATTTCTTGGGACTTAGAACGCTTACCGTTATAAGAGATGCAGTTGAAATAATTGAAAAAACGAGAGGTATACATATAAATATAGATGAAATAGATTATGACGATAAGAATATTTACAGAATGATTGGAGAAGGAAAAACAGCAGGGATATTTCAACTTGAGTCTGCAGGAATGACTTCATTTATGAAAGAACTTAAACCAGATAATCTTGAAGATATAATTGCAGGAATAAGTTTATATAGACCTGGACCTATGGCTGAAATTCCAAGATATTTAAAAAATAAAAGAAATCCAGATGACATAGAATACGAAACACCTGAACTTGAACATATATTAAATGTAACTTATGGATGTATGGTATATCAAGAACAGGTAATGCAAATTGTTAGGGACTTAGCAGGATATTCTATGGGTAGATCTGATCTTGTAAGACGTGCCATGTCTAAAAAAAAGCATAAAGTTATGGAAGAAGAAAGGAAAAATTTTATATATGGAATTGTAGATGAAAACGGTAAAGTTATTGTTCCAGGGTGTGTTAGAAATGGAATAAGTGCTGAAGTGGCAAATAAGATTTATGATTCCATGATGGATTTTGCTTCATATGCATTTAATAAATCTCATGCTGCGGCATATGCGGTTGTTGCGTTTCAAACAGCATACTTAATGAAATACTATCCAACGGAATATATAGCAGCAATGTTAAATAGCGTAAAAGGAAGCAGTGAAAAAGTTGCTTTTTATATTCACTTTGCAGAGAAATTAGGTATTCAAGTGTTACCACCTGATATAAACAAAAGTTTTTCAAGATTTACAGTTGAAAACAATAAAGATAATAACTGTATAAGATTTGGACTTTCTGCAATTAAAAATGTAGGGGAGAATGTTGCAGAAAGTATAGTTAAAACACGAATTTATAATGGTGAATTTAGCAATTTTATTGAATTTTGCAATAAGATTGATACTTCATCTATAAATAAAAGAACAGTTGAAAGCTTAATAAAATCAGGTGCTTTTGATTGCTTTAAAGTATATCGTTCGCAACTTCTTTCGGTTTTTGAAAATATATTAGATGGAATTCACAATGATAGAAAGAGAAATATAAAAGGACAGATAAGTTTGTTTGATGATGCTGAAAAAGATTATAATAATTTTCAAATTGAGTATCCTAATATTAAGGAATTTGATAAAAAGTATTTGCTTGCGATGGAAAAAGAGATGACTGGATTATATATTTCGGGTCACCCACTTGAGGAATATGAGTCAACATTAAATTTTATAACTAACATAAAAATATCAGATATTGTTGGTAGTTCTTCTATAAATGTGGATAATGCAGAAAAACTAAGTGAGGAAAATTTAGAGGAGAATTTAATAGAAGGAAGTCTCAAAGTTGAAGATGGAGACAGAGTTATAATTGGAGGCATAATTTCAAATGTAAAAAGAAAAATAACTAAAAACAATAATATGATGGCATTTATTGATGTTGAAGATATGTATTCAACAATAGAAGTAATAGTGTTTCCTAAGATATTAGATAGATATAAAAACTTGGTTGTTGAGGACGGATTGGTTACAATTAAGGGTAGAGTAAGCATTAGAGAGGAAGAGCAACCTAAAGTATTGGCTGAAGAAATATCTCCACTTGTAAAGATAAATACTGAGAAAATTTATATTTTAATAGAAGAAAAATCATTAATAGCAGGCACAACCAATGAAATTAAACCAAAATTGATTGAACACTATGGAAATATGCCCATTTATTTATGTACTAAAAAAGAAAGACAGAAATTTTTAATGTCGAGAGAATTTTGGGTAGATGGTTCAGATGAAATAATGGATTATCTTAGAAAAAGGTTTGGTAATGAAAGTATTAAAATTCTTTAGTTATGCATTATAAACAATAAATGGTACTCAAAATTAGAAATCTTGTTAAAAAATCGTTAATTAACTTGATTACATTGGATTAATGTTTTAAAATTGAATACAAAATTGATAAATATACGACACACTGTTTTTGTTGCGAAAGGGGATTGGAAGAATGAAGAAAATAGCTGTACTTACAAGTGGTGGAGATGCACCAGGAATGAATGCTGCCATAAGAGCGGTGGTTAGATACGGGATTGATAAAGGACTAAAGGTTATGGGAGTTAGAAGAGGATATGCTGGTTTAATAAATGGAGAAATATTTGAGATGACAAGACACAGCGTTTCAGACATAATACATAGAGGAGGAACTATATTAAAAACTGCTAGATGTGAGGAAATGAAGACAGAAGAGGGAAGAAAAAAGGCAGTAAATGTTCTAAATGTGTTTGGTATTGATGGTCTTATCATTATTGGAGGAGATGGTTCATTTAAAGGAGCTCAAGTATTATCAAAGTTAGGAGTTGCCACTATAGGTCTTCCTGGTACGATAGATAATGACTTAGCATATACTGATGTTACTATTGGTTTTGATACAGCTTTAAATACTGTATTAGATGCAATAAATAAGATTAGAGATACTTCATCATCACACGAAAGAGTAAGTGTAGTTGAAGTAATGGGAAGAAACTGTGGAGATATTGCATTGTATTCAAGTATAGCAGGTGGAGCTGAAAAAGTTATAATTCCAGAAAAGGGATATGATTTAAATGATTTGTGTAAAACTATACTTGAGGGTAAAAGAAGAGGGAAGTTGCACAATCTTGTAATACTTGCAGAAGGAGTTGGAGGAGCTAAGGAACTTGCTAGTAAGGTCGAAGAAATTACAGGAATAGAGTCTAGAGCAACTGTTTTAGGACATATTCAGCGTGGAGGACATCCATCATCTTTCGATAGAATTCTTGCATCAAGACTTGGGGCTAGAGCAGTTGATTTATTGATAGAAGGAAAATCTTCAAGAGTAGTTGGAAGAAGAGACGGAGCTATAATAGATATGGATATTGATGAGGCACTTTCTATGAAGTCTGAAGTTAATGAAGAATTATATGAATTATCAAGAATATTATCATACTAAAAATAAAATTTGCAAATATAAAATGATATTCGCAAATAGAAGGGTAGGTGAAATATTGGCTTATATATATGTTTTATAAAGTTTATAAGCGAAATATTGAAGATTTTTGCTTTAGATTAAGTGAAAGTCTTCATATGAACTTATAATATTTTGCTTTGGTAAAAAGAGGCTACTTGCTATATATAAGTCATGTGAATAATATGAAAAAAACTAAAATTATATGTACACTTGGACCTGCAAGTGGAGATAAAGATACTATAAGGGAACTAATAAAAGAAGGAATGAATGCTTCAAGACATAATTTTTCGCATGGAGATTACGAAGAACATGAAGAAAGAATGAATTTAGTCAAAGAAATAAGAAAAGAAATGGATAGACATATCGCTATTATTCTAGATACAAAAGGTCCAGAAATTAGAACTGGTAAGTTTAAAGATAAAAAAGTTGAACTAAAAGAAGGAGAAAAATTTACTATAGTTTGTGGAGAAGACATACTAGGTGATGAACATAAATGTTCAGTAACATATGATGAATTGCATAAAGATGTAAAACAAGGAGACAGAATTTTAATTGATGATGGGCTTATAGGACTAGAGGTCTTAAGTGTTGAAGGAAATAAAATAAATTGTACTATTGTAAATAGTGGATTTGTCAGCGATCATAAAGGAGTTAATGTCCCTGGGGTTTCAATAAATTTACCTGCTCTAACTGAGAAAGACATTGAAGACTTGAAGTTTGGTATAAAACAAGGTATAGATATAGTAGCAGCTTCATTTATAAGAAAGGCTTCTGATGTTTTAGCTATAAGAGAAGTTCTTACTCAAAATGGAGGCCATGATGTTTTAATATTTTCAAAGATCGAGAATAGAGAAGGCGTTAATAATATAGATGATATAATTAAGCTTTCTGATGGTATCATGGTAGCAAGAGGAGATTTGGGTGTAGAAATTCCGACAGAGGAAGTTCCTCTTGTGCAGAAAATGATTATTCAAAAGTGTAATGTTGCAGGTAAGCCTGTTATTACAGCTACTCAAATGCTTGATTCAATGATAAGAAATCCTAGACCAACTAGAGCGGAAGCATCAGATGTTGCAAATGCTATATTTGATGGTACTGATGCAATAATGTTAAGCGGAGAGACAGCGAATGGTAAATATCCTATTGAAGCTGTTAAGACAATGGCAAGAATTGCGAAAAGAGCAGAGGAATCATTAAATTATACTGCAATGTTGCAAAAAAGGTCATCTAATCGTATGAAAACAGTACCA
Organism: Clostridium tepidiprofundi DSM 19306; assembly: GCF_001594005.1. GTDB lineage: Bacteria > Bacillota > Clostridia > Clostridiales > Clostridiaceae > Clostridium_AC > Clostridium_AC tepidiprofundi. Next base: position 7,335 of record NZ_LTBA01000003.1, on the reverse strand, counting down.
GATGCGATAAGTTTAGCAGTATGTTCTACTGCACAGGAATTGAATGCAGCTGCAATTATTACTGCTACTCAAAGTGGAAGTACTGCTAAGAACGTATCGAAGTATAGACCAGAATGTGGAATAATTGCTATAACACCTTACGAAAAAGTTGCAAGAAAATTAGCGTTAAATTGGGGAGTATTCCCACTATGTTCTCCAAAGGCTGAAACTACTGATGAATTGATAGATAGATCTGTAGAAAAGGCTACAGATGCTGGTTTAGTAAACAAAGGTGATTTAGTAGTAATAGCAGCAGGTATACCTGTTAATTATGTTGGAAGTACAAACATGATTAAGGTTCACATAGTTGGAGATGTGCTTGTACAAGGAAAAGGAATAGGTCATAATATTGCAACTGGTACTGTTAAAGTTGCAAGAAATTGTAAAGATGCATATGACATTCTTGAAGAAGGAGATATATTAGTAGTTGATAAGATGGATAAGGAGTACATTGACTTGATTCAAAAAGCTTCAGGAATTATTGTTGAAGCAGATAAGGTTGATGCAAGTGTATTTATTGAATGTACAGCAACTGATACGCCTATTATTTATGGTGCAGAAGGAGCTTGTAAAATAATAAAGACAGGAACATTTATTACTCTGGAAGCATCTAGGGGATTAGTATATAGTGGAAACACGGATGCTATATAATATTATTTTGGAAATTGTTGAATATTATAAATAATAATGGGCAATATAAGAATAGACTTAGTGGGAATAGGCTTAGTTAGGTTTGATTAAGGTAATAAAATAATATCACAATAATGCAATAATGCTATTATATATGTGGTAACTGATTTTCTACACGCACCGAAAGGTGCATTTTTTTCTTTTTGTAAATTTTTCAAGTGAATATAAGGTTAAATACTAAGCTTATTATAAAATGCTAACTTGTATATGTTTTTTCAATTTCATTAGGTGTAGCAAATTAAATACCAAATTTATTATAAAATTTATTATAAAATGATAACTGTTTATGTGTTTATTTAGGAGTAGATTGTTTTTATATGTTTATCGATTTTACAAGACTTCCACTGCTATAACTGGGTATTGAAGCTTTTGCTTCAGATGGAGCAGAGTCTTCGAGTTCACTGCACTCATACATAAATTTAGAAAGAATAAAATTTTAGACTAATGCAGATACTAACGCTGAGGAGTGGTATGTATGAATGGTTCTTTAAGCTGTAGTGCTACAAATTGTGTTCATAACATGTCGGGATTATGTAGTGCAAATACAATTAACGTATCTGGTATTGATGCGAATACTAGTAGTTCAACACAATGTGACACCTTTGCTGAAAAAGGATTAAAAAATTCATTGATGAATGCAGCAAATGTAAATATTTCAGGACAGTTTAGACAGTTATTTAATTCTAGTTCTATAGAAATGAGTCCAATAATTAGGTGCACCGCTGAACGATGTAAATACAATGAAAATAAAGTTTGCAATGCAGCAAATGTTCAGATAACCGGACCGGGTGCATTAACAAGTTCAAAAACTTATTGTGAAACTTTTGTAAAGAGATAGTTTCTTTTAATACATGCATTGAATATTATTTATATAATGTAAATGCATGTATTTTTTTTTGTAAGTTATTAAATTTGTGCATATAGTACATTATGTGTTAAACTTATATAGGGTGAACTGGTTTTGCTAAAGCAAAGTATTGGGATTTAAAATGCTTCTATATAGCTGAATAGCTGAAGGAAAATTAAATATTAAATTGAAATTACATATTAGATTGAACATATACAGAAAGGTGATACGTATGAAAAGTGAGACTCCAGTAGTTAAAAATAAAAATTATACAGTCAAAATAATAGGTATGGGATTCCAAGGAGAAGGAGTTGCAAAGATAGAAGGATATACGATTTTTATTCCACAGGCAATAATAGGTGAAACTGTAGAAGTAAAGATATTAAAAGTAAATAAGAAATTTGCATTTGGAAAATTAGTAAACGTTATAGAAGCATCTCCGAACAGAAAAGAACCAAGGTGTAAGATTTATAACAGATGTGGTGGATGCAATTTGCAACATATTACATATTCAGGGCAACTGGAATATAAGACTAACAGAGTAATGGAATCAATTACTAGGATTGGTAAAGTGAAAGATGTTATAGTTCATCACACTATTGGTATGGATGAACCATACGGTTATAGAAATAAGGTTCAATTACCGGTTGGTATATGCAATAATAAAAATAATAATGTTGCAATTGGTTTTTATGCAGCTAGAAGTCATGAAATTATTAATATGAATATATGTTACATACAGGATGAAGTTGCCGATAAAATAATAAAGCTTACAAGAAGATGGATGAAAAAAAATTCTATACAACCGTATAACGAAATGGATGGTACGGGTATAGTAAGACATATAATGATTAGAAAAGCTTTTAAAACAGGACAGGTGATGGTAGTATTAGTTACAAATGGGGATAAACTTCCTCATAAAGAGGATTTCATAGATATAATGACCAAAAACATTGATGGAATTAGAAGCATTATTCAAAATGTAAATACTGAAAGAACGAATAAAGTGTTAGGAAATAAGTGCAGGACATTATGGGGGTACGATTATATTACTGATTATATCGATAAATTCAAATTTAATATATCTCCTTTGTCATTCTTTCAGATAAACCCAGTTCAGACGGAAGTACTTTATAATAAAGTATTAAAATATGCCGATCTTGATGGTACTGAAACGGTATTTGATGCTTACTGTGGTACAGGAACAATATCTTTGTTTTTAGCACAAAATGCAAAGAAGGTTTATGGAGTGGAAATTGTACCAGAGGCTATACAAAACGCAATAGAGAATGCCAAAATAAACAATGTTGATAATGCAGAATTTATAGTAGGTAAGTCTGAAGAAGTAATTCCAAAATTAATGGAAGAGGGAGTATATGCAGATGTGGTTGTTGTAGATCCTCCTAGAAAAGGATGTGATCCTAAGTTACTAGAAGCAATAAACTCAATGAAGCCTAAAAAAATTGTTTATGTTTCTTGCGATCCTGCAACATTGGCTAGGGACTTAGGAATTTTACGTAATTATGGCTACAAAACCGCAGAAATTCAGCCAGTGGACATGTTCCCTCAAACTGCACATGTGGAAAGTGTAGTTAAACTAAACAAGTAAATCAAGGGTTAGAGAGATTTTAAGATAAAAAAATATGGGTTTTACTACGAATTTGCTACCAATGAAATGGATTGGTAGCGAATTATTTTTTTGCTACTAAACTTTCAAATATTTCAACAGTATCATTCTTCATTTTTTCAGTTACATGTGAGTACGTATCCATCGTAGTAGCAATCTTGCTATGTCCAAGTCTTTTTTGAATATCTTTTATATTAGCTCCAGCTTCTAAAAGCATGGTAGCATGAGTATGCCTTAATGAATGAAAATTAAATTTAATACCTAACTCATAATTTACTACTCTGCTTAAATATTTCAAAGTATTAGGAGTAATATTTTCTCCATTTTCTTTAGTGCAAACAAAATTTGAATTTTTATAATATTGACCATATTTCAATTTATTTTCATTTTGCCATATTTTATTTTTCTTTAATATTGTTACTAAAGTGCTACCAATAGTTATACTTCGATTAGAGGATTTAGTCTTTGGAGTACCAAATTCAAATATTCCTCTACCTTTACCAATTAATATTTTTTCTACTTTCAAAAATTTATTTTCTAGGTCAATACAATCCCATGTAAGACCACATACCTCTGCAGCCCTTAAACCTGTGTGAAATGCAATTTGTAATGGTATATAAAAAGAAGAACCTTGAGGAAATCTATTAATTATTTTATTAAAGTCTTGTATAGATATAATTTTTAGGTGATTTGCATTTTCTTTCATTTTATTTTCTTTAGGTAATTTAACGTATTGCATAGGATTTTCTTTTATATATTGGTATGGATATACTGCTGCCTTTAAAGCTCCCGAAAGTACACCGTAAAAATTACCTATACTTGCCCTTGAAAAACCATTTTTATACTTTTTATTAATAAATTCTTGTAGCATAGCAGGTGTTAAGGCTTTTAATTTATGTGTACCTAGAGCTGGTTTTATGTGATTATTTATAACAGTTTCATAGAGTTGTTGTGTGTTGTATTTACAGTTTATTAATACATAATTTTCAAACCAATAGTCAAAGTAATCACTAACGCTAATATTGCTAATAGCCTTAACATCACCTGTACTTTCATACTCCTCTAAAGCCTTTCTAAGAGCCTTTTCGGCTTCAATCTTAGTCATACCTCCTTTTCGGCAAATTTTCTTATATGAGCCGTTTACTTTGCCTATATTGAAATAATAGTACCATTTGTCACCACGTTTATATACTCCTGGCATTTATAATCATTCCTCCTTTTTTATTATTTATTTAATTTATCTAATTTATAGATTTCATATTTAACAAGTTCAGTTATTTTTTTAACTATATCATTAATTTGTTCATTAGTTAAATATGGCATGGAATCATCTTCCTCACCTAGAACGTTTACAAATAAAGGAGGATAATATTCTTCTTTATTTTCAAGATAGTTTAATATAGCATATAATAAATATTTAGGTGAACTTTCAATTTTCAAAACTGCGTCACGCCAAGAATCACCATATTCTTTATAATTTTCGGCTACATTTACAGCTCTTTCTGCTAAAGATAAATTTTTTGTATATACTTCATTAAAATTATTTTCATAATACTTGTTAAAATCAGAGCCAAGAAGAGTTTGGTCAGAAACATTGAGAGCTACACAAATAGCCGCTAATGTTGAAGGTGGAATATTTATCTTACCACTTTCATATTTTCTTATCAATATTTCTGATTTATATATTTTTTTAGCTAATTCCTTTTGGGTTAATCCTGCTTTTTTTCTAAATTTCTTTAAATTTTGAGAAAGCACTTCGTATTTCAATAGTATCACCTCAATACTAATATACCATTACAGATAAAAAATATCTACAAAAAAATAAAATTAATATTGACATAGATAAAAAATATCTATATACTATACGTAACAGATAAAAATTATCTATTGAGGTGAGAATATGAAAGTAAAAATAGCAAGAATTAAAAAAGGTTTAACTCAAACAGAAATGAGAAAAAAACTAAAAGAGGAATATTCCGTGGGAATGTCTCCAAATAAAATTGTAGCGATAGAAAAGGGGGATTATACAAGGCTTAGATATTGCGAAATGATTGCAATATCTAAAGCCTTAGAAACTCCTGTACAAGAACTTTTCTTTTAAAAATAAAACCTAACAAAACTTAACATTTCATATTTAAATCATATCTATTGTGACAGCACATGCAAAGGCATAATATGGAGCAATTCCATAGAAAAATATTACATATGGGAGGATTTTATAATGAGTAAGGTGACAAAACAGGGTATAGAAGTATTTACTGTAGGAGAAACAGCTAAAATATTAAAGAGCAATACAAACACAGTGTACAAGCTTATAAGAGAGGGGAAAATTCAAGCATTGAAACTTGGAAGATTAAAAGTGCCAGCATTTGAAATAGAAAGATTTTTACATGATAACTTAGGGCAGGACTTATCCGAATATATATGCTAGGAGATGAAAGTTTAATGAATAAAAGATTGAAAAAGAAATATGCATTTAATATTTTTGTAGAAAAATATAGAAATATGGGAAGAATAGCGAGAAAAAAAGTTAAAAACTATATGGTTGAAGGCAAAACAGTTAATTATATTGAGTATGACAATGTAGGATTAGAGTTTTTTATGGACGAGAAGCGTACTTATATAAGAGATATAAAGGGTAATGCAGATTTTGAAAATTGTTTTCAAGATTATTTTAAGGCTCTCTTAGTTTTACAAGGCTTTTATAAACGCAAAAACCGCGATAAGTAGGTGATTATGTGCCAGGATTTACATTTATAGACAATGACGGTGTATTAGATAACGAAGATTTGAACATACAGGAACAAAGTTTATTAATAGCATTAATTAGTTATTACAATGAAGAAAAAGGCTATGCTTATCCAAGTTATAAGCAGTTAATGCAAAGAAGTAAAATAAAAAGTAAGACCACTTTTATAAATACACTTAATAGCTTGATAAGTAATAAATATATAAAAAGGGATACTATTAAAGGTAAAGGATGTAGATATTATATTAATGAATTTATACTTAGTACAGATATAGACCAAGTACAGAAATGTACCAACACCAAGTACAGAAGTGTACCAACACGTGGTACAGATATAGACCAACACATGGTACAGAAATGTACCAACACCAAGTACAGAAGTGTACCAACACGTAGTACAGATATAGACCAACACCAGGTACAGAAGTGTACCACAACAAATACTATAACAAATAAAATAAATAATAAAATAAATATAGATGATTTTGAAGAGTTATGGAAATTATATCCTAATAAAAAAGGTAAAGCAAAAGCAAGACAAATAGTAACTAAACTATTAAAGAAATATACAAAAGAAGAATTACAAAGATGTATTGAGAGATATTCAAAGGAGGTACAAGGTAAGGACAAGCAATATATACTACATGGTTCTACGTTCTTTAATGGTAGGTATGAAGACTATTTGGATAATAACTACACAGAACAAAACGAATCATTTGAAGAACAGAAAACAAAAGAAGCATATGCACAACTAGAATATTTGAAAGGAGAAATTACATTTGATTAATTTAATAGACACTACTGCAAATGAAATTGAAATTCTTAGTTGTATGCTTAAAGACAAAGATTGCAGAATTGAAGCAATTAATAAACTTAAAGCAAAATGTTTCAGTATAGACTTAAATCAAAGATTGTTCAGAACTATTGAGCAAATGGAAAGACATAATAAAAATATTGACTTAACTTTAGTGCTTCAAGAAATGGACGAATTGGGTTTAAGAAAAGATGGCGATATATTTAATGTTTCGGAGATTTACAATAATTTCTCACATAAAGAAAACTTGAATAAGCATATTGAAAAATTACTGGAAGGCTATAGAAATAACGAGTTTAAAAAGAAAATGTTTAATTTTATTGCAACAGATAAAGTGTTAGATACTGACAACGTACTAAATGAATTAAGTAAAATTATTGAGGATAGACAAACAGAGGATACGTCAACGATTACATTGCAGGAATGGCTAGTTAATGAAGTTGGTAAGAGATTAGAACTTGAAAAACCCCAACCATTAGGAATACTAACAGGATATAGGGATTTAGACAGAATGTTAAAAGGAATAGTTGAGGGCAGTTTAGTAACGTTATTAGCTAGAAGTGGTATAG
>NZ_LTBA01000002.1 GCF_001594005.1 Clostridium tepidiprofundi DSM 19306 | reverse complement strand
AAACTATGAGGGATAAGGGCAAGTGTTCTCGCCCGTTAAGAATAAGGGTTGCCTGTTAAGGTCGAAAGTTAAATACCAAACTTCTTACAAAGAAGCCACATCCCCTTGTGGGTGTGGTAGTTCACACGAAAAGTCAATGGGAACATAATATTAAGGATACAGCATCATTTGCAAGCATTATAAATAGAACAGGAGTGGTATTATATGGTTGATACAACTAGACCTAATGAATTGTTTAGTATGGGGGATAAGGATTTAAGGGGTGCTAAAATACTTTACGAGTATGATGGAGATTATGGACTAGTTTGTTTTCATCTTCAGCAAGCAGTAGAAAAATATTTAAAAGGTTTCTTGATATGTAATACTGGTATATTACAAAGTGGACATAATCTATTCAGACTATGTAAAATAGCAACTAGATACGATAAAAATATGAATAAATTTTTAAAAGATTGTGCATTTTTAAATGCATATTATATCGAAACACGATATCCAGCGGAAGAACCACTAATAGCATCGAGAGAAGATGTTGAGGAAGGAATAAAAATAGCAGAAAAAATAATAAAATATATTCAAAATAGCACCATAATTAGAGAATAGTGAATAAGGAATAGAGAATAGTAAAGGTGAAAATTGCTTCGCAATTTCTTTAATAGTAGATTGTCAGTTGGCTAGAGTGCTAGTGGCTAGTTGATTAAGAAATCGTTACGCGATTTCTTAATTGCAATTTGTCTATTGTAAATATATAGTAATCAAGTTACAAATCTGCTCTAGCGAATTTGATTTTTCCTAGCCCCTAAAACAGATACTGGCATACAAATGTCAAATCTGTACTAGCCATCTAGCCATCTAGCCATCTAGCAACCTAGCAAACTTGCTTTATTTCATAGCACCCAATTTTTGGTACATCAAACATATACTGGCATACAAATGTCAAATCTGTACTAGCCATCTAGCCCTCTAGCAACCTAGCAAAAATGTTTTCCCTGCCCCTAAATCCTAGTACATGGTACCTAATTACCTGATTCCTAGTACCTTCTCTTCCCAACTAGTCCCTAGCTGCATCCAGTGGTTGTTCCACAATCCAGGCAGACTTTACAAGTGCCATTTTGCACGAGGTTTGTGCTCGAACAGTTAGAACACACTTCAGAGTAAATTCTTTCACCAGTTATTTTAGCTTTTGTTGAATTAACTGAATTATTAGTGATGTTATTCCCTGTTTTGTGTGTATTCAAATCATAGGCTATGTCTGAATTATAATTTTCAGGTTTTATTTGACATCTTGAAAAATCACCGAGTTCTATATCTATTATTTTGCTTATCAAATCTGATATGGATGTTACAGATTTAATATATGGATGCTTTTGAACGAATCCGTATGGTTCATATTTTTGCCCCCTAAGCATTCTTGAAATGTCCTTTGGAGGTACATGATGCTGAAGCATTACTGAAATAGATTTAGAAAGAGAATTTAAGAGTCCAGTTATTATTGTACCTTCTCTATCAGTTGTAATGTATATTTCACATATTTCACCATTCTCTCGTCTATTTACAGTTGTATATATTTTTACATCACCAATCTGTGCAGGATGAGTAGTACCTCTACGTATCCCTTGAGGTTTTTCGCGTACAGAAAATTTTGATGTATATAATTCTCTTGTTTTTTCAAGTAATTCATAGTATGTTAAATCCTCTAATTGCTTTTCATCATTACTGCTAAGTGAAGTGTTTAGTGGCTGACTAGCTTTGGATGAATCTCTATACAATGAAATACCTTTTACTCCTGATTTCCAAGAAAGCATTATTACGTTCTTGAAATCCTGTATTGATGCATTTTTAGGAAGATTTACGGTTTTGGATATTGAACCTGATATTAGTGGCGTTAGTGCAGCCATCATAAGTACATGACCTTCTGGCCTAATAAATCTACTTCCTGAGCCACATTTATTTGCTGTGTCAAATATTGGTAAATGTTCTTTCTTTAAGTGGGGTGCACCTTCAATTTTACCATCCAAAACACTATCATATTCAAAGCCATTTTGTTTAACTTTTTTAGTTCTAGAAATATATTTTATTATATCGTTTATATCATCATCAGAATATCCAAGATTCTTCAAAGAAGCTTCTATTACAGGATTAACAATCATCATGAATCCGCCGCCAGATAATTTTTTGTAAACAATATGACTGAAATATGGTTCGATTGATGTAGCACCACAGTCCATAGCAAATGATATAGTACCAGTTGGTGCAATCACAGATACTTGTGCATTTCTATAGCCATATTTTTCACCGTATGACAATGCTTTTTTCCAAGACTCTTTTAAAGTTTCACTTAAATATTCCAGATTTTCATCTTTTAGTATTTTATGGCTAGTTTTATAAGGTTTATAGTCCAAATTTTCAAAGTCTGAATCCAATGCACCTGCACATCTAGCATGGTTTCTTATAACCTTCAACATATGTTGTTTGTTTATATTATATTTTTCAAATGAGCCTACCTTTTTAGCCATCAATGATGATGTATAGTATGAATAACCTGTTAGTATGCCTACTAATGAAGAAGCTAATGTTCTAGCTTCTTCAGAATCATATGGGTAACCCATTACCATAAAAAGAGATGCTATGTTTGAAATACCCAATCCTGTTGTTCTAAATAAATGAGTTTTCCTAGCTATATCTTTTGTTGGAAATTGACCCCAATGTATAGAAGCTTCGAGTGCAAGTTGAATTAAACCTATTAAGTGAGTATAATTTTCTAAATTAAATTTCTTATTTTCAAAATCATAGAATTTATACACATTAATAGAGGCTAAATTACAAGCGGTATCGTCTAAAAAAGCGTATTCACCACATGGATTTGTTGAGTTTATTCTATTATGTTTTGCATTGAAAATACCATCTTCACCACATGGACAAGTATGCCACGCATTAAAGGTATCATCAAATTGGGGAGCAGGATCAGCACATTTCCAAGCGGATTCATTAAAATTATCCCATAAGTCTTTGACTTTTATTTTTTTGTTTACGCTATTATCAACTCTTCCTCTTAATTCTATATATTCATGAGGATTTTTATCCAAATTCTCAACTTTTTTCATAAATTCATTTGAAAAACGCACAGAATTATTTCCGTTTTGACCAGAAACGGTTTCATAAGCTTCACCTTCAAAACTAATGTCATATCCCATTTTGCCAAGAGCTCTTACTTTATCTTCTTCTTTTGCTTTCCATGTTATGAAGTCCATTATTTCAGGATGATCAACATCTAAAATAACCATTTTAGCTGCACGTCTAGTTGTACCTCCAGATTTTATTGCACCTGCATTTCTATCGAAAGCTTTTAAGAAACTCATTAAGCCAGATGACATTCCACCCCCAGATAATCTTTCACCTTTTGCACGTATGTTAGAAAAGTTGGTTCCAGTTCCTGAGCCACCTTTAAATAATTTTGTTTCAGTAATGAACTGTTCAGATATAGAATGTTCACCTAAAAGTTTATCCTCAATTGAAATAATAAAACAAGCTGATGCCTGAGTCCTTGAATAGAAGTCTTGACTTTTGACAACCTTTTTTTCTTTCATATCATAATAATAATTGTTATTGCTATTACCTTTTATTCCATAAGCTAGTTTTAGTCCAGTATTAAACCATTGTGGTGAATTAGGAGCATACATTTGGTTTAAAAAGGCATATACCATTTCATCATAGAATATGTTTTTTTGTTCTTCTGTTTCAATTATACCTTCATTTATAAGTGCTTCTGTCCAAAAGTTAATTATTCTGTGTGCTACCATTTTCATACTGTTTTCATAACCATATTCATTATTAACACCAGTTTTTCTAAAATATTTAGATGCTATTATGTCGCAAGCATTTTGAGAATAATGCTCTGGAAATTCCAAATTCTTCATATCAACGAGTGTTTTCTGTGTTTTATGATCTTTCAATAGAACATCAACTTTTTTCCATTTAAATAAATCATACACTGTTATAGATTTGTTGATTTCAAGTTCTTTTGTAAAAATTCTCTTAAATAAATCATTTAAATTATTCATAATTAAATTTTAATAGTTAGCTTTGAAAATCAAAGACCTAACTATTTTTCACCTCCCAAGTAAGTATTGATAATCACAACTAAAAATAGCAAAGTTCATAATTGATTGCTGATTATTTGAAGATTTCAACTAAAGCATTTTCAAAAAAATAAACTAGCAATTTTGACGTGTTTTTTTAAATACCTAAATAATATAGTTGAAATTCACAAACAATATGTTGTATCATAAAAGAAGAATCGATACTACATATTGTATTATAAAACATTAATATATATTTTTCAATATGCATATGGTATAATTTTACATAAAATAATTTTAGGGGTGATTTTGTGATTAATAATTATAATAAATTTGAGCCAAAAATAAAAGAGAGTTGTTTTATTGCTGATAATGCTTCGATTATTGGAAATGTAGACATTGGTGAGGATAGTAGTGTATGGTTTGGAGCGGTAATAAGAGGAGATTTGGAAAAAATAGTTATAGGTAGGAGAACGAATATTCAGGATAATTGCACCATTCATGTTGATACTGATTGTTCTGTTGAATTAGGTGATGGTGTTACCATTGGCCATAATTCAATTATTCACGGTTGCAAAATAGGTAATAACTGTTTGATAGGAATGGGGAGTACTATATTAAATGGAGCAACCATAGGAGATAACTGTATAATAGGTGCTAATAGTCTTATTACACAAGGGAAAAAGATTCCATCGGGTGTTTTATGTTTAGGGTCTCCAGCAAAAATTATCAGAGAATTGACAGAAGAAGAAATTAATTTTATTAAGAAGAATGCTGAACATTATGTAGAACTTGCAAAATGCTATTAATATAAGCTATACTTTATTGACAATAGTTCGCAGTGCGTTGTATAGTGGTAGTATAGTAAAAACCTATTTAAATAGAGAACGGTAATATAGATAATAGTGAATAGAGAATAAGGGATAGTAAAGGTGGAAATCGTTACACGATTTCTTTAATGATAAGATTGCCAGTTGGTTAGTGGACTAGTTGATTTTGAAATTACTGTGTAATTTCTTCAAGAGTAGATTGTCAGTTGGTTAGATTGCTAGTGGCCAGCTATAAGTGTATAGTAATCAAGTTACAAATTTATGTTGGAGATTGGAAACTGAAGACTAAAACAAAGTTGCCAATCACCAGTAACCAGTCACCAAAGCAGATTGTTACTTTGATGAAAATTAGCACTTAGAACTTTGTTCTTAAATAGATAGTAGTTTTCAAGTTGTAAGTCTGTACTAGCAGACTAGGCATCTAGCAAACTTGCTTCATTTCTAGCACCTAAAACAGATACTGGTATACAAATAGCAAATTTGTACTGGAGACTGGGGACTAGGGATTGGAGATTAAAACAAAGTTGCCAATCACCAGTAACCAGTCACCAAAGCAGATTGTTACTTTGATGAAAATTAGCACTTAGAACTTTGTTCTTAAATAGACAGTAGTTTTCAAGTTATAAATCTGCACTATCAGACTAGCAGACTAGCCCTCTAGTCCTCTATTAGCCTAGCAAACTTGCTTCATTTCTAGCACCTAAAACAGATACTGGTATACAAATAGCAAATTTGTACTGGAGACTGGGGACTAGGGATTGGAGATTAAAACAAAATCGCCAATCACCAGTAACCAGTCACCAAAGCAGATTGTTACTTTGATGAAAATTAGCACTTAGAACTTTGTTCTTAAATAGACAGTAGTTTTCAAGTTATAAATCTGCACTATCAGACTAGCAGACTAGCCCTCTAGTCCTCTATTAGCCTAGCAAACTTGCTTCATTTCTAGTACCTAAAACAGATACTGGTATACAAATAGCAAATCTGTACTGGAGACTGGGGACTAGGGATTGGAGACTAAAAACATGGGGGTGATTTAATTGACTAAGAAAAAATATAAAAAAGTTAAAGCAATTGTTTTAATATCAGCTATGGTGAGTGCTTCAATTATTTCTGGTAATATTGCTAATGCACTTGGTAGTAGTGGACAAGTAAATATAAGTAGAAGAAAATTAACAGAAGGAGTAATTTACAAGGAAAACCAAGTGTCATATTATTCAGAAGAAAAGGGAAGTAAAAAGAAATATAGATTAGATATATTAGAAATAGATCCAAGTAATAAAGATGTTGGTTTTGTTTTTAGTTATGCAAATAATAAGGCATTGGGTTCAGAAATATTATCAAAGCAGATAGAGTATGCTAGGAACAATAATAAAAATATAATTGCAGGTATGAATGGTGATTTTTTTAATAGGGCAATCGGAATAAGTGTTGGACCACAAATAAGTAATGGAACTATTATAACGGGATACACATGTAAAAGCGACGAAAGTCGATATCCTGTGCTTATTGTTGATAAAAATAATAAAGTTTCCATTGATAGATTAAAGTTTATAGGCAAATTGAATGTGTTAAAAGGTGCAAGAGATAGCAGTTGTGATATAAATGATTTTTGGAATAGTTTTTTTAATGAAGAAGATAAAGCTAATATGTTGGATATAGATAGCATTAACAGATATGATGAATTTGATGTTAATAGATATAAAGTAATAAATCAATTGATGATATTAACTCCTAATTACAATGACAGTGGTATTATAAAAAAATCTCCGTATGCTCCTTCAGACGTATTTGTAAGACTTACATTGGATAAAAGATCTAAAGGTAAATTGGTTAATGGAGCATTGGAACTGTATAAGGAGTATACTGTTCGTGTTGAGGATATAAGTATTGGTAAGCCGCAGGTTAGTATACCTAAAAATGGAATGATAATAGCTGCTAATGGAAATAAAGCACAGTGGATTGTAAAAAATATTATTAAAGGAGATTTAATAAAGCTCAAAGTTGATTTTAATAAAAAAGATATAGTGAAAGCTATTTCAGGTTATACATATTTGGTTAAAGATGGACAAGCAATGACAGAGGAACAGTTTAAAAAAGCTGGTGTTAGCAAAAGCCTGATTAATGCTAAAAAGGCCAGAACTGCTATTGGGATTACTAAAGATAAAAAGATTATTTCTATAGTTGTTGAAGGAGGAAGTGCAACAAAAAATATTAGTGACGGTGCAACACTTCCAGAACTTGCTAATATAATGAAAGAACTTGGTGCTGTTGTAGCTTTGAATTTTGATGGTGGTGGCTCATCACAAATGAATGTAAAATCATATGGAACAATTAGTACAGAGATAGTAAATGTACCTACTGATGGAAAAGAAAGAAAAATATCAAATGGCGTTTTGATATCAAATAACACAGAAAAGTCAGATAAGTTAGGCAGTATGAGAATAGTAGGAAATAAACTCATTTTCAAAAATTCAAATACACAATTTAAATTACTTGGAGAAACTGTAAATAATATTCCTTTCAATTTTGATGATAAGAAAGTAAAATGGACAGTTAATAACAATTTAGGAAATATTGATTCTAATGGGAATTTCAAGGCATGTAGTAATGCCAAAATGGGAACAATTTCTGCTGAATTTGAAGGAGTAAAAGCAAATTTTGATATTATTATAACTGATAAAATTCATAATTTGAAATTGAATTGTGGAAATACATTATATATGAATTATGGTGAAAAATATGATTTTAATGTCCAAGCTTTTGATAAAAGTAGACAAAGTATAGCTATAAGCGATAATGCAGTTAAATGGCATGTCGATGGCAATATTGGGTACATAGATTCTAATGGTATACTTAATGTTACTACTAAAAAAGGAGAGGGAGTTGTTACTGCAGAAGCAGGAAATAAAAAGGTTTATGTTAATATTGAAGTTGGAAGAAAATCCGTAATATTAGATGATTTTGAAAAAAATTATAAATATAATATAACAGGATATGTTGGTGGAACAGGTACAATTTCTCATAAACATGCATGGAACAAGAATGGAAGCCTTCGTGTAACATATGATTATGATAAAAGTTGGAAGAGAAAATATAATGGTACTATAAATATTAGACCGAATTATGATACTTCGAAATTTGTTGCATATACACGTCCTAAAAAAATAGGAGTATGGGTATATGGAAATGGAGATGCACCATGGCTTAGGGCTCAATTTATTGATGGAGATGGAAAAAAGTTTAGTGTTGATTTAGCAAGCAAGATTGATTGGAAAAATGAATGGAGAAATGTATATGGAGAAATACCTAATGATGTTGTTTTGCCTATAAAGCTTGACTGTATTTATATGGTTGAGATTGATAAAAATGCTCATAAAAAAGGAACAGTGTATTTTGATGATTTGAGATATGTTTATTCAGATGATGAAGATTTGAGTAGAATAAATTTAACAACGAAAATTACTAACGTCACACCAGAAAATAATAGTATTGTCAAGACAGGGTATCCTTTGATTAAAGCCAAGATTTATGATGAAAAATATAGAGTTGATGCTAACAAAATATCTATTAAAATCGATGGTAAAAAAGTAACTTATTGTTTCAATGAGAATACAGGAGAAATTTATGCAATACCAGATTTTGAATTGTCAAAAGGAAAGCATATTCTTATAATTAATGGTAAAAATATAAATGGGCTTCCTGCAAGACAGGTTGAAAAAGAATTTTTAGTGGAGTATTAGTAAAAAAGATGTTACGGGGTGGATTAAATGATCGAACTTGATGGTTTGGAAAACATGACGCGTGAACAGAAATATATTGATTTGAAAAACATAAAATAAAAGGAGAATATAAATGGTAAAAATAGGAGAAATTAACGCATTAAAAGTAATTAGAATATGTGATTTTGGATATTATTTGGATGCTAATACAGGAAATACAGATGATGATATTTTGCTTCCCAAAAAAAGTGCTCTTGATAAAGAACTAGAGGTTGGACAAGAAGTTGAAGCTTTTATATACAAGGATTCAAGAGATAGAATAATCGCAACACTAAAGGAGCCAAAGGCCAAAGTAGGAGAAATTGCATATTTAGAAGTTGTAGATTCTACAAAGATAGGATATTTTATAGATTTTGGACTTGAAAGAGATATTTTAGTTCCGTTCAAGGAAGTTGCTTACAAGCTAGAAGTTGGCAAAAAATATTTATTCTATATCTATTTAGATAAAACAGAGAGAATAGCTGCAACAACATATGTTGATAAGCATTTACACAACACAAATGCATATGATATTGGTACAGAGGTTACAGCTACGGTTTATGGCATACAAACTAATGGAAGTTTAATGGTAGCGATTGATGATACTTTCAGGGGAGTTATTTTAAAAAATGAATACTTTAATCATATTAAGCCAGGTGAAAGGCTTTATGTAAGGATAAAGAAATATTATGAAGATGGAAAGATGGGAGTAACTCCAAGAAAAACTAGATTAGAAGAAATGAGCGATATTGAATATAAGATTTTGGATTATTTAAATTCAAAAGGTGGTTTTATGAAGTTTAATGATAAGAGCTCACCTCAAGAAATAAAAGAAACTTTTCAAACAAGCAAGAATACATTTAAAAGAGCACTTGGTGCACTTATGAAAAAAGGACGTATTTCTCAGGATGAAAGTGGAACGAGTTTGATAAAATAATTAGCTATAAAAGTAAGTTTTGAAGTTGGTATTGGAGACAGCTATATATGGATATAAAATAAAATGATCAGTTATAAAAAGGAAGTTTTCCTGCTAAATTAGCGGGAAAACTTCCTTTTGAATATTTTTATAATTTCGTTTAATATTAGTGGTATTAAGCAAAGAAGAATAACAAATATCCAGTCTTGTATTGCTAAATTTGTAACTTTAAATATAACTGCTAAAGTATGTATGGTTAGCAGACTTATTTGAAGTAATATTCCTATGATAATAGAGCCTATTAAATACTTATTTGAAAATATTCCAATTTGGAAAATGGATTTATTTTCACTTCTCATATTTAGAGAATGAATTAATTGTGAAATGCAAAGAACTACAAAAGCCATTGTTCTAGCATATATTAAGCTTTCTTTATAATCAGGGAATTTGTTCATTCCTATTGTAAAAGCAATCAGCGTTAGAGTTCCAATTAATAATCCATTTAGTAACAAATAAACTACTGAATTTTTGAATAAACTTTCATTTGATTTACGAGGTTTCAATTTCATTATATCTGGATCACCTGTATCAACTCCTAATGATAGTGCTGGTAATGTGTCTGTTATTAAATTAATCCACAATATATGGATTGGACTTAGTGGTGTTGACCATCCGAATAATATTGCAATAAACAATGCAAAGATTTCTCCTATATTACAGGATAGAAGGAATATTACAGATTTTTTTATATTGTTATAGATATTTCTTCCTTCTTTTATTGCAGATACTATTGTTGAAAAATTATCATCTGTTAAAATAATATCTGAAGCACCTTTTGCAACATCTGTTCCAGTAATACCCATTGCAACACCTATATCAGCTATTCTTAAAGAAGGAGCATCATTAACACCATCACCAGTCATAGATACAATATATCCTTTTGATTTTAGAGCTTTGACTATTTTTACCTTATGTTCAGGAGATACTCTTGCAAATACTCTTAAATCATCTACTCTGTTACTTAAATCTTCATCGTCCATATTATCTAATTCAATACCTGATATGGCCTGAGATTCATTTTCTGCTATGTTGAGTTTTTTTGCTATTGCAAGCGCTGTGTTTTTATGATCACCTGTTATCATTACTGTCCTAATTCCAGAACTATTACATATATTTATGGAATCTTTAACTTCTTCTCTAGGAGGGTCTATCATTCCAACGATGCCTAAAAAGGTTAAATCTTTTTCCAAAGAGTCTATTTCCACATGTTCAGATGGTATTATTTTATAGGCTGTTCCTAAAACTCTAAGTGCTTCATATGACATTTTATTTGATATTTCCATAATATTGTTTCTGTCTTCATCATTTAATGTAATAATTTTATTATTCATATATATACTTGAGCATTTATTTAGCAGACTATCTATCGCTCCCTTAGTAATAACATAATATTTACCGTCAAAATAGTTTACAGTAGTCATCAACTTTCTGTCTGAGTCAAAAGGAATTTCATCAACTCTCTTGTGGATTTTTTCGATTTCTTCCTTGAATATATTGAATTTAACTCCAGCCGATAAAAGTGCTATTTCGGTTGGATCACCTGTTTCTTTATACTGAGAATATGAAGCATCGTTACATAGAACAAAGCTTTCTAACATTAATTTGTGAATTGGATTTTGTAAGTTTAGTTTGTTTATTTCCTCAAAAGAACCATCACAATAAAACTTTGTAACGGTCATTTTGTTTTGTGTTAATGTACCTGTTTTATCTGAACATATAATATTGACAGAACCCAAAGTTTCTATTGCAGGAAGCGTTCTTACAATTGCATTATTCTTTATCATCCTCTGTACTCCAATTGCAAGTACAATTGTTACAATTGCAGGGAGACCTTCTGGTATAGCTGCAACAGCTAAACTTATTGATGTTAAGAACATTTCAAATAAATTTCTTTTTTGGAGCATACCTATTAAAAACATAATGATACATACTGCTAGTGCAGAAAAACCTAAGAATCTACCGGTTTCATCTAGTTTTTTCTGAAGCGGAGTTTTAGAATCGTTTTCTTCATTAAGCATATTGGCTATTTTACCTATTTGAGTATTCATGCCTGTTGCAACAGCTATTCCTACACCTCTTCCATATGTTGCAAGTGTAGACATGAATGCCATATTTTTCTGATCACCTATGGGAACACTAGAGGATTCAAATCTGGTTTTAGCATCTTTTTCTACTGGAACGGACTCACCAGTTAATGAAGATTCATCGATCTTTAAATTTGCTGTTTCTATTAAACGCAAATCGCAAGGAATGTATCTTCCAGCATCTATTATAACAATATCACCGGGTACTATTTCATATGATTCTATTTCAATAAGTTTTCCATCACGTTTTACAATTGCTTTTGGTACAGATAATTTTTTTAAGGCATCAAGTGCTTTCTCTGCTTTTGATTCTTGTATAACACCAACAATAGCATTTATGATGATTACTATTCCTATTATAGCAGCATCACTTATTTCTCCTATTAAGGCAGATATAACTGCGGCAACTATTAATATATATATAAGCATATCGTTTAATTGAGCAAGTATTAGCTGTAATATAGATTTCTTTTTTTTGGTAGCAAGTTTATTTAATCCATACTTGTTTTTCCTAACTTCTATTTCACTGCTACTAAGTCCTTCCACAATATCAACACTTAATTCTTTAAATATCTCTTCTAAATTTTTATCAAACCACATAAAAACACCTCTATTTTATATTATGCTCTATTACCTAAATTATTAAAACTGCCATTTAAAATAAACAAATTATTATAAATCAAAGAACAATCTATATTAGTTTTTGAAAATATGAAAAACTTATTCTCATTTTAATAATTTTATAGAATTTATGAATGCAATATGTGATGCACATTCATTTTAATAAGTTCAATAAACAAATCAGAAAATTTATAAATTTATATATATTATATAAATTAAATTAAAATATTATAAAAAAATTTAATTGAATTAATTTTAATTAAAGTATTGCTTTTCCCTCAAAAATATATTATAGTAGCATTGAATTGGTTGCTTCACAAAATTCGACAAGAATTGTGAGTGGCGCGATTAATAGAAATAATACAAAAATAGTATACTTTACGATTGGAGGAGAACTTATGAATCAAGATTTACAAAAGCGTTATAGTTACAATAGCTTGATGTTTACAATCAGCTATATTTTTATGGGAATTATGAGTGGTATTTGTTTTGATACACTTGTAACATTCTTGCAAGAAGCTTCCCCTTCCACTGCTGCTGGATTTTCATCCTATATGGGATATGGTACGTTTGCAGCTGCAATAATAATATTGCTAATTCCTAAAATAGGTTACAAAAAGGTAATAATGATTGGACCTATTGCATCTATTGCGGCATTGCTCGCTGTTAATTTTATGAAAGGTTCAATGATAATGAACATATCAACATTTGCATTGCTAGCAGGTGTTACACTTTACGATGCTATATTACCACCATTTTTAAGTTCATATTCTTCACCAGAGAATAGACAAAAAGTATTTTCAAGAGCAATATATACTAATGTTATTGGTATGGTAATAGCTTCTTTTACTGGTGGAAAACTTATTGTTATGAGATTTGCTTCTAGGTTAGGAATGTCTTATTCAAAGGCTAATGCTTTAACTGCTAACACAAAAGCACTAACTGAAGCTCAGAAATCTTTATACATAGCAGCACATAAGGATGTTCTATTGATGTTTGTTGTAATTTCTATTTTGGCGTTGATTCCACTTCTATTCTTAAAAGAGGTACCTCAAGACTATGTTGATGCAAAGAAAGAAAAGTCAAAATTCAACTGGAAAATATTCGCTAACAAATATGTATTTTTATTCGTTCTATATAATATTTTAATCAGATTTGGTGCTTCATTAATTTGCCCTTATTTCTCAGTATTCCTAGGAAAATTAGGTATAGAAAGAGGAACAGTTTCTACATTGGTTACTCTTCAATATATTGCAATGGTAATATTCATGATGGCTTCTCCTTGGGTAGTTAAAAAGTTTGGACAAGTTGTTGCGCTTGGAGGATTATGTTTAGCATCAATCCCATTCATGTTAATTATTGCAAATGGTAGAGCTTTTGGTTCAGGAATTGTGTTTGCAGTAGGTGCAGCATTGTTCTTTAGATCAGGATTCATGAATGCTGCAAATCCAGTAATGCAATCTTTACCAATGGAATTTGTATCTAAAGAATTAAGACCAGCATATAATTCAGTAATATTTGTTGCGGGTGCTTTAGCATCAATTGCGGCAGGCTGGTTTACAAAGAATATAATGTTTGATCCAAAAGTAATAACTGATGGTTACACAAAAGCATATTATATAACTGCTGCAATTTATACAACAGCTGTTATAATACTATTGATTGTTTATACTAAAAAATATAACAGATCGTTTGAACAACACGAAGAAGATAAAGCAGCATAAAAATAGTCGTCGACTTATGTCGGCGATTTTTTTATGCTCTGATTTTGGAACTCATAGGGTATAAGCTTCATATAAATATATTAGATGAAATTAACATCATCTTTAATGCAATTTGAAAAGAAGGAGGTAATCTAATGAGTGATTTGTATAAACTTGGACAATCCCAGCAGGGACAGATAGAACAAGTTGGACAGGAAATAAGACTTGATGTTCACCTTTCAGAAAATCCTTATAATAATACAGGCAGCATATATGGTACTATTACTGATAATAATGGAAATCCTGTTGAAGGTGCATTGGTAAAAATAATGGATAATGATCATAATCCATTGTATCACATTTTAACAGATGAGGATGGTAAATATAGCATTAGCGATATGGAACCTTCATCAGAGTATCATTTTTTTGCAGTAAAAGATGGATATTTATTAAAGGAAGAAAGTCCTTTTGCTATAAATGCTGGTCAAACTTTAGAAATAAATTCTGTTATAACGCCAGATCCTAATGCTGTATTATCTACAGTAACAGGGCATATATATGATACAGATGCAAATCCACTTGAAAATGTGCTTATAACATTATTGAAAATTGAAGGAACTGAACAAATTCCTGTTGCTGTAACAACAAGTAATGAATATGGGCAAGGTGTATTTACAAATGTTGAGATAGGAAACTATTATGTACGTGCTACTAAGCAGGGATATGAGACTGGAATTATTGAAGTTCAGGTTACAGAGCCAGGTTCTATATTTAATATAGATGCGACTCTATCACCATCAACTGTGGAATCAAAGGGTACAATAAACGGTATTATAAAAGACGAAAATGGAAATCCTGTACCAAATGCAGTTGTTATATTGTATGAAGTAAGTGGTGATCCTCAGAATCCAACACTAACTCCTATGAGATATACAAGAACAGATCAAAATGGAGCATATCTTTTCGGCGAAGTTGAACAAGGTAATTATCTTGTTAAATCAAATAAAGAATCATAGATTATGAAATGTGAGGTGATAATATGGCAGAGAATAGAGATTTATATAAATTAGGTCAATCTCAAGAAGGTTCAATTGTTGATAAGGGTCAAGAAATTCGTATTGATTTGCAATTAGAGGACAATATTATTAGTGAAGTTGGAACTGTATTTGGTAGAGTAATGGATGTAAATAGCAATCCCATGGAAGGGGTTACTATAAAGATAACAGATACAGAATATAATCCAAAATACCATGCTGTAACGGATGCTCAAGGACAGTATACTATAGATAATGTTGAAGCAGATGAACAGTATTTGATTTTAGCAGTTAAAGAAGAATATGAACTAAAAACAGGAGTACCTTTTGTAATGCAAAAAGGACAGCAAGTTGAAAGAAACTTTGTAATGACTGTTGATCCTAATGCTGGAAACAGTTTGATTGCAGGTGAAATTTTCGATCAGAATCAAAATAAGCTAGAGGGTGCTACTGTTAGATTGTATGACAACAGTGGAACAAGTCCTGTCCTTATGAAAACAACTCATTCAAATCAATTTGGACAGTATGCTTTCTTTGATGTGCCTCAAGGTGTATATCTTGTAACAAGTTCAATGGTTGGATATAAAATTGCTGAGACAACATTTATTATTTCGAGTTCAGGACAGGTTGTAAATATTAATTTGATTATGATTGATGATCCTATAAGCAGAATGGGAACAATAAATGGTGTTATAAAAGATAAAAATGGAGTTCCAATTGAAGGAGCATTTGTTATTCTATTTGAGGTTACTACTGATGAGCAGGGTAAAGAAGTATTGACTCCAATAAGGAAAACTGTTACTAATAGTGAGGGTGTATATTTATTTGAACAGGTACCAGAAGGAAATTACAAAATTAAGGCAAATAAACTAGCACCTCAGTAAAGACACTAGTGCAGAGTTTATTTTAGTATTACCGATCGGCATATATAGCAACATATGCCGATTTTATACATATGAAAAAGCAATTTTATAATATGGATTAATAAAATCTATTTGTGTAGTGATTATATAAGAGGTAGTGTGTTATGGATAAATATGAATTAGGTCAATCTGATATAGGTACAATTACCCATGAAATAAATGAAATAAGATTGGATTTACAATTAAAGAGAAATAATCATTATAATGATGTCATTATATGTGGATATGTATATGATTTTTGCAAACATCCAATAGAAAATGCAAAGGTTGTTTTTTATAATAAATGCAATAAAGAAATAGGTTTTGTATATACTTCATGTGAAGGGTTATACGTTTTTTTTGGTGTTAAATTAAATAGTGTTATAAGAATTACAGTAAATAAAAAAGGTTATTACAAATACTGCAGTGGAATGATGTGTATTTATACAAAAATGTTTAAATATAATATGTGCCTTCAAAAAAAGTGTTTTTGTAGTAAAGCTTTAATATCAGGTCATATTAAAGATGAAAATTGCAATCCAATAAAAAATATACCAGTGTATTTATTAAAGGTATGTGATTGGTGTTGTAATAAGTCTATTTTTAGGGTTACAAATTCAAATGAATATGGACAATTTGTTTTCTATGATTTAAGAAGAGGGAATTATATTGTTTATATAGATAATCCTAAATTTGAACAATATACCAAACAAATTGATATAACTGAAACTGATAGAATTATTGATGTTGATGTAGAGCTTATAAAAAGACAGCTAAAAACGAATATGTGTGGTTATATAAAGGATGATTTTGGAAGAGCAATCAAAAAAGCGGTTGTGATTTTATATAGAGTAGAGTTGAATGACAAGCTTATTCCAATTGAATATACAATATCTGATGATAATGGATGGTACAGCTTTGATGAACTACCATGTGGAAAATATGTGGCTAAAGCAATATAAACACAAAGACTTACAACTTTACTCCAGGGGTGTTATTTCAACCTCTCATACGTCACCCCAGGGGTGTTATTTCAACCTCTCATATGTCACCCCAGGGGTGTTATTTCACCCCCTGGGGTGATATAATAATACACCAGGGGGTGATTTTTTGGAAATCAACAGAATAAATGGTGCATCTAATATTAAATCTGAAAAGAAGGTTGTAGCATCTAAAAAAGATTTTTCTCAGAGTTTTAATTTTGCAAAACAGAAAAAATCTGAGCAGCAACTAAAAAAAATGCTTGATGAAATAAAGAAAAAAGGAAATAGGCTTACAATAACTAAGAGTTATGCTGATGTTAGAGCATACAAGAGAATGATTAAGGAGTACTTAGATTCAATATTGAAATATATGTATAGTGTAAAAAAAGATATTAGTTTTTGGCAAACGCAATATTTTGTTACAGTTGATACGATAGATAGTAAATTAGAAGAATTAGCTCAAATGCTTTTATCACAAGAAAAAGATAACTTAAATATTGCAGCTACAATTGATGAAATTACGGGACTTGTTGTGGACATTTACAGATAAAACAAAGGGGGAGGATTTAGTCTCCAGCTTATCTAATCTCAAATCCCTAGTCCCTAGTCCCCAGTCTCCAGTACAAATTTGCTATTTGTATACCAGTATCTGTTTTAGGTACTAGAAATGAAGCAAGTTTGCTAGATGGCTAGTCTGCTAGTACAGACTTACAACTTGAAAACTACTATCTATTTAAGAACAAAGTTCTAAGTGCTAATTTTCATCAAAGTAACAATCTGCTTTGGCGACTGGTTACTGGAGATTGGCGACTTTATTTTAGTCTCTAGTCTCCAGTACGGATTTGTGACTTGACAGCGAATATTTTATCAGGTGCTAGGAAATAGGTACTAGGTACCAGGAAATAGGTTTTAGGAAATGAGCTAGTTTGCTAGAGGGTTAGTACAGATTTGATATTTGTATGCCGGTGCTACATAGGTTAATTAAGTTTCATATATAAAAACATTAAGGGGAATATTTGATTAAAACAACTTTGAGGGAAATAAGTGATGGGTTTCTTTTATGTTGATTTTTTAAAATTCCATTTTTGATATCATGAAGGAAAAATAATTTCAAAATTATTATTTACAATTCCCAAAAATATTATTATAATAGAATTAATATCAAAATGAAAGGAAGTATAATTGTGAAAACAGACATAAAAGATATAGTAGAAATACAAGAGTCTATTTCTGCAGGTGAAGAAATATCTATAAACTTACCTAAGTATAAAAAATATACTATATGTAATTTGAGAGGAGGAATAGGGAAAACAACATTGGCATTTAATTTATCTTATTTAGCTAGAAATGTTTTAGCGGTTGATACTTGTGCACAAGGTAATTTATCATATTTTTATGATAATAATTACTTTACAAATGCATCCACGAATGTTAAGGATATGATATTGCCGTATATTGTACCAGGATTGGGGAAACCTACAAGAGTTGCTTGCAGAATTTCTGCTACAAATCAATTTTTTGATGATAATTCATACTATATACCATCATCAGATGAATTATACATATTGCCTTCTCAATTAGCTACTGCGTTAAATCAAGCGAATAATGTTCAAAGTCCAACAAAGGAACAGATAGTTGAGAATATATTACTTTCATTAAGAAAAGAAACAGACAGAGAAATGCAAGAGACTGGTTGTAGCAAGTGTTTGATAGATACATCACCATTTTTTTCGGGAGCAACACATTTAGCATGGCATGCAAGTGATGCTTTAATAATTCCAGTAAGGACAGATCAACAATCTATTAATTCATTAAATTTATTATTAAAAACGCTAAAAGACCCTTCAAGTGATTTTAGAAGAAATATGAGTTATTTAACTCCTAATTTGAAGACTCCGAAGATACAAATGATTATATTAACTCACTGTACTTGGTCAACACAGAAGAATGCTAAGAATAAACCAAATCAGCAAACTAAGGTATATATTGAAAAAGTTAAAGATATTGTAAATAGAAATATTACAAGTTTTACGACTGACAATCCTGATAATCATATTTTTTTATTAGATGATTTTTTGGGAACTGGGAGAATTTCTTCAGCTTTATCAAAACCAGTTTTATTATTACAGCAGGGAGAAAGTATGAGAATAAATAAAGTTAAAACCACAGTTAATGCATCGGTGGAAAAATGTAAAAACCAGCTTAGACATATTTCAAATGCATTGTGGTAAGAGATATTGTGAGCCATGTTATTGGCTCTTTTTTAGTACTCCAAAACAGGAAAGTGGTGAGTATTGTTGAAATATAGTTACAAAATATGATACCTATGTAAAGCTTAGATTTAGTAAAATATATAAATAGGTATGTGAAGAATTGACTAATGTATATATATCTAAAAATTGGAAACTAATGAATAAGCTGATACTAACGAGTTTGTTATTTTATCAGTTTTTTAAAGGACTATAATTAATAATTAGGCTATGTAGTACTAGGGGCTAGGAGAGAAAAGAAGGTACCAGGTTTTAATCTCTAGCTAAGTCACAATTTGTTTTTGAGATTGGCGATTAGTGACTTTTGTTCAGTCTCCAGCTTATCTAATTCCAAATCCCTAGTCCCCAGTCTCCAGTACAGATTTACCATTTGTATACCAGTATCTGTTTTAGGTGCTAGAAATGAAGCAAGTTTGCCAGGCTGCTAGAGGGCTAGTCTGCTAGTACAGATTTGTAACTTGAAAACTACTATCTATTTAAGAACAAAGTTCTAAGTGCTAATTTTCATCAAAGTAACAATCTGCTTTGGCGACTGGTTACTGGTGATTGGCGACTTTATTTTAGTCTCCAATCTTCAGTACAGATTTGTGACTTGACAGCGAATATTTTATCAGGTGCTAGGAAATAGGGAATAGGTACTAGGTACCAGGAAATAGGTTTTAGGAAATGATGCTAGTTTGCTAGAGTGCTAGACTGCTAGAGCAGGTTTATGACTTGATTGCTATATACTTTCAATCAATGAATGTTTTATATTGCAATTAAGAAATCGTGCAGCGATTTCATCATTTACTAGCCACTAGCAAACTGACCAACTGGTCAACTTGCAATCTTAATTAACTGGCCACTAGCAATCTAACCAACTGACAATCTATTTTTGAAGAAATTACACAGTAATTTCAAAATCAACTAGCCCACTAGCCAACTGGCAATCTTATCATTAAAGAAATCGTGTAACGATTTCCACCTCTACTATTCCCTATTCATTATTCACTATTATCTATTTAAGGTTCACTATTATCTATTAAGCTTTTCTTTGATTTTAGAAACTTTTCCACAGCGTGCTGCTTGCATCAGAAGGCATTCTTAGATCGCCTCTTGGAGATAGACTAACTGTTCCCACTTTTGGTCCATCAGGCAATGCAGACCTTTTAAACTGTTGAGTAAAGAATCTATGTATGAATTTATAAAGCCATTTTTTAATAACTTCCTCTGAATAGTCTTCTTTAAAAGCATGTTTGGCAAGAAAAAGTATTTTACTAGGTTCTGTGCCATAACGCATAAAGTGATATAAAAAGAAATCATGAAGTTCGTAAGGTCCAACTATATCTTCTGTTTTTTGAGTTATTTTACCGCTTTTGTCTTTGGGTAGTAACTCGGGACTTACAGGTGTATTTAAAATATCTATTAAAATTTCTGAAATATTTTGGCTTACTTCTTTTTCTGCAACATATTTTACTAAGTATCTTACTAGAGTTTTTGGTATAGAGCAGTTAACAGAGTACATTGACATGTGATCTCCATTATATGTACACCATCCTAAAGCTAGTTCAGATAAATCTCCTGTTCCAATTAAGAGACCACATTCTTTATTTGCGATATCCATAAGTATTTGTGTTCTTTCTCTAGCCTGAACATTTTCATAGGTTACATCATGTACTTTAGCTAGATGACCTATATCTTTAAAATGTTGAATACATGCATCAACTATGTTTATTTCTCTTAAATCAGTACCTAAAAATTTACATAAGTTTACTGCATTTGAATAGGTTCTGTCTGTTGTTCCAAATCCAGGCATTGTAATTGTTATTATATTTTTTCGAGGTATGCTTAGCATATCAAATGTCTTTATTATTACTAGTAGTGCTAATGTGGAATCGAGTCCACCTGAAATTCCTACAACTGCTTTATTTATTTTTGTATGATTTATACGTTTTGCAAGAGCAGAAGATTGAATTTTGAATATTTCACTACATCTTTTTTCCCTTTTAATTTCATCATTAGGAACGAAAGGATGCCTATCTATATATCTATCAAATTTTCCAATATCAAGTGAATTATATTCAAAAGCGATCTCTCTTACTTTGAAAGGACAATATTTAACGCTATCCCTAAAGCTAACATTTTTTAATCTTTCACTATTTAATTTATCAATGTTAATAATAGACGTAATGACTTCATTTTCACGCTGGAATCTCGAATTTTCTTTTAATATTGTACCGTTTTCACCTATAA
This sequence comes from Clostridium tepidiprofundi DSM 19306, assembly GCF_001594005.1. Taxonomy (GTDB): domain Bacteria; phylum Bacillota; class Clostridia; order Clostridiales; family Clostridiaceae; genus Clostridium_AC; species Clostridium_AC tepidiprofundi. Next base: position 120,781 of record NZ_LTBA01000002.1, on the reverse strand, counting down.
GCAAATGACCACTAAATAATAAATCAGTTGATGATTCAAAAACACCTGATGACGAATAAATATAAGAAGATAAACATCTTGCACTTTGAGAAGATACAAGTCCACGTCTATAATCTGCCTTGCTTACCATTTCATTTGAAGCTGATAAGTTGCCTATTATATTTGCTCCTAAAATGCTCAAATAACTGCTTGGAGGAATTGTAGTCCAAAGGTCTTCGCATATTTCAAATCCAAATTTAAATTTGTTATATGTAAAAATCAAATCAGTTCCAAATGGTATGTCTTTTTGAAATATCATATCAACTGTTTCATTTACCACATTTAATCCTTGAGTAAACCATCTTTTTTCATAAAATTCATTATAATTTGGGATATAGCTTTTTGGAATTATGCCAAGTATTTTACCACTGAATATTATGTATGCACAGTTATATAAGCATGTTCTATATAAAAGAGGAGCACCTACTGCAATTAAAATGTCTTTTCCCTTAGAATAAGAGCATAATTCTTCAATAGCTTTATTAGAATGTTCTAATAATTGATTCTGAAGGAAAAGATCTGCACATGTATATGAAGTAATACATAGTTCGGGAAGAACAATCAATTTAGATTTTTCTTTAAGTGCTATATCTATACAATTTTTTATATTTTTTATGTTGAATTCTATATTTGCTATATCTGTTATGGGACATGCTGATGAAACTTTTATAAAACCGTTTTTCATATATTCACTACCTTTCTTGTTATACTTGCAAAGTTTTTAAAATCGTATAATTCTCTAGACAAAAATACGAAATTTATAGCTTGATAAGTATATCTCAATAAGATTATACCATTGTATGCGAGTTTTACAACAGAATTAAAGAAAAACAAAGAAAATAAAAGCATGGTACATGTAAACATTAAATATGGTATTAAATACTCTATAATAGAATGAAATTAAACTTTAAATATTTCGTAATATACGCTATAATTAAATCATAGAAGTAATATAATAATAGTAGTCAAAGGAGGTGGAATAAATGGATTGGTTCGTATTAATTGTATGGATAATGATAGGAGGGGCAGCTGCATATATAGATATTACTACAAGTAGCTTCTTGTTTATTTGGTTTACAGTTGGAGCTATTGTTGCAATAATTACACTTATTTTAGGTTATGGCTTAATTGTTCAAGTTGTTGCTTTTGTAGTAGTTAGTACAATATGTGTTGCAATTGGATATCCTATTGTTAAGAAAACTATAAAAAAGACAGTCAAAATTACACCTACTATGGAACAAAATTATATTGGAAAGGAGTTTATAATTGAAAAAGATGTAAATGAAAAGGCTACAATTAAGTACGAGGGTATATATTGGACTGTTAAAAATACAGGAGATAAAATTTCAAAAGGGACTAAAGTGAAGATCGTAGGGATTGAAGGAAATAAATTATTGATTAGCAAGTGAACTCGTTTTGCTATAACAAAGCATAAGTACTTTAGATTTAAGGTTGTTTGCTGATACAAATATAGCTGGTTTTGCTATAACAAGACATAAGTGCTTTTAAGTAGAGATGCTACTCCACGTAAAATAAAAGCTTAAATCAAACACTTAAAGAAGTGAGAATATTGTTGAAATGATAAAAAAATATAGGAGGAGTTTACATGTTTGGTAAAATATTAATTATAGTTTTGTTTATATTTATTATAATGATGATTATTTCATCCATTAAAATTGTTAACACAGGGTATGTTTTTATTGTTGAGAGATTTGGGCAATTTCATAGAGTTTTAGAACCAGGATGGCATTTTACTATTCCATTTGCTGATTATGTTAGAAAGAAGATATCCACAAAACAACAAATTCTTGATATACAACCACAAAATGTTATTACTAAGGATAATGTAAAAATTTCAATTGATAATGTTATTTTCTATAAGGTGCTTAATCCAAGGGATGCAGTTTACAATATAGAAGATTATAAGTCAGGAATAATATACTCTACTATAACAAACATGAGAAATATTGTTGGGGATATGAGTTTAGATCAGGTTTTATCAGGAAGAGATAGAATTAATGCTAAATTATTAGAAATTGTTGATGATATAACTGATGCATATGGTATTAAACTCCTTTCAGTTGAAATCAAAAACATAATTCCACCTGTTGAAATACAGGAAGCAATGGAAAAACAGATGAAGGCTGAAAGAGATAAAAGAGCAGCTATACTTCAGGCAGAAGGTCAAAAACAGAGTGAAATTGCTAGAGCAGAAGGTGAAAAACAGGCTAGAATACTTAAAGCAGAAGCAGAAAAGGAAGCAAATATTAGACGTGCAGAAGGTATGAAAGAGTCACAATTATTAGAGGCAGAAGGTAAAGCTAAAGCAATAGAAGAAATAGCAAAGGCTCAAGCAGATGCTATCAATAAAGTAAATAGAGCAATAATTGAATCTGGTACAAATGAAACTGTTATTGCATTAAAACAAGTAGAGGCACTTAAAGAAATGGCAAATAATCCTGCTAATAAATTAATACTTCCAAATGAAACATTATCAAGTCTTGGTAGCATAGCAGCTATAGGAGAAATGCTAAAAGGTAAAAAAGAGTAGAAAACTTTAATTCATAGTATTTGCGTGTGAGCATTTGATGTACATTATTAGAGAATGTATATTGTAGACTACAAAAAATCTTGGCAATAGTGCCAAGATTTTTTTATAAATGAGTAACTTTTATAATTTAACAGCGTATATATTATAGAATGTATTGATAGCAATAATATATTGATACGATATTGAAGTTATTAATTTCAGGGGGAGTGTATAATAATGAATAAAAGAAAAATAATATCTTTTTTAATAGCCTCAGCTATTATTACAAATTTAAATGTGGTTGCTTTTGCAGATGGAAACATTAATAAAAGAGAAGTCAAACCAGCATTGTTGATTTCAACTCAAAAGCAGAAGAAAGATTACAAGATTAATGAAGATATGGCTAAAGAAATTGCAAAGAAAATAGTTTCAAATTACTTTGGAGTTAAAATTAATAGCGATTTCAAATATTATTCAAATTTAAATGAATACAAAAATAGCGATAAGGAATATGCTTATTGGAATGTAACTTTTGGATTAAATACTCATGAAAAAAATATATATATAAATGTAATGATTGATGCAAATAGTGGTTTGGTTAATGAAATGAGTATATATGACAATTCTAGTGATAATAGAGCATCAATACCGAATATATCATTTAATGAAGCCCAACAAGTAGGTAGAGATTTTTTGAATAAAATTAATCCTAAATTATTTAAACAATGTGAACTTCAAAATAAGGAGTGGGTTGTTAATAAATATGATTCTACAAATTATACTTTCAATTATGTACGAAAAGTAAATGGCTTAAGATATTATGGTAATAATATTTCTGTTACTGTTAATGGTGTTACAGGTAAGGTTACTTCTTATAGTTGTAACTGGGATAATAATCTTATTTTTCCAGAAGTTAAGGATGTTATAGCAAAGAATGATGTTGAAAAAATATTTGATAAGCAGCTCAAAGTAAACTTGGTTTATAAAACATTTAGGAATAAATATGAGTATCAAGATGCTGATAATAAAAGAAATGTTAAATTGGTTTATCAGCAAAATTTAGAGAATGGCAATCGTATAGATGCTATTACAGGAGACGTATTATATACAAATAAAGAAAATGGCAAAATAGAAGAAAAGAATATTAATGATGAACAAAGAGAAGAGTTTTATAAAAGTTATAAAGCTGTTCATAAATTTAAAGAACCAATATCAAAGGATAAGGCATATGAATTTATATCAAAATACATTGTTGATAATTATGGTAAAGGATTTGATATAAGCAATTTAAATTACAGCAATGATGAGGCAAAAAATAAAAAGCAATGGCGTGCCTCTTTTAGCAAAAAGAGTGTTAAACAGGAAGGTGTATTGATGGGAGCTAAGGATGCAATATTAACACAAGAAACAGGATATATTACAATAGATGCATTGACTGGCCAAATAGTATCAATGAGTAAAAATAATTATTACAAGCCTTATAATTTAAATGATGAAGATTTTGAACCGGTACTAACATGGGAGGAAGGGTACAACAAAGCTATAAATTTATTAAAGAAATATTATCCAGATAAAATTAAAAATATAAATTTATTACAAAAACATTATATTCATAATGATGAATCAAACGTAAAAGAAAAAACAAAGTATAAAGAAAAATATTATAATTACTCTTTTAGTAGAGTGGAAAATGGTATACCATATAATGATAATAGCATAAATGTTTCAATAAATACTAAAACAGGAGAGATATCAAATATAAATTGTAGATGGTATTACGATGTTGAATTCAAATCTCCTAAAAATGCTATAAATGAAAATATGATTAGAAAAATGATTTTTGATAAGTATGAGCCAGAATTATATTATGCATATACAAACAGTGATAAAGTAGGTGCTGTTAAAGAGAATAATGGACAAAATATTAAACAGAATGATAAACACATGAAACTTGTTTATAGTCTAAGAGGTAAAAGTGCTGTTTATAGTTTCAATGATATAGATGCATTTACAGGAAAATTATTGGATTATAGTGGAGAAGAAATCAATGATAATGTAGAGCAATTTATGGAGGAAATAAAGGGAAGCAAATATGAAAAAGAAATGCAAATACTTGCATACTGTGGTATTATTGATACTAAGGGATTTAAACTTAAAAGAGAAGTACAATATATAGATTTAATAAAGACATTGGTTGATGCTTTAGGATATAGACCATATGTTATTGAAAAACAAGATTTTAACATGAATTTACGTGCTGTTAATAAAAACGACAAATCAAACGATAGCAAAGCTAATTATTTATCTCCACAAGAGTATATAAAAATGGCAAAATACTATGGATTGCTTGACAAAGATATTTCAAGTGATGATTTAAAAAAGATTGTTACAAGACAAGAAATGTCAAAGGCTTTTATTAAATTCCTTGATTATGATAATATTGCAAACTGTAAAGGTATTTTTGCATTGAATTTTGATGATGCTAGTAATATAAGTGAAAATAATGTTGGCTATGTAGCAATAGCATATGGACTAGGTTTAGTTAAAGCTGAAGACAACAGATTCAGACCAAATGATAAATCGACATATGAAGAAATGTGTATTGCACTTTTCAATGCTCTTCAGAACAAGAAAAAAAATAATGGGTATATTTGGTACAAATAGTTGCTAATCAAATATAATAAGACTGTCCTTTTAGGGCAGTCTTATTATATTTCAACTCATATTTTGCTAAATGAATTTTAAAACCAATTATTTATCTTACACTCCGCTAAAATATGTTTTATTAGGTGAAACAAGTACTGTGCTGGCATATGCTAAAACCACGAAATGGAAGGTAGCAGAACTTTGTGTTAATTTTATTGAAAAGAAATATATGACTGGCAAAAAGGTAGTTTTATCGATTTTACAAGACTCCCACTTCTGTAAGTGGGAGATTGAAGCTTTTGCTTTAGCAAAACGAGTTTACTAGAGAATAAACCGTAGGAAATTATTTTTAAGGAAAAGGGGAATTATACTTAAATTCAGTTAAAATTAATTTTAAAGTTACATTATGTTAAATATCAATTTACAAATTATAAGTAAAATGGTATAATTTAAAATAGATGATAGCAATTTAAAATTGACTTGTTATTTATTTTAAATTGCCTAAGAAAATATATAGTTGAAAAATGTTTCAAATAAAAGAAAAAATATTTTTAGAAAATTTCTATAAAAATTGAAACATTTTGTATCGCAAAATCCTCTTAATATATGTGGAAAGCTAATTGGCTGATTAATTTAAAAATAATATTAGTGGCAAGTTAAGTCGTACATTATTCACAAAAACTTTCGGTAGTTTTTGTGAATAAAAAATGACTGAGTTTGTTAAAAGGATAGTGTAAAGTATTTACACTATCAAAAACTTTTTGAGGTGATATTATGAAAAAAATTATAAGTTTATTTATTACAATGTTTATGTTAAGTTGTTTTATATTTCCACTTTGTGTAACTGCTCAAGAAAACAGTATAGATATAAAACATAAGTTGCAAAAGTTAAATGCTCAAAGTAATAGTTCATATTCTCTTAGGGCATGGGGAATTATAAATGTTTTAGATGCTTTGACAGCTTGTGTTATTCCATATGAAACTGAAGAAATGGTAGGAAGTATAAGATGTTTAGGATAAAATTAACTTCTATAAAGGAAGATTTAATAGTAATTTTTATAATAGTATTTTTTTTAAGCTGGGGATTAGTATTCTATTACAATTCATCAATTGAGCAGATTTATAAAGATAAAGGAGAAATATTAGAAATTATTCCATTAGATAAATCAAAAATAGTTTTATTTGAAAAAGATAGTGAAAAAGGCATAAAAACATTACATGCTAACTATATTAAAAAGACACCTATTGGTTGGAGAAAATTTCGTTCTTCTGAATTTGGATTTTCATATAATAAAACTAAAATAGATAATTCTCCACCTTATGCTGCTATATTTGAAGAAGAAAGTTGTCTATTAACATATGGGTATGTAGATAGCAATGTTGATAAAGTAGTTATGATATTAGATAAATTACAATTATCATATAAAGTGGATAACGTAAAAAGATATTGGTATTTTTTGATACCTAAAGATTGTTCAAATTTTAAAACACGTGAATTTTATTTTTTATTAAAAGATGGTTCTAAATATTATCCACATAAACACTAATTAGCAAGTTCAATTGTACATTTTTGTGAATTAAGAATGACTGAATTTGCTAAATCCCCTATGGGGACTTGAAGGGGAGTTTAGACAATCTTTAAAACTACTTCTGAAAGTTTATCAAAACTAGACAATTTTAGGGTCAGAAGATTTAAATCTTGTCTATTTTTACCAATCTACTCTAAAGAGCGTACAGAAAAAGGGGCTGTCGCATTAGCACTTTTAAATTGCTAATGTGACAGCCCCTCGTTAAGTTTTGAAAGTGGACTATCACATTCCTTTATAGGTGTGGTAGTTCACTTTCATATATTTCAGTAGAAAAAATAGTGAAATAATTACAGGCGATGTGATATAATATCATTGTATGCATTTATTTAACAAGTAAGAAGGACGGTGCTTATGGATAAGTGGAGTTTAAACAAACTAGAAATCAAGGCTATTAATTCAGAAATAAATGAAAACATAATTAGAAGTTTAATGACTCCAGTTGCAAGTAGAAAGAATTTCAAATACAATTCTTATGTTGTGACTATACCTATATATTTTTATAGATTTATAGGTATAAAGGAAAACGAAGAGAAATTTTATACCGATATTGCTAAATTGGACAGAGAACTAAGAGCTTTAGGAAGTCTATATTTACGGGTTTCAGATGGATTAAATAGAGATATAAGCATTTCAATTCAAAATGCCATAAGTGATGTTTGGAATAGGTGTGTTAAAGATGGCAATATTGATTCAGAGCAGATGTTCATATTTTTAGATAGTAATAATTTATTTCCAAAGATAAAAAATGTTACTTTATCAAAGCAAATTAAGAGCAATTTAAGAGCATTAGTGGATTACTATTTGAAGAGCAATAAAGATATTGATATTAATAAATTTAAGATTATGATGAATTATATGATTCATTGGATAAATCACTATTGTAAGGAATTATTTGATAAATTTAATTATTCAGAAATGAATCCAAAAGTTTTGTTCTATGGTGATATTTCCATAGATGAGATATTTTTTCTCATATTTCTTTCAACACTGGGATGTGATGTTTTATATTTTAATACAAATGAAACAGGAAGTTTTGATAAGATTGATAAATTGAATTATTTTTCAAGGGAAATACTTTATCATAAAAGAGCAAAAATTAGGCCATTTCCTGAAACAATCAATAAAAGAGTTGGTACAGCAGCTTTCAAAGCCAAAAAGGAAATTGGTGATATGCTTTTTTCAGAGGAATCGAAATTTTATAGACCGTGGCAATTCGCAGAATATAGGGTAAATGCTGTTACGCTTAAGACTACTTATGAAGAAATATTTATATGGGCTAAGGAAAAAGCGTATATTAGAGATGGATGGAATGTATCTAATAATGAAGTATATATCCCCAATATTTTTGCGAAAGTAAGTGGTACTCATGATGATATTGATAAATATTGGAAGGAAATTGATAGTATATTAAATCAGAAGCAAGTTAAATTTTACAACAAACTTCCAATAACAGCACCTATTCACATGGAATATGGAAAATTTAACGAAGTGCATATCATGTATGGCGATTCAAGTATTGATGTAAACAAAATGATAAATTCAAGTTGGTGGAAGTACAGAGAACTTAGAACAGGTCTTCAGATTTCAATAGCTGAAAAAATAAATGAATTATGTACAAATCCAGTTATAATCAATAGAGAGAATGAAGACTTTAGTGATTTTCAGGTTGAAATTTTTTCAGTTCTCATAAATCTTGACACATCGATAATGCAAATGCTTCAAGGGAATGATTATCCACAGGAAGTACCTAAAATTGTAATATACAATAACGAAAAAAATGGAAATCTATCCTTTGAGGACTGTGTAATGTTGGCTTTTATGAATTATATGGGAATTGATATAATCATATTTAATCCTTCGGGATATAATGATATTGAAAACTATATTTATTCAGACTTATATGATGTGCATATACTAGAAAATATGCGTTTTGAGCTTGACTTTCAGAAATATGATAATAAAAAGGGATTTTTCAAAAGATTGTTTAAAAGAAAAGGAGGGAGACCATAAGGTCGTTTTTTATGGATAATGTAGGTAATGAAGTGTTGATTGTTAATGAAGAAAATGTAGAAGAAAAAGCTAAAAGCATAAGTTTAGAACTTAAAAAGTCACCAGAGGTATTAAAAATTGCTGAAGATTTAAATGTTAATGATGCGAATGCAATATTGGAATTTGGAAATGAGCCAGCAGAGCAGATATCAAAATTTGCTGATCAGATTCTACATTCTATTAAATCAAGTGCAGTTGAGGATTCTGGCACTATGATAAAAGAATTAACCAGTATTATGAAGAAATTCGATAAAAAGGATTTTGAGAAAAATGAGAGCAATGGATTTTTAGGTAAATTATTTAAAAAGCCAAGTAAAACCATGGAAAAACTTATAGGAAAATACAATACTATTGGAGCAGAAATAGATAAGATTTATACAAAACTCGGAGCATATAAATCTCAAATCAATGATGCAAATATAATGCTGGATGAACTTTATGAGCAAAATTTTGATTATTATAGAGAACTCGAAAAATACATTGCTGCTGGAAATGTTATAATTGATAAAATGGAAAATGAGGATATACCTAAATTACAGCAAAAAGCAAATAACAGTGGAGAACAAATGGATGCAATAAATTTAGAAAATGCTAAAACAGCTTTAGAGATGCTAAGGCAAAGAGTGTATGATCTTGAAATGGCAAAAATGGTTGCACTTCAGACAGCACCACAGATTAGAATGATACAAAAAGGAAATTATAAGCTTATTTCAAAGGTTCATTCTGCATTTATAATAACAATACCTGTATTTAAGAATGGTATTATACAAGCGATAGCATTAAAAAGGCAAAAATTAGTATCTGATTCATTAAATGAGTTAGATAGAACAACGAATGAATTGCTTTTAAAGAATGCAGAGAGTATTAAAAATCAGAGTGTTGATATAGCTAAATTGACAGGAGGAACAAGTGTTAAGATTGAAACACTTGAAAAGACTTGGCAAACAATTATGAATGGAATAGAAGAAACACATAGGATAGAAGAAGAAAATAGAAAGTTAAGAGAAGAAGGAATAGCAAAGATTCATGATATGACTGAAAAACTAAAACAGAAATCACTACAATAATCACTACAATAAAATGAAAAGAATCATTTTATGAACAAAGGAGATATTTATAATGATAGAATTTAAAGATGTATCACTGCATATCGATAAGCAAGATAGTAATACAGCTATTGTTAAGAATATTAATTTAAAATTTGAGGATAACAAAATCTATGTTGTTACAGGACCTAATGGTGGGGGTAAATCAACACTGTGTAAGCTTATGATGGGTATTTATAAGCCTACTTCAGGGAAGATATTGTTTGATGGAGAAGATATAACGAATTTAAGCATAACAGAGAGAGCAAAGAGAAAAATAGGGTATGCTTTTCAGCAACCAGCACATTTTAAGGGTATGACTGTAAAGGAATTAATAGCGCTTTCAGCTAGAGATAATCCCAATGGTGTTGATATACCAGAATTACTAGCTGATATGGGATTATGTCCTAAAAGTTATTTAAATAGAGAGGTTAATGGAAATTTATCAGGTGGAGAAATTAAAAGGATTGAGATAGCTACTGTTTTGGCAAGAGAGCTAAAACTTGCTATTTTTGATGAGCCAGAGGCAGGTATAGATTTATGGAGTTTTAAAAGATTGGTTCAAACATTCAAAAATATGCATAAAAAATTTAATAGCACTATTGTTATTGTTTCTCATCAGGAAAGAATTATAAATATAGCCGATGAGGTTGTTGTATTGTCGGGGGGAACTGTTAAGAAAAGGACATATAAGACAGATATCATTAAGGAAATAAGAGAACAAGCGGCTTGTGATTATTGTGAAACCTGTGAAGAAAAGAGGTAGCTACTATGGAAAATTTAATAAATAAAAATATATTAAACGAGATTGATAATGCTGATAAAATATATAATGGAGTACACAACATTAGGAGCAATGGTAAGTCAATAAGCAGAGTTACATCAGATAATGTTGAAATAATAAGTAAGGAGAATAATTCAGGATTAATAGTAAATGTAAAAAATAATGTAATGGGGGTTACAGTTCATATACCTGTAATTTTGACAAATGAAGATTTTACAGATACAGTAAACAATACTATTAATATTGGTGAAAGTTCTGATGTGGTTTTGATTGCTGGTTGTGGAGTCCACAATTCTGGTATTAACAAGACTGTACATGATGGTGTGCATGAAATAAAAGTTCATAAGGGTGCAAAGCTTAAATATATAGAGAAGCATTATGCAGAAGGAACGAGTGTATCTAAAAAGATATTTAATACAAAGACATATATTGAAGTATATGAAGACGCTACTTTAGAAATAGAATTGGTTCAAATTAAGGGTGTTGATAGTAGCGAAAAGTATACCAATATAATTCTTCACGATAATGCACACCTTGTTATTACTGAAAGAATATTTACAGAATTATATCAAGAAGTTACTTCAAACATAAATATTGAAATGGTTGGTAAAAATTCAAGTGCTCAAATTGTATCACGTTCTGTAGCAAAGGATAACTCAAAACAGATTTTCTATTTTAATTTAGATGGTAAAAATAAGTGTAGTGGGCATATAGAATGTGATTCTATAATAATGAATAATGCTAAGGTAACATCGGTGCCTGCACTTTCTGCATCAAATGAGGATGCTGAACTTATACATGAAGCTGCAATAGGAAAGATTGCGTCAGAACAAATATTGAAGCTTATGTCTTTAGGACTTACAGAGGAAGAAGCACAGGATACAATACTTAAAGGATTTTTAAAATAGTTAAATTTATTTACTGAGGAGAAATAAAAATGGAGCAAAACGCTTTTTCTAGAACTGAATTGATTATTGGGAAAGAAGCATTACATAAGTTGAAAAATAGTAAAGTTATTGTTTTAGGTATAGGAGGAGTAGGGAGTTTTGTAGTTGAAGCTTTAGTACGAGCTGGTGTTGGTAAATTGGTTTTAGTTGATAATGATACTGTTAGTATTTCAAATATCAACAGACAAATAATAGCCACAATGGATACAATAGGTAAATTCAAGGTCGAAGTAATGAAAGAAAGAATACTTAGCATAAATCCTGACTGCAAAGTTGAAATTCATGCTAAATTTATTAGAGAAGATAACATAGGTGAAATTATTTCAAAGGATACTGATTATGTAGTAGATGCTATTGATACTGTTTCATCTAAGATTGCTGTTATAATGTGGTGTAAAAGTAATAATATAAATATAATCAGTTCTATGGGAACAGGCAATAAATTAGATCCTACCAAGTTTGAAATAGTTGATATATTTGATACTAAGGTTTGTCCACTTGCAAAAGTGATGAGATATGAACTTAAAAGAAGGGGAATAAAAGATCTAAAAGTTCTTTATTCAGAAGAAAAACCGATAAAACCTGAAAGAAGAAAATTTATTGATAAAGAAAAAAATAGTTGCACAGATGGAACAGAGAAAACTACTATAAGAAAACAGATTCCAGGAAGTATTTCATTTGTTCCACCCGTTGCAGGTATGATTATAGGCGGAGAGGTTATAAAAGACTTAATCCATTAGTATTACTCCAAGCTTTCTATAGAAACTGTAACTTACAGTATCTGATATAGGAAGCTTGTTTTCTTTTTGAAATCTATGAACTACATTTTTCATGTAGTTACCATAAATTCCATCAGGATTGGCTTTGTAATACCCTATATTTTTTAGTGATCTTTGCACTTCATACACGTCTGAACCTCTCATGCCGGGCTTTAATGTGCGAAGATAAGATCCAAAATTACCATATGGTCCACCATATATTATTACTTGTGTTCCATATGGAGTTATTTTATATAGTTCAGCTACGTCTTTGTTTTTCATCCTTATACATCCATGTGAAGAATTCCAACCAATTGAATTAGGCTTATTTGTTCCATGAATACCATATTTGCCCCATGGTACATTAAATCCCATCCATCTTCCACCAAAACCTTCACCCCAAGTACCTTTGCTTATTATCTTCCAAGTACCTATGGGTGAAGGAGTTGATGGTTTTCCAGAAGCCACAGTATAAGTCTTAATTAAATTACCATTTTGGAAAACAGCAAGTTCATTTGAAGTGATATCTACCAATATTACTATGGGCTTACCTGGCTTATATCCTTCTATGTTAATATCTTTAAAACTTTCAATATGATTAAAATAATTGCTTAAAATAATTAAAAATTCAATTATTAATAAGAAAACTAGTATTAAAACTATTTTTTTGAATTTTGACATTATATTTGTTACCCCCGCATTGAGTTATGCTTCAATATTATTTTTATGACATTTAACTGTTATATATTAGTAAAATGCATAAAATTATTAGCATTTTTGCGAGGGTAATGTGGGTAATGAATAATTTACTTGAAATATTTCATTAGTGTTGTATTTTTCTCAATCGCATGCATGAGAGGAATACCTAGTCCATAGCAACACACAATTTCACCAAAACCAACTTGAAGCATACATAAGTATAATGGCATTTCTGGGACATAAAGAACCTTAAGCATAATGCCTATCATAATAGCATTTATTATAACAGGGGGTAATGGTGCTAAAAATTTCTTACCCTTAATATTGCTTTTGCCTATTAAATATGTTAGCACTGCGGCTATTAGCGTAGCTAGTGAACCTAATATCAAATCAGGAATGCCAATTGGACTAATTATATTTGAAATAATACATCCTAAAAATAATCCTGGAATCGCCAAAGGTGAAAAATAAGGTAAAACAGTTAATCCTTCAGCTATTCTGAATTGAACTACTCCAAATGATATAAATGTAAGAGAATAGGTTACTGCTGCATAAATTGCTGCTATTAATGCTGTAAAAGCAATCTTTTTTGCTTTTGAGTTAGTTTTCAACATATTCAACCTCCATAGTTTTAATCTATTTATTAATTTTAATATGTTCTAGGTGCATAAGGATATTTTTAGAACCATATACAAGTAATTATTCTAATACAAATATACTGTTGTGTCAAAGTAGGGTGTTCTTAGGTATTTTAAAGAAAATAACAGATTAAATATGCTAATCTATTTTTTGAAGATGTTTAAGTTATTTAATGAATGAAATTAAAAAGTATGTTATTATTTTTGTATATAAAAAATAGAGGGAGAAAAGTATGAGGGAAAATTTTTTTGATGCTAAAGAGACAATGCTTTATAATGGACTAAAAATTGTAACAGTAAAAAGAAATACTCAATTGATGTCTTTGAATGTGGGGATTAATGTAGGTTCAATTTATGAAGATGAGAGTCAAAGGGGAATTGCACATTTTATTGAGCATATGATGTTTAAAGGTACTCATTCTAAAAATAATGAAGAAATAAATGACATACTTGAAGGATTAGGTGGTGATTATAATGCGTATACTGATTATACTAGGACGGTATATAGCATTACTGCACTCAGCAATGAATTAGAGCCTGCTGTTAGTATAATAGCTGATATGCTTATTAATTCAATTTTTCCACAGTCTGAATTAAATAAGGAAAGAGGAGTTATATTATCTGAAATAAAGACAAGCATTGACGATATTGAAGATTTGAGTTATAGAAAAATAAATGAAATTGCATTTGATAGAAATCCTATAAAATATGAAATACTAGGATATGAATATAGTGTTAACAATATTGAAAGAAAACACTTAGTCGAATTTTACAAAAAATATTATGTTCCTAATAATTGTTGTATATCGGTAGTTTCTCCATTCGAACACGAATATGTTATGGATATAATAAAAAAGTACTTTAATTTATGGAAATATAATGAAATTTTAAAAAAATATGTTATAATAGAAAATAATAAGCCTATTATAAAGAAAACTTTTAAAAAGGACATAGAACAGGGTACAATAACTTATTTGTACACATTTTATGGATTAACTGAGAAAGAAGAATTAGCATTGAGAATATTGAACAATAAATTTGGGGATAGTTCGAATTCTATATTGTTTAAGGAATTAAGAGAAAAAAGGGGTTTAGTATATGATGTTTACAGTACACTAGATATTAGTAAAAATATAAAGACACTTTATATTTTTACTTCTATGGACAGCAAAAATATTGATAGTGCTTTGAATATTATTGATTTATGTATTGATAAAATAATAAATAAAGAAATCATATTTGATAGTAATACTATGAAGCAAATAAAAAAAGTGTTTAAAACATCTATAGCTTCAACATTAGAAGATTCTAGTGAATTGAGCAGTTATGTTCTCCTTCAAATAATGGAAGATGATGATATATTTAAGTTTGAGCATGAGATGGAATATATTGACAATATGAAGGGAGAAGATTTATACAGCGTTGCAAATAAAGTTTTAAAAAATCCTACTATTTACATAATTATGCCAGAAAAGAGTGAATAACATGGAGAATAATATAATTACAAAAGTGGAAATTCAAAAGAAAAATAAGGATAGAGTGAATATTTTTGTTGATGATGAGTTTGCATTTGCATGTAGTGCGGAACTTGTTTATAAGTACAGTTTATTTAAAAATAAGCATATTGACTTTGAGTATATAAGTGATGTTATAAATGAGGATAATTATATTAAGGCAAAGAATAGAGCATTAAGAATACTAGAAAAATGTATTAAAACTGAAAAAGAAGTAAAAGAGAGATTGATTAAGTTAGGATATTCAGATGATACAGCAGAAAGAGTATTAAAATTTCTGAAAGAATATGATTTTATAAACGATAAGAAATATGCAAAAATGTTTATAAAAGAAAAAATATTAAAAGAAGGAAGAAATAAGATAAGATTTGAACTTCTGAAAAAAGGTGTTCCTGAAGAAATAATTCAAAATGAAATAGATTTAATTGAATGTGAAGAAGAGAAAAATTCTGCGTTTGAATTAGCTGAAAAAAGATACAAAGTTCTTAAAAAATTAGAAACAAATGATAGTAAGATTTATAAGAAACTTTTTAATTATCTTGTCAGAAGAGGATATGAATATAATGATATTAAAAATATTCTTAAGGATATACTTAAAGAGGATGAAGAATTATATTAATAAGGAGTTAATTTAAATATGAGCAGGTGAATGTATGTTTAAGAGTGATGCCATAACTTTATTCTTGATTATTGTTTTTTTGTATCCTATTACAAAAGGATTTATAATTAAATTTTCATCGTACAATCTTAAAAGAAATATTGAAAGTATAGCAAGAAATATAGTGTTTTTAATTGCTATATTTTTAGGAATGCAAGCAGTTAAGAGATTATTTGAAGAGTATAAAAAGGGAACATTCGATGGTATTAAAAATTATTTTCCATATAGAGTAAATCAATTTATAACTGAAAATACCATTATTATTTATATTGTAAGCATTCCTATTTGCATAATAGTAATTTATGAAGTTTTAGTATTGATAATAAAGTTAATTAATAGTATCACAATATATCCAGCACTTGACAGTATTGAGAGAACACTTGAGAGAAAAGGCAATTTTTTAAAGAGAATTATAGGAGCAGCTTTTGAAATACCTAGGTCAATCATATATGTTATAATAATAACATTTACTTTAAATATTGCATCTATAATTAATTTGGGGATAAATATAAATGAAAATTTAGAGAGGTCATTTTTGTATAATGAAATATGTAAACATGTAGTATTACCAGTTGCAAATTCTGTTATAGCTGAAAAACTTCCAATAATAATAAATGATTCATTTAAAATAGTTAAAAAGGAAATTGATTCAGCTAGCAGTAAGAATGTAATAGTATATTATAATGGAATTACAATAGATGAGGGTGTCAAATCAAACAAAAAAATTGATTCTTTTGCAGTTACTTTAACTAAAAAAGCTAATAATGATTATCAGAAGGCAAATATGATTTATAATTGGATAGGAAAAAATATTAAATATGACAGCGATAAGGCTAAAATGATAATGGGCAATGATTTTAAGAGCAAGTCGGGTGCAATTAGTGCGTTTAATACTAGAAAGGGAATATGCTTTGATTATGCATGCCTTTATGTTGCTATGTGCAGAGCAAATGATATCAAGGTTAGAATGGTAACAGGCAAGGGATTTAACGGAAAAATATGGGTAAGCCATGCTTGGAATCAAGTGTATATAAAAGAGCAAAATAGATGGGTAGATGTAGATGCCACTTTTTATATAGGGGGAAACTATTTCGATAGTGATAAATTTAAGTCCGATCATATTCAAGAGGGTATTGCAGGAGAATGGTAAAAAATAATGCATATATTGTACTAAAAATAAGTATAAATATGGGCTTGGCTCATATTCAAATACTTTGCTCTTAATACGAAATATGCATTATGGTGTTTTATTTCATAATTATTTTCTGTAGCCTTTTAATATTAAATTTATTGCTTTTTCACATTCAACGTCGGAATTATCAAGTGCCCAAGCTAAATTAAAATAAAGTAGAGATTTTTGTTTATTATCTATCATTGCATAGCAGTATGCTAAATTAAAATAGTATTTGCTGTCCGATCGTATTTTTACTGCTTTTTTGAGTGATTCAATTGCAAGCATATATTTTTTTAATTTTATGTAGCATACTGCTACATTGTATAGTGAACTTGCTTCGTTTTTGTTTATTTCAAGTGATTTTTCATACATAGATATAGCTTTTTCATATTGTTTTAAACTGTATAGTTCATTAGCTCTTCTGAAATAATCCATAGATAACACCTCTTACAAAATAATGCTTATACCTTATAAATATCCAATTTTAGAGATTTTTATACCGAATATAGAAAATTATTCAAAAGTTCTATATCTTTTCTCTAAAATTGCTACGCATTTATACATAAGAAAAGCTAATATTGCAAGAATTATTATGCTCATCATTACCATATCTAATTGAGAAATTTGTCCACCAAATATAATTAAAAATCCGAGTCCTTCTTTTGCAACTAGGAATTCACCCATTATTACACCAACCCAAGAAAGACCAACATTTATTTTTAGTGCAGATATTAGAGTTGGAATGGATGCAGGAATAATCAAATGAGTAAGAATTTGAAATTTTGTTGCACCAAATGTCTTTAGTAGTTTTATTTTATCTTCATCTACTGATTTAAATCCATTAAGAACTGTTATTATTGTTACTATTATTGATATCAAAAGGGCAATTATTATTATTGCACCTATACCATTACCAACCCAAAATATTATTATTGGGGCTAGTGCAACTTTTGGAAGTGCATTTAATACAACTATATAAGGATCTAATACTTTTGCTACAAAATCGGACCACCAAAGCAAAATTGCTATTAGAGTTCCTAAAAATGTTCCGAGAGAAAAACCAAGTATAGTTTCTCCACATGTTATTAATATATGTTTAAATAAATCACCTTGATTGTAAAGTTTAACTAGTGTTTTTAACATTCTTGAAGGTGTGCTAGTTAAAAATGGGTCTACTATTTTCAAATCTCCTGATATTTCCCACCATGCAAAGAATATAATCAATATTAATATTTGAGTTATTATTATTTTTCGTTTTCTTCTTTTAACTTTTTCAATATAATTTTTATGCTCAATACTGTTATTTGACATTTGAATCCAACTCCTTCCAAATTGAATTAAAATACAGTCTAAAGTTTGGAGCTTCTCTTCTTTTTAAAGGAGAAGAATATTCTTTAGAAAAATTGATGATTTCTGTTTTTCTAATTTCTGCGGGTCTATTAGAAAGAACAATTATTCTATCTGACATAGATATGGCTTCTGGTATATCATGAGTTACCATTATTACGGTTTTTTTCTCATCTCTTATTATTTTAAACACTTCATCACTTATTTTTAATCGAGTTTGATAGTCTAATGCAGAAAATGGTTCATCTAACAGTAAAACGTCTGGATTTGTGGCTAATGTTCTTATAAGAGCAACTCTTTGACGCATACCACCAGAAAGCTGTTTTGGGTAATGATTTCTAAAATTCCATAATCCATAATGCCTAAGGAGGCTTATTACATAGTCTTTATTTTTTTCTGTAAATATTTTCTGTATTTTTAATCCTAATATTACATTTTCCCAAACGGAAATCCACTCAAATAATTGATCTTTTTGGAACATATATCCAATATTTTTGCTTGAGGTACGAATTTTATTTTCATGTATATAAATTTTGCCTTTTGATGGTGTAAGTAAGCCTGCAATTATGTTAAGTAAAGTGGATTTACCACAGCCGGATGGTCCAACTATGGTTAAAAACTCTCCCTCTTTAACACTGAAAGAAATATTTTTTAGTGCAGTTGTTTCGGAGGTTATAGTGTGATAGTTCATATATATATTTTTTACATCAACCTTATTCAAGCTATCATCCCCTTCTAATAACTTATGGTTATAACACACAAGTTTTATAATATAAAATATGATTTAATGTATACATGTGTTATAGTATAAATTGATTTTTATTCTTTTTTATACCAATATAACCAACAATATGGAGATTTTGTAATTATTTTGATATAATAGTGAATATATTAATTGCAATCTGTAGAAAATGAGGTAAATATTATATGGAAAAATCTATATTTAAAGAAAGCTTTAATTTTATTGATATTTGGAAGTGCAACATCACAAATAGGAACACTAATGTGGACAGTGAAATTTCAAATAATACTAGTTGAGAATAATAATATATTTGAATATTAATGTAATAATGTATAAGGAGAATATTAGTATGAATATAAAATTATTAAAACAGAAAGATTTTTCACTATTAATAATGGGGAAATTGGTATCTCTTGTAGGTACAAATATGCAGAATTTCGCATTGTCATTGTATGTATTAAAAATTACAGGTTCAGCTACTAAATTTGCATCTGTATTAGCAGTAACATTAATTCCTGAATTGATTTTAGGACCTGTTGCAGGTGTATTTGCTGATTGGTTTGATAGAAAGAAAATAATAGTTTATTTAGATATGCTAAGTGGTATTATAGTTGGTATATTTGCAGTGATTTTTAAAATTAACGGTGGACTTTCTTTAGGATATATATATATTTTAGTAATTCTGCTTTCTATGGCATCTTTATTATTACAACCAGCTGTAAATACGGTTATTCCAAGTATTATAAAAAAAGATGAGTTGGTAGATGCTAATAGCATAGTTACCGTTATAATGAGACTAGGTAATTTACTAGCACCAGCAATAGCAGGTGTTTTATTTGGGTTTTATGGTTTATTAGTAATATTAATTGTAAATTCCATAAGTTTTATTGTATCTTCTATAAGTGAAATGTTTATAAATATACCTAAATCAAATAAAAAACCAGAAAAAATCAATGTAAAAGCGTTTTTTGGTGATTTTTCTGAAGGTATTAGTTTTATAAAGAATAAAGAAATTATGTTAAGTATAATGATTTTATGTTTATTAATTAATTTAGCAGCTGATGCAACATTCTCTGTAGGGTTAACTTATGTATGTAAAGAAATATTTAAAATTACTGATTATCAGTATGGTTTTTTTGAATCAATTTTAGTAGTTCCAATGATTATGTCACCTTTTATTTGCAGTATGGTTTCTAAAAAAATTAAATTAGGTAAACAATTATTTTTAGGGTATATTATTGCCTCTATATTAATTGGTATAATAGCAGTAATAGCTTCTCCATTCTATACAAATTTATTTACAGGCAATTTCATACCATATATTAGTCTTATAATAATTACATCACTTTGTATTTTAATATCTGGAGTTGCTAATATTGCAATGTTTACAATAATTCAAAAGGAGACTCCTCTATCATTAATGGGGAGAGTAATGACTGTAATGACTACAGGTGGTATGGCAACAATTCCTTTAGGTAAAATGATATTTGGGCTTTTACTTGATAATATAGAAGCTTGGATGTGTATAGGATTATCTGCAGTTTTATTGTTTATGGTTATTATTATTTTGAGAAAAAAATTAAGCTTTGATGAAAAATGTGATGATGATGAAGAAAAACTTGAAACTTTACAAGATATAGATTTATCTCATGAAAGTTAAGATTTGTGATTGTTATAGAGTGAACTCGTTTTGCTAAATCAAAACATTGGGACTTCAGGTGGAGACTCTACTCCACCTGAAGCAAAAAGCTTCAATCTCCCACTTATAGAAGTGGGAGTCTTGTAGAAACGATAAAAACAGGTATATTACAATGATTTGAAACTTAACCTAATTATCTGTATCAAAAAAAGAATCGTTTTGAATATGATATTAAGAGTATTCGAGTGCTAAATGACATATTTTCATTAATTAGAATGAAATATTTGTAAAAATTAACTAATTAGTATTTGAAATTAAAATGTAATAATTATATAATGTAACTTGAGATTTAATTTTTGATATGGAGAAGTGATTAGTATTATGAAAAGACTATTGAATATTGGTTTAGATGTTGGGTCGACAACAGTTAAATTAGTTGTAATAGATAAATATAGAACTGTTTATAGCAAGTATCAGAGGCATTTTTCTGATATTAAGAAGACTCTTATTGACCTTATTGATGATGCTTATAAGAAGTTTAGTGATGCAGAAATAACTATTATGGTAACTGGTTCGGGTGGACTGGCTGTATCAAAATGGCTGAATATTCCTTTTATACAAGAAGTAGTGGCATGTACTAATACAGTTGAAAAATTGATTCCTGAAACAGATGTTGCTATTGAATTAGGGGGAGAAGATGCAAAGATAACATATTTTAAGGGCGGAATAGAGCAGAGGATGAATGGTACTTGTGCAGGGGGAACAGGTGCGTTCATTGATCAGATGGCATCACTTCTTCAAACAGATGCTCAAGGATTAAATGAACTTGCAAAAAAGCACAGTACAATTTATCCAATTGCTTCTAGATGTGGTGTTTTCGCAAAAACAGATGTGCAGCCATTACTGAATGAAGGAGCTGCAAAAGAAGATATTGCCGCATCTATTTTTCAAGCAGTGGTTAATCAAACTATAAGTGGACTGGCTTGTGGCAGACCAATAAGAGGGAATGTAGCATTTTTAGGTGGACCACTCTACTTTCTGTCTGAACTTAGGAAAAGATTTGTGGAAACATTAAAATTATCTGATGAGCAGATTATTTTCCCAGAAAATTCACAGTTATTTGTAGCGTTAGGTGCTGCATTAAGTTCGGTAGAGAATGATAAAATGACATTTAAAGAATTACATGATAAGTTGCCATCTATAATATTTGCAAGTACTACTGAAGTTCAGAGATTAAGGCCTTTATTCAAAGATGAGAATGAATTGAATGAATTTGTAAAAAGTCATAGTGTTTATACTGTAAACAAAAAGGAGTTGTCTAAATATACTGGTAAATGTTATTTAGGCATTGATGCAGGTTCGACTACTACAAAGGCGGCTTTGATTGATGAAGATGGAGCCTTGCTTTATTCATATTATGGAAGTAATGAGGGAAATCCACTTAAATTGGTTATAAAGATATTAAAGGATTTATATAGCAATATTCCTGATGGGGTTCAAATAGTAAATTCTGCCGTTACAGGTTATGGTGAAGGTTTAATTAAGGCTGCTCTTAAGGTTGATATAGGAGAAATTGAAACTGTAGCTCACTATAAAGCAGCAGAGTTTTTCCTACCAGGTGTTGATTTTATATTAGATATTGGTGGACAAGATATGAAATGTTTAAAAGTTAAGGATGGTGTAATTGAGAGCATAATGCTTAATGAAGCTTGTTCATCAGGATGTGGTTCATTTATAGAAACATTTGCAAAATCGCTTAATATGAATGCTAAAGAATTTGCAAAGGAAGCTTTATTAGCTAAAAGTCCGGTCGATTTGGGTTCAAGGTGTACTGTTTTTATGAATTCAAGAGTTAAACAGGCTCAAAAGGAAGGTGCATCTGTAGGGGATATTTCTGCAGGACTTTCATATTCAGTAATCAAAAATGCACTTTTAAAGGTTATAAAGATAAGAGACCCAAAAGATATGGGTAATAAGATAATTGTTCAAGGTGGAACTTTTTATAATGATGCTGTTTTAAGGGCTTTTGAATTGATTTCTGAAAGAGAAGCTGTAAGACCTGATATTGCAGGAATTATGGGTGCATTTGGATGTGCAATCATAGCAAAAGAAAGATATAAAGAGGGTTATAAAAGTACTCTTTTGAAAATAAATGAACTTGAAAGCTTTAAAACTGAAGTTACTATGAAAAGATGTGGCAAATGCGGAAATAATTGCATGCTAACGATAAATAAATTTTCAGATGGAAGAGAATTCATATCGGGTAATAGATGTGAAAGAGGAGCAGGACACGATATAATCAAGAAGGATATACCAAATTTATTTGATTATAAGTATAAGAGATTGTTTAGTTATGTACCTCTCAAGAAGGAAGAAGCAAAAAGAGGGGTAATAGGTATACCTAGAGTTTTAAATATGTATGAAAATTATCCTTTTTGGTTTACATTTTTCACTAAACTAGGATACAGAGTAGAGATTTCACAGAGGTCTTCAAAAGCAGTTTATGAGATGGGTATAGAGACAATACCTTCTGAATCAGCGTGCTATCCTGCTAAAATAACTCATGGTCACATTATGAGTTTGATTAATAGAGGAGTTGATGTGATATTCTATCCATGTGTTGTATATGAGAAGAAGGAACAAGAGGGTGCAAATAATCATTACAATTGTCCTATAGTAACATCTTATCCAGAAGTTATAAGAAACAATATGGATATTATTAAAGAGAAGAATATAAAATTCATGAACCCATTTTTGGCTCTTCATGATAAGAATAAACTTGAAAAGAGATTATGGGATATTTTTGGTGAATTTAATATTTCTAAGAAAGAGATTTCTGAGGCTTTGTATGCAGCATGGGAAGAGGATTTAAAAGTAAAAAGCGATATTAGGAAAAAAGGAGAAGAGGTAATAGAATATCTAAATAAAACAGGTAAGAAGGGTATAATTTTAGCTGGAAGGCCATATCATATAGATCCAGAAATAAATCATGGTATTCCAAATTTGATAACAAATTTTGATATGGCAGTTTTGACAGAGGATTCAGTTGCACACTTGGGTGAAGTTGAGAGACCACTTAGGGTTGTAGATCAGTGGACTTATCATTCAAGACTTTATGCAGCAGCTAGTTTTGCAGCTAAGCAGCATAATATTGAACTTGTTCAGCTTAATTCATTTGGATGTGGGCTAGACGCTGTTACAACGGATCAGGTTCAAGAGATATTATCAAATAATAATAAAATATATACTGTGCTAAAAATAGATGAAGTTAATAATTTGGGAGCGGCTCGAATAAGAATACGTTCATTAAAGGCTGCACTTGATGAGAGGGATGCACACGAAGTTAAGCCTAAAAAGATTGCATCTTTACCAAAAAGGGTTATTTTTACAAAGAGCATGAAGGCAAAGCATACTATTTTAGCACCGCAGATGTCTCCTATTCATTTTCAATTTTTAGAGCCAGCATTAAATTCGTGTGGTTATAAAATAAAAATTCTTCCTGCTGTTGATACAAAGGCTGTAGATATTGGATTAAAGTATGTTAATAATGATGCATGTTATCCTTCAATAATAGTTACGGGACAGCTAATAGAGGCACTGCAGTCAGGTGAGTACGATTTGAATAATACTTCTGTTATGATATCCCAAACGGGAGGGGGATGCAGAGCAACTAATTATATAGCATTCATACGAAAGGCTCTTAGGGATGCTGGTATGCCTCATATACCTGTTATTTCATTAAATGCTGTTGGGCTAGAGAAAAATCCAGGCTTTAAACCAACTCTTACAATGGCTAAAAGAGCTATGATGGCTTTGGTATATGGTGATCTTTTAATGAGAGTATTATACAAAGTGAGACCTTATGAAAAAGTAAAAGGTTCTGCTAATGAACTCTACAAAAAATGGGAGATAATTTGTAAAGATGCTGTTACTAGAGGAAGTAGTAGAGAGTTTAAAAAGAACATTTATAATATAGTAAAAGACTTTGATAGCATTGAAATAATGGATATTAAGAAGCCTAGTATTGGACTTGTGGGTGAGATATTAGTAAAATTTCATCCAACTGCAAATAATGAAATTGTCAAGGTTATAGAAAATGAAGGTGGAGAGGCGGTAATGCCTGATTTAATAGATTTCTTTTTGTATTCAGCTTATGACGCTACTTTTAAAAATGAGTATCTTGGACAATCTAAAAAATCACGAATTATTAGCAATATTGTTATAAAATATATTGAGCATTATAGGAAAGATTTAAAGAAAGCATTGGAAATGAGCAAAAGATTTGAACCACCAAAGAGCATACAAGAATTAGCAAGAGGAGCGGAACAGATTCTTTCTCTTGGTAATCAATGCGGAGAAGGATGGTTTTTGACTGCTGAAATGATTGAACTTATTGAAAGTGGAACGAAAAATATAGTCTGCATGCAACCTTTTGCTTGTTTGCCTAATCACGTTACGGGTAAGGGTATGATTAAGGAGCTTAAGAGAAGATATCCAAGCTCAAATATTGTCGCAGTGGATTATGATCCTGGTGCCAGTGAAGTTAATCAGTTAAATAGAATAAAATTGATGCTTTCAGCAGCATTTAAAAATCTCAAGAGGGAGACTGAATTGGATGCTGCATATAAAGAAGCAGCAAGCACAAAGGAACTTAGATCTATATTAGTTACAAATAGTGAAATAGAGTAGTAAAAAAAGAGTAGTAAAAAAAGAGATTAGTTAAGCAAGTAAAAGAACTGCGGATTATTGCCGCAGTTCTTTTACTTGAATTCTTCTACAATTTTTTCAGCAAATGAATTGTTTACGATTTTATCAAATGGTGGTCTTTTTGGTAATAAACTTGAATTATAGGATTGAATTATATCCATTAATCTATTTAAGTTTTCTTCTTTCATGATTGGATTTTGTGCATATGCATTTATTTTTTTATAATTTTTAATTGATTCTGTTAGTATGTCTTCGTCTACACCAGGGAAAAATGATTTTACTGTAGTTGCTATTTCTTGGTCAGAATGTTTATATACCCATTGTTGACCTTTATATATTGCTCTTGTGAATTTTTTAAGAATTTCTGAATTCTTTTCCATATAAGATTTTGTTGAAAAATAACATGTGTAAGGTATTGGACCAGCTGATTTACCAATAGATGCTACTATAAAACCAGAATTATCTTTTTTCATCATACTAGCTGTTGGTTCAAATAGGGTAACATAGCTACCAGTACCACTTTTAAATGCACCTGCTGTAGCTGTAAAAGCTATATTTGTTATAATATTAATGTTTTTGCCGTTTTCGATTCCATGGTTTCTTAAAACATATTCAAGTGTCATTTCTGGAACTCCGCCTGGTCTTCCGCCTATAATCGTATCTCCTTTAAGTGATTCCCAAGAAAAGTTTGGTTCTTTATTTCTTCCAACTAGGAAAGAACCATCTCTTTGAGTTAATTGAGCAAATATTATTGGATAATCATCCCTCTTTTGATTATAGATATATATTACCTGTTCAGGACCACAAAAACCTATATCTGCAGAGCCACTTAGTATTTCCTGCATAGTTTTGTCGGCACCTTGACCTGTAGATAAATCTATTTCTATGCCTTCATCTTTAAAAAAGCCTTTATTAATTGCAACATACATTGGAGCATAGAATATTGAACGCACTACCTCATTTAGCTTTACTTTAGCCAGTCCCTTATTATTATTTTTTTGACAGCCCACAAATAAAGTTGAAATTAAAAATACACATGTCATCATAGATATAATGATTTTTTTACTATGTGATAATTTAAAGCTTCTATTTTTCATAAGTGTCTGATTCATATATGAATCAGTTTCCACCTCCAATTAATTCTGTATTACTGTATAATATGATTAGCATTTTGATTTTGTTAACATAAGGCATTTTCAAAAAAATAACTAGTCAGTATGCTAGTCTATTTTGCAAACTACTTCATCGTTGGAACCCGTTGATAGAATCCACTATCAGCGGAACCCAACTCTTTGTATTTCACAAAATATACGTCGCATCTTTGACTTGTTATTTTCTTTCAAATGCCTAATAGATTTTATTCTATTGCGTATGATATAATTACTATAAGGTTTATTTTCAAAAAGGGGTGAAATTATGAAGAAAATTCCTTATGGCATAAGTGATTATAAAATTTTAGTAGAAAAAAATTATGTTTTTATAGATAAAACTAGATATATAGAAAAACTCGAGAATTATCATGCTCCATATATATTTTTTTTAAGACCAAGAAGATTTGGTAAGAGTTTATTTACCTCAGTTCTTTCTAATTATTATGATATTAAGGAAAAAGATAATTTTGAAAAATTATATGGAAATACGTATATTGGTAAAAGGCCTACTAAAGAGAAAAATAGTTATTGTATTTTAAGATTTAATTTTTCAGGATTAAGAACGGATACTAAAGAATCTTTAGAAGAATCTTTTACATTAGCTATTAGAAAGGGATTAGATGAGTTTATTAGAAATTATAACATTAAAGTTGATTATGTAAAAGATACATTCGTTTCGAGTATGTTTGATAGCTTTTTAAGTAATGTAAAGTATGAAATAGATAAACCTATTTATGTTATAATAGATGAATATGATCATTTTGCTAATGAGTTATTAAGTTTTAAACCAGAATTATTTTCGGATAGTATAAGTAAAACGGGCTTTGTAAGAAAATGGTATGAAGTGCTTAAAATAGGTACAGAAACCATAATACAAAGAATATTTGCTACAGGTGTGTCGCCAATTGCTTTGGATAGTATGACAAGTGGTTTTAATAT
The DNA here is from genome assembly GCF_001594005.1 of Clostridium tepidiprofundi DSM 19306. Classification (GTDB taxonomy): domain Bacteria; phylum Bacillota; class Clostridia; order Clostridiales; family Clostridiaceae; genus Clostridium_AC; species Clostridium_AC tepidiprofundi. Next base: position 93,146 of record NZ_LTBA01000002.1, on the reverse strand, counting down.
AGGAAAGAACTTAACAAGAGAAGCTAATTTCAATGAGATGATGGGATTTACAGAGTATGAAGTAAGAGAACTTATTAAAAAAACTGTAAATATAAAACTAAATGATAAAGACATGCAAGAATTAATTTATATTTTAAAAAGAAATTATAATGGATATTTATTTTCAGAAGATGCATCAACAAGACTTTTTAATAGTGATATGATTTTATATTATTTACAAGAGTTTATTGAAAATGGTAAGGGCCCTAAGAATTTAATAGATGAAAATATTGCAAGCGATTATAGTAAGATTGGAAATCTTTTTAATCTTAAAAGCAAAGATGGTAACATAAATATTATGAATAGAATACTGAAAGGTGAGGAACTTTCTGGTGAAGTGACAAAGCAATTTAGTTTAGAAAAAGATTTTACTAGTGAAGATTTTTTATCAATAATGTTTTATTTAGGGTTTCTTACTATTAAAGAAAGTGAACTTGCTGATGTAATATATAAAATTCCAAATGAAGCAGTTAAGGGAATATATTTTGATTATTTTGCAAAAAAGATAAGAGAAGATTCTGATTATGAAATAGACATATCTGAAATAAAAAGATCTGTTAAAAACTTAGCATTAAAGGGTGAAATAGATTCTTTCATTGATGTTATTGAAAGGACTTTGAATAAATTATCAAATAGGGATTTTATATTATTCGATGAAAAGTATGTAAAAATAATTATGATTGCTTACTTAAATTTAGCTAAAGCATATCTTATAAAATCAGAGTATGAGGTAGAAGAAGGGTATATAGATATAGCTTTATTAAAAAGAGATAATATTGAGCCTAAATATTTTGGCATTATTGAGTTAAAATATATATCACAGAAAAAGTATGAGGAAAGGGGAAAAGCAATAATTGAGAAAGAAAGAGTAGAAGCTATAAAACAAATTAACAGATACAAGAAGTCAGCAGAACTTAGTACACTACCAAATTTAAAAAAATGGGTACTTGTATTTGTAAAGGACAAGTGTGTAATTAATGAGGAGGTAAAGTAAATGCAAATAGAAGAATATTATAAATGTATAAGATTTACTCCTGACCCTATGACATATTGTCCTAAACAGTATATTTTTCGTAAAACTGATATGGAGTATGAAAAAGTTAATATTCCACTTGGCAAGTCAAGAATTGGAGGGCCAGTAGTGGATTTACCAATAGATGTTCAGTATCCAGAGGATTTGTTTTTTGTGGCTCAAATTAATTTAAGGGAATTTAAAGATTGCTTCTTTAATGACTATTTGCCTAAAGAAGGTTTTATATATGTGTTTATCGGCGAAGATGGTGATTGTGGTAAAGTTATCTATAGTAATTGTAAAACTAAAGATTTGAAAAGAGTAGTAAAGGAGCATGGAGATTGGTTCTATAGTGGTAATTTAATAAAAGATATCTACGTTGAAGAAGAAAACATAAGTGAAAGATATGATGAAGAATGGGCTAAAGATGGTGAAGAACTGGGTTGGAATCCTTTTGCAGGGACTGAAAAGTCAAAATTATTTGGTATATACACTAATTGTCAATATGAAGAACAGGAATTAAAAGCAGAATTACTAAAAGGTAAGATTTTATTATTGCAAATAGGAGAAGATTTTACTGAAGAAGGAATTCTGAGTGTGAGAATTGATAAAGATGATTTAGAAAAAATGGACTTTACTAATTGCATTATTGAGTGGAGTCAATCATAATTGGGATATTTTTCATATCACAAATTGATTTTAATTGTTCACTATGGCTGAAATATAGTATATAATTAAAATAAGAGGTGATCTTATGGAAGATAAGATGTTTGAACTTATGGAAAAAATGTATATTGAACTTCAAGGATTGAAGAAAGGCCAAGAAGAATTAAGAGTAGGTCAGGAAGAATTAAGAGTAGGCCAAGAAGAATTGAGAATAGATGTTAGAAAATTAGGAGCTAAAGTGGATGGTGAAATAACCGATACAATACAGGCATTGCTTGATGGGTATAAACAGAATGCCGAAAAAATTGAAAGTATTGATAGCAAAGTAGATCAGCTTAGAATTGATGTTAATAATATATCAATGAAAACCAATTACAATGACAATAGATTAATTGAATTAACTAGAAGGTTTAAGAATGCTTAGATACATAACAGAATTTCACTTTTAGCAGAAAAATGGCTTGACATGTATTAAATAAAGTATATAATAAGAAGTAATTTATACAATAAAATAGTTTTTTATGATATATTTCAAAAGCATTGAAAAAGAGGAGTAGGAATATGGAATATTAAGAGAGGAAGATTCGTTGGCTGTGAGATCTTCTATAGGAAGTGTTCTGAAGGTAGCTTTGGAGCTTCTTCACTGAAAATATAGTAGGTGGAGACGGTGTTCACGCATCGTTAAATTATGAGTGCTTGTATGATAGTACAGGAATAAAGGTGGTAACGCGCACGGTCGTCCTTTTTGGGTGACGGTGTTTTTTTGTTTTATAAGACCAATATTTTTACAGTAATTAGTTAGGCATTTTCAAAAAAATAACCAGTCAGTATGCTAGTCTATTTTGCGAACTACTTCATCGTCGGAACCCGTTGATAGGACTTACTATCAGCGGAACCCAACTCTTTGTATTTCACAAAATATACGTCGCATCTTTGCCTTGTTATTTTCTTTCAAATGCCTTATGTAATAGTAGCATATTGTGTTGCGAAGCAAACATCAAAAAAGATTGCCAGAGTGTTAGAGTGCTAGAGAGATAGTAAGAGAGTTAGTAATAGATGTTTTTCTTATAGAAAAACTAAAATTTATATTATAAAAATCAAAATGAAAATATTGAATTAAATTAATATAGTAAAAAGAAGGGAGATAAGTTTTATGAAAGAGAAAATAGAATTGTCTAAAACCTATGATCCAAAAGAATTTGAAGAAAGACTTTATGCATGGTGGGAAGAAAAGAAATTTTTTACACCAAAAGTAGATAACGAAAAGAAACCATATACTATAATTATGCCACCACCTAATATAACAGGGCAATTGCATTTAGGGCATGCTCTAGATAACACTTTGCAAGACATTTTAATAAGAACAAAGAGAATGCAAGGATACAGTGCATTGTGGCTACCTGGTGAAGACCACGCTAGTATTGCAACAGAAGTTAGAGTTGAAAAAGAAATAATAGAAAAAGAAGGCAAAGATAAAAAGGATTTAGGAAGAGATGCTTTTCTTGAAAAAGTATGGGAATGGTCAGATAAATACAGAAATAGAATAAGAACTCAGTTAAAGAAAATGGGTTGTTCAGCAGATTTCACAAGAGAAAGTTTCACAATGGATGAAAAGCTAAGCAAAGCAGTAAGAAAGGTTTTTGTTAAACTATATGAAGAAGGACTAATTTATCAGGGAAATAGAATAACAAATTGGTGTCCTAAATGTATGACTGCCTTGTCAGATGCTGAAATTGAACATGAAGAACAGGAAGGTGCTTTTTGGCATATTAAATATCCTGTAAAGGATAGTGATGAATATTTAGAAATTGCTACAACAAGGCCGGAAACAATGCTTGGTGATAGTGCTGTTGCTGTAAATCCTAAAGATAAAAGATATTCTCATTTGGTAGGAAAGATGTTGATTCTCCCTTTAGTAAATAGAGAAATCCCAATTGTAGCTGATGATTATGTTGATATGGAATTTGGAACAGGTGCTGTTAAAATCACTCCTGCTCATGATCCTAATGATTATCAGGTAGGTAAGAGACATAATCTTCAGGAAATTGTTATGTTGAATGAAGATGGTACTATTTCAGAAGGATATGGAAAATATTCTGGAATGGATAGATATGAAGCAAGAAAAGCTATAGTTGAAGACTTAGAGAAAGAGGGTTATCTTGTTAAGATAAAGAAACATGTTCATAATGTTGGAACACATGATAGATGTGGTACTACTGTTGAACCAATGCTTTCAAAACAGTGGTATGTTAAAATGGAAGAGCTAGCAAAACCAGCTGTAGAAGCAGTTAAAAATAAAAATACTAAATTTATACCTGAAAGATTTGAAAAGATTTATTTTAACTGGATGGAGAATATACAGGATTGGTGTATTTCAAGACAGTTATGGTGGGGACATAGAATTCCTGTGTGGTATTGTAAAGAATGTGGTGATATTATAGTTTCTATGGAGGATCCAACTAAGTGCCCAAAATGTGGAAGTGACAATCTAAAACAGGATGAGGATGTACTTGATACATGGTTTAGTTCAGCATTGTGGCCATTCTCAACATTAGGCTGGCCAGATGAAACTGAGGATCTGAAATATTTTTATCCAACAAGTACATTGGTTACAGGATATGACATTATATTCTTCTGGGTAGCTAGAATGATTTTCTCAGGACTTCACAATATGGGAGAAGTTCCATTTGAAAATGTTCTTATACATGGTATTGTTAGAGATAGCCAAGGCAGAAAGATGTCAAAATCTCTAGGAAATGGTGTAGATCCACTTGAAATAATAGATAAATATGGTGCTGATGCTTTAAGATTTATGTTAGTTACAGGAAATGCTCCTGGAAATGATATAAGATTCTATGAAGAAAGAGTTGAAGCAGCTAGAAACTTTGCTAATAAGATATGGAATGCATCTAGGTTTGTTATTATGAATTTAGATGAAGAATTAATGGAAAAATATAAAAACAGTAATAAGTACTCAGTTGCTGATAAATGGATATTATCTAGAATGAATACTGTTGTAAAAGAGGTAACTGACAATATTGAAAAATTTGAAATAGGTATAGCTCTTCAAAAAACATATGATTTCTTATGGAATGAGTTCTGCGATTGGTACATTGAACTTGTTAAGCCTGTATTCTTTAGTGATGATGAAGAAGCTAAGGGTGTTGCATTTAATGTATTAAATAGAGTGTTAATTGCAGGTCTTCAGCTTTTACACCCTGTGATGCCATATATAACTGAAGAGATATATACTAATTTGAATACAGAATATGAATCAATTACAATTTCAAAATGGCCTGAATATGGTGAAAGCTTACATGATAGTGAAGCTGAAGAAAATATGAGCAAAATTATTGAAGCAATTAAGGCTATAAGAAATGTTAGGGCAGAGATGAATGTTGTACCTTCAAGAAAAGCTAAGATTATCATTTTTGCAATTGAGGGAAATGAAGCATTTAAAAATGGTATTAGCTATTTTGAGAAATTAGCTTCTGCAAGCGATGTAGAATTTATTAATTCAAAAGAAGAAGCACCTGAAAATGTTGTTTCAGCTGTAACAAAATCTGCTGAGATTTATATACCTTTGCTTGATTTAATAGATGTTGAAAAGGAAATAGAAAGATTAAATAAAGAAAAAGAAAAACTTCAAAAGGAAATCGAAAGAGTTGAAAAGAAACTTTCTAATCCTAATTTTGTAAATAAAGCACCTGAAAATGTAGTTAATGCAGAAAAAGAAAAAGGTGAAAAGTATAAAGAAATGTATGAGTCTGTTATGGAAAGAATCAATAATCTTATGAAATAGAATATTTAGGCATTTTCAAAAAAATAACTAGTCAGTATGCTAGTCTATTTTGCGAACTACTTCATCGTTGGAACCCGTTGATAGAACCTACTATCAGCGGAACCCAACTCTTTGTATTTCACAAAATATACGTCGCATCTTTGACTTGTTATTTTCTTTTAAATGCCTTAGAGGGGTTGTAGGGAAAAAAACTATACAATACATTGTATTTAGGTTTTTTCCCTGACAGTCCCTTTTACTTTTTTGAATATTAATGTATACTATCAGTGAGTTAGGCATTTTCAGAAAATAACTAGTAAGTATGGCATAAAACATACGTCGTACATTTGACTTGTTATTTGCGTTACATTTGATTCAAATTAAAATTTAATTGTTAAAGAATGGTTTTGTTACTGTTTAAAGTATATTTACAAGATATTGTATTATTGTATGAGGGAGGGGATATATTTGAATTATGATGAAGCGATTAAATATATTGAAAATACATCGAGATTTGGTGTTAAATTAGGGCTTGAAAGAACAGAGAGAATGCTTGAATTATTAGGTAATCCACATAAGAGTACAAAATATATACATATTGCGGGTACTAATGGAAAAGGTTCGACAACTGCTATGATTACAAGAGTTTTAATGGAGGCTGGTTATAAAGTAGGAATGTATACATCACCTTATGTTGAGGAGTTTGAAGAAAGAATTCAAATAAATAATGAGAACATTCCTAAGAATAGATTGAGCGATATAGTTGAAGAAATTTCTAATATTGTTCCTAAAATAATTGATGAAGGATTAGGGAATCCCACATATTTTGAAATATTAACATGTATGGGTTTATTATATTTTTATAAAGAAAATGTTGATTTTGCTGTTATTGAGGTTGGACTTGGAGGAAGATTGGATTCAACTAATGTTATAACACCTATTATAAGCATTATTACATCTATCAGCTTTGACCATATGCATGTTTTAGGTAATACACTTAGTGATATAGCATATGAAAAAGGGGGCATTATTAAAGAAAATATTCCTGTTATTCTTTATCCGCAAGAATATGAAGCTGAAAAGGTAATTGAGGATATTTGTTCATTAAGGAATTGCAAACTAATAAAAGTAAATAAAGATAGTGTTGAATATTCATATTCATCATTAAGAATAGACTGTAAATCAGATAAAAATATACTTCAAAAGTTTGTTGTTCATACTGATTTAGATAAGTATGAAATAGAACTGTCTTTATTAGGTAAACACCAGCTTTTAAATTGTGCAACTGCTGTATATGCAGTGGAAGAATTAATAAACAATGGAGTTACAATTGATAAAGAGGCTATGCTAAATGCATTCAAAAATGTAAAGTGGCCAGGAAGACTTGAAATACTTAATAATAATCCATTGATTGTAATTGATGGTGCACATAACATAGATGGTATTAAAAAATTAAGAGAAAATGTTGATAGTTATTTTAGTTATAATAATTTGATATTGATATTAGGTATTCTTGCTGATAAACAAGTAAAAGAAATGATAGAAACCATTGTTCCATTAGCTAAAAAAGTTATCGCTGTAACTCCTCACAGCGATAGAGCAGAATTAGCTGTTGATTTAATGGATGAAGTTAAAAAGATAAATTCTAAATGTGAAGCTATTGAAGATTATGAATTAGCTTTTAAGAAAGCGTTAGATTACTATAAATCTGGAGATATGATTTTAATATCAGGTTCGCTATATATGGTGGGTGATATGAGAAAGTTGATAAGGCATATTCAAGAAAATGACTATTCAGTAAAATACTAATTCCAAAACATTAATGGGGATAGCCTGTTTACATAGGGTGTCCTTATTTTTTATTAGCAAATTTATTCAATACTCATATTATATTATGAGGAGGTGAATAAGTATGCACTCTTTATTTGTATGCAATACATCCACTGATAGTATATCTGTGGTTAATACTGAAAAATTTATTGAAAAGAATAAAATTAATTTGAGATATGATTATTATAATAGATTAGGACCACACGGAATTTGTTTTTATAAGGATAATATTTTAGTTGCTAATAGCTATGGAAACACAATTTCCATAGTTGATATAAATAATTTCTCTAAAATAGAGAGTTACTATATAGGTGTTCACTGTAATGATATAAAAACTCTAAACTATAATGCATATATAATATGTGGTGAACTTAATAATATGGTTGTTTTTGATATGATTAATCGCTCTGTTTTAGAAGAAGTGCCATGTGGAAATTCACCTCACAGTATAGATATTAACAAACGTAGCAATAAAATATTAATTTCTAATATGCAAGATGATACTATTACTTTAATAGATGGTACAAACAGTCGAATAATAAAAAATATTAAAGTAGGAGCATATCCTACAAAAGCCATTTTTTCTTCAGATGGTAACTATATTATAGTATGCGAAAGCAATATTGGAATGGATAGCAGGGGATGTATTAGCATAATATCGTCAAAAAATTATAAGATAATTAATAGAATACCTGTTGGTAATTCACCAGTAGATATTTTTAGCAATGATAATTACTGTTATGTATCAAATTTTGGAGAAGGTACAATAAGCATAGTAGACTTAAGCAAATATAAAGAGATAAAAAAGATAAGGGTGGGAGGAATGCCAAGAGGGATAATAGAAAATGATGACTATATATATGTTGGTGATAATTATAACAATCTTCTAATAAAGGTTAATCCAGTAAATGAAAGCAAAGAAAGCATTCACATAGGAGGTGAGCCAACAGGCATAATATTGGCATAGAAAGCCAACTGTACCGCTCCCGTCTAGCAAGTGAGGTATCATATTGTACACTTGTGAAATTTTTAAAATCGTATAATAAGTACAATAATCTAAATGGTAATACGGATTTTATAACTTGATAAGTATAGTAATATGCTAAGTATAAGTAATATGCTAAGTATAGCAATATGCTAAGTATAGCAATATAAAATAATAGTATAATATCAGTAAACCAATATTATACTAAATATCATCAATAAGTAAGTCTATGATTTCCTTATATAATTTTGAAGAATTTGACTTCCATTTTTTGCACAGAGCTCTTGCTTGATTGTTTGAAGCTACGCTTAATTTTAAGTCTATAAGAGTCAAATCATTTTCACAAGCCTTTAGGTTGACTAAAAAATTATTTTTGTTTTCGATTGTATAATCAGCAGTAATAGTTATCTGCTTTTTTATTTTTTCTATGTGATTATCTAAATATTTATTTATCAATTCTATTTTGTTTTTAGAAATTCTGTTCATAAACATGTTTAATATTTTGATACCGTCATTAGTAATATAAAGTCGAGTTTTATTATCTTTTTCTAATGGTTCAATGAAATTGGAATTTACCAGTTCAAAAATATATTCTTGAAGTGTGAAATAATTAAGTAAATTGTTTTCCAAAATTATTTCAGTTAACTGCATATTTGATATTGGAAGTTTTATTTTATCAATAATGTATAATATAAGAAGTTTACTTTCGGCTAATTCTAATGTATTGCTGTTCATCATAATCCCTCCTCATATGAAATCTATATAATATTATAGCACAAAATTTGAATAAAGCCACCCCAGGGGTGTAAATTTTACCATGGTAAAATTTACACCCCTGGGGTGATAAATATGGTAATTTGTGAATAACATTTATTAAGGTATTAAAATAAAAAAGGGAAGGAAAGAGTGATATGCTGGACAAATATAAAAAATCAACAAAAATAATTGGAGTAGTACTTGCTTTAATACTTATATTTGCAGTTGCAGGGATATATGTGGGAGTGAAAAATTACAATTCAACAGGTGTGTTTTTTACAACTAAAAAGAAATTGCCAATTTATTGTGTTGACACGGATAAGAAAAAAGTTGCTATAACATTTGATGCGAGTTGGGGAAGTGACAAAACAGAATCATTGCTAGAAACACTAGATAAATATAACGTTAGAGCTACTTTCTTTTTGGTAGGTGGATGGGTGGATAAATATCCTGATAAGGTATTAGAGATATATAAGCGTGGACATGAAATTGGAAATCATTCAAATACTCATCCTAATATGACTAGACTATCTAAGGAAAAAATAATTAATGAAATTGCAATTACAGATGCTAAGATAATGAAAATAACAGGTGAAAAGACAAAAGTATTTAGATGTCCTGAAGGTGCATATAATGATAAAGTTGTTGAAGCGGTTGAAAGCACTAATCATTATTGCATACAGTGGGATGTTGATAGCATAGACTGGAAGGCACAAGGTGCTGATTTAGAGTACAATAGAGTAATTAAAAAAACAAAACCTGGTTCTATTATATTGTTTCATAATGATGCTAAATTTACACCTCAAAATTTACCTAGGGTGCTTGAAAAGCTTAAGAGTGAAGGATATGAATTTGTTACTGTATCGGAATTAATTTATAAAGACAATTATCATATGGACCATTCTGGAAAACAAATAAAAAATAATCAATAAAAATATTGAAAGAGATAGGTGCTTTGTATTATAATGGAAAAGTAGAAATATTTTATAAATATTTTTATGTTATATGGTTATATAAATAAATATTATTGAATAATATTTATTGTATAAAAAATAAAAAACGAAAGGAAAGAGGGGCTATGATGGACAATTTAATGAAGAACAATAGTATTTATCTGGAAGGAGAGGTAGGTTCTGAATTAGAGTTTAGTCATGAGATGTATGGGGAAGGGTTTTATACTTTTGTTTTGGAGGTACCAAGACTTAGCGATTCTAAAGATTTAATAAATGTTACTGTTTCAGAGAGACTTATAACAGGAATCGATATAAAAGCAGGGGACTATGTTGTTATTGAAGGTCAACTTAGATCCTATAATAAGTATGTTGATGGAGCAAATAGACTTATATTGACTGTTTTCGCTAGAGATATTTATCATTGTGAAGAAAAAAGTAAAAATCCAAATCAGATTTTTCTTGATGGCTTCATATGTAAGAAACCAATTTATAGAAAAACACCTTTTGGTAGAGAAATTGCAGATATGCTTTTAGCAGTAAATAGGCCGTATAATAAATCGGACTATATACCTACAATTGCATGGGGGAGAAATTCAAGATATTGTAGGACACTTGAAGTTGGGGATAACATAAGAATATGGGGAAGACTTCAAAGTAGAGAATATCAAAAAAGAATAAGTGAAAATGAAGTTGTGAGAAAAATGGCTTATGAGGTTTCAATTTCCAAGATGGAAAAGGTTGTTGAAGATAAAGACAAAGATGAAGAAAATGAAGAAAGCATAAATAATGAGGATTTTGAAAGAGAAGCATAGAATTTAAGGGGTTATTCAAGAGAATAGCCCCTAAATTGTTGTTTGTATTATTTTCTCAAATCATCAAGAATTTCTGTTTTGCTCTTTGTTGTTTCATCAACTTTTTTGATTATTTTTGCTGGAGTGCCAGCTGCAACTACATTTTCAGGAATATCAGATGTTACAACAGAACCGGCAGCAATTACAGAACCTTTGCCTATCCTAACGCCTTCAAGTATTACAGCATTTGCACCTATTAAAACATCATCTTCTATGACACAAGGTTCTTTGCTAGGTGGTTCTAAAACTCCAGCAATTACAGCACCAGCACCTAAATGTACTTTTTTACCAATTTTTGCTCGTGCACCAACTACTGCATTCATATCTATCATGGTTTCTTCGCCTATTTCAGCACCTATATTTATTATAGCTCCCATCATTATTACAGCGTTATTTCCTATGATTGCTTTATCTCTTATTATTGCACCTGGTTCAATTCTTGCATTTATTTTTTTTAGGTCTATAAGAGGTATAGCTGAATTTCTTCTATCAATTTCTAATCTGAATTTTTTGATTTTATTTTTGTTATGCTCCATAAAGTTACATATATGTTCGCTTTCTCCAAACAATACATAGAAATTGTTGCTTTTAAAATACTCAATATTGTTAAATTCGCAATCATCCAAATTTCCTTCAGCATATACCTTTACAGGAGTTGTCTTCTTTGAATTTTTTATGTATTTAGCGAGTTCGTATGGATTAGTTAAATCATATCCCATTAAAATATCATCCTCTCTGTTTTTTTACTATTTGTGGGTTTTTATAATTTGTAAATATTATGTGTAGAATTATATTTTCACAATATTATTTTAATACATTAATTGTTTAAAATAAATAATTAATATAAAATATAAGCATATTAATTATTTTATTTGTAAGGAATGGTGATTGCATGGATGAGTTGTTTTCGAAGAAAATTCAATATATTGAAATATCAGGTATAAGGAAATTTTATAATAAAGTCAATAAAGTTGATGGAGTGGTGTCATTAACATTGGGTCAGCCGGATTTTGCTGTTCCAGAGTTAATTAAAAAAGAAATTTGTGATGCTATAATAAATAATAAGACAATGTATACTGCTAATGAGGGAATTTTGGAGCTTAGGTCAGAGATTTCAAATTACTTAAAGAAGAGGCATATTAACTATTATAGTGATGAGATTTGTATAACAGTTGGCGGCAGTGAAGGTATAATGGATGTATTTGCAGTATTTCTGAATGAAGGGGATAATGTTTTAGTACCTACTCCTGCGTATCCAGCGTATGAAAATTGTATTAAGGTGCTAGGTGGAAATGTTATAAATTATAAGCTAAATGATGATTTTTCATTAAATTATGATGAACTCCAGAAATTAATCAAACATGAAAAACCAAAACTTTTAGTTGTTTCATATCCTTGTAATCCAACAGGTGCAATATTATCTAAAAAAGATAGTGAAATTCTGCATGATATCGTTAAAAATAATGATTTAATAGTTATAAGTGATGAAATGTATTCTTCGCTCTGTTATGATGAGTATTATTCTATTTCACAATATGACGATATTAAGCATAAAGTTGTCTTGGTGGGTGGCTTTTCTAAGATGTTTTCAATGACGGGCTTAAGGGTTGGATATGTTTGTGGAACTAAGGCTGTAGTGGATAATGTGATTAAATTTCACCAGTATAATGTATCATGTGCACCTTCAATTGCACAATGGGGAGCTTATAGAGGACTCAAGAGCTGTTTGAGTGATGTAGAATATATGAAAAAATCATTCATGAAAAGAAGAGATTTCATGTATAGTGAACTCAATAGATTAGGATTTGATGTTATTCTGCCTAAAGGAGCATTTTATATATTCCCATCTATCAAAAAATTCGGTATAAAGAGTGATGAGTTTTGTGAAAGAATGCTTAAAGAAGCAAAAGTAGCGGTAGTTCCTGGTTCAGCGTTTGGATATGGTGGTGAGGGATACATAAGGATTTCATATTCTTACAGTATGGAGGAACTTAGAGAAGCTATAATGAGAATTGAAGAATGGTTAAAAAGGATTTGATAGCAAACAGATAATATAATAGTATTAGTATAAAAATATAAATGAGTACAGAAAATACATTGTAGTCAAACTTAAAATTAGATGACTACAATGTATTTTCACTTTTGTAAGTGCTAGTGCAAGGTTACTTAATTACACAAATCAACAAAAAGAATTTGTTTTTATTTAGTTTATTTTTGCACAGCCTCTGTTTTACAGAAAAATTTTTTACACTTACATATATTTACTAGGAAAGTCTGTACTAGTATTGTTTAAAGAGAAATGTTTTCATCGATAATATTATCCATATTGTATAATCCGTTTTGTTTGCCATGTATAAACTTACAAGCATCAAGAGCTCCTATGGCAAATACTTCACGTGATATTGCAGAGTGCTTTATCTCAATAATTTCTCCTTGACCTGCGAATATTATATCGTGTTCACCTACTATATTTCCACCTCTTATTGCATGTATTCCTATTTCTTTTTTATGTCTTTTACATTCACCTACTCTACCGTGTGAAAAAATAGTTTCTTCTTCTATGGATGATTTTATAGTGTTTGCAAGCATTAATGCCGTTCCACTTGGGGCATCAATTTTTTGATTATGATGTTTCTCTATTATTTCTATATCAAATCCTTTATATAAATATGAGCTTATCTTTTTTAAAATGTTATTGATTACATTTATACCTACTGACATATTTGCTGAACGAAATACAGCTACTTTTTTGCTCAAATTTGATATGATGTTTTCACCTTCTAGATCAAATCCAGTAGTGCATATAACTATTGGCATATTGTTTTTAATGCAGTATTTTGCAAGTGATGGTAGTGCAGCAGGTCTAGAAAAATCCAGTATAACATCAGCATCAATATTGCATTCATCAATATTGTTAAATACTGGATAAGGCGAAGTTGTATTGGTATTAACATCAATGCCAGCAACAATGGTTAAATTTTCGAATTTATAAGAAGCTTGTGTTACCATTTTCCCCATTTTACCAAAGCAACCGTTTAAAATTATTCTAATCATAGTCTTTTCTCCTTGCTAAAATTGTTATATTATTCAATTAGATTACATTTTTTTAATTCTGAAATCAATATTTCTTTATTTTTATCGTCCATATTGCAGAGTGGCAATCTTAAATTACCAACATTCATATCCATTATATTCATAGCTGTTTTAACTGGAATAGGGTTAGTTTCAATAAAAAGAGCATTTGTTAAATTCAAATAATCAAGTTGAATTTGTAATGCTTCTTTATGTTTCCCATCCAAATACATATGAACCATTTCATGAACACGATTAGGAATAATATTTGCTAAAACAGATATAACACCTATACCCCCTAAAGATAAAACAGGAATAATTTGATCATCATTTCCAGAATATATAGCTAAATTATCACCGCATAGAGCTTTTATCTTTGCAATTTGACTTATATTACCACTTGCTTCTTTTACAGCAACGATGTTTTTAAGTGTGCATAATTCTGCAAGAGTTTCGGGCAATATATTAATACCAGTTCTAGAAGGAACATTATAAATTATTATAGGAGTGTTTACAGAATCGCTAATTGTTTTAAAGTGTTCAATTAATCCTTTTTGAGTTGTTTTGTTGTAATAAGGTGTAATTACTAACAAGCCATCTACACCTATTTTTTCTGCCCATTTACTCATACTAATAGCAGAAGCTGTACAATTACTTCCTGTACCAGCTATTACAGGTATTCTTTTGTTTACTATATCTACAACAAATTTTATAGTCTCTTTTTTCTCTTGTTGTGTCATTGTGGAAGCTTCTCCAGTAGTTCCACAAACTATGATGGCATCTGTACATTCCTTGATATGCCATTCAATAAGTTCTTCAAGTTTTTTAAAATCAATTCCATTTTCGTTAAAAGGTGTGACAATAGCAACACCAGATCCTTTAAAAATACTCATATCTATCAACTCCATATAAATTATTTTTGTGTAAATTGGTTCTAGACATTATTATAGGGTATTATCTGTAATATGTTAATACACTATAATTTAATATATTATAAATAGTTTGCTATCAACAATTCAGCAATTTGGACAGCATTTAGAGCAGCACCTTTTCTTATGTTATCTGCAACTACCCAAATATTTAATCCATTCTCTAAACTAAAATCTTTTCTAATCCTTCCTACAAAAACATCATCTTTGCCAGCGGCAATAACAGGCATTGGATATACTAGATTGCTAGTATCATCCATTAGGACTATACCTTTTGAGCTTTTGTATAAATTAAAAACATCACATAGTTCAAATGAAGAACTCAATTCAATATTAATACTTTCACTGTGTCCGTAGTATACAGGTACTCTTACAGTAGTAGCAGTAATTTTTAAATCTTCACAATGCAGTATTTTTCTTGTTTCATTTATCATCTTCATTTCTTCCTTTGTGTATCCATTATCCATAAATATATCTATATGAGGAATAACATTACCTGCAATTGGATAAGGAAATTTTCTTGGTGGCTGCCCTTTATATCCTTCTAATAAATCATTGTAACCACTCATACCTGCTCCAGATACAGCTTGGTAAGTAGAGTAAACAATTCTTTTAATGCCGTATTTATCATGTAGAGGTTTGAGAGCAACTACAGCTTGGATTGTTGAACAGTTCGGATTTGCTATAATTCCATTGTGCATTTTAATATCTTCTGGGTTAACTTCTGGCACAACTAAAGGAACATCTGGATCCATTCTCCAAGCACTGCTATTGTCTATAACCACAGCACCTGTCTCTGCAAAAATAGGTGCATATTTTTTACTAACGTCACCTCCAGCTGAAAATAATGCTATATCAATTTTTTCACATTGAATATTTTGTTCAGTTAGTTCTATTATAGTGAAATCATTATTTCGGAAATTTATTTTTTTACCAGCAGATTTTTTTGAAGCATAGAGGTAAAGATTATTTATTGGGAAGTTGCGTTCTTCGAGTATTTTTATAAATTGTCTTCCAACCATTCCAGTTGCACCAACTATAGCTATATTAAATTTCATATAATCCCTCCTAAAAAATTCTATACTATATTATATATCTCATGGGTAAAAAAATATATAGTTTTTTTAATTTTTGCATAATTATTAGGTATTTTTTAAAAATCAAAAAAATGAATGATAACATGTATAAAACCGCTATTTTCAAAAAAATGAATTGTGCTATATTATTAATGCAATCATATGATTAACCATATTATACGATTATCAATATAAATTGATTTAAATACAAATAATACAAAATTATAATAATGAAATATTGATAAAAAATAATTATAATT
The DNA here is from genome assembly GCF_001594005.1 of Clostridium tepidiprofundi DSM 19306. Classification (GTDB taxonomy): domain Bacteria; phylum Bacillota; class Clostridia; order Clostridiales; family Clostridiaceae; genus Clostridium_AC; species Clostridium_AC tepidiprofundi. The sequence continues at coordinate 76,936 of NZ_LTBA01000002.1, read as the reverse complement.
TTCAGAATTATCCGAACAAGAAAAAGGACAATATATGACAAAAATCATTTGACTAGAAATGTTTTGTGTGATATCATGATGTTCGTATAGTAAATTGTTTGAATTTTACAAAAGAAAGTTGTACGAAATTTAAAAGAATTAAAATTTATTGTTAATTTAAAATATGATTATAAAAATGTGCGTAATGGTGTTTAAAGTATTAAGTAACAGGAAGGTATAATTTTAGATTTAACTAAGCAAACTAGTAATATGTTGTAGGGTATTTGATTTTATACAGTAAGATTTTATACAGTAAATTAGTTTTGCTGAGCCAAGAAGCTCTAATGTTCTGCTTATAGCGAGTAGAAGTCTTATAGAAGCAAAAAGTAAAGTTTTTAAGATATAAGCTTTGTTGATTATTATTGTTAATTATTAAGTTTAAGTTTAAGTTTTTGCTTTAAATTTACATAAATTAAATCTCAATAAAGGGGGAATTTTAGTGAAAGGCAAAAAGATTATGGCATTACTTTTAACAGTTTCGTTAGGAGTATCTGCTGCATTAATGGGTTGTGGAAAGACTCAAACGAGTACTTCTGACAACGAAAAAAAGACTGAGACTACACAGAAAGAACAAGCAAAGGGAGGGATTGATAAGGATCAATATCTTAATATTATTTTAGGTAATGAACCGAAATCATTAGATCCTTCTAAGTCTTCTGATTTGTATTCTTCACAGGTATTAGCGGAGGTTATGGAAGGCTTGACAAGAATAGAGCAGGAAAATGGTAAAGATGTAATAAAACCTGCTGGTGCAAAATCATGGGAGAAGAATGAAGATGGTACTGTTTGGACTTTCCATTTGAGAGATTACAAGTGGTCTGATGGAAAAACTGTTACAGCTAATGATTATGTGTATGGAATTAAGAGGACATTGAATCCAAAAACTGGTTCGCCATATGCATTCCTATTATATCCAATTAAGAATGCTAAAGCATACAATGCTGGAAAAGCAAAAGCTGATGAGGTTGGAGTTGAAGCTGTAGATGATAAGACTCTTAAATTTACATTAGAATCACCATGTGCATACTTTATGGATTTAACTTACTTCAAAGTTATGCACCCACAAAGAAAAGATATTATTGAAGCTGCTGGTGAAAGATATGGAACTGAAAAAGATACAATGGTTTTCTGTGGACCTTTCGTGATTTCTGAGTGGGTTCATCAGAGCAAGGTTGTTTTAGAGAAAAACAAGAACTACTGGGATGCTGATTCTGTTAAATTGAACAAAGTAACAATGAAAATCATAAGTCAAGAGGCTTCAAGAATGAGTGAATTATATAATGGTGGAATCGATGCTACTGGTGTTAGTGATCCGAACTGGGTTAAAAAGCTTAGTGATACAGGTAAGTTTAATGTGCTAAAAGGATATGATCCATCAACTACTTACGTTTTCTTCAATCAAAAGGATAAATATTTTAAAAATGCTAAGATAAGAAAAGCATTTATTTTAGCTGATGACAGAGAGGCTAGAGCAGAAGTATTATTCAGAAATTTAGCTCAACCAGCTTATGGATGGTGTCCTCCTTCATTACAGATAGGTGGAGAAGATTTTAGAGCAAAGGTTAACTATGAACCACTTAGAAAATTAGTAAAAGAAAATCCAGATCCTAAGAAGTTATTAATTGAAGGATTAAAAGAAATTGGTGCAGATCCAGATCCAGCAAAAATGGATGTTACTTTATTAGAAGGTAGTACAAGTGCAAGAAGTAAAGAATTTGCTGAGTTTGCTCAGGAAAATTACAGACAGAAGTTAGGTGTTAATGCAAAAGTAGAATATGTAAAATGGCCAATATTTGTTAAGAGAACAGATGAAATGGACTATCAAGTAGCTAGTATGGCTTGGAATGGAGACTACAATGATCCTATGACATTCTTTGACATGTGGACTACAAATGCGAAAGTTGTTCCAACTGGATGGTCAAATCCTAAATATGATAAGTTAATTGAAAAAGCGGCTGCAACTTTAGATAAAGAAGTTAGAACTGAAGCATTTAAGGAAGCAGAAAACATATTGTTATATGAAGATGGTGTAATTTCTCCAGGAGTTTATAGAAAGAGACAAACTTTCGTAAGAAAATATGCTAAGAATATTATGTATCCATTATTCGGAGCTATAGAAGTTAAATATGCTTATACAGAAGGTAGAAAATAGCATATAATATTGAATTACAGCAGAGTATTATGCTCTGCTGTAATAAGATGTTTATGTTTTTAACGGAGGGATAACAAATGGCTAAATTTTTACTTAAAAGGTTTGCATATATGCTCTTAACCCTTTTTGTTGCAATAACTATAACTTTTATGTTGATTCATGCAATTCCTGGTGATCCGCTTTCTAGTATGGCAAGAAAGTTACCACCACAGATACAAAAGAATTTTTATGCTAAATACGGTTTGGACAAACCTGTTATTGTTCAATATGGTAAATTCATGAAGAATCTTGTTTTGCATGGTGATTTAGGAGAATCATTGACTTATCCAGGTAGATCGGTTGTTCATACTATAAAGACTTATGCGCCTGTTTCAGGAAGAGTTGGTATTCAAGCTATTGCAATGGGATTTGTGATAGGTATAATTCTAGGAATAATTGCTGCATTCTACAGGAACAAATGGCCTGATTATCTTGTAATGTTCATAGCTATATTGGGAATATCGATTCCGAGTTTTGTACTTGCAACGCTTTTACAATATGTTTTTACAGTTAAATTCATGATACTTCCTACAACGGGATGGGGTGAATTTAAGCATACTATTTTGCCATCCATAGCTATGAGCTTTGGTTCGATAGCTACATACGCTAGATACATGAGAGCTAACTGTTTAGATGTTATAGGTCAAGACTACATACTTACAGCTAAAGCAAAGGGAGTTTCCAAGTTATCTTTGGTTTGGAAACATGTTATTAGAAATGCTATTTTACCTGTTATAACTTTATTAGGACCACAAATAGCTATGATATTTATTGGTTCATTCGTTATTGAGAGCATATTCTCAATTCCGGGATTAGGTCAGTATTTTGTGTCATCGGTTTCAGATAGAGATTATACAATGATAATGGGACAGACAGTGTTTATGTCTTCGCTATTTATAGTTTCTCTTGTTGTAGTCGATGTTTTATATGGACTAGTTGATCCAAGAATAAGACTCTCAGGCGGGAAGAAATAGGAGGTAAGTTATATGGCAGAGATGGTTAACAATAAGGTTAATATAACAAAAGACAAGTTTAAAATTGTAGGAAATAAAGGTGCAGATTCAGAGCAGATTTTAAGACCTAGTATGACATATTGGCAAGATGCATGGAGAAGATTGAAACAAAACAAGATTGCAATGGGTTCTTTAATACTTTTAGCTTTGATTACAATTATGACCATTATAGGTCCATATTTATCGCATTATGATTTTGAGGTTACAAATAATGCGGCTAATGCAAGAAATTTGCCTCCTAATGCACAGCATTGGTTTGGAACAGATAATTTGGGAAGAGATACATTTGCTAGAGTTTGGATAGGTGGTAGGGTTTCTATAATAATTGGTTTAGCTGGTGCACTTATAGATACTGTTATTGGTGCATTGTATGGTGGTATTTCAGGATATTTTGGTGGATTAGTTGATGATATAATGATGAGAATAGTTGAAATACTTTACAGTATTCCATATTTGATAGTGGTAATTCTTGTATCTTTGATTGTTGGTAAAGGTATAATACCACTGATTATAGCAATGACAATAACAGGGTGGTGTTATATGGCTAGATTGGTTAGAGGGCAGTTGCTCCAAATAAAAGAGCAGGAGTATGTTTTAGCTGCAACTGCATTAGGAGCTAGTCCAAAGAGAATTATATTAAGGCATTTGTTGCCTAATACACTTGGTGTAATGATTGTTGCTATTACTTTTGATATTTCTGGTTTTATATTTGGTGAGGCTTTCTTAAGCTTTATTGGGCTTGGAATTCAATCGCCTAATACGAGTTGGGGTTCTTTAGCGGCATCGGCGCAACCCAATCTAATATTCTATCCAGAACAATTATTCTTCCCATCTCTATTCATAAGTTTGACTATGCTATCATTCCAGCTTTTGGGTGATGGTTTGAGAGATGCACTTGATCCGAAATTACGTCAATAATTGGGAGGAGAATTACAATGGAAAAAATACTAGAAGTAGAAAATCTTAGAGTTTCTTTTCATACATATGCTGGTGAGGTTCAGTCTGTGAGAGGAGTAAGCTTTCACTTGAATAAGGGTGAAACTCTTGCGGTTGTTGGTGAATCAGGTTGCGGAAAGACTGTTACATCAAAGTCATTAATGAGATTGATTCCTGAACCACCAGGAGAAATAAAAGAAGGTTCGAAAATATTATTTAATGGTAAGAATGTACTTGATATGTCTGAAAAAGAGTTAAGAGAGTTAAGAGGAGCAGATATATCAATGATATTCCAAGATCCTATGACTTCTCTAAATCCAACAATGAAAGTTGGAAGGCAGATTGCAGAGAGTTTAATAATCCATAGAGGAATGAATAAATCAGAAGCATTAAAGGAAGCTGTAAAGATGTTAGAATTGGTAGGTATTCCTAATCCTGCCAAGAGAGCTAGACAGTATCCTCATGAATTTTCGGGTGGTATGAGACAGAGAGCAATGATTGCTATAGCTCTTGCATGTAATCCTAAGATATTGATTGCAGATGAGCCTACTACGGCATTAGATGTTACAATACAAGCACAAATAATGGATTTGATAGCTGATCTTCAGAAAAAATTGGGTACAGCCGTTATTCTTGTAACACATGATTTAGGAGTAGTTGCTGATGTTGCACATAGAATACAGGTTATGTATGCTGGAACTATAATTGAAAGAGGTACTACTGATGAAATATTCTATAATCCACAGCATCCATATACATGGGCACTATTGCAGTCAGTACCAAGATTAGGTACAGGAAATAAGGCAGAACTTTATTCATTAGGTGGAACACCTCCTGATTTGATAAAACCACCGGTAGGATGTCCATTTGCTGCTAGATGTGAATATTGCATGGATATTTGTAAGGAAGCTGTGCCAGAAGTAACAAAGATAACTGATACTCATTCTGTATCATGTTGGCTTAAACATCCATATGCACCTAAAGTTGAATTACCTGAAGCTTTAAGAGTGGGAGGTATAGAATAATGGCTGAAAATAAGAAAAATGACATTTTGATAGAGGTTAGAGATTTAAAAAAGCATTTTAAAGTGGGACCTAATGCTATATTAAAAGCAGTTGATGGTGTAAGTTTTGATATAAGAAAGGGAGAAACATTAGGTCTTGTAGGAGAATCAGGTTGTGGGAAGACTACTTGTGGAAGAACGGTTATGGGATTGTATCAAGCTACAGGTGGAGAAGTTATATTTGATGGTATTAATGTTCATAAGTTGAACAAGAAAGAAAAGAAGGCTTTTGCAAGAAGAGCACAGATTATTCTTCAGGATCCATATGCTTCACTAAACCCAAGAATGACAGTTGGAGATATAATTGGAGAGGGAATAGATATACATAATTTGTACAGTGGTCAGGAAAGAACTAATAGGATTTATGAATTATTGGATTTAGTTGGATTAAATAAAGAGCATGCATCAAGATTTCCACATGAATTTTCAGGTGGACAGAGACAAAGAATAGGAATAGCTCGTGCATTAGCGATTGAGCCAGATTTTATAGTGTGTGATGAACCAATATCTGCACTTGATGTTTCTATTCAAGCACAAGTTGTTAATTTATTAATTAAGCTTCAGAGAGAATTTGGATTAACGTATCTTTTCATTGCACATGATTTGTCTATGGTTAAGCATATTTCAGATAGAGTTGGAGTTATGTATTTAGGAAACATGGTTGAACTTGCTTCAAGTAATGAATTATACAATAATCCTCATCATCCATATACGAAAGCTTTGATGTCTGCTATACCGATTCCAGATCCTAAAATCGAAAGAAGTAAATCTAGGATTAAGCTTGAAGGTGAAGTACCAAGTCCGATCAATCCAAAACCTGGATGTAGATTTGCGAGCAGATGCAGATATGCAAAACCTATTTGTAATGAAAAAACACCAGAATTAAAAGAGATTGAAAAAGATCATTTTGTTGCATGTCATTTGTTTTAAGATAGATGATGTGTACTAGTTGCAAATTATGTTTAACAGAATGGTAGTATAAAAATTAAAATTTTATAAATATATAGACTCGGCACAAGAAAACTTCCGTTTATTATAACGGAGGTGAGATTGTGCCATTGCTTTTTTAGGAGGGGGAAAAAAGGGATTGGGGAAAATCAAATTTGCCAGTGGACTAGAGGGCTAGGGGGCTAACACAGATTTGACATCTGCATGCCAGTATTTGTTTTATTAGGTAATGGGTGCTAGGAGAAAGGTGATAGGGTTAATTTCCAATCTCCAATTTTTATTACATATTTGTGACTTGAGAGCTAGTATCTGTTTGAGGTGCTGGGTACTAGGTGCTAGGAGAGAAAAGAAGGTGCTAGGGAAAATCAAGTTTGCTAGAGTGCCAGTCTGCTAGAGCAGATTTGTAACTTGATTACTATATATTTACAATAGACAAATTGCAATTAAGAAGTCGCGTAACGATTTCTTAATCAACTAGCCACTAGCACTCTAGCCAACTGACAATCTACTATTAAAGAAATTGCGAAGCAATTTTCACCTTTACTATTCTCTATTCCTTATTCACTATTCTCTGAATTTATGATTGGTGATTGGCGATTGGTAACCTTGTCTTAGTCGCCAATCTCCAGTTTCTAGTACAGATTTGTAACTAGTATAGGTAAGGAATTACATTCTAAAATATTTGTGAATTTCACGTTATGGATTAATGCTTTTTGTGTGCTGTATATACTTGAAAATAATAAATAATATGGTATAATATGATTATGGGTGTATTTTGCGGAAATAGCTCAGTTGATAGAGCACTACCTTCCCAAGGTAGATGCCGCGGGTTTGAGTCCCGTTTTCCGCTCCAAGGAATAAGTTTGAGAATTACTCAAACTTATTCCTTTTTCATTCATTGTAGTAAAAACTAAAAAAGAGAGAAAAGAAAAAAATAGATGTAAATGATAAAATAAGTAATGAAATATTTTGAGTGGTTTTCTTAAATCCAAAGTGATTATTTGGCTAAAGTAAAACAAATGGAATAATTATTCCTTACTTTGTAAATAATTATAATATCGATTATATTATTTACTGGGGAGGAATTGCTATGGGTAAAACACCACTTAAAAAAGTAATAAAAGCTAAATTAAAATCAAATAGAGAATTAAATGAAATGGAAAAATTAAGAGAAAAATTGAAATATGAGATTGCACAAGAACTAGGATTAGCCGAAAAGGTTGACAAATATGGTTGGGGAGGATTGACAGCTGAGGAAACTGGTAGAATTGGTGGATTGATGACCAAGCGAAAAAAGGAATTAAAGTTACCGAGAAATAAAGATATAGAATAAAAATTCAGAAAAAAAAGTTTGTTAAATAAAATTGTGGTATAATCTTTACTGTGCAGTTGTTGTTAGTTAAAATAAAAGCAGAGTGATATTTGAATGGATTGGAGAGCGTGTATGCAGTGTTATAATGAAATGGCAGAAGTATATGATAAGTTAATATATAGTGATATAGACTATAAAAAGTGGTCAAGTGTTATATTAGAGCATTGTAAATTGCATGATGTTGCTATGGAAGATTATTTGGATTTGGCTTGTGGAACGGGTAATTTAAGCTATGAATTATGCGAATATTTTACTCGAACTTGGGTAGTAGATTTATCATCAGAGATGTTGACTAGAGCAGAAAGTAAGATTAGGCATAAATGTTTAAATGCAAAATTTATTTGTCAGGATATTTCAAGATTGCAGCTGAATCACAGTTTTGATCTTATAACATGTTGTTTAGATTCGACAAATTATATTACTGAATTTGATAACCTCTTGGATTATTTTAGAGGTGTATATTCACATTTGAAAGACAATGGTATATTTATTTTTGATATAAATTCGGAATATAAATTAACCAATATATTGGGAAATAATGTTTTTACGTATGATGATAACGATGTTGTTTATATATGGGAAAATATTTTGGAAAAAGATATTTTGGAAATGTACTTAACCTTTTTTATAAAGAGTGGACATACCTACAATAGATTTGATGAAGTTCATGTTGAAAGAGTGTATAAGGATAAAGATATAAGAGAAGCACTTATAAGTATAGGATTCGATATAGTTGGTATTTTTGATGAATATGAAAACATACCTATTTCAAATAAAACTGAAAGAATAGTTTATGTAGTAAAGAAAAAAGTAGTATAGTATGGAGGAGATAAAATGAGTGATAGTATTGTAAGAGCGACTGCACATAATGGAGATATAAGAATAATAGCAGGGATTACTACTGAAATGGTAAATGAAGCCACGAAAATACATAATTGTGCTGCTACAGCATCGGCTGCTTTAGGTAGAATGTTGATAGCAGGGTGTTTGATGGGAGCGATGTTGAAATCTGAGAATGATAGTGTGACTATCAAAATAGATGGTGGTGGAAAAGCGAAGGGAATTACCGTTACATCACATGCTGATGCAAGTGTAAAAGGGTATATAGGTAATCCACTTGTAGATTTGCTACCAAATGATAAGGGTAAATTAGATGTTGGAGGAGCGATTGGTAAAAACGGTAATCTGCTAGTTATAAGGGATTTGGGACTCAAAAAGCCTTATGTAGGGCAAGTACCTATTTATACTGGAGAGGTAGGAGATGATATAGCTTATTATTATACTGTGTCTGAGCAAACACCTTCAGCTGTTGGATTAGGAGTGCTTGTTGACAAGGATTTGAGTATTAAAGCGGCAGGTGGATTTATAATTCAGATGATGCCGGGAGCAGATGAGATGCTTGCGGATATTGTTACATACAGGTTGCAAGAGATACCTTCAATTACAAGTTTAATAAGTGATGGCAAGAGTATTCAAGAAATACTAGAGTTGTTATTTGATGATATGGATCTAAAAATTCATGATTCTCTCATTCCTAAATATAGATGCGATTGTTCACGTGATAAGGTTGAAAAAGCTTTGATAAGTATTGGAAAGGAAGAATTAAGCAATATATATAGAGAAGGCAAGAATGAAGAAATAACATGTCAATTTTGTGGTAAGAAATATATATTTACTAATGAGGACATAGCTATTCTAATTGATCATGTAAACAAATCAAAATAATTTTTGATTTGTTTTGCAAATTTATTAGCAAAATGTATTGACATTTTTGAATAAATCTTATATTATAATATTGCACTTGGTTTTAATTTGGTGTTTAGTAGTGGGCGCATAGCTCAGCTGGGAGAGCACTTGCCTTACAAGCAAGGGGTCACAGGTTCGAGCCCTGTTGTGCCCACCATTTTTCTAAGGTTATTCGGCTGGATAGCTCAGTCGGTAGAGCAGAGGACTGAAAATCCTCGTGTCCCTGGTTCGATTCCTGGTCCAGCCACCAGTTTTGCGCATTTGATTCGTGTATTTAAGTAGGAATGGTATTGATAATGCGGAAATAGTTCAGTTGATAGAATGCCACCTTGCCAAGGTGGAGGTCGCGGGTTTGAGTCCCGTTTTCCGCTCCATGTGGCGCTATGGCCAAGTGGTAAGGCAGAGGCCTGCAAAGCCTTTACCCCCGGTTCAAATCCGGGTGGCGCCTCCAATAAAGGTGAAGGAACTGTTACACTAAGTGATTAGTGAGCAGTTCTTTTTTTATAAAAAGAAGCTCCAACTTCAATGAAGTAAGTGGAGGTAGTTCATTACAAGTATAAAGAAAACACATCCATCTTTCGCTGTTATCTGTATTGTAGTAATTAATAATTCCTGCATATTCTAAATCAGTTACATCAAACCCCGTTTCTTCTTTGACCCCTCGAATAGCTGACTCAATGAAACTTTCACCAAACTCTATATGCCCACCAGGAAATGTTATACCTCCCCATCCATCATCTGCAACTTTATCTTGAACTAATACCTTATTATTTTTTTTATTGTAGACCATGTACATATTATATAATTTATAGTCAGGCATTATCTTTTCCACCTTTCACCCCAGGGGTGTAAATTTTTCCAATTAATTATTTTCATCTACCGTTACTTCCTTAATAATCAATTTATAATCTTTACTTTTTTGTTCAAGCTCCTTCTTTCTTTTTTCTGCTTCTTCTCTAGTGTTGTAATATCCTTCCTCAACAAAATATTTATCATGTTGATCAATTAATATACGTACATTTTTACTTTCTTCTTTACCTTCTTCATCATACATTAAATCTTCTTCAATATGACAAATTTTTTCACTAAGATCCTCGTAAGATTCTGTTCTTAGAGAATACACCTTTGTTAAATCCTTAGCGTTTTTATTAGTTTTCCTTATATTTACAACAATCCTTGCAGGATCTTTATACTCATGCACCTTAAATTCTACAGGTTTTTTTAATATTACTCCAAATCGTCTTGTACAATCATCACACGTCACGATGTGATAAAATTTGGATATTAAATTTGAATTTGTTATGTTTGGAAAATCAGCACTAAATTCTCTTGTGCCATTTAGTTGAAAAACAAAAGAATAAGGATATTTATTGTACTGAACAATAAAACATGGAACTACCTTATCATTACCAAATTCTAGTAATATCCTTTCATAATCATCATGTACTGCCCATCTTATTTCGGTTAATTTTCTACCATCTGTTACTTCTCCACCAGTTACACTACCTTCACTCAAATAATCACTATTTTTATCCTTATTTGAAATAGTTGATGAATCATTATCACTTTTATCCTTTAATATAACAGTTTTTGTATTGTCGATTTTATTTATTGAATTTGTAGATGAACATCCTATTAATGAAAATATTACAAAAAAAGAAGTCAAAACTAATATACTTTTCTTCATTTTATATCCTCCCATAAATATAGCTTCAGATTCTAATATTGATTCGTTAGCCATATATACACTCCGCATATATAGTATACTTTAATATATTGTTTATATCAACAAATTCTGCAAAAATTTCAAAACAATATCAATATAAACTGTGCTTCATTTTTGTAAAGTGTTTGGTCTCTTGTGAAAATTGGAAGTAAAACAAACAATCTTTGTTGCTTTTCAGATGATACAACAATAGTAGTTTCAAAAATAGCTCACAATTAACAAAATATTACTATATAATAAATTGTACATATTAAATTAAGAGGTGATTATTAAATATGATTAAGAAAAAAAGTTTGATTTTCGTTATTGTTTTTTTACTAACTCTTTTATTTGCTGTTTTTCAATATAATTATGTTTTAGCATCAGATAATAAAGATTGTTATGAGATGAGTAACTTTTATTTAGTTGATGAATATAAAAATGTTTTTTATATTGATGATGAAGGAACTGTTTATTTATATTATTACGATGATGGGGATTATTATTATAAATTATCTAGATGCATTGGTGATGACGGTTCAATATATTTATATTATTACGATGATAATGGAGATTACTGTGAGTACAAATTATCTGATTACATTAATGATGGCAGAGTAATGTATTTATATTGCTATGATGAAAAACATGGTGATAAATATTATAAATTATCTAGCTTACTCGATGATGAAATAGTAACTTTATATATTTATGATGATGCTGGAAAGTGCTATTATTATAGATTTTGTAATTTTGAAGATGCAGAGGATAATATACAAGATAATGATTATGTAGAGAATCTAGATGATTTTCATGATTTGCTAAATTATACTAATGATGATACTGATAACACAGATAATTTTTATAAGGCATTAAAAGAATTGAATGATTTAGCAGATAATATTAATAATTATACTGATAGTACAGATAATTTCTATAATGAATTATATGATCTACTGAACAGTGTCAATAATATTTCATATGATTATGCAGATGATACAGAGAATTTTTGTAATAAATTGAACAATATAATGAATAGCATGAATAACAATTCTTATAACTATCAAGATGATACAGATGATTTTTACAATAAATTAAATGATATTGTCAATAGTATGAATACTAACTCTAATAAACAATCAAATGATATGGATAAATTTTACGATAATTATTCATCTAATCAAACTAATACTTTTCAAATAAAAGATGATAAAGGTAAGAATCCTAGTCCAAGTACCATAAGAGCATTAATAGGAAATATTGATATAAGAATTAAAATGCTTAATAGTCGAATAAGTAATGAAAGGGCTTCACTAGCTAGAATGGAGTCATTAAATTTAGATGGAGGAGCAACTCATTTCATGATGTTAGAGTCCAAGAGAAGACTAATTTTAACTTATGAAAAGGAAGTATATACTCTTGAAAAGTTAAGGATAGAGTATCAAAATATGTTAAAAGGAAATTAATAATGTGAAAGTAATTTAAAAATCCAGCAGAAAATGCTGGATTTTTAAATGAGTGATGAATATGTATAAAATACAAAATGGGCTTTTTATTTGGTTTTTATTTAACAAAAGGAAAATGATGATCTTTGTAGAATATTATTGATAGTAACGAATTATAAATAATTACAAAATTAACAATAATATTATTGAAATAGGATATATTATGAAAGTAAATACGAGATATTTTTCGATAATAGAAAAAGTTGCGTAAAAAAGGTGATACAGCATGTTTATTTTTATAAAGAAAATTATTATTAAACCAACTATGTTTATATGTTTGATATGGAAAGTAAAATATTTTATGTATTTTTTAATGTAGAAATAAATTATAAAATTATTTAAAAAGGCTGAATTATTTTTAGTATTAATTAATATTATGTGAATAATATGGAGGGGGATAACAATGGAATATACAAGAGCAACATGGAACGAAAATCATAAAAGGCTTCGAGAATTACTAAAAAAGAAGTCAACATTTGATAGTGCTATTAATTTATTTTTGGATCAACATGCTAGGATACATTCTTCGGATGTATCGGGAATTGATTGTATAACATTTGAAGATGAGCTATGGGAAGGCATGGATGAAATAACGTTTCGTACAGGTCAGAATAAAAAAGGGCGAACAGTTGCATATGGAATGTGGCATTCGACACGTATTGAAGATATTACAATGAATATTCTCGTAGATGGTGAAAAACAGGTAATTGACCAAGAAAATTGGCTTAAGAGGATAAATTCTTCAATTTATGATACAGGCAATGCATTAGATGAGAATGAAATATTGAAGTTCAGTCAGACAATTGATATGCAAGCTTTGAGGGATTATAGAAAAGCAGTTGGGAGAAAAACTCGAGAAATAGTTCATAGGCTTGAATACGCTGATTTAAAGAGAAAAGTTTCTGAACTCGGACTTGAAAAAATTATTGAATTGGGTGCAGTAGCAAATGATGAGGCTGCTATATGGCTTATTGATTTTTGGGGGAAAAAGACAGTAGCAGGGGTATTACTTATGCCAGTTACACGTCACCATATGGTTCACATAAATGAATCAATGGAAGCGAAAAAAAGGGGTCTTAGAAAAATAAAAAAAAGGTAATAAACCATTTATTTGTATTAAAGAAAATAAATATATTGTAAAGAAGGAAACTCAGATAATATAAAACATAGTATAATTGTGAGTATCAAAAGCGTTAAAGTATCATCCGGAGGCTGATGTAATGGGTAAATATATTTATAATTCAAGTAAAATAAAAATAATCAGAATAATGTCTGGGAATAGTCCATTATTGATATCATCTAAAGGGTGTAATATTCTAGTTGATACAGGAATTAAAAAGAGATGGGAAACTATTACAAGAAATATTGATAAGTTTCTGAAGAATGGAAAGTTAAATGCTTTAATTTTAACTCATGCACACTATGATCATGTAGAAAATGTAGCGGCTATAAAAGAAAAGTATAACCCTCTAGTTATTATTCACGAAAAAGAAGCTAAATATTTGATAGCGGGGATTTCATCTCCTTTACTTGAATGTGGACATTCGACTGGTGCAAAAATTAACAAGTGCAAAAAAGCAAAACATTTTTTCACCAGTATAAATCCCGATATTTTGATTGAGGATAGTTTTGATTTAGCTCAATATGGGATTGATGGCAAAATAATTAGTACACCTGGTCATTCAATAGGATCGATTTCAATTATTATAGATGATGTCGGAATAATTGGAGATGCTTTGGGAGGGATGACAAAGAAACCGTTTGCAAAATCTATGAATATTGCATCGCAGGAAACTGAGAATTCGTGGCTAAAATTGATAGATTTAAATTGCAATAAATACATTCCTTCACATGGTAATACGGAGTATAGTAATGATGATTTAAAAAAAATGTATGTTGACTACAAAGAAATTATAGAAATTTATTGATATAGAATTAAGGAAAGTAAAGATAAAAATAAATTTTAAAAACTAAAAATAAATTTGAAAACTATAGAAATTCATATGTTTTAGTTATAGTATTAGTATATATTAAATTAAAATAAAGCATAATTATTATGGGGAGGATTTTGTAATGAGATTTTTTATGGGTGGATTCCCACCAATCTTTATGATTTTTTTTGCTATAATATTGGGAGTAATTATATTTTCAATTATAGCTACTGCGAAAAATTATTATAGAAATGCTACTTCACCGATTTTAAGTGAGCATGCACGTATTGTATCTAAAAGAACAGAAGTGATAAGAAATAGTTCTATGAGTGGTGATAATCATACTCACAATTCTTCTCGTACTAGATACTATGTAACATTTGAAACAGATGCTGGTCAAAGAATAGAGCTTATTTTAAGCGGAAAAGAATATGGACTTTTAGCAGAAGGTGATATTGGATTATTAACTTATCAAGGTGAATGGTATAAAAAATTTGAAAGAGAAATATTTAGATAATAAATGTTTTTAATCCGGAAGGAGATATTACATGATTGAAAGGATTATTTTATTTTGTAGGAGCATAATTAAAAAACTTCTATTGAGTTTAAAGCGTTTTCCTGAAGCTATAGTATTGGTGGCTACTATTGTGTTTATAATTATATTTATGAATCATGCTAGATTTTTACAAGAATCAACAAGTGAAATACTTAGAAGAATTTGTTTGATTTTAGCCTTAGGGATTCCAGTGTTTCTTAGTGTTAGAGTTCTCTTTGAAAAAATATCATCATTAAAGAAAAGAACAAAAGTATTGATTTATGCAGGTGCAATTGGAGGGCTAATACTATACTTCTTTTTATTACTTCAGGACTTAAGTAAAGTATCTGTGTCAAGATATATAGCTTTCAGTATTTGTTTTTATTGCATTTTTGCATTCATACCATATTTCTATAAGAGAGAATACTTTGAACTTTACATCATTGAACTATTCAAAAGTTTTTTCATAACATATTTGTTTTCAATGATAATTTACACAGGTTTTATTGCTATGCTCTTCACAATAAAATCACTTTTTTCAATAAATATATCAGAAAAAGTATACTTTGATAGTATGCTTATCGTTGCAGGAATTTTTGCACCAGCATTTTTCTTGGCTGATATACCTGAATATGATAAGAAGTTTAATGCTGATAACTATCCAAAAGCTTTAAAAGTTCTTTTGATTTATATTTTGGTACCGATTATAGTTGCTTACTCCACTATATTATATGCATATTTTATGAAAATACTTGTAACAAGACAATGGCCTAAAGGCATTGTTTCAAAGCTAGTTCTTTGGTATTCAATAATTAGTACAATTATAATATTCTTTATTTATCCATTACGTAAAATGAATAAGTGGGCAAAAACTTTTATTTCTTATTTTACCATAGCTATTATTCCTCTTTTAGGAATGATGTTTGTTTCAATGATTATTCGAATTAAGGCATATGGTATAACAGAAAATAGGTATTTCGTTATTATAGCTGGGTTATGGGTAACTGGATGTATGATATATTTTATTTTTGCGAAGCACACAAGAAATATAATTCTGCCTATATCTTTGGCTTTAATTTCGATATTATCTGTATCGGGACCCTGGAGTTGTTATTCTGTTTCGAAGCTTAGTCAAAACATAAGGTTTGAAAAAATACTAAAAAAGAATGATATGATTAAGAATGATTCAATAATCAAGCTAAATAAAGATTTATCTGAAACAGATAAGAAAGAAATCAGCGGTATAATTTTGTATTTTAACAAGTATCATGATTTGAAGGATTTGAAATATCTGCCTAAGGATTTTAAAATAAGTCAAATGAAAGATGTTTTTGGTTTTCAATTACACACATATAATAATAAAAGAGATAAAGAATACTTTAATTATTATGCTTTGGAAAATGGTGAATTCTTAGATATTAAGAACTTTGATTATTTTACTTATATTTCAAGCAATAATTATACAAACAAAAATCCTTCTAAAGAGGAGCTTAGTGTTGTATATACTTTCCCAAAAATGGAACTCAAAATATACAAGCAAGGTAAATTAATCTATAGTAGAAATGTAAAAGATTTATCAAAAGAATTGCGTAAAAAGTATAGAGAGAAAAATCAAATGAAAATGAATGAAATGACAATTTATGATCAAACTGAAGAAGTAAATGTTCTTTATGTGTTTAAGCATATTCATGGCTTTGAAGATAAAACTACAAATGAAATAAATATTAATGATTTAGATTTTTATTTATTTATTAAAATACATGATAAAAAATATTGATAATAGTGAATCTATAAAAAGATTAGTAGTTTTTTTACTAATCTTTTTTTTATATAAATGAAGATTAATGAAATGATAGTTGATGAAGAAAATGAATGGGTTAATGTGCATTTCTATGGCATAATATGTTATAATTATAATAAATAGTTAATATGAATGAGCATTATAATTATTACATTGTAATGGAGATGATTTGTATATGAGAAAGAGAGTACTGGGGATTGTACTATTAATTGTATGTAGTTTGCTATTGTGTATGTATAAATCAAATATGAATATTAAATTAGATAATAAAGAAAAGACGGAAATTATTTCACTTGTCAATTCTTACTATAATAGACTAATGAATAGAGATTATAGAGGAACATTAGAATTAATTGATTTATCTAAAACTGATTATAATAAAGCTTATCAATCATTAAGCAATAATAATGGATATAAAATTCAACAGCGGCTCGAAGCAAACCATTGGATAATACCTGTGAATAGTAAATATGATTATATTTGTTACGATAAGAAAAACAAGAGCTTTGTTATACTAATTGGTGCTAACATCATTAATAATGGTAAAAGATATGCTGTAACTGAACGTGTATATGTAAAAAAAATTGGATGGCATTTTAAAATTATTAAGATAACTACAGATGATAGATTTGGTTATATAAGAGGTTCATTTGTCAGCACATTTTAATTTTGATTTAGAAATGATTATTATTTATGAATTGTACTATTGAACTAGATTAGTTTGGCAGATACCAAAGTGGTTACAAAAATATTTATGCTAAAAAATTAGTACTAAAAATTTTGAGAGAAAGAGGTGTTAAAATGAAATCATTAGTTATTTACTCAAGTCTAACAGGAAATACTGAAAAAATTGCTCATTGTATTGCAGATGAATTAAGTTGCCAAGCAATTAATTTAAACAAAAATAATACTAATGACATTGATTTAGAAGGTGTTGATATTGTTTTTATAGGTAGCGGAGTATATGCTGGTAGATTGCACAAAAACGTTATAAAATTTGTAAAGAATTTTAGTAATCGAAATGTAAAAGCTGTTGTTTTTTTTGCTACATGGTTTGGAAGAGGCAAAAGCATAGAAACGGCTATAAATAATTGCAAAAATATTTTATTAAATAAGGAGCATCATGTGTTAAATGAGTACTTTGAATGTTATGGAAATGGTTTTAAATTTATCAGGAAAAACCATCCTAATGAAGAGGAATATGCTAAATCAAGAATTTGGGCTAAGAATATAGTGAAAATAATGGAATAAGAATATAAATTTATCGTGGGGAATAGCAAAAAAATGATGAATTTACTACTATATTGCACTGATTTGATGTATAATACTGCATAGAATAGTTATTTGTTGAGGTGAAATATGTTTAATTTAACAGAAGAATATATTAAAGAACGTTGTGTGAGTGATGTTATTTTTATGAGAGGAAAAGAATACAAACTAAAAAATAGAATAAAATATATAAAATATGAACCAAATGATAACTATGTATCAGCACTTGTATCAGGGACAATGGATTATTTGGTTTTTGCGAATTTTACTTTTGATGGGAAATTTTTAAGTGCACAATGTAATTGCCCTGCATATAGTAAGTATTGGGGAAATTGTAAACATATAGTTGCGGTGTTGCTTGAAATAGCTGATAGAGATGCACATGGAGAGTTTGATAAGCTTATGAATAAATATACTGTTGAAAGCATTATTAATCATTTTAGAAATAGGTATGTTTATGATAAAATAGCTCTTAATATTGAAATAACTTATGGGTATGATAGCGATGAGTATGAGCACAGTGTTGGAAAACATTCATATGTTAGTTTGTCTATTGGTGAGAGTAGGTTATATAAAGTAAAAAGTATGAGAAATTTTTTAGGGAGTATTGTATCAGGTGAACCAATATATTATGGTAAAAAGTTTACATTCGATCCTAGAATACACGTGTTTAAGGATGAAGATGGACCTATATTAGAAATGCTAAAGGAAATTTATGAGAATGAAGAATATATAGTGCCATATACAAATAGGTATTATGCAAATAGTCATTTTTCTAGAAATAAAGTTTTTCTTACTGACAGTTTAACAAAAAAATTTTTTAATATGTTGGGTGACAGACCGTTTAACGCGATGATATTAAATAAATCATATTCTAATATTAGAATAAAGCAAGCAATGTTGCCAATTGATTTTACTGTTGATAAAGCTGATAATGATTTGCTATTAAAAATGAATTGTAGTGGTGATATTGTTCCTCTTGTTAATGATGGAGAATATGTTTTTTTTCAAAATGAAATATATAATTTGCCATATGAACAGAAGCAGAATTTTATACCATTTTATAATGAATTAAAACGTAACAGGCAGAAAGCAATTGTTATTCCAGATATGTATAAAGAAACTTTTGTGTCAGAGATATATCCATTAGTTAAAAAAATTGGTGATGTAAGTATTGATGAAGAAGTTGAAGCTTTAATATATAAACCTGATTTAAAACGAGAGATTTATTTTGATATGGAAAATGATAATTTAGTAGCAAAAGTCAAATTTGTATATGGAGATATAATGATAAATCCATTTTTACATGATGAGAAAAATGTTACTGGAGATGAAAGAATATTAGTAAGAGATATGGAGGGAGAAGCCAAACTTCTTAAAATAATAGAAGAAGTTGGATTTAAAGTTTTAAATGGTCATATATATCTTGAAAATGATGATTATATATTTGATTTTTTGTATTATACACTACCTAAAATTCAAAATTGTGCGGATGTATTTTATTCTGATACTTTTAAAAATACTAAAATTAAGGATGCATCATCATTTAAAAGTGGAATTAGGTTGAATAAAGAAAATGATATGTTAGAATTTAGTTTTAGTATAGATGGAATTTCTGATGATGAAATCAAGGAAGTATTAATGTCTTTTAAAGAGAAAAAAAGGTATTTGAAGCTTAAGGATGGAACATTTATACCTTTTGATGTTCCTGAGATGAGGGCAATAAGTGACATAATTGAAGGATTAGATATAAATGTTGAAGATTTTGAAGATAAAGTTGCAAATATACCTAAATATAAAGCATTATATTTAGATGAAAAAATAAAGAATACAGGTAAAATGAATATTAAGAGGAATCTTCAATTTAAGGAATTGGTTCAAAACATTAGAGAGCCTGGAGATATTGATTATTCTGTTCCAGAAGAATTAAATGCTACTCTTAGAGATTATCAAAAATTTGGATTTAAATGGCTTAAAACATTATCTTGCTACGGTTTTGGTGGTATTTTAGCAGATGACATGGGTCTTGGAAAAACATTACAAGTATTGACGTTTATTCTTTCTGAAAAGAATGAAAAAGGTTGTGCACCAAGCCTTATTGTAGTACCAACTTCATTAGTATACAATTGGTATGCTGAAGTTGAGAAATTTACACCTCAGCTTAGTGCACTTATGATTTCAGGAAACAAGAATGAAAGGATTGAAGCGTTAAATCATGTTAACGATTATGACTTGGTAATAACGTCATATCCATTAATAAGAAGAGATATAGATTATTATAAGGATATTAATTTTAGATTTTGCATCTTGGATGAAGCACAGTACATAAAGAATCCTCAATCGCAAAATGCTAAATCTGTAAAAAAGATAAATGCAAAGGGGCGATTTGCTTTAACAGGCACTCCTATAGAAAATTCACTCACGGAACTTTGGTCTATATTTGATTTTTTGATGGAAGGTTATCTTTCAAATCATAAGAAATTTGTTTCAAAGTTTGAAAAACCTATTGTGAAAGATCAGGATAATAAAGCGGCTGAAGAATTAAGGAGGTTTATACGTCCATTTATTCTTAGAAGATTTAAAAAAGATGTATTAAAGGAATTGCCTAATAAAATAGAACATAAATTGATGGCAGAACTTACTAAAGAACAGAAAAAAATATATGTTGCATATTTAAATAAAATAAGAGGCGAATTAGAACAGGAGATAGCAGAAAAAGGGTTTGAAAAAAGTCAAATTAAGATTTTAGCAGCATTGACAAGGCTTAGGCAACTTTGTTGTCATCCTTCGTTATTTATTGATGAATATGATGGAGAAAGTGGAAAATTAAATCTTTTATCTGAAATTATTGATGAGTCATTAGAAAGTGGTCACAGAATACTCTTATTTTCTCAATTCACAGGTATGTTATCTATAATAAAGGATATGCTTTTAGAGAAAAATATTGATTTTATGTATTTAGATGGTTCAACAAAATCTAAAGATAGAGGCAAACTTGTAGAGGATTTTAATAAGGGAAAGGGAAGCATATTTTTGATATCACTAAAAGCTGGAGGTACAGGGCTTAACCTTACTGGAGCTGATGTTGTAATACATTTTGATCCATGGTGGAATCCAGCAGTTGAGGAACAGGCAACAGATAGGGCTTATAGAATAGGGCAAAAGAATGTTGTACAGGTAATGAAGATTATTACAAAAGGAACAATAGAGGAGAAGATTTTTGAACTCCAGCAGAAAAAGAAGAAAATAATTGATGCTGTAATTAAACAAAATGAAACATTGATAACAAAAATGAGTGAAAAAGATATTATGGAACTTCTAAAAATGTAATTGGGTATATGAAAATTAAGGCATTTGAAAGAAAATAACAAGTCAAAGATGCAATATAAAGGGGGTTACTATTTACTTGAATGAGTTTTAAGTGAATATATGTTAATAATGTAAGAGCCATTGTTAACATAATCGTATTTATTAACATACGCTTTAAGTAAATATATGATAATAATGCACCCTGTTTGGGTGCATTAATTTTTACAAATCTATTTTATTTTCAATCAAATAAGAAGTTGCAATGAACATACCTACAAAAATTAATATACTGAATATAGTTCCAGCAATATTCAGTTGCACCACTCCATGACTAATTGAAATAAGAGAATTATTGTTAAATGAAATACTAAATACTGAACCAGACAACATTTGCAAACTATCAGATTTAAATGATAAACTATAAGGTGAAATATTTATGATGAACATTTGCAATCGAATTATAATGAAGTTCAATATTAAAAATGCTATAAATGCCACAAAACCGCTTAATTTACCAGATTTTAAGCCAATTCTTGTTATTGTAATAGAAAAATATATCATTAGAATAAAAGTGAATATATGTAACAAACTTGAAAATATTGATACAATCATAAATGATTTAGAATAAAGTAAATTTTTTAGTAGCGATAGTATGTTCTGTGATAATGAATTTTTAGCTATCATATCAATAGAAATTATAGATAATATATAACAAAATGCAAACCATACAAAAGCAACAATCATCTTGCTTGCTAAAAATTTTCTACCACTAACAGGGAGTGTGAATGTTAGGTATCCTCTTTCTTCATAAAGCTCATTTTTAAAACTACTTATACTGAATATTAAAAGTATTACATATACTGCAAACCAAATCAATATTCCAAGGCTGAATCTTAATTCACCATTATCAACTCCAACTAGTAATGCAAGACATAATAATATTGCTGAAATAAAAACACCAAAAAAAAGTTTGAAATTTCCTTTAAATTCGTATTTGAGAAGCTTACCCATTATATTTCCCCCTTTTACTCTGCAAATATTTCTCTGTATATTTCATCTATAGATTTATTATTTTGAATTCTGAGTTCTTCTGCATTTCCCTCTTTAATAATGCGTCCATAGGATATGAATGCAACATCATCAAAAATTCTTTCAATATCTTTAACCAAATGAGTTGTTATTATCATAGAGCTGTTTTCAGCATAATTGTTTATTATAGCATCTAATATTTTTTCCCTTGCAACAGGATCTACCCCTGCGATAGGTTCATCTAATACATAAAGCTTTGCTCGTCTAGATAAAACCAAGCTTAGATTTAACTTCTCAGTCATTCCTTTTGATAATGATGTTACTTTCATATTTTTATCAAGTTTCATGAATTTAAGAAGTTCATTCATTTTGTTTTCATCAAAATCATCATAGAAATCCTTAAATAATTGTACTGCATCCTCTATTTTCATCCATTTGTATATATAATTTTTATCAGGAAGGTATGAAACGATTTTTTTGCTTTCAACACCAGGTTTCATTCCAGATACTAAAATTTGTCCACTAGATTCTCTTAATAGACCTGTTATTATCTTTATCAATGTTGTTTTGCCACTACCATTTGGACCTAGCAATCCTAATATTTTCCCTTTTTCTAATTTTAAATTTAGTTTAGTAAGTGCTATTTTTTTACCGTAATTTTTACATAAATCCCTTGTTTGCAATACGTAATCCATTTTTATCCCTCCTGCTTATATTCATTAGAAATCATTTCAAGTATTTCATTTTTGTCAAAGCCTAAATGTTTCATTTCTTTAATAAAATTAGAAAGAATATCTTTACCCATATCTATTTTTAATGATTTTATTGCATTTTCATCTTTAGTAACAAACTTACCCATTCCTCTTTGAGTGTAGGTTAATCCTTCTCTTTCTAGTTCTGCATATGCCCTTTGTATAGTATTGGGATTAACCTTTATTTTAAGAGAAAGTTCTCTTACAGATGGCAATTTATCTCCTCCTTTGATTTTGTTTGAAGCTATTTGTCCCTTAATGTAATTAACTATTTGAATATAAATAGGTTCTATATTGTTAAATTCAATGTTCAATTTATCACCTCTCTTGATGTATTAGTGTACTATACATATAGTACACTAATACATTGGTAATGTCAACAGTTTTTTTGGTATTATAAGTAAGATATTAAATATTTTGATTCATGTGGAATAGGGCTCCGCATTGAAGAGTTCAGTTGTTTGATTTCCTATTAACATGAAGTTTATTATATTGGTCAATGAATTTGGCAACATCAGTATCAGTTACAGCAGAATTCGTATATCTGATTTTTATATAAATTTTTCTCATGCTGTCAATTACATTTAAGTCAAAAATATTTTTAGATTTTTTATTTATATCATAAGATGTATCACTTTTATTTAAACAAATATTTTCTTTTATACACTTTTTCATATATTTATAATAATAATGTCTAATTTTATTGCGATTATTTTTAGGAAAAATATTCTTTTTGAGAGTATTAATTAAATTATTCTTATGTTTAAGAATATCTAAATTAAAAATGAACTCAGAGGTTTCAATATACTCTTCTGGTGAATTGCTTAAAATATGATTTTTTTGTAGATTCTTGATTATTTTAATTATTTTTATTATCAAAAATATTATCAATATAATAGCAATAGTTAATAAAATATAGTTGAAAATAACTGTGTTGTGATGATTCTGTATGATTTTATTATGTTTAAAACCGGTGTGGTAATCAGCCTTATAAGTTTTCGAGTCGAATTTTGGATAGAATTTGTCTAAATGCAATAATTTTAATATGAGCAACACAATATATATGAGTAAATACTCTAATAGTGAAATAAATTTACTTATCATAAGGAAGAGAGTTTTCCTTACGCTGTTTATGCTTAAAATGAACACTATTGATAAAACACACAAAGAAGATACAATATTAATTATTCTATTTTTATTGGTTAAAACAGTGTTTCTTGTGTTTTTTGCTAAAATTATTGATGATACTAAATAAACTAAAAAGTAGGGGAGTAAAACATTTTCGAATCTTGTAATATCATAGGCAAAATGAGAAAATAAAAATATTATAAATACGACGAATATACCTTTAGATAGCCTAGTTTTTGATGAATAATAAATTGCTTTGTATCTATCTTTTAAAATAAAAACAATAGAAAATATGCTTATAATTGCAACCAGAATTATATCATTTATTTTAGTCATAAATAATGCTGGAATACACATTAGTACCAATGGTAGAATAAAAAAATTTGTTTTTTTGTCTTTGAGAAGGCATGAAGTAAAAACCAGTAATATAAACCACAAGAAAAGAAGTAAACTTAGCACGAAATTATTACCAGTAAAAATTAAATAATTAGAAATTCCAAACAAAAATGAATATTTACTTAATATTTTTAAGAAATATCTTTCTTTCATAGCATATTACCACCTTCGACATATGTTAATATATTATTTGATATATAATTGATATTTTTATCACTGAGAGTTATTAATATTACTTTATTTTCTAGGTTAGATAGATTATTTATATAATTTATGTCTTCTTCAAATATAATGGGTGTTATGATTACATATGTTCCACAATTGCAATAACTATTTATAATATTATCTAATAATTCGTTAAAGGAGATTTCAACATTGTATACTATTTTACCTAAACTTTTTAATATTGTATTATGGTGTTGAGGATTTGAACATATATAGGCTTCTTTTGATATGTCTTTGTTATTTTCTGATTGAGCATTTGTTATGAAACCATAAGGAATATTTTCATCTTCAAAATCATCTATAATTGTTCTAGCTAGTGAAATACATTTTTCGATTTTATTTGAGTCTATTTTTAGCCAAAGAGGTCTATATGTTTCTATGTTTAGAATAATCATTGCAGAATTATCAGAAGTATAATCAAATTGTTTTACCATTAACTTGCCAGATTTTAATGATGATGGCCAGTGAATGTTCTTTTGGGGTTCAAAACCGGTATATTCTCTTATTCCAACAATTAATGTTGGGTCATCCATAATCCATCTTTTAACTGAAATATCACCATTAGTACTACCACGTGGTTCTATGAGTTTATTTAATGCTATTTTTTTTGGAAGAACAATAATTTCATTATCAAATTTGATTTTTTTACTAAATGTTTTGAAGCCAAGGAAATCACCTGCTTTTAAATCGACGTCATTCATAAAATATCTACCTCGTTTTGTGAAGTATACTCTATATTTCCTTTGTACCCTTTGAAAAGGTAATACTGATAATGTTGATGTGTGGTAAATTTCCTCTGAGGCATTAGTAATGTTAGCTTTTAATTTATAAACAATATCTTTAGGGAATTTTTCGACAAATTGCACAAATGTAACAGGAAGTATTTTGTTATTTTCTAAAGTTACAATAATGTCG
Organism: Clostridium tepidiprofundi DSM 19306; assembly: GCF_001594005.1. GTDB lineage: Bacteria > Bacillota > Clostridia > Clostridiales > Clostridiaceae > Clostridium_AC > Clostridium_AC tepidiprofundi. Next base: position 51,128 of record NZ_LTBA01000002.1, on the reverse strand, counting down.
AATTCATCCCCAATTTCCACTAAATTTTTTGTTATTATCCTGTTTGAATTTAAATTATAAAGGGCAAATTTTTGCGATAATCTGTCGAATATTAAAGCTACAACAATCAAAAAAAGAACAAAATATGACACACAAGCACCCCCTTAGATATCTTCTACTGGTGCATTGACAGTATTTAAAAGTTCATGAATACTAGAATATATATTGCCTAATTTATTATATTTTTTATTTATTACTCTATGATTCAGTACATATAATGCCATTTTTTTAACATCTTCAGGTATAATGTAATCCCTTCCATTTATAGCAGCACATGCTTGACTGGCTTTAAATAATGCAAGTGTTCCTCTTGGGCTGACACCTAATTCGAATAATTGAGTATTTCTTGTTGCTTCAACTATATCCATAATGTATTGAAGAATATCTTGAGAAGCATTTACCTTACAGAAATTATATTTAACATATTTTATTTCATCTTCTGTTACAATGCTTTTTAAGTGTTCTACAGGATTTCCTTCTTTAAATCTTTGAATTATGGCTATTTCTTCACTGCGAGTAGGATACCCAATGCTTATTCTCATAAAGAATCTATCTAGTTGTGCTTCAGGGAGAGGAAAAGTACCGAAGGATTCTACTGGATTTTGAGTAGCTAATACCATAAAAGGTTCTGATAATTTTCTTGTTTCTCCATCAACTGTTATTTGCTTTTCTTCCATAGCTTCTAGTAAACTTGATTGTGTTCTTGGAGTGGCTCTGTTGATTTCATCTGCTAGAACAATATTTGAGAAAAGAGGACCTTTCCTGAATTCAAAATTTAAACTTTTTTGATTATAGAAGTTAATTCCTGTTAAATCCGACGGTAAAAGATCAGGTGTAAACTGTATTCTTTTAAAGTTACATCCTAAAGTATTTGAAAATGATTTTACAAGAAGTGTTTTACCCAGTCCAGGAACATCTTCGAGGAGAACATGTCCACCACATATGAAGCTTATTGTTATCAAATCAATTATATTTTCTTTTCCTATAATGACCTCTGATACACTTTTATTTATTTTATCTTTTAAGTTTACAAATTTATTAATATCAATACTAATATCCATATTTATCACCTCATGTATGATTATAACATATTTGAAATTGGTAATGATTATTTTATCTTGTAAATTATAATTACGTTTTTGTAAGGTGTGTCTTACAAAAATGTAATATGTATCTTACAGAATATTCAATGTAAATTTAATGAAATATGGTAAAATATAAGGAGATATGTTTCTATAATGTATTTTGTAATGTATTTTGTAATGTATTTTGAGGAGATGATTTGTATGAAATCTTATTTACTAAAGAGAACTTTAAGTTTGATACCGATTTTTTTTGGAATATTGTTGATATTGGGAATAATGTTTGCTGCTCTTCCAGGTGATTGTTTGAGTGCTAGTATAGGAATGGATCCCAAAGTAAAACATCAGTTAAGAGAACAGCTTCACCTCAATGATCCAAAGATAGTTCAATTTGGATATTGGCTAAAGAGTACCATTAATGGTGAATTTGGACATGATGCATGGGGAAATGATTATAAACCTATGTTAAAAAGAGCCATAAAGAATTCTTTAATATCATATTCAGCTGCATTTTTATTAAGCTTTATTATTTCCATTCCTTTAGGAATGATAGCTGCATGTCATGTGAATGGAATATTTGATAGAATTATAAGAGTGTTTATTTCTATATTTTCATGTATACCTGAGTTTATGGCTGCATTGCTAATTGGATTGTTTGTAAATTATGGTGCTAAAATTTCTCAGGTATATTCTGATACTGCTTATTTAACACCTATACCTAAAACAAAATTCACTATGTACTTAGCTATGGTTACTACACTGGTTTTAGTAACTTGTTCTGGATCGTTAAGATATGTTAGGACGAGCATAATTGATATAATAAATAAAGATTATATAAGAACTGCTAGATCAAAGGGTCTAAAAGAAAAAATTGTTTTGTATAGGCATGGACTTAGGAATGCTCTTATTCCAATAATTACACATATGGGTAATACTCTTATAGTAATGATATCATCATCTATAACTATGGAAATTGTTTTAGGATATTGGGGTATTGGATATGCAATGTATATTGTAATTTTGAGAAGACAATATTGGTTAATGCTATCTCTTACATTTTTTGTTGTGATTTTTACACTTTTAATTAATTATTTTATTGATATTTTGTATGCGATAATCGATCCTAGAGTTAGATATAACAGATAAATTTGTATCTAAAAATTATTTTAAAAATAAAGAGGAAATAATATAAGCGTGCAGAATAGAATAAGAATAGATAGCTGAAGAAGCTGAAGATATATTGATTTTAAACACATATGGACAAGTATTGCTAATAAAAGTAATGAACTGTCCCCAAGAAGGAGTGACTTATTTTATGAATAGACAAAGATTAAATAAAGTATTAAAAGAGATGGAAAGAAAGAATATACCTCAAATGTTGATTTCTGATCCATCGGCGATATTTTATCTTACTGGAAAGTGGATTCATTCAGGGGAAAGGATGTTGGCACTTTATATTACATCATATGGAGAACATAAATTATTTATAAATGAATTGTTCCCTGTACATGAGGACTTAGGTGTTGAAAAAATATGGTTTGATGATACACAAGATGCTGTGGAAATAGTTTCAAGATATGTAAATAAGGGAAAGTCAATGGGAATCGATAAAAATTGGCCAGCACGTTTTCTGCTAAGACTTATGGAACTAAAAGGTGGAAGTACATTTGTTAATGCTTCTGAAATAATAGATAGAGTCAGAATGTGTAAGGATAGTGAAGAGAGAGAATTAATGAAGGAAGCATCTAGAGTTAATGATACTGCAATGGGCAAAATTATCGATTTGATTCCTCAAAAATACACTGAAAAGAAAATGGGACAGATTTTATTGGGTGTATATGAGGAATTAGGAGCAGAAGGATATTCTTTTGATCCAATAATAGCATATGGAGCAAATGGGGCAGATCCTCATCATGAATCAGACAATTCAGTAGTTAAAGAGGGAGATAGTATAATTATAGATATTGGATGCAGAAAAAATTCATACTGTTCAGATATGACTAGAACTGTATTTTATAAATCTGTTTCGGATAAATCCAGAGAAGTGTACAATACTGTCTTAGAAGCAAATAAAAGAGCTATCAGTATTGTAAAACCAGGAGTAAGATTCTGCGATATTGATGCTGCTGCTAGAGAGTATATTGAAAATGCTGGATATGGAAAGTACTTTACTCATAGGACTGGACATTCTATAGGAATTGAATGTCATGAATTTGGGGATGTTTCTTCGGCAAATACTAAAACTGTTGAGCAAGGAATGATATTTTCTGTTGAGCCAGGCATATATATACCTGGAGAAGTTGGTGTTAGAATAGAAGATTTAGTTCTAGTAACTGATGATGGCTGTGAAGTATTAAATAAGTATAATAAAGAATTAACTGTAATTGAGTAATTAAGGCATCTTCAATAAAATAACTAGTCAGTATGTTACTTTCTTTCATATGTCTAGTTTGATAAAAATTGAGAAAAATTAAGGCTTGGGTGGTGGATGTATATATGTTAAATTCAATTAATAAGAAGATTGCAATGTTACTTTTCTTGGTTTTTTCAGTTTTCATTGTTACTATGTGTCAACTTTTATATACATTTAATTCTTTAAACGATGATGGGGTAGCTATTAATTTATCAGGTAGTCAAAGAATGAGGACAATGCTTTTAAGTAACTATTCTTTGCTGTATAAAGATGCAAGTAATGGGAATATTAGTTCGGATATTAAAGATATTAAAAATACTCTCACAAAAGAGCTGGCTATGTTTAAAAAAATTAACAGTGCTCTTATAAGTGGAGATGATAGTTTAAATATCTCAGAAAACAAAAATATGACTATTGTAACGGAGCTGAAAAGAATTCAACAAAATATAGAAAAGTATGAAACTAGTGTTGATAATGTAATAAATAATGTTGATGTAGATACGAATGTGGAATATATTTATAATAATGCTTTAGAATTAAAAGGTATGTTTAATACTATTGTTTTGATGTACCAAAAACAATATGATAATAAAATTTCAAGATTTAAGATTATGCTATACGTATATCTTATGATAGGAATAATTATTTTATTTATTGGAATTGGAATAGCTAAGAAGACAATAGTCATTCCAATTAAAAAGATAACTGAAAAACTTGGCGAGATTGCGTCTGGTAGCGGAGATTTGACCAAAGAAATTGATATTAAGAGCAATGATGAAATTGGTGTTCTTGCACAAAACTTCAATGCATTCTTAAAGGATATACGAGAAATGGTAGCTACTATAGATTCAAGTTCGAAAGAAATATTTGAATCCATAGATGTGCTTGTTTCTTCAACTAATGAAGTTGCAGTTACTTCGAATAAGCTTTCGGTTGCAACTAATGAAATTGCTGTTGGCTCTAATGAACAAGCACAGGATGTTTCTGCAACTGCTGAAAATATTATAGATTTAGGTAATGAAATTAATTCAATTAGAAATTTATCGCAAAACATGAAAGAATATTCCGAGAAGATTAGGACATTAAATGAAAACAATAAAAATAATATGGATATGTTATATAAACATAATCAAGAAAACTTTGCAGCTGCAACAGATATTTATCAAGCCATTGAAAAACTTTATGAGAATACACTTAATATAAGTACAATTACTGAGGTTATTACAAATATTGCAAATCAGACTAATATGTTGGCACTAAATGCTTCTATTGAAGCTGCAAGAGCAGGTGAACACGGTAGAGGTTTTGCTATAGTGGCAAATGAAGTAAGTAATTTGGCTGATCAGTCTGAACAATCTATTAGTCAGATAGCTGAATTGATTTCAGTGATTCAGGAAGATGTTAAAAACACAAAGATACTTATGGAAAAAATAATGAAGCTTACTAAAGAACAATCAAAAGCTGTTGAGGTAACTAAACAAGACTTTGAAGTTATTACAGATTCATTAGGACGTATTATTGATAAGATTGATGATGTGACAGATAAAGTAACAATTGTTGATAAGAATAAAAATAATATCATTGAAACTATTGAGAATATTTCAGCTGTATCAGAAGAAACAGCTGCATCAACGGAAGAGTTTGCTGCATTTTCAGATAAGTTTAATGTTTCTGTTAGAGAGATAAATAATATTACAATTGCTCTTAAACATGCAAGTAAAAATCTTTCAGATTTAATAGGACAATTTAAATATTGATTATTTGGAAATTAATTGTATGTAAATAAATTTTGAGCCTGTAAATATTTTAGTGCGATTCTCAAGCATAGTCTAGTACAGGAAAACAGTAAAATTCAGTATTACAAATTGAGTTGTCAAGTCATTTGTAACTTATTGTAATGATTTTTGCTCATTTAAAGTATTTATAATATATGTTTATCATAGCTATTTATCATATATAGTACAATGAAAAAATGCAGCATGTAGAGATTTTCACAGTGAACATTGATGCAAAATATATGTACATTAAATATAAATATTGCATATTACGAATTGAAGTAAGTTATTTGTAAGTTATTGTGATAATTTTTGCTCGTTTGCAATATAGTAATAGAACTAGACAGTAGTAGCAAGGGGGAAGTTACTATTGTCTAGTTCTATTATTTTGTAATATGCTTGTTGAACAAAATTGTATAAACAAAACTTTCATTAAAAAGGAGTTTACTTATTGAGCAAGTGTTTAACAAATACTATTATTTTATTCATTTTACCACCGATAAGAATGGTTTACTTACTGAGTAGGTATTTAGCAAATCAAACTTACTTGCTATTATTACTGCTGCTCTAGTGAGTTTACTTACCGAGTAGGTATTTAGCAAATGGTGAATTTGAATCTATTATGATTTTGGTGTTGTTTTTCAATGTTTTTTTGTAAGTTTGCAATGTTTTATAGAATTCATAGAATTCAGGATCTTTATTGTAGGCCTCATTATAAATTCTTGTAGCTTCAGCATCGCCTTCACCTTTTATTTTTTCAGCTTCAGCGTAGGCTTTTGCTTCAATTATTTTTGCTTGTTTATCAGCTTCAGATTTTATTTTTTGAGCTTCTTCTAGACCTTCGGATCTATATTGCTTAGCTTTCTGTTCTCTTTCAGTTTTCATCCTATTAAATATATTTTTACTGTTTTCTGATGGTAGATCGGTTCTTTTTATTCTAATATCAATAACTTTAATACCATAATCTTTAACAGATTTATTTACTTCTTTTATTATTGTGTCAAGCATTTCATTTGTGTATGCTTTATCAGAGATAAGCATATGTGCTTCTGTTTGTCCAATTTTTTCATTCATTTTTGAAAACATAATATCATCAAGTCGTGTATGAGCAGTTTGTTCATTTCTCATTGCTGTGTGAAACAAAAGAGGGTTTTCTATTATCCATTGAGCATTATTATCTAAAATAAGCTTTTTCTTGTCTTTTGTGATTACTTCTCTAGGATCGGTATCATAGGTAAGCAATCTATTATCGTATTTTTTTACATTGTCCAAGAAAGGTACTTTAAAAAACAAGCCTTTTCCTTCAAGTATTTTTACATTTTTAAATTTGGTTCTTTTTACAGTTGATTCTATATCATGAGTTTTTTCATCTACTATTATTTTTGTAACTTCACCAAATCTTGTTACAACAGCTTGTTCAGTTTCGCTAACTGTAAATGTAAATGATGGAATAAATATAAGTGTTGCTAGAAGTATAACGATACCAATAATTGTTTTTTTAAACGCTTTTATTTCTTTATTGCTATTGCTGTTTGGACTTGTTTGGGTATTTTTAAAATTATTCATTGTATTATTCGATTTATCAATTTGTGATTGATTTGTAATATTGAAAGTAATATTCGAATTATTATTATCCATATTACTTGTCCTCCTTGCTCGATAAGTTCAATTTGTTATTTAGATTTAAAATATTTAATGTATTGCCATCTTCGCTCAATATATATTTATCCATATTTGGTAGTATTTCTTCTAAAACTTCTAAATACATACGTGTTTTAGTTACTGTTTTACCATCTTTATATTTTTCAAGTATTTGAACGAAATTTGCTACATCACCTTTTGCTTCTTCGATCCTCTGGGTTTTATATGCTTTAGCTTTATTAACCATTTCAGCTGCGTTACCACGAGCTTTTGGTATAACTTCATTTTTATAGCTGTTTGCTTCATTGATATAACTGTTTTTATCTTCTCTTGCACTTGCAACATCTTTAAAAGCAGCATCTACTTCTTGTGGTGGATTTACATCTTGAAGTTGTATTGCTGTTATTGCTATGCCAAGTTTATATTTATCAACTAATTTTTGAAGGTCATCTTTAATTTCCTGCTGAATTGCAAGCTTATTATCTGTCAATACATCATCAAGAGTGTGACTAGCAATGGATCTTCTTATAATTGATTCAGATATTATCTTTAATGTATCTACTGGATCATCAACTTTAAAGAAGTAATTTTTTGCATCTTTTATTTTATATTGTATTATAGTTTCTGCATTTACTAGATTTTCATCACCTGTAAGCATAAGGCTCTCTTTAGTGTTTGATGTATATCTTGGAGTTTTTCTTGTGCTTCCTTCTGATAAAGTCCTAAATCCAAATTCTAATCTGTGTACCTCATTCATATTAGCCTTGTATACCTTATCAATAATTGGAATATGCCATTTTAATCCAGCATTTGAATTAGAAGATACATGTTTACCAAATCGAAGTATTACTGCTTCTTCTCCAGTTTTAATGGTATAAATTCCCGATAAAAGGAATATAGCGATTATAATCATAGAAAAAACAGATATAATCGATTTTGTGTTTGTTCTTGGTAGTTTTGTTTTTGGCAGTTTTGTTTTAAGTGGATTATTCAACCCGGTACTCCCTAGAAAATTTGTACTTTTCATTATAACACCTCTCCTACTAAAATTTGATTTAATTAACTTGTTGATATTATTATATAATATAGTATTTAATAACGCAATATATATTTTAATATACATTATTTAATATTATGTATTACGACCAAATTAGCATTGAATATCTTTGGTTTACTTAAAAATGCTAATAATTACTAATATAATTACTCAGTTATTACTCATTAATCACATTAATCACAAAGTTAGTACTTAATTACTGATATGATTGCTGAGATAATGAATGCTGAAATAATGTGATATTTTTGATATGATATACTGATACTGATATACTGTGATACTGATATACTGTGCTGTGATATTTTTTATATGTGATATTTTTTATATGCTTTTGATATGCTTGTTTAAAATAAAGAGGAAATTATAACTAAATGTAGAATTAGAGTAAAGAAGTAGAGAAGAAATAAGGGACGGTTCATTTTTATAAGATTAATTGGCAAACATTAACACAAAAGAATAGTAAAAATATGAGGTGAAATATGATTAATAGAGAAAACGTAAAAGATGTGTTGACATTAGCTCTCCCTGCAGTGGGAGAGATGATTTTGTATATGATGATATGGGTTTTTGATACCATGATGCTTGGGAAATATGGGGGTAAATTGGCAGTTTCTGCAGTGGGATTAAGTTCAGAAATAATATACACTTTTGTTAATATTCTCATTTCAACCAGTATAGCTGTTGGAGTAACTTCTTTAGTAGCGAGAAGGGTAGGAGCAAAAGAATATGATGGTGCAGAAGAATATGCAACTTTGAGTTTAGTAATTTCAATTGGTATTGCATTGGTATTGTCTGCAATATTTTTTATATTTTCTAAAGAGATATTGGTAGTAGCTAAGGCAGATAATAGCATATTATCTCTTGGGGTAATATATATGAAAATTTGTTCAATAGGAATATTTTTTAGTATGCTGACTACTGTATTAAATGCTGTATTAAGGGGAACAGGAAATACGAAAACACCTCTTATTGCTTCTTTTATAATAAATTTAATAAATATTACATTAGATTGGTTACTTATTTTTGGACATTTTGGATTACCTAAGTTAGGAACAAAAGGAGCTGCAATAGCTACATCTACTGCAAATTTTATAGGGTTTTTATTTATATTTATTTATGTTTTTAAAAGATGTAAAATTAAGCCGAGAATTAAATATATTAAAAAGTTTAATATAAAAGAGCTAAAGGAACTTTTAACATTATCTATACCATCAGGGTTACAGGAGTCTGCATTTAGTATATGTAGATTGATTAATATGGTTATGATTATGACTCTTGGGGATATTGCATTTTCAGCAAACCAAATAACAACAACAATAGAATCATTATCATTTATGCCAGGTTGGGGATTTGCTGTTGCAGCAACTACTTTAGTTGGTCATAAGATAGGTGAAAAGGATTACAAAAAGGCAAAGGAATATGGTGATACATGTATATTTCTAGGTATGTCTATAATGGCAGTATGTGCAGTCTTATTTGTACTATTTCCTAATTTTTTAATCAGTCTATTTATAAAAGAGGATGAAATACAGGTAATTAAATTAGGAGCTTCATGTTTAATGATTGCTTCATTAGAACAAATACCTACTGCAATATCAATGGTGGTTGGAGGAGCACTTAAAGGTTCAGGAGATACTAGAAGACCTTTCTTAGTTGCGTTTATATCTAATTGGGTTATTAGATTACCTCTTATGTATTATTTCATTTATTTGCATAAATCACCAGTAACATATGTTTGGTGGATTACGGCGATTCAATGGACATTTGATGGTTCGCTCATTTTTATAATGTATAGAAGGAAGTTTAGTAAAGCTTACTAATAAGTTTTGTTGTTATCACTAGCTTTCAGTGATTTTTATGTCAAAAAGTTTAGTAAAACTTACTAATAGATTATATAAGCAATATATATAATTTTACAAAGTTAAAATATAAAAGGATGGTTGATAAAAGTGAGTATAAGCAAAATATCAACAATTATATTTGATGCAGGTGGAGTGCTTTTGTATATTAAGCGAAGAAGAAATGATATAGTTAAAGAGCTATTGTTATCAATGGGATATAACATTGATAGTATAAATAATGCTATTATGGCAGGAAATGAATTTGATGAAAAATATTTTAGTAACGAAGCACGGATTTATAATTGGAAGGATGAGAAAAATTGGTTAATAGGGCATTACAATGCTATAGCAAAATGTGTCGATGAAAAAAATGATTATTTAGCAGATAAATTGTTTATGTTAACATTTGACACGTATGAGTATGTTATTTATCCAAAAGTTATAGAGGTGTTAGAAACATTAAAAGATAATTATAAATTAGGTATAATTTCAAATGCATTACCAAGTTTGGATTGGGCGTTTGATACTTTAGGGATTAGAAAATATTTTGACAATATAATAATATCAGCGTATGAAGGAGTAGAAAAACCAGATGAAACTATATATTTTTCAGCAGTCGACAAATTAGGATGTAAATTTGAAGAATGTATTTTTATTGACGATAAAATTGAGAATGTACAGGCTGCTGAGAAGTTAGGTATGAAAGGATTTTATCTTGATAGAAAGGAGTATACACTGAAAGCAGTATTGGATTTATTGGATGACAAATTTGATGTTGCTTAATATTAATGACGATGCTTAATATTAATGATGTATGCCCAACAATATGTATGTTAAAGGAAGAAGTATTTCTTATGTGAATTCTATATTGATATAGCAAACAAGTTGCAGTTGAAATATTATAAGAATATGATAAAGGATGTGCTAACTAAGAAATATAAAGGTAATTAAATAGAAATATAATTGGTTCTTACCAAAGTTAGTTGAGAATCATTTAAGTAACGGTTTAATTTTATACGACAAAGCAAAATAAATTCAATTAAGTATGTAAAGAAACATATAATTGTTTAAGATGTAATGGTGAATTTACAAACATAGCTAACATGTTGTGCGGAAAGAACCAAATAATTGTTTAAGAGAGGCAATATGCGTAATGGTAAAATGTAATAAATGAAATTGGATGGTAATATAATTGTTCCAAAAGGGGGTGGGGTATAATGGAAAATAATACATCGGGGCATGGCAAGTTTGCAGAAGTACCAGCTAACGTTAACAAATGGAATTGGGGTGCATTTTGGTTGACTTGGATATGGGGAATATTCAATAAATCTTATATTGCATTATTGTCATTACTACCGATTTTAAATTTTATAATGCCATTTTATTTGGGGTTTAAAGGAAATGAATTGGCATGGAGAAACAATGAATGGTATGATGTTGAAGAACTTCATAAAACACAGAAAAAATGGAGTATTGCGGGTTGGATTTTTGCATTGATAGTTATTGCATGTATAGCTGGAAACGAAATAATTAAATATAATGAACTTAAAGAATCTGAAAGGATAAAGAATGAAATATTGTATATATTAAATAACAATAAAAAAGTTGAAGAGTTTATAGGAAAAGATTATGATATTATTACTCAGGGATACACTATGGAAATTAAAAATCAATATAAAGCGAGTGGATTTGTACTTAAATCTAGCAAAGGCATATTTTTTCTAAGATGTGAATTAAATAGAAATAATAAGATTGAAAGTATTAGAATTTCGATGCCTAATGATAATAAAAACAAGAAGAGTAAGAGTATGGATATATATCCATAATTATGAAGTTATAAAGAGTTTCCTCAGAGAATAATTTTTCAGAGGTAATGTTTAAACATATTATAAAGGATATTTTATTGATTCTACAAGACTCCCACTTCTATAAGTAGGAGATTGAAGTACGGATGTTTTGCGTTAGCAAAACGAGTTCACTGGGAAACGACTATGATTTAATATTTTACAGAAAATATACTTTGATTTTAGGGGAGAAAGTGGGGAAAATAATATGGCGACTTGGATTGCTCATTTGAGAATAGCAGAAAATATATTAAATAAGGGATATAATTTTGAAAAGATTCCTTTTATAGTAGGAAATATTGCTCCAGATTCTGGGGTGCCAAATGAGGATTGGAGTAACTTTAATCCACCCAAAAAGATTACTCATTGGATAGAAGATGATGGGACTATTAATGCTTACAAGTTTTGGGACGAGTATTTAAAATATCAGAATTTCGAAGTAAACATAGAAAGAAGCACAAAAGGTAACAATGATAGGGTGTCTTTTCTAATTGGATATTATATACATTTGATGGCTGATATAGAATGGTCAAAATTATATGAGTTAAAGAAAAAAGAAGATTTATATAAGCAAGGACTGAGTAGAGATACAAAATTTATTTGGACTATTAAAAAAGATTGGTATGGACTTGATTATTTATTTTTAAGTAAACATAAAAATAGTATATTTTACACACTATTTAAAGATATAAAAGAAATACCAGACTATCTCGATTATTTTCCAAGAGGAGCTTTTGAAAGACAAGTAAAGTATATAACTCAATTTTATTTAGGAGACAATGATGAAACAAAAGAAAATTTTGTTTATTTAACCGAAGAAGAGATGGACAATTTTGTTTCCCGTACAACGGAAATAATTGATAAAGATATAAAAGAAAAGATAGGAGGACTGTATGAAAAAAGATTTATTTGGCACAAAGAATGAGACTGCTTATCATTTTAAAGTGGGAGATTTTACATGTATTATTGTTAACGATGGATATGCAACTTTTCCAACCAAGGATTTATTTACAGGATTATCAGAATGTGAAATTGAAAAAGCTATATGCCAATATGGTATAGGTAAGTATGTTACTGAAATTTCGTTTTTGTGTTTATATGTTGATACAGGAGAACATAAAATAATTATTGATACAGGATTCGGAAAAGATTATGTTCAAACATCAGGTAATTTGGTTGAAAATCTCAAACAAAACGGCATAAATCCAGAAGACATAGATATTGTGATATTATCGCACGCTCATGAAGATCACTGTGGTGGTAATGTTGATGCTGAATGTAAACCAAATTTTCCTAATGCAAAGTATATTATATCTCGAAAGGAACTTGATTACTGCACTTCAGATGATATGCTATCAGATAATTGTTATGCCAATTTTATTGAAAAATATATTATGTCTTTGAAAGATAAATTGTGTATTATCGATAAGGATGAGGAAATCTATCCAGGTATAAAGCTGTTATTGACACCTGGGCATACACCAGGACTATTAGCAGTCCAAATTTCATCTAATGGTGAAAGTTTATTCTGTGTAACAGATAATATTTCCCACCCAATATATATTGAAAATCCAGAATGTTATATGAATTATGATGAAGATGTAAAAAAAGCAATAGAAACAAGGAAAAAGATTATGAGTATGATAGTTGACAACAATATGTTGACTTTTGCCTATCATTTTGATTTTCCGGGACTTGGTTATATTAAAAGAGATAAAGAAAGATATTTTTTGAAAAAAATATAGGGACGAAAATAGGGACGAAAAAAATATAGGGACGGTTCATTTGTTTTACTTGTTGCCTTGGCTTGTCCAATTATGTATAATTTTTTTAGTTAGTGAATAGTTACTTTTTTTAGCTTGATTTTAGTTTGCTTATTAGTTTAGTAAAATCGATAAAACAAGATGCTGGGTTGGGATAACATAGAATCAAAATGAAAGGAATGACAAAGATGAAATATAAGGTTGCATTCGTATGTGTTCATAATTCTTGTAGGAGCCAAATGGCTGAGGGTTGGGCAAAGAAATTAGGTGGTGATATTTTTGAAGTCTATTCAGCTGGAACTGAAAAATATCCAGAAGTTAAGCCACTTGCAGTACAGGTTATGGAAGAAGTTGGAGTAGATATGAGTGAGCATAAACCAAAATTAATTTCGGATATTCCGGAAGTGTTAGATATATTGATTACGATGGGGTGCAATGTAACATGTCCTTTTGTGCCTAACAAACATAAAGAGGATTGGGGACTTGTCGATCCTTCAGGCGGTTCTATAGATGATTTTAGGAAAACAAGAGATGTAATTAAGAGAAAAGTAGAAGAATTAATTGAACGTGTAAAAAATGGAGAACTATTGTTGAATTAAATTTAGGGGACGGTTCATTTGTTTTACTTCAATTTATTAGTTTGTCCTAATAAATTGAAGCTAGTAAATAATGAACCGTCCCATGTTTTTAGTTTTAAATTTTACATTGGCACTATAAATTACATTGACAGCATAAATATACTAGTATATACTTAGCTTGTACTAAGTTTGCTAAAATTAGTGTTAAAATTTAATATTTACGATTTTAGGTGCCTAGCTGTAGGTGAAAAGGGAATGTGGTTAGAATCCACAACAGCCCCCGCTACTGTATTTGATTACGAACCTTCATTAACCACTGAAATGCTATTAGCATTTTGGGAAGGGAAAGGTGAGGATAAATCATAAGTCAGGAGACCTGCCTAAAAACGTTTGACGTAAGCTTTCGGAGGGAAATGCTTATCCAAAATAGTGTTGGTTAACTATAGAAGATAAATTCTCGGCTTATGTCGAGAATTTTTTTTGAGTGAGTGTACGCAGCATGGGTATAGCCTAGCGGGTTAAGGCTAAGGGACAGTTCACTTTTTTATCTTTTTAGTTTAGTTGTTTTATAGCCTGTACTTTTAGTTTATCTGAATTTTTAAATGAGAGAATAAATATCGAGTGAACTCGTTTTGCTAAAGCAAAACATCGGTACTTTAGGCGGAGACTTTATTCCACCTGAACTAAAAAGCTTCAATCTCTCGCTTATAGAAGAGGGAGTCTTGGAGAAACGATAAATAATAAAAGTAGTGAAAATAATGAACTGTCCCAAATAAATAGAGAACTAGTGCAGATTTTTCTAAGTAAATAAAGTTAAGTAGCTTATTTACAAATACATTTTTTTCTTAATTGATTTGTAATTAAAAAAGTCTGCACTAGATTGTCTAGCTGAAACTAAAGACGTAAAAGTAATGAACCGTCCCCACAAAATAGCTGGAGCTAAGGAGGTAAAACTAATGAACCGTCCCCATAAAATTACTTTAGTAGTAATTTTAATGATTTTAGTATTGGTGTTAATGTTTATAGCAGCATTAGCTTGTGGTAAAGTTAATTTGCTTACTATTGATAAAGAGTTGGGTTCAACTATATTGTTCAAGGTAAGACTACCGAGAATAATTTTAGCTATTATTGTTGGTATGGCTCTTTCTGTAAGTGGGGTGGTTTTGCAGTGTCTTTTGAATAATCCACTTGCAGATTCTTATACACTTGGTATTTCATCAGGAGCTGCATTCGGAGCATGTTTAGCAATATATATAAATATTACTTATGATATAAATATTCCAACTCAACCTATGGCAATATTGTTTTCATTAATGGTGTTAATAATTGTAATTTGGATGGCAAAAAGCAAGGGATATTTGACAACTTCTAGTTTGGTGCTGGCAGGTATAATTGTTGGTTCTGTATGTTCAGCAGGTGTGAGTTTTTTAAAAGCATTAGCCGATGAAAATGCTACTGCCATGATATTTTGGTTGATGGGTAATTTAGCATCGAAAAGCATGAAACAGGTTTTATCATTAGGAATCGTGATTTTATTTGGTATAGCGATATGTATGTATTATTCTAAAGAATTAAATATTATGACTATGGGTAGAAGAGAATCTCTTTTAGTCGGAGTGAATTACGATAGAATTTATAAAACATTACTTGTTGTATGTACTGTTATGACAGCATTTTGTGTATCACTATGTGGAATAATTGGATTTGTTGGATTGGTAGTACCTCACTTAACTAGGCTCATGGTAGGAGCTGATAACAGAAAAATTATTCCTATAAGTACATTGATGGGAGCTTCATTACTTCTTGCAGCAGATACGATAACAAGGAGTGCACTTGCACATGAACTTCCAGTAGGCGTTTTAACTACTCTTATTGGGGGGCCATTTTTCTGTTACATATTTATGACTAAAAGAGTAGAATAAGTTTTTTTAATTTTATAAATGTGATTTGATAAATAGTAATGAACTCGTTTTGCTAAAGCAAAACATCAGAACTTCAGGTAGAGACTCTACTACATCTGAAGCAAAAGGCTTCAATATTTCACTTATACTTATATGAGTGGGAGTCTTATAGAATTAATAAATATTATATGTATGTGATAAATATTATATGTATGCGATAAATCTTATATGTATGCGATAAATCTTATATGTATGTGGGGATTAGTATTATGAAGGGTATTATGATTGATAATTTAACTGTTAAATATGGTAAAAGGGACATATTGAAATGCATTAATGCAGAATTTAAAAAAGGGAAAATGTATGGTATTATTGGACCCAATGGAGTTGGAAAAAGTACATTGCTTTCTGCAATCACAAAACTTATAAAGATTGAAACTGGAAAGGTATACATCAATGGTAAAGATAATAAAAAATATAGCATAAAAAATTTAGCAAGGGAAATTAGTTTTATGTCTCAAAGTTTTGAGTTGAAATTTCCATATACTATTGAACAAGTAGTCGCTATGGGAAGATATCCTTTTAGTGAGGGAAAATTAAATAGTGAAGATATCATACTTGTCGAAAAATCTCTTAAAGAGGCGAATTTGTATGATATGAGACAAAAAAAGGTAAATGAACTTAGTGGTGGAGAAAAGCAAAGAGTGTTATTTGCAAAAACTATGTGTCAAAATACTGATTTAATATTGATAGATGAAGGTATAAGCAATGCAGATATATATTACCAGATAAAGTTTATAAAGATTTTAAAGGATAAGGTAATTAAAGAGAACAAAACAGTTCTATTTATAATGCATGATTTGGCTTTAGCTAGAAAATTTTGTGATGAAATTTTAATTCTGAAAGATGGAAATGTATATGATTTTGGGACAAGCAAAGATGTATTAAATGAAGAAGTTCTTTATGATGTTTTTAATGTAAAGGGGAGATTTATAGGAAATGCATTGGAAATAAATTGATTATGGACTGAAAGGGGAGTGAAATTTACTAGTTTATAGTTTAGTATGTAGTATAAGTATTATAGTACGAATTACAAAATTTTCAATTCGTAATTTAGATTTTTAGCATATATATTAAAACGAAAAAATGCAGTATGCAGAGAGTTTTATAAGTGAATATTAATGCAAAATATATGATAGTAAATAGTTATAGTGCATATTACGAATCGAAGTATAAAATTTGATAAGTATATATCAGTATGTATAAATGATTATTTTTAGGGCTACTATGTAAATTTAAATATATGGTAGTGTAAAAAATATATTGCATAATAAATAACCAAAATATGTAAAGGGAGGCAAAATAACATGAAAAAGAAGTTAGCATTTAGTATTGTATTAATGGTTACTATGATTTTTTTACTATCAGCGTGCGGAAATGGTGGTACGTCTGATACAGGTAAGAGTAACAATACAAAAGAGGTTTCTGTAAAAGATAATGTAAATAAAAATATTAACAATGACAATGTAAAAGTAATAAAGTTTGTTGATGATATGGGGAAAGAGGTTGTTATGAAACAACCAGCAAAAAGGATAATTTCACTATATTCAGCACATACAGAGAATTTATTTGCATTAGGATTAGATAAAGAAATAATAGGAGTTAGCAAGAGTGATAGATTTCCTGAGGCTGTTAAAACAAAGAAAGCTTATAGTTTTAAAGATGATCCCGAAACTATAATTGCAGCAAAACCTGATTTAGTATTGATAAGAACAATGATAGCGAAGGGGTATCCTGATTTTGTTAAGGCACTAGAGAATGCAGGTATAAATGTTGTTACATTATATGTAACTGATTTTAACGATTTTGATGATTACATTAATAAACTTGGAATGCTTACTGGTAAAGAAAAAGAAGCAAAAGAAAAATTAAAAGAATTCCATAAGACTATTGATGAAATCAAAGCAAAGGCAGAAAAAATAACTAAAAAGAAAAAGGTATATTTTGAAAGCAGGAAGAAGAACTATCAGACTGCAACACCAAATAGTTTTGCTGGTACTGCACTAAAATTGGTTGGTGCAGAAAATATTGCAAGCGATTTAGAAGTTTCAAAAAAATCTTCAACTGTTGTTAGCTATGGTGAAGAAAAGTTGCTTTCTAAAGCTAATGATATTGATGTTTTTGTTGCACAAAAAGGTGTTATGAATAAAACAGTTAGCATTGATGAAATTAAATCAAGACCAGGATTCGACAAAATAAAAGCAGTAAAAAATGGTGACATTTATATTATTGACGAAAAATTGATATCAGCATCGAATTTTAGATTTGCTGAAGGACTTAAATTATTACAAAAGATGATCTATCCTGAGCTATATAAATAGTATTATCATACAAGTATTATATAGGGCGTTTAAAATAACAAGTATAACAAATCAAATTGTAATGTATATTTTGTGCCAGACGGTGAGAGAGATTTTGTTGATACAAAAGTATTTTATAATTTTTATTAACTCATAAAGTCATAAAGTCATCTCTCATTGTCAAAGTTTTATTGATATAATAGGGATTTTATAACTTGACAAGTATATATAGGAGACACGACGGGTTTAACTTTAAACCGAGGGAATACGAATTTTATAACATGATAAGTATATATAGGAGAGATAAATATGGCTAAAATTATGCTTCAAGGTACAGCATCTTCAGTTGGGAAAAGTATTTTGGTAACAGCACTATGCAGAATTTTTAAACAAGATGGTTATAGAGTTGCACCATTCAAATCGCAAAATATGTCGCTAAATTCTTATATTACTTTAGACGGCAAAGAAATGGGAAGGGCACAGGTTCTTCAGGCTTATGCTTGTGGATTGCAACCAGAAGCTTATATGAACCCAATATTATTGAAACCTACATCTGATAAAAAATGTCAGATAATAGTTAACGGTAAAGTATGGGGAAATTCTACTGCAATGGAATATCACAATATGAAGCTTAAATTTAAAGATATGCTTACAAAACAGTTTAATGAGATGGAGAAAAATTTTGACATAATAGTTATGGAAGGAGCTGGAAGTCCTGCTGAGATTAATTTACGCGATAGAGATATAGTTAATATGGGGATGGCAGAACTTGTAGATGCACCTGTACTCCTTATAGGTGATATCGATAAAGGTGGTGTTTTTGCATCATTAGCGGGTACAATGCTTTTGTTAAAAGATGATGAGAGAAAAAGAGTAAAGGGAACTATAATAAATAAATTTAGAGGGGATGTTGAAATATTAAAACCAGGCTTAAATATGCTTGAGGATATCATTCATATTCCATGTGCAGGGGTTGTACCATACTTCAAACTAACGCTAGAGGATGAGGATGGTGCTGTAGAATTTAATAAGTATATAAAAGGAAAGATAGATATTGCTGTAATAAAGTTACCACATATGTCGAATTTTACCGATATAGATGCACTACATATTGAAGAAGACGTATCGGTAAGATATGTATCTTCAAAGAATGAATTTGGTGTTCCTGACTTAGTTGTTGTACCTGGAAGCAAAAATACCATAGAAGATTTGAAAGCTATAAGAGAAAATGGATTAGAAGAAGTGATTAAAGAATATGCCAATTCCACAGAAGGTTTAATAATAGGTATATGTGGTGGATATCAGATGCTTGGCAATGTACTTAAAGATCCGTATAAAACTGAATCAAGCCTACAAGAAATAGAAGGTATGAAATTATTAGATATAGAAACAACTTTTGAAAATGAAAAGGTTATGGCTAGGATTGAGGGGGTTTTCAGTAGAGAAACAGCTAAATGTGCAAAATTTTCATTATTTGAGGGCAATATTTATGGATACGAGATTCATATGGGAAATTGTATATATGGAAATAATGTTCAGCCTATGTTTAAAATAACCAATAAAAATGGAAACAAAGTTGAATATATTGATGGAGCTGTAAATAGTAAAGGAAATGTGATGGGAACCTATATACATGGAATATTTGATGGAGTGGAATTTAGAGAATATGTTATTAACATGCTCAGAATTAAGAAAGGGCTTAAAACTAGAAAATCAGTTGTATACGAAAGTTTAAGAGAGAAAGAAATTGATAAACTTGCTGATATTGTAAGAAATAGTTTGGATATGGAATTTATATACAAAATAGTAGGGCTTAAAGATGCTTGAGAATCGTACTAAAACATTATTTTATATATGATGGATTTTTATCGATTCTATAAGACTCCCACTTCTATAATTAGGAGATTGAAGCTTTTGCTTCAGGGGGAGTAGGGTCTCCAACTGAAGTCCCGATGTTTTGCTTTAGCAAACCGAATTCACTTGCTAATCTACAGATATTTGCAATTTGTAAATATTTTAATAATTTACATATGTGTAGATAATTTGATTTTATATTATAAAGAACTCGTAGAGAGGAATTTCAATTATGTTTTATGTACTTGATATAATTGTTGCTGTAATTATTGATTGGATTGTGGGTGATCCTTATGGATTGCCTCATCCTGTTATATACATAGGAAAATTAATAAAATTATTAGAAAGAAATGGTAGAAAGGTATGTAAAACCGATAAGACATTAAAAATGTTCGGTGGATTAATAGTTCTTATAGTAATGAGTGTTAGTTTTGTTATACCGTTTAGTATATTATTCATAACAAAATCAATGCCAATAGTACATCATGTTATTAATATATTGATACTTTGGACTACTCTTGCATGTAAATGTTTAAAAGATGAAGCTAAAAAGGTGTTTAATTCACTTAATAAGGGTGATATTGAAGATGCAAGAATAAAGTTATCTTATATTGTTGGCAGGGAAACTAGCAATTTAAATGAAACAGAAATAATAAGAGCGGATATTGAAACCGTAGCAGAAAATGCTTCAGATGGTGTTATTGCTCCATTAATATTTGCAATTATAGGTGGAGCACCTCTTGCAATGATGTATAAAGGAATAAATACTATGGATTCAATGTTGGGATATTTAACTAAAGAATACAAGTATATTGGATTCTTTCCTGCAAAAGTTGACGACATATTTAACTTTATACCTGCAAGATTGACAGGAGTTCTTATGTGTTTGTGTGCACCATTGATTGGAGGAAATATTTTCAATAGTATAAAAATTATGCTTAGGGATAGAAAAAATCATAAGAGTCCTAACTGTGCATATCCAGAAGGAGCAGCAGCAGGAGCTATGGGTATACAACTAGGAGGGACTAATACTTATTTCGGTGAAGTTATATATAAGCCAACTATAGGTGATAAAATAAATGAATTAAAAAAAGAACATATTAATTATTGTATTAGATTAATGTATGCTTCAGAAAGTTTATTATTGATTATTTATTGTGGATATAAGTTTATCGATTCTATAAAATTCCCACTTCTATAAGTGGAGATTGAAGTGTTTTGCTTCAAGTGGAGTAGACTCTCCACATGAAGTCCCTATGTTTTGCTTTAGCAAAACGATTTCACTATTGGTTAGAGTAAATTGTTGAGGAGATGTTTTATGATACATGGTGGAGATGTTTATACAGATGGAATATTAAAAGGGATAGAATTATTAGATTATAGTTCAAACATAAATCCTCTTGGTATACCATATTCCTTTATAAATAATATTAACAGTGCTATCAATAATTTAGTTAGATATCCAGATATCGAATATAGAAAAGTTAAATATTCATTAAAGGAGTATACAAATGTATCGTCGGAAGAATTTTTTGTTTTAGGGAATGGTGCGGCTGAAATAATTGATTTGGCAATAAGTATGCTAAAAAGAATACTCATAGTTGTTCCTTCCTTTGTAGAGTATGAAATTAATGCAAAAAAATGGGGATGCAAAATCGAATATTCGCATTTAATTGAGAGGAATTATGACAAAACGTTACATGATTTTACATATGATTATAAGGATATACTGAATAAGCTTAAATATGTTGATGGTATTATAATTGGACATCCAAACAACCCAAACGGAAGTATTATAGATAAAGATGAATTTAAAAATATATTAATGTATTGTGAAAATAATGGGAAAATAATAATAGTTGATGAAGCATTTATCGAATTCACAGGAAATATTGATGATAGTTTCATAAGTGAAGTAGAGAAGTATAAATGTTTAATAATAATAAGAGCACTTACAAAATTTTTTTCCATGCCAGGTATAAGATTTGGATATGGAATAAGTAGTAATAAGAAACTTGTCGAATTAATCAAAATGAGACAAAACCCATGGAATATAAATGCTTTTGCTGAAGTTGCGGTTCAAAATGTGCTTAAGGATAAAGAATATATACACAATACTTTAGAATGGATTAGAGAAGAAAAAGAGTTTATGATTGATAAATTGAAAAGAATATATTTTATCAATAAAGTTTACAGAACAAATGTGAACTATGTATTGTGCGAGACTAAAAATATTGATTGCTATAAATTGTATGAAGAATGTTTAAAAAGAAATATTCTTATAAGGATGGCTGATAACTATAGAGGATTAGACAAATATTATGTTAGATTTGCTATAAAAGATAGGGAGTCTAATGTTAGATTTTTAAATGTACTTAGTAGTATATAAAAGTTTTTAATATTTCATTGGTTTTATAGATTCTAACTTTTATAAGTGGGAGGTTGAAGCTTTTGCTTCAGGTGGAGAGGAGTATCCACCTAAAGTACCGATGTTTTGATTTAGCAAAATGAGTTCACTTGTACATTAGGCATTTTCAAAAAAACTAGTTAGTATGCTAGTCTATTATGAATAAGTTAGTTGTGTGTATGAATAAGTTAGTTGTGTGTATGAATGAGTTAGTTGTGTGGTGGGGGTAAAATTTTATGAAGTCAATAATAATTTCGTCAAACGCCAGTGGTGGGGGAAAGACAATAGTTACATTAGGACTGATGAAGGCTTTAAAGAATAGAAATTATAGTGTACAGGGATTTAAGGTAGGACCAGATTATATTGATACAGCGTTTCATTCAAGGATAACAGGAATTGATTCAAGAAATTTAGATCTATACCTTATGAGTGAAGAGGGAATTAAGGCAAGCTTTTCTAGGGGAAAAGGTGATTTTGGTATTGTAGAAGGTGTAATGGGATTATATGATGGCAAGGGAATAGATGAAAGATATTCTACATATCACGTAGCTGAATTGCTGAATTTGCCTATTGTACTTGTGTTATCTCCTAAAGCACAGGTGGCAACATTATGTGCAGAAATAAATGGAATAATTAATTTTAGAGATGCAAATATTGCGGGTGTAATATTAAACAATATAAGCGAATCTTATTATAAGCTACTTAAGAGGAGTATAGAGGAAAATTGCAAAATTAAAGTGTTTGGATATTTGCCTAAAAATGACGAAATAGTTCTAAAAAGCAGACATCTTGGTCTTATTCAAAGCAGTGAAATATACGATTTAGAAAGGAAAATTGAGTTATGTGCGCAACTCTTAGAAAAAAATGTAGATATAGATGCTTTAATTAACTGCTTTAAACAAGCTGAAAAATATGAGGATACGTATCATATTGAGAATAAAGACATTAGAATAGGTGTAGCTAGAGATGAAGCTTTTAGTTTTTACTATAAGGAAAATTTAGAATTACTAAAGGAAGCTGGAGAAGTAGTGTTTTTTAGTCCTATGAGGGATAAAAAGCTTCCAGAAGACCTAGACTTTATATACTTTGGGGGAGGATATCCTGAAATATTTGCAGAGGAACTTTCTCAGAATAAGGATATGCTTGTAAGTATAAAACAGGTACTAGAAAATGGGACAAGATGTTATGCGGAATGTGGTGGGCTTATGTATTTGACTAAAGGAATATCTTATTCAACTGAAGAAACATCCGCACTGGATTGTTATTTTACAGAACAAAATTTAGTTGGATTTTTTAATGGATATACACATATGACTAAGCGTCTTCAAAACTTTGGTTATGCAGAGTTGAAAATAGTTAATGATAATGAATTGATACCTTTGGGATTAAAAATCAATTGTCATGAATTTCATAAATCTTGCGTGAATTTAGAAGAAAAAGTTATTTATAGTGTAACAAAAACAACATATGATGGTTCAGAAAAGAAGTGGAATTGCGGTTATGTAAAAAATAATACACTTGCAGCTTATGCACATGTACACTTCTTTGGAAATCTGAAATGGCTTGAATGTATGTTGAATATACCCAAAATAGGCTAGGGATGATGTATTAGGTACTGGGTACTAGGTTCTAGGACTAATCAAGTTTGACAGAGGGCTGGAGGGCTAGGCTACTAGTGCAAATTTGACATCTGCTTGCTAGTATTTGTACTCTAGGGACTATAAGGTGCTAGGTGCTAGATTGATTAAGTTTGATAGTTTATCGATTCTACAAGACTCCCACTTCTATAAGTGGGAGATTGAAGCTTTTGCTTCAGGTGGAGTAGAGTCTCCACCTGAAGTCTCGATGTTTTGCTTTAGCAAAACGAGTTCACTAGAGGGCTAGGCTGCCAGTACAAATTTGATATCTGCTTACCAGTATATGTTTCAGCTACTAGGGAACAGGTACTAGGTGCTAGGATTGATCAAGTTTGCTTATTTATAGATATATATTGTAATTATCAAAATATAGACTATGGAGGTATAAAGAAGTTAAAATGAGATATATTAGAGTTCCAATGGATATAGAAAAAAAGAGTTTTGAGATAATTGGTAAAGAGATGGGAAAAAATAATTTTAATGAAAGAGAACTTGCAATAATAAAAAGAACAATTCATACTACAGCTGATTTTGAATATAAAGACATTGTATATATAAGAGATGGAGCAATAGAAACCGCTCTTGAATTGCTAAAAAAGGGTACGACTATTTATACTGATACGAAGATGGCTCTTTCTGGAATAAATAGGACATCTCTAGAAAAATTAAATTGTAAAGTTGTATGTTATGTAAGTGATAAAGAAGTTGTAAATATTGCTAAAAAAAGAGGTATAACGCGTTCGATGGCTGCGATTGAAAAAGCTGTTAATGATGGAGTTGAGTTTTTTGTATTTGGAAATGCACCAACAGCACTTTTTAGATTAAAGGAACTCATTGAAGAAGGAAAAGCAAATGCAAAATTTATCGTGGGAGCACCAGTTGGTTTTGTTGGAGCGGCAGAATCTAAAAAAGAAATAGAAAAAGTTGATATTCCTATGATTACTGTTAGGGGAAGAAAAGGTGGTAGTACTGTTGCAGCTTCAATAGTCAATGCATTAATGTACATGCTTATAGAAAGATAAATATATATTGGAGTAGATGTTTATGTTGGATTTATATGTATATAGTAATGGTAAAAAATTAAGATGTGGATATACAACTGGTTCTTGTGCTGCAGGAGCAGCTAAGGCTGCGGCTTATATGTTATACAATACTTCTAAAATTACTGACGTAAAAATTGAAACGCCAAAAGGAACTCAGCTTTTTCTTCCTATTGAGAAAATAGTAAAAGGGGAAAACTATGTCGAATGTTGTATTGTGAAAGATGGAGGGGACGATCCGGATATTACAAATGGTATTGAAATATGGGCGAGAGCTGATAAAAAAGAAAGAGGATATTCATTAAAGGGCGGTAAAGGTGTAGGAGTGGTAATGAGTGATGGATTATATGTGCCCAAAGGGGAATATGCCATAAATCCTGTGCCAAGAAAAATGATAGAAGATGCAGTAAAAGATGTTTTACCTAAAAACAGAGGAGTTGAAATAACAATATTTGTACCAAAAGGAGAAGAAATAGCTAAGAAGACATTTAATCCAAGATTAAATATAATTGGTGGAATATCTATATTAGGTACGACAGGTATTGTTACTCCAATGTCAGAAGATGCTATGAAGGAATCTGTAAAATTAGAAATAAGAACTAAAGTAGCTAAAGGATATAAAGATATAGTGTTGGTATTTGGCAACATGGGTGAAGATATGGCAAAAAAAATTGATATAGATAGCGAAAAGATTGTTGTTATGTCAAATTATGTTGGATTTGCATTAGATTGTTGTACTGAGTTCAATATTAGAAAAGTACTAATTGTAGGACATATTGGAAAGATAAGCAAAATATCTGCTGGGTGTTTTCATACACATAGCAGAGTTTGTGATGTTCGATTAGAGGTGATTGCACTAGAATTAGCATTAATGGGTGCACCAACTGGACTTGTTAGAAGAGTTTATGAACAAAGAACTACAGAAGGAGCAGTAAATATTATACCAGAATACTATAATGATATTTATAAAAATATAGGTAATAAAATAATTGATAGAATAAAAATATATTCACATGAGAGTATTGATTCAGATGTTATTATGTATTCTATGGGTAAAGGTGTTTTATATAATAGCATGCATTAATATCATTCGAATGATTTTAATAAAATGCAAGCAATGCTATATGTTCTCTTCAATTCGTAATATGCAATATTTATATTTAATATACATATATTTTGTATTAATATTCACTATAAAAATCTCTACATGCTGCATTTTTCGTTGTAATGTATATGATAAAAATCTAAATTACGAATTGAAGATATGTTCTATTTAGGCATGCATTAATATCATTTTTTTATGTGATGAATTACATTGAAAAAGAGGTGATTTTTATGAGTAAAGTTTATGTAGTTGGATTGGGACCTGGCAATAAGGAATATATTCTTCCTAAAGCGATTAGTACCTTAAAAAAATGCGATTTAATTATAGGATTTAGAAGAGCAATAGAAAGTATCGAATTTTTGACAAAAAACAAGAAAATTGTAAATTCACTTAAAGAAATATTAAACATAATAAAAACTAACAATGATAAGAATATTGGCATTGTAGCCTCTGGAGATCCATGTTTCTATGGTATAACAGGATATTTAAGCAAAAATATCAATATTGATTTAGAGATTATTCCAGGAGTAAGTTCTTTTCAATATTTAATGAGTAAAATTTCTATGCCCTGGCAAGGGGCATATTTAGGGAGTATGCATGGTAGGAAAGAAGAATTTTTAAATTCTGTGAAAGAAAATGATATTTCAATTTGGCTGACAGATAATAAAAATACACCAAGCGAACTATGCAAAATTTTAATCGTAAATTCTATTGATGCTGTAATATACGTTGGAGAAAATCTCTCGTACGATGACGAAAAAATCATAGTTGGGAAAACAAGTGATATAGTGAATATGACGTTTTCAGATCTTTGTGTTGTAGTAATTAAAAGGTGATATGAGGTGAAAATTTGATTTATATAAGAGATGAAGAATTTATAAGAGGAAATTGTCCTATGACTAAAGAGGAGATTAGAATACTAAGTATTTCCAAAATGAAGTTAGATAGTGGTTATAATGTATTGGACATAGGAGCAGGTACAGGATCAATAAGTATACAAGCTGCAAAAATATGTAACAAAGGTCATGTAACTGCAATAGAGAAAAATGATGAAGCAATAGATATAATCAACAAGAATAAAGAAAAGTTTTCAGTAAACAACTTAAAAATATTAAAGGGAGAAGCAGTAGAATTGCTGAATTCTATAAATGAAACATATGATGCAATATTTATTGGCGGAAGTGGTGGAAATTTAGAGAAAATAATTGAAAGTTGTTATGCAAAGTTGAAAAATGGCGGTAATATTGTGCTTAATTTTATTACAATTAGTAATGTTTATAAAAGTATGGAGACACTTAAGAGGCTTGGGTTAAATGCTCAATGTACTCAGATTTCTATAAGCAAGACTAGAAATAAAACATATATGCTTATGGCAAATAATCCTATTTTTATTGTGAGTGCAGAAAAGGTTTAAATTTCAGAAGAACTTTTATCAATTTTACAAGATTATCACTTCTATTAAATAGGTGATTTTGGCTTTTGCCTCAGGAAGAGTGGAGTTTTTACATGAAATCACGATTTTTGGTGCTGACAAATCAGCATTTCTAAGTTCACAATACAGTAGAGTCCCGCATAAAGTTACGATTTTTGCTTTAGCAAAACAAGTTCACTATATGAATGGAGGTGTTATGTATGGCAAAATTGTATGGAGTAGGAGTTGGACCAGGTGATAAAGAGTTATTAACAATAAAAGCAGTTAGAATAATTGAGAATGCAGATGTTATAGTAGTTCCTACGGCTGTTGCAAATGGTAAAAGCATAGCATATGATACTGCAAAGGATTTTATAAATGAGGATACTTATGTGTTTTTTAAACATTTTCCCATGGGAGGGGCTGAACAGGAAGAAAAGATATTTGAAGCATTTAGGTGTATACTAAAATATTTAAAGGAAGATAAAAATGTTGTTTTTTTGACTATTGGGGATCCATTTATTTATAGCACATATATATATTTATTAAATTATATTAAAGAATGTGGTTATGATATAGAAACAATACCTGGAATTACATCATTTTGTGCTTGTGCTTCTGTTTCAAATGAACATTTAGTGATAGGTGATGAACCTCTAAAGATACTTCCAGCATCAAGATTGGATAGTATAAATGATGAAAAATTTTTAGTTATAATGAAAGTTTATAAGAATGAAAGTAATGTTATAAATTTTTTAGAAAAAAGGGGCTACGAGTATACATATATCAAAAGAGCAGGAAGAAAAGGACAAACTATATTGAAGAAAAAAGAAGACATAATGAATAGCTGTGATTATATGAGTTTGATTATTGCTAGAAAGAAAGGGGATTGAGAAATGCTTTATTTTATAGGAGCAGGTCCTGGAGATGTAGATTTGATTACTGTAAAGGGTAGAAAAATATTAGAAAAAGCTGATGTCGTAATTTATGCAGGATCATTAGTGAGTAGTAAGCATCTAGAATTCTGTAAGGAAGGCACAGAATTTTATAATTCTGCAAGTATGAATTTGGAAGAGATAATAAATGTAATAAAAAATGCTAATGAAGAAAATAAAACTATTGTTAGACTTCATACAGGAGATCCTTCAATATATGGTGCAATAAAGGAACAAATGGATGAACTTGATAAAAGTAAAATAACATATGAAGTTATTCCTGGAGTGAGTTCATGTACTGCAGCTGCAGCAGCAATAAAAAAGGAATTTACACTTCCGAGCGTAACACAAACACTTATTCTAACAAGGGTTGAGGGAAGGACACCTGTACCTAAAAATGAAGATTTGGAGAATCTTGCTAGAATAGGGGCGTCTATGGCAATATTTCTATCGATAGGCATGATAGATAAAGTTGTTAAAAAATTAAGAAAAGGATACGGAAGAAATGTCCCCATTGCAGTTATTGAAAGAGCTACATGGGAGGACGAGAGAATAATATTGGGAACTTTAGACGATATTGAAAATAAAGTAAAAGAAGCAGGAATTGAGAAATGTGCACAGATTTTAGTTGGTGATTTTATAGATTGCGAATATGATAAAAGTAAACTTTATGATAAGTATTTTACTCATATGTTTAGGAAAGGAAGTACTAGCACAGATTTTCCTAAGTAAATAAATTAGTTGAAGTAGCTTATTTACAAATATATTTCTTTTTTTGTTAATTTCACAAGAGTATCACTTTAAAAGTGATGTATTGTCAAAAGTGATGTATTGAAGAAATCTTCTACAAACAAATTTTACAAATTTCGTATTGAATAAATTACTCATAGCCACGGATTATAATATAGTTTCTTGTCCAACTTTTATGAGTAGTATATGCAGAAAGTACAGGATATATATTGCCACTACTGTGTTTCTTGTCGTGCAGGTTTTGAGATATGCAGATGGGACGGACTGTGTTCATTGTCCCACTTATATGAATAGTATATTTAAGCTTTCTGCTTTAGATAGAGTAGAGTTTTTACTTTAAGTGCCGATATTTTACTTTGACAAAACGAGTTTATTTAATTATTTGAGTGATTAAAAGAGAGTTTGTGTTATGTAATTTACATAATGCGTATGGATATAGGCGATTAATGGCGAATATGGGTGATAAATGATGAATATAGGTGATAATACCAAGTTAGCTATTATTTCTGTTACAAATAATGGAGATAGAATTGCGCATAAAATAAGCAATTATTATGATGCTGATATATACTCAAGGATGTATATTAAGAAAAATGGAATAAAAAAGATTGTGGCAAAAGCTTTTAAAAAATATAGAGGTATAATATTTATAGCTTCGACTGGTATTGCTATAAGAGCTATAGCTCCATTTTTGAAAAATAAAAGAGAAGATCCAGCGGTTATTTCAATAGACAACAGCGGTAAATATGTTATAAGTCTTGTAAGTGGTCATTTGGGCGGAGCAAATGAATTGTCTTTAAAAATTGCAAATATTATAGATGCTGAGCCAATAATCACTACTGCTACGGATAATTTGGGAATTATTGCACCTGATATTATAGCAAAAAATAATGGGCTAATTATAGATGATTTTAGAATTTGTAAACATATAGCTTCACTTTTGGTATATGGCAAAAAGGTACTGTTTATTGATGAAGATGAAATTATAAGACTTCCAGTAGGATATGTAGGTAGATTTAAATATGATGGGTGTGATTATGGTAAATGTGAATATAATAATAATAGATATATACATAATAATGGTGAATGCATAGATTATAAAAATGAGTATAAGGATAAAAATAAGGATAAAAATAGGGAATATGTAGACAAAAATAATGAATATGATTATGTATATGAAGATAATAAATGTGTATATAACTATTATGGAAAAATTGAAGGAGTTGTACTTATTACAAATAAATTAAATACGAATGATGTACTTGTAAGAGAAATTGGCAATATGCATATAGGCACCAATATTCCAATATTAAAACTTATTAGAAGAAATATAGTGTTGGGTATAGGCTGCAGAAAAAATTATGATAGTTTAAAAATGAAGGAAAATGTTCTTTTAGAATTGGAAAAGTACAATATTGATAAGAAAGCAGTAAATATTATTTCGACTATAGAAATAAAAAAGGATGAGAAAGCAATAATTGAATTAGCAAATTATTTAAAATGTAGCATAAATATTTTTACTGTAAATGAAGTAAAAAATGTTCATAAAAACTATATAGGTAGTGATTTTGTTGAAAGGGCAATTGGCGTAAGAGCTGTATGTGAACCGTGTGTTGAATTGACTAATGCACACTTATTGACTGGTAAAATAAAATGCGATGGCATGACATTGTGCTTGGGCAAAATTAAATCCAAAAGATTTAAAGAAATACTTTAGAAACATATATCGATATTATATTTGTAGATGAAATTAAATCCAGAAGGCGCAAAGGCACTTTTCACTACGTTAGAGTATTATGCTGGAATAAATTTAGTAAGAAAGGGGCAGTTGATTTGGCAAAGCTGTATGTAATAGGGTTAGGTCCAGGAGGAGTTGAGTATTTGACAATAAGGGCTAAAAAAGCGATCGAGGAAAGTGATATTATAGTTGGATATACGAAATATATACATATGGTTAGACCATTATTGGAGGGCAAAGAGATTTTTTCGACAGGTATGAGAGGGGAAGAAGATAGGTGCAGAAAGGCTATTGAACTTTCAAAAGATAAAATAGTCTCAGTAATAAGTACGGGAGATTCGGGAATATATGGTATGGCTGGACTAATTCTGCAATTGAAAAATGATAATGATGTGGAAATAATCCCTGGAGTGACAGCATCTTCATCAGCAGCTTCAGTACTTGGTGCACCTTTAATGCATGATAATTGTAATATAAGCTTAAGTGATTTAATGACTCCATATGAACTTATAAAAAAGAGAGTAGAACTTGCAGCAAAAGGAGATTTTGTTATATCACTATATAATCCAAAAAGCAATGGAAGACCACATTATTTAAGAGAATGTATGAATATTATCAGAAAATACAGGACAAGCAATACACCTGTTGGTGTTGTTAAAAATGCTTTAAGAGATGGACAGAAAATAAGTATTTTTACTATCGAAAATTTTGATGATAGTATTGTAGATATGCTTTCTATTGTAATAGTTGGTAATAGCCAAAGCTATATCAAAAACGGAAGAATCATTACTCCAAGAGGGTATAAGATTGAAAACCTGGGGACGGTTAATTAGTTATAGATGTCAATTAGTAAAATTTTTACATTCAATGAGAAAGATCCAAGAAAAAATTAGGGACGGTTAATTAGTTATATGTGCTAAGTAGGAAAATTTTACATACAAAGCAAAGAAAAATTCAGGAAAAATCACGTGCTTTTATGTATTATATGATGCTTAAGAATTGTACTAAAATGCTATTTTATATTTAATGGATTCGATTATTTATAGATATTAAGGCATTGTTTTGCATACAATCTTTTACATATAATGAATTAAAATAAAAAACTAGTTAATAAAAGTCAATAGTTTATTAGATGAAAAAAGTTTTATAAAATTGATAAATAAGTCTATAGCAGTTATCTAACTGAATATAAACTTATTATATAAGGGGAAAATGTTATGATTGGACTTATTTTGGGTACTTCAGAAGGTAAGAAAATTGTATCTTTATTAAATGAATTTACGGATGATTTATTTATTTCTACTGCAACTGCTTATGGTGGACAACTTCTTGAAAAATACAAATACAAGATTTTAAATTCAAAGCCATTAGACGTAAATGGTATGATACATGCAATAAATACTAATAATATACATATTTTAATTGATGCATCTCATCCTTATGCAGTAGAGGTAACAAAAAATGCTATTGAGGCTAGTAGAGTTTGTCGTATACAGTATGTAAGATATGAAAGACCCTCTATTATTGATAAGTATATTAATAGCAAAAATATAATAATTGTAAACAGTTATAAGGATTTGTACAAGTATCTAATAAATATTAGAGGTAATATATTAAATACCACTGGTAGCAGGAATATAGAAAAAATATTAGATATGAATTTGCCTAATAGAATAATACATAGAGTTTTGCCATCATCTAATGTTATAGAAAAATTATATAAACTTGGGATTAGAACAGAGGATATAATTGCAATCAAAGGGCCTGTGAGTTATGAGTTGAATTATGCTTTTATTAAAGAATACAAAGTTGTAGCTGTGCTTATGAAAGATAGTGGTATACAAGGAGGAACAGAAGAAAAGATAAATGCAATACTTGACTGTGGAGCATACGCCTTTGTTATAGCGAGAAAAAACATCCAGTATGATACTCAGCATGATAAAGTCTTTAGTTGTGAGAGAACACTAGTTGAGTATATAAATAAAAAATTTAGAACTTAGGGACGGTTAACAAGAAATATACAACAAGAACAAAATATAATGATATAGTATAAAATACTTTATATTTCGACGATCAATATTTTGCGAGCAATGAAATCAATTTTTTAAATATGAAATTATTTCCTTTTCAAGTTGGTATTTTTAAATTGCAAAGAAGAGACTAACTGTTTATATGAATTTAATTAACTTATATACATTAAATTGATACTAGTAGAAAAATATAAAAAAATAAATGAACCGTCCCCTAATTTTCGGTTTTTATTGACAATATGTAAAAAATTTTGTACAATATGCAGTGTAAAACTTAATAGTTCTTTTTAGGTGCCTAATGTAGATTATGTTATTTATATTAGGGTAAAAGGGAAAGTGGTAAAATCCACTGCAGCCCCCGCTACTGTGAAGGTAGACGAATCTTGTTAACCACTGACTATGATTATGCTGACTACAAAGTTGTGACTATAAAGTCGGGAAGGTAAGAGGAGAATGAAACCTGAGCCAGGAAACCTGCCTAAAAAGTGTGTTTTGTTATCTTTCGGTGGGAGAGATGTGCAAAAGTTGAGAGTTTAATATAAGGAATTTCGCATTGATTGTATTATGGCTAATATATATTGTTGGCATATTTTTAATAAAAAGATTTATTAGCCATGAAAAGCCATGTGAAATTGCGAGGTTTGCATATACTTGTAAAATTCTTAGAATAGTGCAATTATATAAACGAAAATATGAATTTTATAAATTGATAAGTATATGTGATTTAATAACGTGTGGTTGTGCTTGTTGAAAAGGACTAAACAGGTTGCAATTATGTGTTTAATATTAAAAACTCTGACAAATAAATATGCATATACTCCTACGGTTTCGAAAGAAACCGTTTTATTATTGTGTTAAAAATGTTGCTAAATGGTTTTTCGAGAAAAAGGAGGAACAAGAATGAAAAAGATAATTACAAGTATTGCAATGTTATCTATTATTTGTGGTGTTTTTACAGGATGTACTAATAATAAGTCAAATAATTCGAATGTGAGTGGCGAAAAAGAAAAGACAAATGTTCGAGTTTCATCAAATAAGAAAGGTAATAAAAAGGGTATTCTTGTAGTAAGTTTTGGTACAAGCTATGGTGATACAAGAAAGGTAACATTAGATGCTATACAAGAAAAAATAGCAAATAATTTTAAAGAGTATATTGTAAAAAGAGCTTATACTTCAAGTATCATTAGAAAGAAGTTGAAAAATAGAGATAATATTATAGTTGATAGTCCAGAAGAAGCATTAAATAGAATGAAAGAAGAGGGATTCAATGAAGTAATAATTCAACCACTCCATATAATACCAGGTGAAGAATATAATGAGCTTAAGGAATCAGTTGAAAAGTTCCAAAAAAACAATTCGTTTGATAAATTGGTAGTTGGAAGACCACTATTATACAGAAGTGAAGATTATAAAAAGGCTATAGAAGCTTTAAAATATCAACTTCCTAAATTGGATGAAGGACAAGCTGTTGTATTGATGGGACATGGTACAGCTCATCCAGCAAACTCTTCCTATGCACTTTTTCAATATATATTAGAAGAAGAAGGAATGAATAATGTATATGTTGGAACTGTTGAAGGATATCCTACTATAAATAATGTTATAAGAAGACTAAAGAAAGATAATATAAAGGAAGCAACATTGATGCCTTTCATGGTTGTGGCTGGAGACCATGCTAATGAGGATATGGCTGGTGATGAAAATGATTCATGGAAAATGGTGCTAAAAAGTGAAGGGTTTAAAGTAAACACGTATATTCACGGCCTCGGTGAAAATGAAGGTATTAGAAAAATTTATGTTCAACATGTAAAAGATTGTATAAATGATAACCCCTTTATGAAAGATAAATAATATATATTTTATGAGTTAAAGTTCCTTTATTGTGTAAGGAACTTTAACTCTAATTAAAAATCTTCGATTCGTAATTTAGATTTTTATCATACATAATTACAAGGAAAAAATGCAATATGCAGAGATTTTTATAGTGAATATTAATAAAAAATATATGATATTAAATATTTATATTGCATATTACGAATTGATACAAATTGAAGGTTTTTATAATAATTAATGTAATATCTTTTTAGACTACTTTTTAGTTTAATTCTTTTTTAGTCCCTATTTCCCAGTTGCTAATTTTCCAAATATCATTTTCGATTTTCATATAAATTGAAATTCTATTTTGGTAATGAGTATTTAATTTATATTTATATTTATTAAGAAAGCCTTGAGTTGCAT
This sequence comes from Clostridium tepidiprofundi DSM 19306, assembly GCF_001594005.1. Taxonomy (GTDB): domain Bacteria; phylum Bacillota; class Clostridia; order Clostridiales; family Clostridiaceae; genus Clostridium_AC; species Clostridium_AC tepidiprofundi. The sequence goes on along the minus strand of NZ_LTBA01000002.1, from coordinate 15,689 downwards.
TTTTTAAAGTATAATTATAAATTAAATCAGCTCTGCATTCTTCGTTTCCTTGTTTTGTATAAAATTTAATACGTTTGACTTTTGTTGAGTCACAGTGTTCAACAATCTTGTATAGATTATAATACTTTTCAAGTTGTTCATATTGCTTATTTTTCATAGCATTTTCATAAAGGTCATTAATATAATATTTATATTCTTTTGTGTAATCAAATGTATTATAATCTACGTTTAACCTAACTTTGCAAAATTCTTCTGAAACTTTTTTTGCATTTGAAACTTTTGCGTTATTTTCATCAAGATATACAGGATCACCATCAATGTCTAGTGAATAGTAAGGTGTTTTAGTAATAGTGTTCTTTGAAGTTTTATTAAATGTTATAAAAATTGTTGAAAAAATCAAAATAATTAAAATTATTATAGCAATAATTTTACCTTTCATTTAAGTTTCACCTACCTCATAGAATTAATATTTTCATAAAATATCATTTTTATAAAAATATTGAATATTTTATTATGTCGTATTATAATATCAATTGTATATATGTGTCATCTATAGTAACATAATATACTAATTGGGAGATTATTTCAATGGCTAGTTATAATTATATTATAAAAAATAACAAATTAGGTGGTGCTTATATGAAATTTTCACTGAAAAAGAAGTTAATACTACTTAGTGCTAGTATACTTCTTATTACAACTTTGAGTTTGGGCTATATAAGTTATATAAAATCAAATTCCATTATTCAAAAAACGCTTGTGAATGAAGCATTTGAAAAAATAAATATGGCAGATCAAAATCTTTTAGATTTAACTAATAATTTTGAAAAACTTTCCAATGTTTTAATTCATTCAGATTTATTCAAATTAAACTGTACTAATGATGATCTTGAAAAAATAATTAATTACTTTAAAAAAATTACAAAGCAATATCCAAAAATATTGAATATATACATGTACACGGAAGATTATAGATTCGTTTCTTATCCTGAAAATAAGTATTATACAGATTATAATGTTACAAATGAAGATTTTTATAAAGAGCCAATGAAAAGTGAAAAGCCAACATGGATTAAACCGTATATTGATGCTATAACAGGCAAATGGTGTGTGACTCTAAACAATAGAATACTTGATGCAGAGGGTAAACCAATAGGATTGCTTTGTATAGATATTTCATTGGAAACTATTATGAATTTTATTGATAACATAAAGTTGGGAGATAGTGGATACTTTTTCATATGTAATAATTTAGGAGGAATTGTTGCTCATCCTAATAAGAACATGCTAGGGATAGACATTCCAAATAAACAATTAAGAAGTAAAATACTTAAGGAAGATTCTGATACATTAGAAATTTCTAGTAATAATAAGAATAAATTCATAGTATTTTCAAAGTCTAAAAATTCTAATTTTAATTGGAAATTCGTAGGTTTAATTTCTACTGAAGAGAAGAATTTAGTTTCAAAGCAATTATTAATACATATATGTTTTTATGGTTTGATAATTATGATTATAAGCATATTAATATATATTGCTGTAATAAATACTATAATTAAAAATATAACTTTATTTATTGATAGTATAAATTGCATGGGTAATGGGGATATGACTGTAAAATGTGATATTAAATCAAGCGATGAAATAGGTAAGGTTGGAAGAGTGTTTAATGATATGGTCGAACGACTTAATAATGTTATAAATAAGACCCAGAAACTATCCGTTGAAATTGTTGAGCAATGTGCAAGTTTAAATACTGCTTACACTGATGCAATAAATTCATCAAAAGAGATTGAGAATGCAATTGAAAATGTTAGTTCTTCTTCTGAGATACAAGCTACTGAAACTTTGAAAAGTGTTGAAAAAATTAATACTTTGTCTTCAAATATGGAAATAATATCAACACATATAGAGAATTTGATGACTTTATGTAGTGAAACACAGAATATAAATAAAAAAGGAATAAATACGGTAAATGAACTTATACAAACGAATATAAATAGTAATGAATCGTATGATAACTTAGGAAAGGTTATTAATGAAATTGCCGAAAGTTCTGGTAAAATTTATGATATTGTTGATGTGATTGATTCTATTGCTAAACAAACAAGTCTTTTATCACTAAATGCTAGTATAGAAGCGGCACGTGCAGGTGAGCATGGCAAAGGTTTCGCAGTTGTTGCAGAAGAGGTGAGAAAATTAGCAGAACAGTCAAGCAATGCTACAAATATGATTAAAGAAATTATTGATCAAGTAAAGGAACAAACTGATACTGCTGTTTTTGAAATGAAGAATACAAATTTAAATATGGATATTCAAAATAAGTCTGTAAAAGATACAGGTGATGCTTTTAATTTGATTTATTCTACTATAGAAAATTTAATAGAACATATTGATAAAATTGAAAAATTAAATAATGATATGATTTTATTGAAAGATAATATCGTAGAAAGTATTGAAGAAATATCAGAGATGTCACAGCAAAATTCTGCAACAACCGAAGAAATTACAGCATCAGCGGAAAATCAAATAAATACAATGGATAATGTTAATGAAGTTGCAGAAAAACTTAAGAAATTTGCTGAGTTATTAAAAGCAGAAATTTCTATATTTAAAACTAAATAAATTATACCTGATGTTTTGTTTTAGTAAAACGAATGTTTTGTTTTAGTAAAGCGAGTGCTCTGATTTTTCAAGGGGGACTATACATTGGCAAAAATTGCCAATGCATAGCTCTTTGAGGTTTCCAGTTCTTTAACTCAACGTTGAAATCACCAATCGCCAAACCAAATTGTGACTTAGTTAGATATTTAAAACCTAGCCTCTAGTACCTCAAACAGATACTAGCTCTCAAGTTGCAAATATGTAATAAAAGTTGGAGCTTAATCCTAGCTTCTAATCTCAGTCCTAATTACTACTCCTTTTTCCTTTGTTTTTAATTATATTCTAAAAATGCTTCCTCTATCTACTAGTTTACCTTCTCTAAGGAATACTGGTTCAACATTATGTTTTTCTAAGAATTTAATCACTTCTTTTCCATATTTATAATATTTTAAATTACCATAGAAAGCTAAATGATTATCATCTAGAAGTCCACAAGTACCACCTATAAATCCATAATCTAAACCAGGTAAAAGTATATCTCCTGGGGGCAAAAATAAGATGTCGATTTTTGTGTTGCTTAAAGCAGCATTTATAGATGGATCACTGGTAATGATAGCAGTATCCGTTACTATTGCTGTTGAACATTTTGTATATCCTTGTTTAACGTTTATAAGAGTTTTGTTCTTAACAAATTTTTTTAAAACTATGTCAGTGTTATACAATTTATGTATAAAGTAATCATGTAAATTAACGGCATTTAGGAGTATGTCGTGTGGATAAATAGGTTTTAAAATTGAATGACTTTTTATTACATTGTAATTTAATTTTTTTAGTAAATTAATGAAATGTGATGGCATATCTTTATGCACAATTATATTTTCATAATCAATTTTGTGTAATAACATATCTGGGTGTCCACATACAGCTTCATATAATCTATTGCAAGGAGGACATTTTATTATATTGTAATTTAATTTTTCTAAAGAATTTGTTTCTTCGCTATCTATTCTGAAATCAACTAATACGTGTTTCATTGTTTTCACCTCAACTATAATTGTAGAAATACATTTAAAAATTTTCAATACATTTTGTCGATAATTGTTTATTTTATTTTGTATATACATTATTTAATAACACATACTATTATCAAGGAGTGTGAGAAATGTTATTATTGACAGTAGTATATAATAGAGAAATTGAAGATGTAATAAATGCAGCAATCAATGAAATAAAAGAATTATTTGAATTCAAGAATATTAAAATAGGTTTTTCAGAAAGTATAAGCAATAATATGCATTTTATTAAAATATATTGTAATGAATTGGACAAAAGTGAAAATATCAAAAATACATTTAATTTATATTTCGCTAATTATTTATATAGAATGGCTATAGATAAATTTGTTAATTTTTATATTGATGAATACATATTCGATAATTATTTTTTTCTAAGGGTAAGTGAAGTTGAAAAAATAAAATTTATGATAAAAAGAGCTTTACTGTGTGAAGGTGAAATAGTAGATAGAGAAATGATATACTATATAAACAGAAAGAATGAAATTCTGTCAAAAATAATTGATTGCATTAAAGAAAATGAAATAATCAACATTAACGGATTCCTCACGTTCAGGATAAAAGAATTTAAATATGAGATATATTCAGTAGTCGATAAAGTAATTGAAGAATACATGATGAAAAAGGAATATGATGAGTTTGTAAAGTTATTACGATATTTTGTAGATATTCAAGAAAGTAAAATAGACGAAGTGAATATAATAATTAATGGAGATGGAAGTTATGACATAACGGATAAAAAAGGGGATAATATATTTGAACTTATGACATATGGTTTAAAAGAGTCAAATTTTACAGGAATCGCAAATATCGAAGATGTTATAATTAGTGGATTGATAACTAATGCACCTAAACGCGTCATAATACATGGGGCTGAAAGATGTAGAAATAAGGAAATGATTGAAACTATTAAAAATGTTTTTTTAGATAGATTAGCATTTTGTGATGGATGCGAATTGTGCGAAAATAATTTTATTGACTCTAATATTAAGTTTAATATTGATGACGAGGATGACGAGGCTAAATTTAGAGAGTGTAGTGAGTTTGAGAATGAATCTAATATTGGGCCAAAGTCTGATATTGAGGCTAGCCTTAAGGCGAATAATGAGTGTGATGTTAATCTTAATAGTGAACACAATACAAAATATAGACTTGTACCTAGAATGAACAGTGATGATAAAAAATCAAAGAATAAGCTAAAGAAGAATAGTTTTAGTATTGACAATAGGTTTGATTAGTAATATAATTTTTTTAAAATTAATAATATATTTTAAAGACTATGAAGAGGAAGAGTAGATAAGGTACTGTTCACAGAGAGGAAAAACCATAGGCTGTAAGTTTTTCTGAATAAGTTTTATTGAAAACCACCTCTGAGTTATATGCTGAACTAAGTAGTAGGCATTTTCGCTTGCAAGCGTTAAAAGCATTGAGTGGACAGCATGAATACGGTAATTTTAATGTTATGTTGTCAATTTGGGTGGAATCGCGATATACTCGTCCCATGTTTGGGAGGAGTTTTTGTTTTATCTAATAATAAGGCATTTTCAAAAAAATAACTAGTCAGTATGCTAGTCTATTTTGCGAACTACTTCATCGTCGGAACCCGTTGATAGGACCTACTATCAGCGGAACCCAACTCTTTGTATTTCACAAAATATACGTCGCATCTTTGACTTGTTATTTTCTTTCAAATGCCTAAATTAGAGAAGGAAAGGTAGGGTGATAATATGGTTAAAGTAACTTTAAAAGATGGAAAGGTTATTGAATTTGAAAATGGAATCAAAATAAGTGATATTGCTATGAAAATCAGTCCAGCACTTTACAAAAAAGCAATGGTAGCAAAGGTAAATGGTGAAAGAAAAGATTTAATGACTGAAATAAATGAAGATTGTTCACTAGAAATATTAACATTTGATGATGAGGATGGAAAGTGGACTTTGAGACATACAGCTGCACATATACTTGCACAAGCTGTAAAAAGACTATATCCTGATGTTAAATTGGCAATTGGTCCAGCAATTGATACAGGATTCTATTATGATTTTGATGCAGAATTTTCTTTTACTCCAGAAATGCTTGAAAATATAGAAAAAGAAATGCAGAAAATAGTAAAAGAAGATCTAAAATTAGAAAGATTTGAACTTCCAAGAGATAAGGCAATAGAGTTTATGAAAGAAAAAGGGGAACCTTATAAGGTTGAACTTATTGAGGATTTACCAGAAGATGCAGTAATATCTTTTTATAGACAGGGAGAATTTGTAGATTTGTGTGCAGGTACACATGTTCCATCTACTAAGAAGGTTAAGGCTGTAAAACTTTTATCATTAGCTGGTGCTTATTGGAGAGGTAATGAAAAGAACAAAATGCTTCAGAGAATATATGGAACAGCATTTACTAAGAAAAGTGAATTGGAAGAATATATTCATATGTTAGAAGAAGCTAAAAAAAGGGATAACAGAAAGCTGGGTAAGGAATTGGAGCTATTCGGTGTATTAGAAGAGGGTCCTGGGTTCCCATTTTTCTACCCAAAGGGAATGGTGCTTAGAAATGTTCTTGAGGATTATTGGAGAGAGATGCATGTTAAAGCAGGGTATAATGAAATAAAAACTCCAATTATATTGAATGAAGCTCTATGGCATAGATCAGGTCATTGGGATCATTATAAGGAAAATATGTATTTTACAAAAATAGATGGTGAAGATTATGCAATCAAACCTATGAATTGTCCAGGAGCTATATTAGTTTATAAGAGTTCTATGCATTCGTATAAGGAATTTCCATTAAGATTGTGTGAATTAGGGCTTGTTCACAGACATGAACTATCAGGAGCACTTCATGGATTGATGAGAGTTAGATGTTTCACTCAAGATGATGCTCATATTTTCATGACTAAAGAACAAATTAAAGATGAGATAGTTGGGGTAATGAAACTTGTAGATGATTTTTATAAAGTGTTTGGATTTGAGTACTTTATTGAAGTATCTACTAGGCCAGAAGATTCAATGGGAAGCGATGAAGATTGGGAAATTGCTACAAGTAGTTTAATGAATGCTCTTGATTCATTAGGAAAAGAATATAAGGTAAATGAAGGCGATGGAGCTTTCTATGGACCAAAGATAGATATACATCTTAAGGACTGTCTAGGTAGGACTTGGCAATGTGCAACAATACAGCTTGACTTCCAGATGCCTGAAAGATTTGAACTTGAGTATGTTGGATCAGATGGAGAAAAGCATAGACCTGTAATGGTTCATAGAGTTATATTTGGAAGTATTGAAAGATTTATAGGAATATTAATTGAACATTATGCAGGTGCATTTCCAACTTGGTTAGCTCCAGTACAAGTAAAAATTATGAATATTACAGATGCTCAAAAAGGATACGCAGAAGAGGTTTACAATAGATTAAAAGAAGTTGGTATTAGGGCAGAACTCGATTTGAGAAATGAGAAAATTGGTTACAAGATTAGAGAAGCACAACTTAAAAAGATTCCATACATGATTATATTGGGTAATAAGGAGATGGAAAACAAACAAATAGCAGTAAGAAGCAGAAAACAAGGTGATATTGGAGCAATTGAGTTAAATAAATTTATTGAAAACATTTTAGAAGAAATTAGAGAAAGAAAAAATAATTTATAAAAAATTGTTGACAATATCAAAATAACGTAGTAGAATAGACACTGTTGATAAGTTAATATGTGAGCGAGGTAAGAAGAAATTGTCGTTTCTCACCTTACAGCAAGGCTAGTAAGGTTAAATACGCTTGGTACTTTTATTAGTAATAGTGTATGTTGCGGACGGCAGTGCTGTCCGTTTTATTTTTTATATATAGGTTATAAGCCTAGGAGGTGGATGTCATAGGTACAAAAAAGGATACCCTCTTAAATGAGGATATTAGGTTTTCGGAAGTTAGAGTTATTAGTGATAGCGGTGAGCAGTTAGGTATTATGTCTTCAAGGGAAGCACTTAGGATTGCTGATGAGAGAGAAGAGGATTTAGTTCTAATCGCTCCAGAAGCAAAACCGCCTGTTTGTAAGATTATGGATTATGGAAAGTTTCTTTATGCACAGACAAAGAAGAGTAAAGAAGCTAGAAAGAAACAGAAGGTTATAAATGTTAAAGAAATAAGGTTGAGTGCAACTATTGAAGAACATGATATAAATATTAAAGCTAATAGAGCTAGAAAATTTTTGCTAGATGAAAATAAAGTTAAAGTTACTGTAAGATTTAGAGGTAGAGAAGCCGATTATTCTTATATAGGGAAGAAAATATTAGAAAATTTCTGTTCAAAGCTTGAGGATGTTTGCATTGTTGAGAGACACCCTAAGCAGGAAGGCAGAAATATGATAATGATATTGGCTCCTAAAAAAGCATAAAGGTGAGGAGGAATTATTATGCCAAAAATGAAAACACATAGAGGTGCAGCAAAAAGAATTAAGAAGACAGGAACAGGAAAGTTCAAGAGAGCAAAAGCTTACAAGAGCCATATATTAACTAAGAAATCTCCTAAGAGAAAGAGAAATCTTAGAAAATCTGGGCTGATTTCAGCAAGTCAAGAGAAAACAATTAAGAAAGTATTACCATATCTATAGTAGAGATGGGCACGAGGAGGTAGAAAAATATGGCAAGAGTTAAGAGAGCTGTTAACGCTCGTAAAAAGCATAAGAAAGTTTTGAAACTTGCAAAAGGTTACTATGGTTCAAGAAGTAAATTATTCAGAGTTGCTAATGAAACAGTAATAAGAGGTATGAGAAATGCCTTTATTGGTAGAAAATTAAAGAAGAGAGATTTTAGAAAATTATGGATTGCTAGAATTAATGCTGCTGCTAGAATGAATGGTCTTTCATATTCAAGATTTATGAATGGAATTAAATTAGCAGGCATAGATATGAATAGAAAAATGCTTTCAGAAGTTGCAATTCATGATCCAAAGGCTTTTGCAGAATTAGTTGAGGTTGCAAAAGGTCAATTACAAGCAAAATAGTTTATTGAAATGCAGTTTTTACTGCATTTTTTATTTTATCTTTGACAAAACTATATACAATGATATAATAAAGCATATATTAATGGCTCTCATATGAGGTGGTTTTTATGTTTAGTATAACTAAGAAAAGATTCAAAAATAAATTTACGCCTGTTCAAATATTGGCAATTGGTTTTGCCATATTGATTTTTACAGGTGCTTTTTTGTTAAGTCTACCTATAGCTTCTAAAAATGGTGTGAGAACTAATTTTTTGGATTGTATTTTTACATCTACTTCTGCTGTATGTGTTACTGGTCTTGTAACGTTAGATACGGGGACTTATTGGAGTTATTTTGGGAAGACTGTTATTTTAGTTCTTATCGAAATAGGTGGATTAGGCTTCATGTCATTTGCTACACTTATTTTCTTATTATTTGGTAAAAAAATCACATTAAAAGAAAGATTAGTAATGCAAGAAGCTATGAATTATTTTTCATTATCTGGTCTTGTTAAGATGGCAAGATACATACTTGTTTTTACGTTCCTTGTAGAAGGTATAGGAGCATTACTTCTTTCAACTCAATTCATACCAGAATTTGGATTGATAAAAGGAATTTATTATAGTATATTTCATTCTGTATCTGCTTTTTGTAATGCGGGATTCGATTTGATGGGAAATTTTAGTAGTATCACAAGGTATTCAAACAATGCTGTAATAATGCTTACTATTTCTTCTATTATAGTTGTATCAGGATTGGGATTTTATGTATGGTTAGATATATATAATTATAAGAAGAGTAAGAGGTTATCGCTTCATTCAAAGCTAGTGTTACTTATGACTGCAGTATTGATAGTAATTGGAGCTATATTAATGTTTTTGTTTGAAATGAAAAATCCCAATACAATAATGGGAAAATCAATTAAGGAAAAAATATTATCTTCGCTATTTGCAGCTATTACACCTAGGACAGCAGGTTTTAATTCCATTTCAACTACAGATATGACTAATGCTAGTAAATTTTTAACAATAATACTCATGTTCATTGGTGGTTCACCGGGTTCGACCGCTGGTGGAATTAAGACAGCTACAGCCGGTGTATTGTTTGTTACAGTTATTTCTGTTATAAGAGGACGTGAGGATACAGAGCTATTTCAAAGAAGAATAAGTAAAAACACTGTTTATAAAGCATTTGCTATTATAGTTATAAGCTTAGGCGTGGTTGTTACAGTTACAATGATTTTGTCAATTACTGAATCGACTGCACCTTTTGAAGACTTATTATACGAGGCTACATCAGCATTTGGTACGGTTGGGCTATCACTAGGACTTACTCAAAAGTTGAGTTTTATTGGTAAGATAATAATTAGTATTACAATGTATGTTGGTAGAGTAGGGCCATTAACGTTGGCTTTGGCATTTGGTAAAAAAAGAAATGCATCTATAAGATATCCTGAAGATAAGATATTAGTTGGATAGGGGTGAATTAAATGAGTAAAAAGCAATATGTTGTTATTGGTTTAGGCAGATTCGGTGTTTCTGTTGCTCAAACATTGTTTGAACTTGGAAATGATGTGCTTGCACTTGATTCGAGTGAAGAAAAGGTTCAAAATATAGCTGATACAGTAACTCATGCTGTTCAAGCTGATGCGACAGATGAAAATAGTTTAAGAGCAATTGGAATTAGAAATTTTGATGTTGCTGTTGTGAGCATAGGTGAAGATATTCAAGCTAGTATAATGGCTACATTGCTCCTAAAAGAAATAGGGGTGAAACATGTAATTACAAAAGCTAATAATGCTATGCATGCAAAAGTATTACGAAAAATAGGAGCAGATAAGGTTATTTTCCCTGAAAAGGATATGGGAGCAAGGGTTGCTCACAATTTAGTATCTTCTAATATACTAGAATATATTGAGCTTTCATCAGATTATAGTATTGCTGAATTTGTTAGTCCTGCGAGTTGGTCAGGCAAAAACTTGATTGAATTGCAATTAAGAGGTAAATATGGTATAAATGTTGTTGCGATAAAGAGGAATAATGAGATAGATGTTTCTCCTTCAGCTGATGAAGAAATTGAATCTGGAGATATAATTGTAGCTATAGGAAGTATTGAGGATTTAAACAAATTGGAACATGTAATAGAATAGTGAAAAGGGGAATTTGTTTTGGAAGTAATAAGTAGTAGGGACAATTCTTTAATAAAGCTTATTTCAAAGTTAAAGATAAAAAAACATAGATTGAAAGAAAACAAGTTTGTAGTTGAGGGTTTAAGGTTTGTTGAGGAAGCATTAAATTCAAGTTTTGATGTTAGTTCTATAATAATAAGTAACAGTTTTAAAGAAAAATGGGAACAAAATGCACTTAATGGAAAAGTATGTGATGGAACAAAAATCTATTTGGTTAATGATACTGTATTTAACAACATAAGCAACACAAAAAATCCACAGGGTATAATGGCTATAGTCGAAAATAGGACTGTTGATGAAGGAATTAAATATGGATTTTATATTCTAGCAGATAAGATACAGGATCCGGGGAATCTAGGAACAATTATTAGAACAGCACATGCTTCGGGTGCTTCAGGTGTGATTGTCACTAAAGGTACTGTTGATATATATAATGAAAAGACTTTAAGATCAACGATGGGTTCTATATTTAATATACCTGTATTTGAGGATTTGGATTTGTCACTAGTAAATGACTTAAAAAGCAAAGGTTTTAAAGTTGTAACTAGTTCACTTGGAGCTGATAAGGATTTTTATGAGCTAAATTTGACTGATAATATAATAATTGCTGTTGGAAACGAAGGAAATGGTATAAGCAAAGAAGTATATGAATTAAGTGATATGATATGTAAAATTCCTATGCCAGGAAATGCTGAATCGTTAAATGCATCTGTTGCTGCTGCAGTTATGATGTATGAAGTTGTTAGACAAAAAATATACAATTGAAATTTTTAAAAAATAAAGTTATAATAACTCTTATAGATTATGAAAATTAAAATAATTGTTATTATAAAAGAGGTAAACTTAATATTTAAACTATGATGGAGAGAGTAAGTACAAATGTGCTTAAAGGGAGAGTAAATCATTGACTGAGAGTTTGCTTATGTTTACATTGTACCGAAGTTCACTCCGGAGTTCTAATTGTGAACTAGAGTAGCAATTAGCGGTAAATCCGATATCTTTTTAAGAGAATATATATTTAATTATATGTTAAATAGGGTGGTACCGCGGAGATAGTTCGTCCCTTTGGGATGGGCTATCTTTTTGATTATAAATTATAAATATTATATCTCCAAAATTCATAAAGTCATGTGTTTTGCTTTAGTAAAACGAGTTCACTGGATATTGGAGATTAGCGATTGGTGATTATTTTTAGAAAGGAGCAGTAAACATGAAAGAAAAATTGAATGTGATTAAAAATTCTGCATTAGAAGAATTGAAAAATGCAAAAATTAAAGAAGAACTTGAAGCAATAAGAATAAAATATTTAGGTAAAAAAGGTGAATTGACTCAAATACTAAGAGGTATGGGCAAACTTTCAAAAGAAGAGAGACCTATAGTAGGTAAAATGGCAAATGAAGTTAGAACATCTATTGAAGAAGTGCTAGAAAATGCTATAAAAAAGATTAATGATGAAGAAAAAAAGAAGAGATTAAAAAGTGAAATTATTGATATATCGATGCCTGGCAAAAAACAATTCATAGGTAAAAAACATCCATTAGAATTAACATTGGATAGGATTAAAGATATTTTTATTTCTATGGGTTTTTCAATCGAAGAAGGGCCAGAGGTTGAGTATGATTATTACAATTTTGAAGCATTGAATATTCCAAAAGATCATCCAGCAAGGGGTGAACAAGATACATTTTACATAAGTGATAATATTGTTTTAAGAACACAGACTTCACCAATTCAGATTAGAACTATGGAGAAGCAAAAACCTCCAATAAAGATGATTGCACCAGGTAAGGTTTATCGTTCAGATGCTGTAGATGCAACTCATTCTCCAATATTCTATCAAATTGAAGGATTAGTTATTGATAAAGGAATTACTTTTGCAGATTTGAAGGGAACACTTGAGTTGTTCACAAAGAAGATGTTTGGTGAAAATATGAAGACTAAATTTAGGCCTCATCATTTTCCGTTTACAGAGCCATCAGCTGAAATGGATGCAACTTGTTTTGTTTGCAATGGAGAGGGATGTAAAGTTTGTAAAGGAAATGGATGGATAGAGTTGTTAGGATGCGGTATGGTACATCCTAATGTACTTAGAAATTGTGGTATTGATCCAGAGGTGTATAGTGGATTTGCTTTTGGATTTGGATTAGATAGAATGGTTATGCTTAATTATGGAATTGATGATATTAGGCTTTTATATGAAAGTGATATGCGATTCTTAAATCAATTTTAAGCAATTATAATATTCAAGTATAATATTCAAGGAAAAAATTAGGGAGGTAGCTATAAAATGAAAGTACCTGTTAAATGGTTAAAAGATTATGTAGATATAAATATTTCACCGCAGGAATTGGCAGATAAGTTAACTTTAAGTGGTTCTAAAGTCGAAGAAGTAATAATAAGTGGTCAAGAGATTCAAAAGGTTGTTACTGGAAAGATTTTAAAGATAGAGCCTCATCCAGATGCTGAAAAATTGGTTATTTGCCAAGTTGATATTGGAAAAGAAGAACCTATTCAAATTGTGACAGCTGCTAAGAATATGAAAGAGAATGATATTGTTCCAATAGCATTACATGGTTCAACATTATATGGTGGGCTTAAAATAAAAAAAGGAAAATTAAGAGGAGTAGTTTCAAATGGAATGTTTTGCTCAGAAGAAGAATTGGGCATAGCAGATGGAAAACCAATTGAAGGACTTATGATATTACCTTCTGATACTCCTGTTGGCAAGGATATTAAAGAAGTATTGGGACTTGAGAGTGCAGTAATTGATTTTGAAATAACTTCAAACAGACCAGATTGTTTAGGAATTATAGGAATAGCAAGAGAAACTGCTGCTACACTAGGAAAAGAGTATAGAATTCCTAATGTAGAATACAAAGCTTCATGTGCTGAAAATATAGAAAATGAAATTAGTGTAGAAATTCAAGATAAATTATGCAAAAGATATATGGCTAAAGGAATTAAAAATGTAAATATTAAACCTTCCCCAGAATGGATGCAGGAAAGACTTATTGAAGCAGGTATTAGACCTATAAATAACATAGTAGATGTAACTAATTTTGTTATGATTGAATTAGGTCAGCCATTACATGCTTTTGATAGAAGACAAATAACGTCTAATAAAATAGTAGTTGAAAGAGCGGAGAATGGAGAAAAGTTTACAACATTAGATGGAATAGAAAGAACATTAGATAAAGAAATTCTGTGCATAAAAGATGGAGAAAAAACCATTGCATTAGCAGGTATAATGGGTGGAGAAAATTCAGAAGTCAAATGTGATACAACAGAAGTAGTATTAGAGTGTGCTAGTTTTGATGCTGTAAACATAAGAAATACAACAAGCAAATTAGCTTTGAGAACAGATGCATCATCAAAATTTGAAAAAGAGATTGATATTAATGGTGTTAAACGTGCTATGGATAGAGCTTGTCATTTAATACAGGAAATTGGTGCTGGTGAGATTATGCAGGGATGTATAGATATTTATACTGAAAATGTTTCAGAACATACAATTACTGTTGATGCAAATTGGATAAATAGTTTCTTGGGTACTAACATAGATAAAGAAAAAATGAAAGAATATCTTGACAGATTAGAGCTAAAAACAGAAATCAAAGATGATAATTTGGTTGTTTCTGTACCTACATTTAGAGTCGATATAAACATAAAGGAAGATATAGCAGAAGAGATTGCGAGACTTTATGGCTATAATAATATTCCAGCAACAATACCTAGTAGTGAAACTCTTAGAGGTGGAAAAAGTCAAAAACAAATTTTAGATGACAAAACTATTCAAACTTTGATTAACAGTGGATTAAATCAATCTATAAGTTATTCATTTGTTAGTCCAAAAGTGTTTGATAAAATTTTAGTTCCTGCTGAAAGCAACTTAAGAAATGTTGTAAAGATTAAGAATCCTTTAGGAGAAGATTTTAGTATAATGAGAACAACCACAATTGCTTCTATGATGGAAGCAATGTCAAGAAATTATACTAGAAGTAACGAAAGTGCTAGACTTTTTGAAATTGGAAAAATATATATACCTAATAAAGACGAAAATAAACTTCCAGAAGAAAAAAATATTTTAACCATAGGTATGTATGGAGGAGTAGATTATTTCAATTTAAAAGGTGTTGTAGAGAATATTATTGATGCATTAGGAATTGATAAAATTAAATTTGAAAGAGAACAAAATAATCCATCATTCCACCCTGGAAAAACTGCTGCAATTTATATTAAAAATAAATTTATAGGTGTATTAGGAGAAATACATCCAGATGTGTGTGAAAATTATGGAGTTGAAGAAAGATGCTATATTGCAGAAATTGATTTAGATATTTTGTATGCAAATTCAAAATTAGATAAAAAGTATACACCACTACCTAAATACCCAGCAGTGACAAGAGATATTGCTATTCTTGTGGATGATACTGTTTTAGTTCAATATATAGAAGATATAATAGCAAAAACTGGAGGAAATATAGTTGAAAGCTATAAATTATTTGATGTTTATAAGGGTAAACAGATTCCAGAAGGTAAGAAGAGCATAGCTTATTCTATAGTATACAGAGTAAGTGATAAGACATTAACAGATAAAGAAGTTAACAAAGTACATGATAAGATATTGAGGACACTTGAATATAAATTAGGTGCTCAATTAAGATAATAATTATAAAAAGATGTTTTCCAAATAGAGGGAAACATCTTTTTATAAAAATAGAATATATTGTGTCAGCTCTAAAGATTAAAAATTCTTCGCATTAAAATGTTATAAATATGTATATGTACTCAACGAATATTATTAGTGGAATACTAATTTATATTGTTTGAGGAGGTTTAAATAATTGAGGAAGACTAGA
>NZ_LTBA01000001.1 GCF_001594005.1 Clostridium tepidiprofundi DSM 19306 | reverse complement strand
TTTTGATATCGTTTATAAATTCAGTGTTGAGTGAAGATGAGCAAATAGTGGATATAGAGTTAAAAAACCCTTATAACTTAGCAAATTACAGGCAAGGTAAGATGAGCATACTTGATATAAAGGCAGTAGATGAAAAAGGAGTATGGTATGATATAGAAATGCAGATTGCAGAGCAGAGCTTTTATGACAAGAGAGCTTTGTATTACTGGGCGAAGGTATATTCAGACCAAATAGAAAGTGGATATGAATTTAATTTGCTGAAGAAGACTATAGGCATAAATATATTGGACTTTGGATATTTAGATGAAGAAGAATATCATAATGTTTACAAAATATACAATGTAAAGAGCAAGAAGTCATTTAGTAATTTGTTTGAACTGCATTTTATAGAACTTCCAAAATTCAAGAAAGATTTTAGTGAAATAAAGACAACGCTAGATAGATGGGCAGCATTTTTAACAAAAGCGTATGAATTTGATAAGGATACTGTTCCTAAAGAATTAGCACAGAGTGAGGAGATAAAAAAAGCAGCTGAGAGGCTAGATATAATGAGTTTAAATAAGGAAGAAAGAGAAATATATGAAAATGATTTAAAAGCGATGATGGTAAGAAATGCCGAGATTAATGCTGCTGAGGAGAAGGGAAGAGAAGAAGGAATCAAAGAAGGAATTAAAGAAGGGATTAAGGAAGGAATCAAGGAAGGAATCAAGGAAGGAATCAAAGAAGGAATTAAGGAAGGAATCATTAAAACTGCAAAAAACTTATTAAACATGGGTATAGATGAGTATATGGTATCAAAAGCTACAGGGTTAAGTGTAGAAGAGATCAATGAATTATGTGGTGACAGAAAAGAGATAAAAAAGGATGACGAAACGATGTGCTAGTATGTGAACGCAAATTTGCTAGACTGTTACTATTCACAATTCCTTATTCTCGATTCATTACAAAAAAACTTTTTCTTCATTTTCTAAAAACTTGTTCGATAAACATAGTATAGGGGGGTGAGAATAGTGGATATAGCAATGTTGTCAATAATAAATAATCATAATAAAATAAATGATGGGGCTAGTTTGCTTGTATTAAAGAAGGCTATGAATGTTTCTAAAGAGAATGCAGCAAATATGAATCAAATGCTAAAACAAGCTGTAGATCCTAATTTAGGTAATCATATCGATAAAAGAGCATAAAGACAATATGAAATTAGAACTTAAAATTTGTATGTTGGAGTGATTGTATGAGACTTAGTCACAATTTAGCTTCTTTAAATGTATACAGGAGTTATGTGAAAGATTTGAAAAGTCAGAGTATTGCTATGAGCAGAATTTCATCTGGATACAGGATAAACAAGGCAGGAGAAGGACCAAATGCCATTGCTAAGAGCGAAAGGTTTAGACTTCAAATTAGAGGTTTGCAAATGGCTAATAAAAATGTTCAAGATGGTATAAGTATGCTTCAGACAGCAGAAGGTGGATTGAATGGTATTACTGAAAGTTTGCAAAGGATTAGAGAGCTTTTAGTAGAAGGTGGGGGAGTTACTAGTAAATCTGACAAGAAAGACATAAAAATCGAAATAAATCAGATGCTCGATAGTATTGAAAGTTTAGCTAATAGAACTGATTTCAATGGTGTTAATATATTGAATAACAATGATGTTATAAAAACACAGGTTGGTAATAATGTGGACGAACAAATTGCTATACAAGCATGTGATGTAACTTCTAAAGGATTGAATTTGAAAGATTCATCAGGAAAATATTTAATAGATTTGACAGATACTAATGCTATAGATAATTCTATAGGTGCTATTGATGAAGCAATAGAAAAGGTTCTAAAAGCAAGAAGTAAATTTGGTGCATTAGAAAATAGGTTTGAAAGCAGTTATAATGATTTAGGTGATATTACGGATAGGGTTATAGATGCTGAAAGTAGTATAAGAGATGCGGATATTGCAGAAGAAATGATGAAACTTGCAAAGAATAATATTTTGGTTGAAGCAGGTAATGCTATGATGGTTCAAACAAATCAGTTCCCTAAAGATGTTTTAAGAATATTAGAAAGACTCAAATAAGCTTGTCCATTTAGGACAGCTTTTTTCTTTTGGCTTTGAATATATTTTTGGATTGTTTCAGATGATACAGTTCCAGTTCGGCAGTACCGACATAATATTTTCTTCAAAATAATCATATCATACAGTATTTCACTATTTTCCTGTACTAAATGATGATTAATAATCGCACTAAAATGTTATTTTACATTTAATTGATTGAAATTTGCTCATTTATAGTAGATAGATAAATTGAATAATTCACTCTTTATAATATAATATTTTTTAAAGCAGAAAAGAAAGATTCAAAAATAAAACTTTCAAATATATAAATACCAAAATAAAACATCATATAATTAAATTGTAATAAAAGTAAAAATTAAAGCTTGATTTATTAATTGTTTTACAGTATACTAATAGTGTTCGACTATTTAAAATAGTGTTTACACAATGAATTCACATAATGATTGATGACAATATTTATTTATGATAGATATGAAAAAGTAAAAAAATCAAATATGTGATACAATACAGAAAAGTGCGAAAAATGCAATATAATAGCAGTTAGAATGCATAATTTGAAAGGATAGGGGGCATTATTGTGAAAAAGGAATTTTCTTTAAGCAGAGATAAAGCTATGATTAATTTTACAGCTAAATATTGTGTTACATCAGAAGCATTATTGGATAGCTATGGATTTAAAAAAGTTTTGGGTACTTATATAAAAAGAATAAAAAAACGTGATTGTGGAATATACAACTATATAGTAAATTGTATAGATAATGATGATGATGTATTAATGGACTGTATAGTAACATTGTTTAAACTTTTAGTTGTTTTAGATGTAGACAGTATAAAGAAAATCGATGCTAGATATGCGTGTCTTTTAAAAGATACTGAAAAATTTGTTGAGCTTATTGAAGGGTTATATAACTTTTGGAGAAAAATAGAGAGATATACTATTGTGCATAATAAAAGGATTGGTGATGGACTTCAAAATGTTAGTTTTATAGAAGCTAATTACAATTTTACAAAGCTGGTATTGGATACTTATAGAAAAATAGAAGAAACTGTCTTGGGATATAATCACAAGGTTTATAGACAGTTGTCTGCAGGTGGAAATGTTGGTTTAATATTGAATGATATTAAAGGCAATTGTCCAGAAGAATATTCATTTTTAAATGCAGTTCCATTTGTTGATTCCATACTACTTCAGACGCCTTTTATAAGTTATCCAAAGAGAAACAAAAGAAGTGGAATATTTAAGGAAGAATTTAAAAATCCATTAGAGGGACTTTCGATAAATGCTGATCATTGGTTTTGCTTCCCAATTAAAGTGGGAGAGTTACTAGCATATGTGTATTTTCACAGAGATTTTATGACTCAGGGAGTATCTTTAAGCAATTTATTTGAGATTGCAAGAGAAGAGGAATACAATGGTAAGAAACCTGATATTATTTATGTTTATGGAATAAGAGATAATAATAATGAAATGAAAACAGTTTTTTATAAAGATAAAAGTAATGATATAATTCTTGGATATGCAAATCATAATGAAGATATAGATTATTTTGGATATATGAAAAAAATGCTCTTAACAATTCATAACATCAAAATGATTGAATCTGGTTATATACCTATACATGGAGCTATGGTTAATATAACTATGAAGAATGGTAAAACTGCAAATGTAATAATAATGGGTGATAGTGGTGCTGGAAAATCAGAGAGCCTTGAAGCGTTCAGACAACTAAGTGAGGATTATATAAAGGACATGACAATTATATTTGATGATATGGGTGTTGTTAAGATTGAAAAAGAAAATGAACTGAGAGCTTATGGAACAGAAATAGGTGCTTTTGTAAGATTGGATGATTTGGATGTTGGATATGCTTACAAAAATATAGATAGAAGTATATTTATGAATCCTGACAAGATAAACGCTAGGGTTATTATACCTGTAGCCAGTTACAGCGAAATAATGAGAGGATATCCTGTAGATATTTTCCTTTATGCAAATAATTATGAAGAAGGAGAAGAAATTCAATTCTTCAATACTCCAGAGGAGGCAATCCCAGTTTTTAAAGCTGGAGCAAGAATGGCAAAGGGAACGACTACTGAAAAGGGACTTGTAACTTCTTATTTTGCAAATCCATTTGGTCCTGTTCAGAGAAAAGAAGAAATGGATAAACTTTTAGAGAAATATTTCAATAAATTCTATGAGAATAATGTAAAAGTTGGTGTGATAAGAACATGCTTAGGTATAGATGGCAAAGAAAAGGAAGGTCCAAGAAAAGCAGCTGTAAAGCTTTTTGAACTAATTAAATCTCTATAAAATAGTTAGAATACAGGTGAATCTTTTACACTGACTTATATTCCCTGTAAGGTTTCTAAATTTAAAATATATACAAATGCCCTAGAACATTTGAAAACGTTCTAGGGCGTTTGTGTGAAGTTATATTTACAATTGTATCTCAAGTTACAGCGCTAATTTTTGTAGTAGTTTAAAATTTGCTCCCCATATTTGAATAAAATTACAACATTTGGGTAAAATCAGATTTAAAGGGAGTGATTTTATGTTTAAGAGAAATTATTTAATCGAATTTCTTATGTTGTTAATAATAGTTTTAGGATTAGGTTTGTGGATAAATGTAAATTTGAATAGCAATAAAGAAGCTGTTATTAGTTATATTGAGCATGTATACTCAGATGATGATTGTGTTAAAATAATCTATCAAAGTAAGTATATTACCGATGAACAAAGTAAAAAAGAAAAATGCATAATTGATGAAACTATAAGTAAGTACGATGATAAAAAGATAGTTTTATCTATGTCTAAAGAAGAACTAATAAATATGTTTGGAAAAGAAGACTATAATTTTGAAAAGATTGAAGGAAATAAAATATTTTTTACGAGAAAATATAAAAAATACAAGTATGAGCCTAATAAGTATGTGATAGGTATTAAGAATAATAGAATAGCAATTTTTAAAACCAATGAAAAGGGAGAATTATTTATTGAAGATCCAAAGAAAGATGTTACTGATATATTTGTGGATAAATTACCCGAAGATGATATCATATATTTGAAATTTGGGGGTAAAGAATATCAATATAATTCTAGAGAAGAGGCTGAAGAAGGAGTTAAGGCAATGTTTAAATCATAGGGACTATCTTAAAGATGGTCTCTTTTTCATTTTGAACGATTTAATTTTAACTTAATGTGTGATAGTATTGAATTAAAGCAATTTAGATGGTAAAGTATATTGTAGTCTTTTGTAAGGGGTTGAGTTTATGTATGAGTATATTAAAGGCTTTTTTAAAGGTATAAATAAGGATTATGTTATAATAGAGAATAATGGATTAGGGTACAAAATATTTACATCCGGAAGTACAATGGCTAAAATGCCCAAAGTTGATGAAGAAGTACTGCTTTATTTGGTGCAAATTGTTAGACAAGATTTTATTGGGTTATATGGTTTTTTAACAAAAGATGAACTCGATATGTTTAATAAACTTATAACTATTAATGGTGTAGGTACTAAGGCAGCATTATCCCTATTATCGATAACAAGTATAGATAAATTGAAATATTCTATAATTTCCTCAGATATGAAAACTATTATTAAGGCACCGGGTATTGGTAAAAAGATAGCTCAAAGGATAATTCTAGAATTAAAAGATAAGATAGATGTTAGCGAAAGTGCCATTGGTGCTGAAGATGAAAATATAATTATAAATAGTGAGTCGAGTAATAACAGTATGGAAGCAATGGCTGCACTCATGTCGCTTGGATATACAGAAAAGGAAGCGAAAAAGGCACTTAAAAATGTCGAAAAAGATGATTCAATAGAAAATATTATTAAAAATTCCTTGAAAATTTTGATGAATTAAGGGTGATACTATGGAAGAAAGAATTATTACTTCTTCAGTACTTGAAGAAGATATAGTGACAGAGTATTCATTAAGACCACAAAGATTAAGTGAATATATAGGTCAGAAAAAAGTAAAAGAAAAACTGAAAATTTTTATTGAAGCAGCTAAAAAAAGAGATGAACCACTTGATCATGTTCTTTTGTATGGACCTCCTGGATTAGGTAAAACAACTTTAGCGAATATTATTGCAAAAGAAATGGGAGGAGAACTAAAAATTACTTCTGGGCCTGCAATCGAAAGGGCAGGAGATTTAGCTGCAATACTGACAAACTTGAAGGATTTTGATGTTCTTTTTATAGATGAAATTCATAGGCTTAATAGAGCAGTAGAAGAAATATTGTATCCTGCTATGGAAGATTATGCTTTGGATATAGTTATTGGAAAGGGTGCAGCGGCAAAATCCATAAGAATTGATTTGCCTAAATTTACTCTTATAGGAGCGACGACAAGGGTAGGATTATTAACATCACCATTAAGAGATAGATTCGGTGTAATGTGTTCTATGGAGTTCTACGATGAGAAAGAACTATCTGAAATAGTTATAAGATCTTCTGATATTTTGGATGTAAAAATACAACAAGAAGCGGCTTATAAAATAGCAAAGAGATCAAGAGGTACACCAAGAATTGCTAATAGGTTGCTTAAGAGGGTTAGAGATTATTGTGAAGTCAGAGGAGATGGAATTATAGATGATGAAGTTGTAAGAAAAGCTTCTGAATTGCTTGAAATAGATGATGAAGGATTTGACAGAATAGATAAAAAGATATTGTTAGCAATAATAGATAATTTTAATGGTGGACCAGTTGGAATTGAAACACTTGCATACTTTATTGGTGAAGAAACTGAAACTATAGAAGATGTGTATGAACCATATTTACTTCAAAAAGGATTTATTATTAGAACTCCACGAGGAAGAATTGCGGGTGATAAAGCTTTTGAACATTTTGGGAGAAAAGCTTCAAAGAGTAGAACATCAACTTCAATGCAAGATAATGTTAAACAATGTAGTATATTCAATAGTGATTAATCAATGTATATTCAATAAAATAACTGACTTGTTATTTTTGAATACATAAGCTGATTTAAATTTTGATGACAGAAAGGGTGTAGTAGATTTGAAAGTTAAAGATTTTGATTTTGATTTACCACAGGAATATATAGCACAGCATCCAATAGAAAAAAGAGATGAGTCTAGGCTATTGGTTTTAGACAAAAAAACAGGGAATATTGAGCATAGGAAATTTAAAAATATTATTGAATATTTAAGAGATGGAGATTGTTTAATTCTCAATAACACAAAAGTTTTGCCAGCTAGACTTTTTGGCATTAAAGAAAATACTGGAGGCAAAATGGAATTCCTTTTGCTTAAAAGAGTATCTGAAGATACTTGGGAAACACTAGTTAAGCCAGGCAAGAGGGCTAAGATTGGTTCAAGATTTGTTTTTGGTGATGGTGAGTTAAAAGCAGAGATAATGGGTATGGGTGAAGATGGAAGTAGAATTGTGAAATTTGAGTATGAAGGCATATTTGAGCAAGTATTGGATCAGCTTGGACAAATGCCTTTGCCACCATATATAACAGAACAATTAGAAGATAAGGATAGATATCAAACAGTGTACTCAAAGGAGTTGGGTTCTGCAGCTGCACCAACAGCGGGGTTACATTTTACACAGGAATTATTGAAGAAAATAGAAGAAAAGGGTGTTAAAATTGGATATGTAACACTGCATGTAGGATTGGGTACATTTAGACCAGTAAAATCAGATACTATTGAAGAGCATCATATGCATTCAGAATACTATGAAATGTCTAAGGAAACAGCGGAGCTTATTAATAGAACAAAAGAGAATGGTGGAAGGGTAATAGCTGTTGGTACAACTTCTTGTAGAACATTGGAAAGCATAGCTGATGAAAGTGGAAATGTAGAAGCAAAGTCTGGTTGGACAGATATATTTATTTATCCAGGATATAAATTCAAAGTTCTTGATGCATTAATTACAAATTTCCATTTGCCACAATCAACGCTCATTATGCTTGTAAGTGCTTTAGCAGGAAAAGAAAAAGTTATGAATGCTTATAAGATAGCAGTTGAAGAAAAATATAGATTCTTTAGCTTTGGAGATGCTATGTTCATAAAGTGATTACAAAAATTAACAAAGGAAGTGAATAAAATGGGAGAATATAAACTATTAAAAAAAAGTGGTAAGGTTAGAAGAGGTGAATTTAAGACGGTTCATGGTGTTATTCAGACTCCCGTATTTATGAATGTGGGTACGTTAGCTGCTATTAAAGGAGCGGTATCAACCATGGATTTAAAAGAAATACGTTGTCAAGTAGAATTATCTAATACATATCACCTACATTTGCGACCAGGAGATGAAATTGTAAAAAAGATGGGTGGACTTCATAAATTTATGAATTGGGATAGACCTATATTAACAGATTCGGGTGGATTTCAAGTTTTTTCTCTTTCGGGTATTAGAAAGATAAAGGAGGAAGGAGTATATTTTAGTTCGCATATTGATGGTAGAAAGATATTTATGGGACCAGAGGAAAGTATGCAAATCCAGAGCAATCTAGGGTCAACTATTGCTATGGCATTTGATGAATGTATTCCTAATCCTTCGCCAAGAGAATATGTAGAAAGGTCTGTTGCAAGGACAACAAGATGGCTTGAAAGATGCAAAAATGAATTGGACAGACTTAACTCTCTACCAAATACTGTTAATAAAGAGCAGATGTTATTTGGAATTAATCAGGGTGGAACATATGAGGATATAAGAATAGAACATGCTAAAACAATTTCAAAAATGAATTTAGATGGTTATGCAATTGGAGGATTGGCAGTTGGTGAAACACATGACGAAATGTATAGAATAATTGATGCAGTTGTTCCATATTTACCTCAAGACAAACCAATATATTTAATGGGGGTAGGTCTTCCTAGTAATATTTTAGAGGCTGTATCAAGAGGGGTTGATTTCTTTGATTGTGTACTTCCTGCGAGAAATGGACGACATGGTCATGTATTCACCAAAAATGGTAAGATAAATTTATTTAATAAAAAATATGAATTAGATGATTCACCTATTGACGAAGGTTGTCAGTGCCCGGCATGTAGAAATTACTCAAGAGCATATATTAGGCATTTATTTAAAGCTAAGGAAATGCTTGCTATGAGATTATGTGTGTTGCATAATTTATATTTTTATAATAAGCTAATGGAAGATATTAGAGATGCAATTGATAATGATTATTTTGATGAATTTAAAGAACAAAAATTGCAAGAATGGAATGGCAAAGCTTAATATATAATAAAAATATATTATCAATTTGATAAAAATTAGAATTTAGATTACAATATAAATATGGAAAGGAGGGAATAACATGCAACAATGGGCATCAATGATACCTATAATTGTGATACTTGTACTGTTTTATTTGATTATTTTTATTCCAGAAAGCAGAAGAAAAAAGAAATACAATCAGATGTTGAATGATCTTAAAGTAAACGATGAGATAATGACAAAAGGTGGAATAATGGGAAAAATAATCAACATAAAAGATGATTACATAATTTTAGAATCTGGTCCTGATAGAGCCAGAATAAAATTGAGTAAGAATGGAATTTCTACTGTACTATCAAGTAACAATGAAAATGTTGAAAGTAAATAACAGATAATATTTTAGAATTCAAAAAAAGAGTAATAAAAGACCTCCTGTTTACATAATTAATATTAATTGGTAAATGGGGGGCGCTTTTATGAGTAAGAATATTAAATTTTCATGTATTTCTGAAGGGGTTATAAGAGGCATAATACTGACAGTAATAGCATTACTGATATATTCAGCTATTACAATGATTTTCCCGGATAATGTAAAGGTTAAAGCTATTTTTTTAATGATAATAACTTGTATTAGTGTATTATATGGAGCAGCATTTGCGGCTAAAAAAGCAGGTAGAAAAGGATGGCTCACGGGTATGCTTGTGGCACTATTATATTGTTTTGTTATTTATATTGTTTCAGTTATAGCTGGAAGGGGTTTTATTATTGGAACTAAGGATATATTGAGGATACTAATAGCCTTGATGGTTGGAGCTTTATCGGGAATGCTAGGAATAAATCTTTAAAAATACTTTATTTTAAAAAATATTTATGATATAATCTTAAGGAAATCTTTGAGCAATGGGGGAATATAAATGAAGCATATTAAAGTTATTAATAAATCAAATTTAAAAGAAAGCTTAAAAAGACCAGGATGCAAGGAATGTGCAAATTCTTGTCAATCAGCATGTAAAACTTCATGTACTGTTGCTAATTTAGCATGCGAAAGATAATATTATCTTTAAAGCAGTAACAAGATTGTTACTGCTTAAAATTTAGTTTGATACAGGAGGAATGGACGTGGCATTTATACATAAATTTAAACAAGGCAATGAATATTTTGTATTAGACGTAAATTCAGGTTCGGTTCATAAAGTTGATGAACTGGTATATGATATTTTGGATGAAGAAAAATTGTTGGATAAGCAAAATGTGATTGAAAAATTAAAAGATAAATATTCTAGAGAAGAAATAAGTGAAGCTTATGATGAAATTGAATATTTAATTAGGGAAGATATTCTTTATTCAAAAGATCTATATGAGGATATAGCGAATGAAAGTGGTACAAGTCCTACTTACATAAAAGCATTGTGCTTGAATGTTATTCATGATTGTAATTTGAGATGTAAATATTGTTTTGCAGATGAAGGGGAATATCATGGTGAAAGAAAGGCTATGCCGGTAGAAGTTGGCAAAAAAGCTATTGATTATGTTATAAAACATTCTGGTCCTAGAAAAAATATTGAAGTTGACCTATTTGGAGGAGAACCATTAATGGCTATGAAACAGATAAAGGAGATTGTTTCATATGCTAGAGAACAGGAAAAAATACACAATAAAAATATTAGATTTACTATGACAACAAATTGTACATTGCTCAATGATGAATTAATGGATTATTTGAATGAAAACATGGTCAATATTGTATTAAGTATTGATGGAAGGAAAGAGGTTAATGATAAAGTTAGGATTAGAATAGATGGTTCTGGAACATATGATTCTATAATGCCTAAAATAAAAAAAATGGTAGAAAAAAGAGATAAGGACAAGCTTCACTATGTAAGAGGAACTTTCACGAGAAATAATTTGGATTTCTGTGAAGATGTAATTCATTTATCAGATCAAGGCTTTACGGAGATTTCTATTGAACCTGTTGTTCTTCCAGATGAACATACTTTATCTATAAGAAAGGAAGATTTACCTAAAATATTTGACGAGTACGATAGATTATATGATGAAATTTTAAAACGTGAAAAGGAAGGTAAGAAAATCAATTTTTATCATTTTAATATTGATTTAAATGGTGGACCATGTGTTTATAAAAGGATATCTGGTTGTGGTGCAGGACATGAATATATAGCGGTAACACCTGATGGCGATATATATCCTTGTCATCAATTTATTGGAAATGAAGATTTTAAGATGGGCAATATTTTTACTGAAGAATTCAATGAAGATATGGCCACTGAATTTAAAAATGCACATATTTACAATAAACCGCAATGTAGAGAGTGCTGGGCTAGATTTTATTGCAGTGGGGGATGTCAAGCAAATAATTATAATTTCAATAAAGATATTCATATACCATATGAAATTGGGTGTGAAATGCAGAAAAAAAGAATAGAATGTGCTATTGCATTAAAAGCTAAAAGAATGGAAGAAAGACAAGAATTATTACCTATTATTGACTAATTTAACTAAAAGTAATATAATGTTGCTTATGGAATATTATAATGCAATGGTTAGCGAAGGAGGATAAACATGAAAAAAGGGAGAAGTACAGCGTTTTTTATATTATTTGTACTTATGACGGGCTTTTTAGGTTATTGGGGATTCAATGGATTTACACTAGGAAATTATAATTTTTTACCATTTACACAATCTATTAACAAGGGTTTAGACTTACAGGGAGGAATTTCAGTTGTTGAAGAGATTCAAGCAGATAATGTGAAACAGGAAGACCGTAATAGAGTAATAGAATTGTTGAAGAGAAGAGTAGATAAGCTTGGTATAGCAGAAACCACAGTTGCCGCTGAGGGACAGAAGAGAATTAGGATTGAAATACCAGGTGAATCGAATTCAAAGTCAATTATTGCAATGTTAGAAAAAACTGGGGAATTAAAGTTTGTTGGCCCAGATAATAAAGTTATTTTAACTGGTAAAGATGTTAAGGATGCTAAACCTGTTTTAGATCAATTTGGAAAGCCTGAGATAAAATTAGAATTGACAACAGATGGGGCTAAAAAGTTTGCTGATGCTACAAGAAAGTTTGTAAAGCAGAAAATTTCAATCTATATGGATGACCAAGTATTGACTGCACCTGTTGTTAATGACGTTATAACAGATGGAAATGCCGTTATTAGTGGTAATATGACTCAAGATGAAGCTGCATACCAAGCAAGCATTATTAAATCAGGTGCATTACCGGTTCCTGTTAAAACAGTTACGCATAAAACGGTAGGGGCAACACTAGGCAAAAATGCTCTTCCGCTTAGTATGAAAGCAGCTAAAATTGGTGTTTTATTGGTTATGTTATTTATGATACTATATTACAGAGTACCTGGTATTATAGCAGATATTGCTTTGGCATTATTTATAATATTAGATTTGGGAGTATTTTCTGCAATAGGTGCTACAATGACACTTGCAGGTATTGCGGGTATGCTTTTGACTATAGGTATGGCAGTTGATGCTAATGTGCTTATATTTGAAAGGATTAAAGAAGAATTGAAGACGGGTAAATCAATAAGGTCTTCAGTTGAGTCTGGCTTCCATAGAGCACTTTCATCTATATTAGATTCTAATATTACAACTATTATCGCCGGAATAGTTCTTTACTCTGTTGGAACAGGTTCAGTAAAAGGCTTTGCTTTAACACTAATGATTGGTATAGTTATAAGTATATTTACGGCTTTGACTGTTACAAAATTATTGATGAGATTTGCAATAGACATGGGAATGTTAAAGAAGGCAAGCTACTTCGGAGTAAAGAGGAGGTAATTTTATGCTAAAAGTTGTTGAAAAGACTAAAATTTGGATTGCAATATCTTTAACTATAATTATTATAGGTTTAGGATTTATTGCTTTTAAGGGTCTTAATTTTGGAATAGATTTTAAAGGTGGTTCTGTTATTACAGTAGACATTGGGAAGAAAGTAACGACTCAAGATTTGGATACTGTAAGAGATGTTATAGGAAAGTATGTAAAATCAGATTCTTATTCTTTACGTACAACAAATCAAAAAGAGATAGAAATGACAATAAAGAGTGGTGCTATTGAAGAAGAAAAAGTTGGTGCATTGAAGGATGATGTTATAAAATCGTTTAAATCTGCTAAACTTTTATCAGAAGAAACGATTGGTTCTGTTATAGGGAAAGAGTTAACAAAGAAAGCTTGGATTGCTGTAATTATTGCATCAATAGCTATGCTCATTTACATAGCAATGAGATTTGAATTTACATTTGGCTTAGCCGCAATAATAGCTTTGGTTCACGATATTTTAATTACATTAAGCGTGTATGCTATATTTGGTTTGAAATTGAATTCACCATTTATTGCGGCTATGTTGACTATTCTAGGATATTCTATAAATGATACTATTGTTGTGTTTGATAGAATAAGAGAAAATATGAAAAAGTCGCATAAGCTTAGTTTAGATGAATTAACAAATATGAGTGTAAACCAAACTTTGGCTAGATCGATAAACACTAGTTTATCAACACTATTTACGATTGTAGCTGTATTGATATTCGTTCCATCTATAAGAGAGTTAGCTATTCCATTGATAGTTGGTATTATTTCAGGTTCTTATTCATCTATATTTATTGCAAGTCCTATATGGGTGCTATTAAAGAAGAGAAAGTCAATTGCAAAGGCATAAATGTTTAAGGTAGATTATTTAGACACCAAGGTAAATTATTACTTTGGTGTTTTTTTTACAAAAAAATTTGTAAAATATCGAATTATAAATTATAATATATATGTTTTTTAAATAATTTGGGGGTAATTTTATGTTTAAGCATTCAGAGAAAATAGAAAAACAGAATAGTATACCCTTTAAAATTGACTCATACTATAAAAATTATAATCCATATCTTTTAAAGAATATGAGTGAGTTATTGAAAAGAATAATTAGTTCTATAAATAACAGAGAAAAGATAATACTTTATTCTTATCCAGATGTTGATTGTATAACAAGTGTATCAATGCTACTCTTGGTTATGAGATATTTAAATGCTGATGTTGAACATTTTATTACCAGCAATATTGATTGCAATAAATGTTTAAATTATGATGATGTCTTGGGTCATTTGAAATTTTTAAATCCAGATTTAATATTATGTATTGGTTGTGGAAACAATTCTTCTATTGAAGTGGAGTTATGCAATAGAATGGGAATCGATGTTATAATAATTGGGAATCAATATTTTGATGATACGGTTTTAAATGATATTTCTATAAATCCGAGCCAAAAAGGATGTGAGTATCCTTTTAAAGAATTATCCTGTTCTGGTGTTGTTTTTAAATTAATTCAAACACTATCTAATTGTTATAAAATAAAATATTTTTACAGATATGTAGATTTAGCAATGTTGGGTACTCTTTCATGTGGAGTAAAGTTGACTGGAGAGAATAGACTTATTTTGGATGCAGGAATGAAATATTTAAAACATACGAACAATTATGGAATTAGGGCATTAATGAAAATTCACAACATTATAGATATCAATATCGATAATTTATTTAAGCTAATTGATACTATAAAGCCAACTATGAATGCTGTAGGTCTTATAGATAATGCAAGGATTATAATAGAATTGTTTACTACCTCAAATTATTTTAGAGCTGAACAGATTGCGAAATATTTGTATACAGAAGCTCATAAGATTAAGAATGAAAATATTTTTGTAAGGGGGAGTTAGTATGAACTTAAATGATAAGATTAGAATAATTGAAGGTTTCCCAAAAGAAGGTATTAGCTTTAAAGATGTTACGCCTTTACTTCAAGATGGTGAAGCATTAAATGAAACAATTGATAAATTAGCTGAGTATTTAAATGATAAAAATATTGATGTTATTGTTGGACCAGAGGCTAGAGGTTTTTTGTTTGGGGCACCAGTTGCATATAAAATGAAGAAAGGCTTTGTACCTATTAGAAAACCTGGTAAATTACCTTATGATACAATTTCAGTTGAGTATGATCTTGAATATGGTAAAGATAAGATTGAGATACACAAGGATGCAATAAAGCCTGGCATGAGGGTAGCAATAGTTGATGATTTGTTAGCAACTGGAGGTACAATAGCTGCTGCTAGCAAACTTATAGAAGAAATGGGTGGAGATATCGTAGCATTAGCATTTGTAATTGAACTTACCGATTTAAGAGGAAGAGAAAAACTAAAAGATTATGATGTGATGTCGCTTTTGAAATATAATATTTAATAATATTTCAATTAAAATTATATTAATGAAATAAAAATTATAATTATAAATTGCATATTTTAACACAATATTATATAATGAACTTAAAAAATGGCTGGTGGGTGTACCAGCCTTTCACTTTAGGAGAGTTTATGTATGCTAAGTAAGTTATTATTTATAGTAGATGATAATTGTAACAATATTGATAAAAATTTAATAAAAAAAGCATATGATATGGCATATGCGGCACATAAGGAACAAAGAAGAAAGTCGGGTGAACCTTATATAATTCATCCTGTAGAAGTGGCTTGTATATTAGCAGAGCTAGGATTAGATACAGCAACAATAGCGGCAGGACTCTTACATGATATTATTGAGGATACTGAATACACATATAAGGATATTTCGGATATATTTGGTGATGAGATTGCTGATTTGGTTGAAGGTGTTACAAAATTAGGGGAGATTGAATTCAAGTCTAAAGAAGAACAGCAGGCTGATAATGTTAGAAAAATGCTTTTGGCAATGGCAAAGGATATTAGGGTTATTCTTATCAAATTAGCAGATAGATTGCATAATATGCGAACACTAAAATTTATGCCTGTTTTTAAACAGAAGGAGAAGGCAAGGGAGACTCTCGATATATATGCACCGCTTGCACACAGATTAGGTATATCAAAAATAAAGTGGGAACTCGAAGATTTGTCACTCAGATATTTAAATCCGAATCAGTACTATAGTTTGGTAAAAAAAATAGCAGAAAAGAGAGCTGAACGTGAAGAAAATATCAGTAAAATAGTAGATTCACTTCAAAAGAGCCTTGCTAGTTCGGGTATAAGTGCTGAAATTGAAGGAAGACCTAAACATTTCTATAGTATATATAACAAAATGGTAAAAAAGAATAAAACATTAGATCAAATATTTGATTTAACTGCAATAAGAATATTAGTTGATTCAATAAGCGATTGCTATGCTGCATTAGGAATAGTTCACACATTATATAAGCCTATGCCAGGAAGATTTAAGGATTATATTGCTATGCCTAAGCCTAATATGTATCAATCATTGCATTCAACTGTTATAGGACCACAGGGTAAACCTTTTGAAATACAAATTCGTACTTATGAAATGCATAGAACTGCCGAGTATGGTATTGCAGCTCATTGGAAGTACAAAGAAGGAAATATAAGTAGGGAAGATGATTTGGATTCTAAATTGTCTTGGCTTAGAGATGTGCTCGAGTGGCAGTATGAAACTTCCGATGCAGAAGAATTTATGGAAGCATTTAAAATTGACTTATTTTCTGACGAGGTGTTTGTGTTTACACCAAAAGGAAAAGTTATCAATTTACCATATAATTCTACGCCCATAGATTTTGCTTATAGGATTCATACAGATGTAGGGCATAGATGTGTTGGTGCAAAAGTAAATGGTAAAATGGTACCATTAGATTATAGGCTTAAGACGGGTCAAATTGTTGAGATAATTACTTCTCCAACATTTAAAGGACCAAGTATTGATTGGCTTTCTATTGTTAATAGCAATCATGCTAAGAGTAAGATAAAATCTTGGTTTAAAAAATTAAATAGAGAAGAAAATATTGTAAGAGGGAAAGAGCTATTAGAGAAAGAATCTAAGAAGTATGGTTATTATTTTAGCGAACTTGCAGAGAGTAAAGAGATGGAAAAGATTTTCAAGAAATATGCTTTTAAATCTATGGAAGACTTATATGCTGCAGTTGGTACTGGCATTGTATTAGCATCTAATATTGTGGTAAGATTAAAAGATGATTATATCAGTGATTATGAAAAAAACAATAATTTATTAAAACAAATTGAAAGTAAAGCTGTTTCTAATAATAAAGCTAGAAAAAAGTCGAATATATCCCATGCTGTTTCAGTAAAAGGTTCAAATAATATCATGGTAAGATTTGCAAAATGTTGTAATCCTGTACCTGGTGATGATATTATAGGATATATAACTAAGGGCAGAGGTGTTTCAGTGCATAGAAAGGATTGTAAAAATATTGCTCGACTCATGGAAACCGAAGGTGAAAAGATAATAGAGGTTAGTTGGGAAAATATAAAAGGTTCTGATTATGTTACTGAAATTCAAGTTAAGGCTGATGATAGAAATGGATTATTGACGGAAGTAATGAATACCATTATACAAAGTAAAGCAATTATTTGTTCTGTAAGTGCAAATACAGATAGAAATAATATAGCTTCAATAAATATTAAGTTAAAAATAAATGATGTGGCACATTTAAAAAGTGTTAGCAAGAAAATAAAGAAAATAAAGGGAGTAATTGATGTCTTTAGATTAAACAGTTAATTGAGGTGGTATTATGCGTGCAGTTGTTCAAAGAGTTAATGAATCAAAAGTATTAGTTGAAGGCAAAATAGTAGGTGAAATTAGAAAAGGTTTAAATGTTTTGATTGGTATTTCTAATGACGATACAGTTGATGATATTAAGTATATAAGAGATAAGATTTTGAATTTAAGAATATTTGAAGATGAAAATGGGAAGATGAATAAATCGCTTATAGATATAGGAGGCGAACTATTAGTTATTTCTCAATTTACGTTATATGGAGATTGTAGAAAGGGAAGAAGACCTAATTTTATGAGGGCATTATCAGGTGATAAGGCTGAAAAACTATATGATGAATTTGTTCATCAATGCAGAAGTGTAATAAAAAAAGTGGAAACAGGTGTTTTTGGAGCCGATATGCAGGTGTATATTGAGAATGATGGTCCTGTTACTTTGCTTTTAGAAAGCAATAAAGAATTTTGATATATATAACTAAAGGGAGAGATAGAATGTGGAAATAAAGAGAGTTGTTGCAGGAATTTATGGGGCGAATTGTTACATCATAATGGATAAAAAAACAAAAGAAGCTGTTGTTATTGATCCGGGTGGAGATGTAGATGATATAGAAAAAGCTATAAATAGTATTGATGCAAATGTAAAGTACATATTGTTAACTCATGGTCATCTTGATCATACATCGGGGGTAGCAGAGCTAAAGAAGATATTTAATGTTCCTGTTTGTATTAGCAAAAAGGATGATGAATTGATTGCTTGTGGTACTCAATTGTATGGACCCTTGTTAGAAGGAGAAGCCGATATTCATATTAAAGAGGGTGATGTATTTAGTGTTGGAGAAATAAGCATAAGATGTATCGAAACACCAGGACATACACCTGGTGGAATGAGTTTTATTATAGATGGCAAATCGGTTTTTACAGGAGATACATTATTTTATGGCTCTATTGGTAGAACTGATTTGGAAGGTGGAGATTTTGATATTTTAATAAATAGTATAACAAAAAAATTAATGAGTTTAGATGATAATATAATTGTGTATCCAGGACATGGACCGCAGAGTACAATTATGAATGAAAAGAATAATAATCCTTTTTTGAAGAATAAATAATTTATTGATTTTTAGTAAGGAGCAGTCATGATAAAAATTAATTTAAATGATATGCAGTACAGATATGATGTATACCATATAGTTAAGTTATTTTTTGATTTTAGTAGTATTGAATTTGTGGATGAAGAGTGTGATTATAAAGTTGATATTTATGATAATAGATTAAACATAGCAAGTGGTAATGATGTCAAAGAGTTTTTATTTGATGAAAGGTTTACAATAAAAGAGGAAGTCAAAAAGGCAGTATTTAAATATTTTTCTACCAGAACAAATAAGGAATTGCCATGGGGAACTTTGATTGGAATAAGGCCATCTAAGATAGCTATGAAAATGCTTGAGCAAGGTAAAAATTATGATGATATAATTAGGTATTTTAATGATGCTTATTTAACAAGAAGAGATAAGGCAAAATTATGCATAGAAGTTGCTGAAAACGAAAAGAAGTACTTAAATACGAATAGTAATATGGTAAGTATATACATAGGTATGCCTTTTTGTCCTACAAGATGCTTATATTGCTCATTTGCGTCTAATCCTATTCATAAGAGCAAGGAGCTTATAATACCATATTTGGAGACGCTTAAATATGAAATTACCCAAATTAGTCGATATATAGATAATAAAGGTTTAAAAATTCAATCGGTTTATTTTGGTGGAGGTACGCCTACCTCGGTAAATGATGAAAACTTTGAAGAAATAATGAAAACTATAAGTGAGTATTTTGTTTTAAATAGAGATATTCAAGAATTTACTGTAGAATGCGGTAGACCAGATAGCATTACAATAAACAAATTACAAACAATGAAGAGATATTCTGTTGATAGAATAAGTATTAATCCTCAAAGTATGAATGATGAAACACTGAGATTAATAGGCAGAAATCATAATTGTTATGATATAATAGAAAAATATGAAATGGCAAGGAGTTTAGGATTTGATAATATTAATATGGATATTATTGTTGGACTCCCAGGTGAAAAATTAAGTCATATAGAGAATACTTGTGAAAAAATATTAAAATTAAAACCCGACAGCTTAACTGTTCATGGATTGTCTATTAAGAGGGCATCAAGGCTTTATGAAAATATAATTAACAATTTGAGATATGAAATACCAAAACAACATGAATTGAACAAAATGTATGAAAGAACAGCTAGGCTTGCATATGAGTTGAGTATGAAACCTTATTATATGTATAGGCAAAAGAATATGGTTGGCAATATGGAGAATATAGGATATTCATTAGAGGGTAAAGAGTGTATATATAATATAGAAATGATAGAGGATAGACAAACCATAATAGCATTGGGGGCTGATTCTGTCTCTAAAGTTGTATATAATGACACTGGCAAGATAGACAGGTTTGGAAATGTCAAAGATGTAAAGGAATATTTAAAGAGAATTGATGAAATGATAAAGAATAAGTTGAAATTACTTGATAGTTTTGTAAGGGAGGAGTTATAGTGGCTATTAAAGCACCAAAAGGTACAAAAGACTTGTTACCACAAAATTCATATAAATGGCAATATTTAGAGGAAAAATTAAGAAAAATTGCTTCTACATATGGTTGTAGAGAAATAAGAACTCCAATGTTTGAGTCAACAGAACTCTTTAAGAGAGGGGTTGGAGAAACTACTGATGTAGTACAAAAAGAAATGTATACATTTGAAGATAAAGCAGGAAGAAGTATTACATTGAAACCAGAGGGAACTGCACCAGCAGCAAGAGCTTTTATTGAAAATAGCATGTATAATGATGTACAGCCAACAAAGTTATATTATTTTACTCCATGTTTTAGGTATGAGAATGTTCAGAAGGGAAGACTAAGGCAACATCATCAATTTGGAGTTGAGATATTTGGTTCGTATGATGCATCAGCTGATGTTGAGGTAATAAGTATTATAAAAAGAGTTTATGATGAATTAGGTATAGGAGGAGTATCTTTAAGAATTAATAATATAGGTTGTCCTGATTGCAGACCTAAGTACAATGAGGCTTTAAAGCAATATTTATCATCAAGATATGATGAACTTTGTCCAATATGTAAGACAAGATTTGAAAAGAATCCTCTTAGAATATTGGACTGTAAAAATAAAAATTGCAAGGAAATTGTAAAAGAAGCACCTACTATATTGGATTATGTATGTGATGATTGTGCAAACCATTTTGATATGCTTGAGAAGTATTTAAATGCTGTTGAAATTGAGTTTACTGTAGATACTCTTATTGTGAGGGGACTAGATTATTATACTAGAACAGTATTTGAATTTATCGATGGTAATGGAAGCACACTTTGTGGAGGGGGAAGATACAATAATCTTATAAAAGAAATTGGTGGACCTGATGTTCCAGCAGTTGGATTTGGCATGGGAATTGAGAGATTATTGATTGCATTAGATGAGCAAAATATAGAAATACCAAAAGAAAATTATATTGATTTGTTCATTGGCTCTATGGGAGAAAAAGGAAGATTATTTGCACTAGGGTTGGCTAATAAACTTAGATATAGAGGAATAAAATGTGAGTGTGATCACATGAATAAAAAAGTTAAAGGACAAATGAAATATGCAAATAAAATAGAAGCTAAATACTCTGTTATAATAGGTGAAAACGAAATTGAAAATAACAGTGCTATATTTAAAAAAATGGACAATGGAGAACAAATTGACATAAGTTTACATGATTTAGATAGAATATGTCATATTATAAATAAATAGAGTGTAAAAGGAGGAAATATTATATGGGAGAGTCACTAAATGGCCTAAAAAGAACCATAATGTGTGGAGAACCTAGAGAAAACAATGTTGGAAGTAATATAACAGTAATGGGATGGGTTCAGAGAAAAAGAAATTTAGGAGGCCTTGTTTTTATAGATCTAAGGGATAGAACAGGAATTCTTCAGGTTGTTTTTGGTGAAGAAATCAATAAAGAGGCTTTTGAAAAAGCTGATTTGGTTAAGCCTGAATATTGTTTAGCGATATCAGGTAAACTAGTTGAAAGACAGTCTATTAATCCTAAATTGCCTACTGGTAAGGTGGAATTGCTTGGAGAATCGATCAAAATATTGTCTGAATCTGAAACTCCACCAATATATATAAAAGAAAATTTAGATGCTGCTGAAAATGTAAGGTTAAAATATAGGTATTTAGATTTAAGAAGACCAGATATGCAGAAAAAGCTTATTATTAGACATAAAACTGCTAAAATTGTTAGGGATTTTTTAGATGAAAATGGATTCTTAGAAATTGAAACACCTATGCTTACAAAGAGTACTCCAGAAGGGGCAAGAGATTATTTGGTACCAAGTAGAAATTTTCCAGGGAAATTTTATGCTTTGCCTCAATCACCACAAATATTTAAGCAGTTATTAATGGTATCAGGTTATGATAGATATTTCCAAATAGTTAAATGTTTTAGAGATGAAGATTTAAGAGCAAATAGACAACCTGAATTTACTCAGATAGATATAGAAATGTCTTTTGTTGAAGAAGACGATGTTATTGCTATTAATGAAAGACTTATTAAAAGAGTTTTTAAGGAAATTTTGGATGTAGATGTTGAATTGCCAATTAAGAGAATGTCTTATTCTGAGGCGATGAATAAATATGGTTCAGATAAGCCTGATTTGAGATTTGGTATGGAGATAAAAGATTTATCAGATGTCGTTAAAGAGTGTGAATTTGGAGTATTTAAAAATGCTATTGCAGAAGGAGGTTCTGTAAGAGCAATTGTTGCAAAAGATTGTGCAGGTATGGGAAGAAAGAAAATAGATAAATTAGGTGAGTTTGTTAAGACATACAAGGCTAAAGGACTTGCATGGATTGCATATAAATCTGAAGATGAGATTAAGTCTCCAATATCTAAGTTCTTCTCAGAAGACGATATAAAAGCAATTTTGGATAAAGCTGAAGCAAAAGTAGGAGATTTAGTATTAATTATTGCAGATAAAAATAGAGTTGTTCTTCAAGCTTTAGGTGCTCTAAGACTTGAACTTGCAAAACAGCTTGAATTATTGAAAGACAATAAAGAGTTTAATTTTGTATGGATTACAGATTTCCCTCTTTTAGAGTATGATGAAGAAGAAGACAGATATGTAGCACAACATCATCCATTTACTATGCCTAAAGATGAAGACATTCAGTATTTGGAAACAGATCCGGGAAGAGTGAGAGCTAAAGCATATGATATTGTACTTAATGGTGAAGAATTAGGTGGTGGAAGTATTAGGATACATAATACTGAAATACAAGAGAAAATGTTTAAAGCACTTGGATTTACTCAAGAAAAAGCATGGGAGAGATTTGGTTTCTTGCTTGAAGCATTTAAATATGGACCACCTCCACATGGTGGTATAGCTTATGGGCTTGATAGATTGATAATGTTTTTATCAGGAACAGAGAATATTAAAGATGTTATTGCATTCCCTAAGAATCAGAATGCCTACTGTCCTATGTCTGAAGCACCTAATATAGTTGATTACAAACAATTAGAAGAATTAGGAATTGAAATCAGTAAACTTGATGAAAACTAAAAATAACAAAAATAAAAAGTACAGCTTTTAAGCTGTACTTTTTATTTTTCGTTATTTCTTAATTCTGCTAAACAAGCTTCACATATGTTTTTACCTTTATAATGTACAACATCTTTAGCATCTCCGCAGAATATACAAGAAGGATTGTATTTCTTTAAAATAATCTGTTCGCCATCTACGAATATTTCTAAAGAGTCTTTTATGTTAATGTCCAAAGTTCTTCTCAACTCTATTGGAATTACAATTCTTCCTAATTCATCAATTTTTCTCACTATACCTGTAGATTTCATTATGTTACCTCCTAAAACAAATTTCGACCTTATCTCTGTTATATGGTATCACTCTTACAAAAAAAAGTCAATATTTTTTCGGAAAAATAATATTTAGATTAAAAAAATCTATAATTAATAGAATTTTTTATCAAATATTTGGTCTATCTTGATCACTATCACCTTTAAAAAAAACATATTCATCATAGTTACCCTTATGTCCACATATAATTTCAATATTTTTTTGCTCGAAAGGTTCAAAGTAATTTGGTATTATAATGTTATTATCATGCTCTTTTTTTAAGAATCCGAGTGTTGTGAATATTTGCTCATCAATACCATAATTGTAGCAATCTATGTACTCGGCATTTTCTTTTTTGAGTATTTCTTGAAGTTGAGCAGAAATATTACCAACTTTATTTAGCCTGCCATATATGTCTATTATACGTATACAGCTTCTATCTAATATTGATATTTTTCTTGTAACTAACACAGACAACAACTTATTAAAACAGTAAATTCCATATAACTTATAGCTATAAACAGGATGATTTAAATATTTGTTTTTAATAAAAGCTGGTGATTTATATGGCTTATATAATTCTTTAATTGATTCAAGTTCACTAATGTTATATAGTTCGCGTATTGTTGTATTTGTGTTCCTATATGGTGTATGGGAAAGTGAACTGTTAAGAGGTATTTTAGCAATTTTATATTCACATAAAGATTCATTTAATAAATAGTAGTGGCTTAATTTACCCATTGTAAATCCATTTTGAGTAAAAGACTTAACAGAGTATTTGCTCATACCAATTCCAGCAGAAGAATTTAAATTTAGTTTATCTTCTACAAAAAAGAGCAAATCAATACCTCTTATTTTACCAAGAGTTTTTTCTTTTTTGATTTTCCAAATTGCATACCACAAATCATTATTTTTTAAATTTTTATCATACTGTTTAAAGGGTATAAAACCCAATATAGCATCGAATTCACCGTCATTTTTATTTTCAGCGACAACGAAATTAATTCTATTATTAATTCTATCTAAATGCTGCCATCTGAAAAGCTCTTTATTTTTAATGAAAATATGGTCTTCTTTCCAATTTTCTTTCAGAAAGTTTAATAGTTTTTCTTCTTCACTTATTTTGCAAAAACGTATTTCATACATAATCATTACCTCACTAGTATTTATAATTACATACTTCTTTCAATTTATTTATGTTATTTGGAGCGTATCTATCCTTAGGAAAATCATTTGTGTCGAATCTTGGCACTTCATGTTTATTACACACATTAAAGTCAGCAAAATTAACATCACTTGTAAAAGCTAGTTTACAATTTTTATTTTTAAGTATTTCAATTGTGTTTTTATTGTGTCCACTATATGGATAACACATAGTCCAATTTGTTAAATCAATGCCAATGTCTTTTAAGAATTTCAAACTCATATCTACTTGCTTTTCTTGTTCATGAAAGCTTAAGCTATTAAGCCAACAATGATCATAGCTGTGAGAGCCAATATGCATACCATGTCTATACATGCATTTGATTTGACTTGAGTTTACATACAGTTCTTTTGAAAAACTTTTTTCATCCATTCCTATATATTTTTCAAAAAGATAGTTTAATATTTTTTTTCTCAAGTTTTCTTGAAGTTCAACTTGGAGTAATCGCTTTATAAATATTATTTCTTTAGAATCATATCTATTGGCAATAGCTAATTTTTTAAAATATTCTTCATTTGATTTTAAGTTGTAATCTTTTCTGTAAAAATCAAGTTGCTCAAAAATATCATTAACAAGTTTTGATTTATCATCTTCAGAAGCTAGTATGAAATGTATTTTGTTCACATCAAGTACTTTATTTTCGAGTATAGCCTTTGCTGGTATAAAAAAACTACCTTTTAATTTCATTTCATCTAATATTGGAAATACATATTTATAATGATCAGTATATCCATCATCAAATGTTAAAAGCATAGAATTATTGGGGATTTTTGATCCATTTTCAATAGCATCAATAGCTTCTTCCATTGAAATTATAGTATAATATTTTTTTAGATAATTTAATTGTTCAACAAAAAGTTTTATATCAAGTCCTTTTAATTCTGGAAATCTAGAATGTTTTATTTCTCTTACATAATGATACATTACGCAAGTTATTTTTGGAAAATATCTCATTGTAATCTCCTTTCAATTTGAAAATCATTTCTTAAGTGAATATGTATATAATTATAGCATATAATAGGAATATAGGAATATAGGAGTATGTTGTCCTGCTGTATTTGTATATTAAGTTATGTTGAATCAACATAAATGAATTGGGAATCCAGCTCTTCTTGTGGAATGATACTTATTTTGATTATAAGAACATGAAATGAGAAGGAGATACCCACTTAATGGGTTTGGATTTAGACAATAACTTATTTACGGTACAGCGGGGTTAATTATTTTTATTTTCAATTTGTGGTTTAGATTCTTATGATGAATATTAATATAAAATATATGTATACAATGTATTGTGCATATAACGAATTGAAGTTTGTGTTGAAAGTTTTTAGTTATAATGATATAATCTATTCGTTATTTGTAAAGTAAATTAATATTTTACTAATTATTTAGTGATAATTTTCATAGTAGGAGTTGGTATTCGTGGAAGAAAAAAAAGATATGAAAGAAGAAAAAAAAGATGTGAAATTGGAAGAAAATGAAAAGATAGATTATAATACACTTGGTTTGGATGATAATTTACAAAAGAGTATTCTAGTTAGGCTTAGAAGAATTGAAGGACAAGTAAAAGGTATTGAAAAAATGGTATCTTCTGAGGCGTGCTGTAAGGATATTTTGGTTCAGGTGGCAGCTGTTCGTTCAGCTTTAAATAAGGTTGGAGGATTATTGCTAGAGAATTATTCTCGAAATTGTTTATTATCAGGCGATGATAAAATCACTGATGAAAAGCTTCAACAGTTGGTTTCAACGTTTTTAATGTTTTTGAAATAATATTGTTTCTATAATTTTATGCCAAAAGACTCAAGAGATCTTTCTATATTTTGAGAAGATATTGGGGTCTTTTTTTAATAATAATTATTGGGAA
This sequence comes from Clostridium tepidiprofundi DSM 19306, assembly GCF_001594005.1. Taxonomy (GTDB): domain Bacteria; phylum Bacillota; class Clostridia; order Clostridiales; family Clostridiaceae; genus Clostridium_AC; species Clostridium_AC tepidiprofundi. Next base: position 379,587 of record NZ_LTBA01000001.1, on the reverse strand, counting down.
ATTAAGAGTGAAATATATAGAAAATAAAATACCATAAATTACATGTGATATTATTGATGATTTTATCTAAAGTTTATAGAAATTATCACGTTTACTAATATGTAATATATAATTATGTTTTGGAGTGATGACAATGAGGAAAAAGATATATTTTTTAATGTATGTGTTTATTATTTTGATGATTCCAATATGTGTACAAGCTAAAGAAATGAAAGCATCAAATAGAGTAAGTATAAATAAGATTTGGACTATAAAATTTAGCAAACAAATTGATAAAAGTACAGTTAATGATAAAAATATATATGTGATTGATAGCAATAAGAATAGAGTAGATATTGACTTAGAAATATTGAATGATGGTAAGTGGATCACGGTATCACCAAAATATAGTTACAAATCAAATGAAACTTATACATTATTTGTTTCCAATAGAATAAAAGATATAAATGGTAATCATATGAAAGATAGTACTGCTATGGTATTTACAACTTCTGATAAGACTAATGATAAAATAGTTTTAGCATGGAATTATGTTTATAATAAAGAAAAAAATAAAAGTTTTTATGATTCCAAAGATGATGTAGTAATGAATAGTTCAGATTACTCGGGTATAAGTGTAATTAGTCCTATATGGTTTAAACTTAAATGGAGGGATGGCAATGTTATTGGTATTACAGAAAAAATGGATGAAACTTATTTAAAAATTGCTAGAATGAATGGATACGAAATATGGCCCTGTTTTCAAGGAATGTACAAAAGTTCCATAGCTAATTCGCTAGATGATTATGCAGATAAGATGGACAAGTTCTTTCAGAACGAAGATGTAGAAAACTTAGTTATTGACCAATTGATTGCTTATATAGACAAATACAATTTTAAAGGTATCAATGTCGATTTTGAGGCATTAGGTAAGAAAAATAGAGAAAACTATAGCCAATTTGTAAAAAAATTAACTGATAAACTCCGAAGCAGAGGAGTTATTACTTCTGTTGATGTTAATGAACCGGTTCTTCATTCAGCGTATTCTGAATGTTATGATAGGGCTGCATTAGCTGATTATGCTGATTATATTATGTTTATGGCATATGATGAACATTGGGTAGGAGATAAAAATCCAGGTTCGGTTGGTTCATATCCATGGGTTGAAAAAGGCATAAACAAAATATTGAATTTAGGGGTTCCGAACGAAAAATTAATACTAGGGGTACCATTTTATATGCGAGAATTTCAAGAAGTTGAAGCTTCACCCAAAGTTGAGTCTGTAGTAGTAACCAAACGAATTATTGGTAATGTTAGAACAATGCTTTATTCAGAGCCGAGTCAAAGTAGCAAGAATATTAAATCATGTGCATATGGCGACTTGTTTAGTGTTATATCTTTTGATGGAGAATGGTATAAAGTTATGTATAATAATGAAACTGCATATATTAAAAAAGAAGCAGTTGCTCTTGTTAAAGGAAATGAATCAAAAAAAATAGCTGTAGGATGTCATACTAAAACTATGAATGATATCAAAAAAATACTTAGTGATGAATCTAAAAGACCTTATATATATTATGATAAAGTCTCGAAGCAAAATGTTTTAGTTTATTATGACTATGATAGTAGTAGAACTTCTCTGTTAAAACATGAAATATGGCTTGAAGATAAGGAATCTATGAAGTGGAGAATTGATTTGGCTAATAAATATGATTTAAAAGGTGTTGCAGCATGGAATATAGGATACTCAAGCTATGAGTTACTTCAGGTATTAAGAAATTATAATAACAATTAGAGAGCAGTGTTCCTGTTCTCTAATTGTTTTAACAGATAATTTTTTCTATACCCTTTATTTTATACAATTCGTATTCAAGTATTTTTATGTCGAAATCTTTTGGTAATTTTAATGCTAATCTTATCATTATTTTCCCAGAATCATTACTTTTTGTGTTAGAAAGCTTTAATTCTTTTATTGAAATATTGTATTCAGAAAATAGCAGTCCTAATTCGCCAACAAGACCTTTTCTATCTATGCATTGAATATTTACTTTTTTTAAATTGTTTCTAAACATTTTCTTTTCAATAAATCCAAGAGAAAACAGAGAAAACAATACTATACCGGTTGCAAAACAAGCTCCGAAATAAAAACCATTACCAATAGCAAGTCCAATTCCACCACTAACCCATATGCTTGCAGCTGTTGTAAGACCGCTAATGTCACTGCCGTTTCTTATTATTGTACCAGCACCTAAGAATCCTATACCGCTTATTACTTGTGCTGCAAGTCTTGAAGGATCGCCATATGTAAAGCCATACATAGATATAAGCATTACTAAAGTAGAACCTACTGTGACTAATATATGAGTTCTTAGACCGGCGGGTCTATTGTTTATTTCCCTTTCAATTCCTATTAAACCACCAAGAATACAAGATAACAATAGCCTAATAATTATTGTAAAATAAAAATTCATAAAAATTCCCCCAATGATTGTATTATTGTGGAGATAAACTATTTATTATTATGATATAATATAAACATATAGAAGTAAAGTGAACTCTTTTTGCTGAAACAAAATATAGAGACTTCAGGTGGATATTTTATTCCACCTGAAGCAAAAAACTTCAATCTCCTACTTATAGAAGGGAGAGTTTTGTAGAATTGATAAAAATCGTATTATGTTAAATGAAGAATATAAAGGGATATAGTAACTAGTGAAAATTAGGATTTTAGAAGCTTAAGGGGTTGTCGCATTAAGGAATTTACATACAATATATTGTTTTGCGAATTTTATATTAGCACAATATATTGTAGTATTTACTCTTAGTGCGACAGCCCCTTATAAAGTTGATAAATTATTGACCATTCGCAATTAATATGTTTTTTTGACTTACACTATCAATTTGATTTGTTTTATGGCTTGTACTATTATAAAAATACATACAGAAATGACCATTTACTCCATTGTCATAAATATCTGTAGTAGAATGAGGCATACCTATTAGGCTTACAGCTAATTGATAATTTTTATTGCCTTGGTTAAAATATAATACCATAGGTCTTTTATATTCCCATGACCAAACAGGGAATATTTTTTTCATTTGATACGTGTCTGACTTGGTCAGAGGTACTATATCAGCATGATGTGAACCACCATAGTATTTTATATTAAAACAAATTCCTGTTTTTAGATCTTTTAGGGTACCTTTTGTTCCAACTGTAAATAGTCTTCTGCCATTATCCCAATCATATATATCGCCGTAGTTATCATTTAATCTTCTTTTAATCATCGTTATTCCAACTGGAGTTACTATTTTAGTTGAATTAACAGGAATGGTTAGTACTTGACCGGGCATTAAGTTATCAGCATTTAAGAAATTACTCTTTTTTATAGTATCTATTGAGGTGTTAAATTTTTTAGATACTGACCATATAGTGTCACCTGAAACAACTCTATAGTTGACAGTTTTAACTGAAATATTTTCAGAAATTGAAGAAGAGTTTTTTGGAATATTCAGAACTTGTCCGATAAATATCATATCATTTGACAGATTATTTGCATTTTTTATTTTATCAATTGTTGTTGAATACTTTATTGATAATTTCCAAAGAGTATCTCCTTTTACAACTGTATGTTTGATATAATGATGATTTGTAGGACTATCAATAAGCAAAGTTTGTCCAACATAAATATATTTATTTACATCAAGTGAATTTAGTGAAGCTATTTTATAAATTGATGTATTGAATTTTTGTGAGATCTTCCAAAGGGAGTCTCCACTTTGAACTGTGTATTTGATTGTATCTGCATTTACTAAATGTGGAAATGAACACAACATCAGTGCTGTAATCATTGTTGCAATTTTCTTTGATTTCATAGTATCCCTCCATATACGAGTATATCTATATTATTAATGATTTTAAGTATTAAATAAATAGTGGATTGATGGGTATGAAGGAATTATTATGAATTATATTTAATATGGTAGTTGCAATGTTTGGGTTATAAGAAATTTGTATGAAGAAATTATTATTAAATGTATTTTCATAATATGAGAAAGGATGATGAGGTTACATACTGTAACCCCATCAATTAGATTAAGAGAGATTCTTTTTTCTAGGCATGTTTTTATGGTTTTTCCTTACTTCTCTTGTGATTGGTGTATCTCCATTACTTTTTTTTATTCTTGAAATTTTATTGTCAGGTTGACTGTCTTTAGGCATAAAATCATCTCCAAATATAATGTATTACACGATTATTATTTGCCGATAGAATTTAATATATACAAAATATGCATCTACATATTTTGATAAATAACAAACTATATTATAGATAACATCAGTAAACTTGTTTTGCTAAAAAAACGTTGTAAAACCTTAATAATTGAATTATATTTTTGTTTTATTATATAATAATTGATAAGATAATTTCAAAAGATAAGTATGAGGAAATATTATTATGAAAATATTAGGAGATGACAAATATATGAATAAACACTTAAATATATTTAAAGAATTTGATAAGCACTTATTAAATGACGAAAAGCCATCAAAATACTTCAATGAAATAAAGAAAACAGGGATTTTTTATAATGTATATCCCTTTACTTTTTTAGGAGACTTAATAGGTGTCCCTCAATCGCTTCAGCATCATCCAGAAGGAGATGTTTGGAATCATACAATGCTAGTTGTTGATTATGCTGCTAAAAAGAAACAAATTAGCAAAGAACCTAGAACATTAATGTGGGCTGCATTGCTTCATGATTTAGGAAAAGCACGTACCACAAGATTGAGAAAAGGAAAAATCACATCATACAATCATGATAAGGTTGGTAAAGAATTAGTGTTAAATTTTTTAGAGTATTTTGATGAAGATAAAAATTTCATAAAAAAGGTTTCTGCACTAGTCAGATGGCATATGCAGTCGCTTTTTGTTGTAAAAAATATGCCATATGCAGAAATAGAAAATATGCTAAAAGATGTAGAACCTAGAGAGATTGCGTTGCTTACTGAATGCGATAGATTGGGTAGAGGAGGACTAACAGAAGAAAAAATAAATTCTGAGAAAAAAAGTATAGATTTGTTTTTATATAAAATTACAAAACGCTAAATTTAAACAATTTCAACACGGTTGGTGAAAAAAGAGATTTCAGATGGAGTAGAATTTTCATCTGAAATCTTGATACTTTGCTTTAGTAAAACGAGTTTAATTTCCGACAATCTTATTTTGGTATATAGACAGTCACTGTTTTAAACCAAAATCTTCATTGAGTGTTTTTACATTCACAACAAAATCCTTTCCAGTTTGAAGATTTTCGACTTTGACAGTATCGCTCTTATTATCAACTTCTTTTATATGCACCGGTGTATTTTTATAATATACAGTTTCTTTTTTCTTAGAATCTATAATTTGTTGTGCTCTTTTAGAATCCATATTTATCTCCTCACGTTTCAAAGTTGTTTACACGATTATTTTTTACGTATATAATTCATATTATACATGTTTTTTAATGTAAATATACTTTAATGTTAATTAAAGGACATGTATACTCATTATAGAATATATTTTCTTAAGGGCATTTATCGATTTTACAAAACTCCTACTTCTATAAGGCATTTGAAAGAAAATAACAAGTCAAAGATGCGACGTATATTTTGTGAAATACAAAGAGTTGGGTTCCGCTGATAGTAGGTCCTATCAACGGGTTCCGACGATGAAGTAGTTCGCAAAATAGACTAGCATACTGACTAGTTATTTTTTTGAAAATGCCTAAGTGGGAGATTGAAGCTTTTGCTTTAGGTGGAGTAGAGTCTCCACGTGAAGTCCCGATGTTTTGCTTTAGCAAAACGAGTTCGTTTAAGAGTTATGAGAGGAGTGATATTATTGAATACTATAGATATAATAATTATTTCTATTGTAGTTATTGGAGCATTATTTGGATTGATTAGAGGGTTTATGCTATCCTTGTTTAGCTTTGCTAGTTATATTGTGGCGGTGGTTTGTATTAAAATGTATTCAGGAAGACTAGCAAATTTTTTTGCGGCTAATACAACTATATTAAATAGAGTTACAGACTTTGTGGCAGGAAAATTGAGTTCAATGGCTGTGCCGTCTTCGAGTATTCCTGCTTCGAATACTGTGTTCCCAACAAGTAATAAAAATATGGGTATATTTTCTTTTGTAGAGGATACTATTAAGAGTGGTTTAACATCAGGTGAACATACGATTGCTGAATTTTTAGTACACATTATACTTATAACAATAAGCGCTATATTGATTTTTGTTGCTGTTAAAACTGTATTTGCTTTAATAGGCTTGTTGATTAATAGTTTGCTGAAAAAGAGTTCAATACTCAATGCTATGAATAGGATATTAGGAATGCTTTTGGGAATAGTGACATCAACAATTATTATTGCTTTTATAATAATGATTGTTACGCCATTTGTATTTATGACACCAGATTCGTATATAGCACAAATGTTTAATAAGTCTATAATTTTAGTTTATATATACAAAAGTGGAATGATTTCAAATATATTAAATGGAATATTGCTTAAATAATAAGAACATGTCTTTTGGCATGTTCTTATTTAAAAAGTTGATATGTCTATTTTAAAGGTTGATATGTCTATTTTAAAGGTTGATATGTCTATTAAAATAACCTTCATATATGTTTAATTTTCTTTCGTACTCTTCATTCATAAGAGGAGAAGATATTATAAAATCTGCTGTTGCTTTGTTTGTCGCCACTGGTATATTATATAGTGCAGCAATCCTAAGCAGAGCTTTTACATCGGGGTCATGAGGTTGAGATTCTAATGGATCCCAAAAGAATATCAAACAATCTATTTCGCAATCAACGATTTTTGCACCTAATTGCTGATCTCCTCCCAAAGGTCCGCTTTTATATTTTGTTATAATAAGATTTGTTTTATCAGCAATAATTGAGCCTGTTGTTCCGGTAGCACATAGTCTGTGATTTGTTAATTTCTCAGAATTATTCATTACCCATTCTAAAAGTTCTTTTTTCATATTATCATGAGCAACTAAAGCTATAGTTTTTCTTTTATCCATTGTCTGTTTTTTATTTATCACAATGTTCACCTCTTTTTAAGTCTAAATAGATTATATACATTTTGCTTTATATACACTATATTCTATCAGAAAGTAATTTATCCTTCAATTTAGTAAATTTTTTTATTATATTTTTATTTATGCTAGATTGAGGATTTTTGTGTATTCAACAATTTTTATATTCTCAATGTTTAAAAATCATCAAAATAACTACAATATTTCGACTATTTGCGCAAATGCTTTTTTTATTTAATATTATTTCATATACAAATATTTTGATTCATATATTAAAATACCAATATAATACAAATATAGAACATAAACAATATTATTAATTGTTTTTGCCATATAAAAAGAATTTCATATATTGTTTATTTTAAATAAAATTATTTAGAAATTTAAACATCATATTAAATATAAACAGTAAATACGGGTGATATAGTGGAGCTTGGGTGGGTTAAACGACAAAAAAATACAAATATCGTCGATGAAATGTAAAAACTGTAATATGAATAAAGTTGACAAATCGTAATGCGTGTGATAACATTATTTTTGAATTTATGGAATTTCAAATTTGTTCAGAATTGATTGAAAATTTAATAATTTGAAATTCTACAATTCGATTTTTTTATTACGTATATTTAGAGTGGGGGGAATGAAATGACAGTTTACATTTTAAAGAGACTTGTAGCAAGTATTGTTACATTGTTTATCGTAGTGACGGCGACGTTTTTTTTGATGCATCAAATGCCAGGTGGACCATTTGATAGCGATAAACCTCTTCCGCCAAAGATTAAGGCAAACATGGAAAAAAAATATGGCTTGGATAAACCTATTGGTCAGCAGTATGCTTTGTATATGAAAGGCATTTTACATGGAGACTTAGGTGATTCAATGAAGTATGAGGGCATGACTGTAAATTATGTTATTGGGTATTCATTTAAGGCATCAGCAAAACTTGGAGCCGCATGTGTAGTATTTGCTCTTTTATTTGGATTGTTTTTGGGCATAAATGCTGCATTAAATCAAGGTAAATGGCCCGATGGAGTTAATATGGTTTTATCAACTATAGGAGTTGTAGTACCAAGTTTTGTTTTAGCTACTTTTTTGATATATGTTTTTGCGGTTAAGCTTCACATATTCAATGCTATTGGATTTAGTAGTCCTAAAGATTATGTGTTGCCAGTTATTTCTCTAGCAGGTTTTCCTCTTGCAACGATTGCAAGGCTTTCTAGGTCTTCAATGCTTGATGTGATTAGGCAAGATTATATAAGAACTGCTAAAGCGAAAGGTCTTTCTAGAAATATGATCATATATAAACATGCATTGAGAAACGCACTAATACCAGTTGTAACATATCTTGGACCGTTGATTGCGGCAATATTAACAGGTAGTTTTATTGTGGAGTCTCTATTTGGTATTCCCGGTTTAGGTAGAGAATTTGTAACAAGTATTAGCAATAGAGATTTTCCTACTATTTTGGGCGTTACAGTATTTTACAGTGCATTTTTGGTTCTTTGCAATCTTATAGTGGATATATTATATGTTTATATTGATCCGAGAATTAAGCTTGAGGGTTAGGAGGAATACGCATATGAATACTGGAGTTATAGACAAGTCATTAGAATTAAAATTAGATGATAGTATGTTTGAACTGGTGCCAAAAGAGCAAAAGAAATTAAATGAGATAGTTAGACCAAGTATGTCATATTGGCAAGATGTTTGGAGACGATTAAAGAAAAACAAATTGGCTATGTTTGGATTGATAGTTGTTATTTTGATGACGGTGATAGCGATTTTTGGGCCTATGTTTTCAAAATATAATTATTTTGCAAATGATTTTACTATAGCAAATCAGAGACCGAGTCTAGAGCATTGGTTTGGAACAGATCAATTCGGTAGGGATATATTCGTGAGGGTTCTTTATGGAGCTAGAATATCATTAATTGTTGGATATGCGGCTGCATTTATAAGTTTTGTAATTGGAACTTTATATGGTAGTATATCAGGATACGCCGGTGGTTTGGCTGATAATATAATGATGAGAATTGTTGATATACTTATGTCAATACCTATGATGATTTATGTAATACTTTTAATGGTGGTAATAGGAGCGGGATTAAAGAGTATTATAATTGCACTGGCTATTACTCAATGGTTGGGTATGGCAAGGATAGTTAGAGGGCAGATAATACAGTTAAAGAATCAAGAATTTGTATTAGCAGCTAAAACATTAGGTGCTTCTAGGAATAGAATATTATTGAAACATTTAGTGCCTAATAGCATGGGACCTATAATAGTTACGTTGACTCTAGCGGTTCCTTCTGCAATATTTACAGAAGCGTTTTTGAGCTTTATAGGTTTAGGGGTTTCTGCACCTAAAGCATCATGGGGTACTTTGGTTTCGGAAGCTCAGCAGCTTTATATGATTTATCCTTATCAGCTGTTCTTCCCAGCGATTGCTATTTGTATTACTATTCTTGCATTTAACTTACTAGGTGATGGATTGAGAGATGCACTTGATCCTAAAATGAGAAGATAGTTAGGGGGAGCGATATGGATAATTTACTTGAAATATGTAATTTGCAAACATCTTTTTTTACTTATGCTGGTGAGGTACAAGCTGTTAGAAATATATCTATCGATTTAAGAGTTGGTGAAGCAATAGGAATTGTTGGTGAGTCTGGTAGTGGTAAGAGCATTACTATGATGTCATTGATGAAACTTTTAGATGATAACGGAAAAATAAAAAATGGCAAACTGTTATTTAATGGTAGTGATTTATTAGATGTTTCTGAAAAGGGTATGCAGAGAATAAGGGGAAATGAGATAGGGATGATATTTCAGGATCCTATGACATGCTTAAATCCTGTATTTACTATAGGTAATCAATTGATTGAGCCAATAATAAAACATAAAAAGGTTAGTAAACAGGAGGCTTTTAAGAGAGCTGTTCATATGCTATCTTTGGTAGGAATTCCAAGCCCTGAAGAAAGAATGAAGCAATATCCTCATGAATTTTCTGGTGGTATGAGGCAGAGGGTTATGATAGCTATGGCACTTTCATGTGATCCAAAATTATTAATAGCAGATGAGCCTACAACTGCATTGGATGTAACAATACAGGCGCAGATATTGGAATTGATGAAGGATTTAAGAGAAAAATTAGGTACATCAATAATTCTTATTACGCATGATTTAGGGGTTGTTGCCGATGTTTGTTCTAGAATAAATGTTATGTATGGAGGAACAATAGTCGAAACTGGTACTACTAGAGATATTTTTTACAAATCAAAACATCCATATACTTGGGGGTTATTGAGGAGTGTACCAAATCCAAAAACTTTAGTTAAAGAAAGGCTTATCCCTATTGATGGTACTCCACCAGATTTGATTAAACCACCTTTAGGATGTCCTTTTGCACCAAGATGTGATTATGCAATGAAGGTGTGCATGACAAATAGACCTCCATTGTTTGAGATAGAAGGACAGCATAAATCAGCGTGTTGGTTAAATCATCCTAAGGCACCAAAGGTTGAATCACCACTTGTAAGGAGGGATAGCTAATGCAGAATACTGAAAACTTTATTGAAATTAAAAACTTAAAGAAATGGTTCCCTGTCAAGAAAAAGTTATTTGGTGGACATATAAGTTTTGTTAAAGCTGTTGATGATGTGTCTTTTTCTATAAATAAAGGTGAGACGTTGGGGCTTGTAGGAGAGTCAGGATGTGGAAAAACTACAACAGGAAGGACAATAATTAAGTTATATGAACCGACTGGCGGTAATATTATATATAATGGGGAAGATATTTCAAGACTTACACCTAAGCGTATGTTACCTTATAGAAGAAAAATGCAGATGATTTTCCAAGACCCTTATGCATCTTTGAATGCTAGAATGACTGTTGGAGATATTATTGGAGAAGCGATAGATATTCACAATCTAGCAAAGGGAAAGGAAAGATTAGAAAGAATACAGTATTTGTTGAGGAGGGTTGGATTGAATTCTGAGCATGCGAATAGATATCCGCATGAGTTTTCAGGTGGTCAAAGGCAGAGAGTAGGCATAGCAAGGGCACTGGCTGTAGAACCAGAATTTATTGTGTGTGATGAACCAATTTCAGCACTTGATGTATCAATACAGGCACAGGTTGTTAACATGCTTGAAGATTTACAGGAAGATTTAGGACTAACGTATTTGTTTATTGCGCATGACCTTTCAATGGTTAAGCATATATCTGATAGAGTTGGAGTTATGTATTTAGGTAAGATGGTTGAAATTGCAGAAAGCAATGAATTATATAGCCATCCAGTACATCCTTATACACAGGCTCTGTTATCAGCAATACCTATACCTGATCCTGATGAAGCGGCTACAAGCCAGAGAATAGTGCTAGAAGGGGATATTCCTTCACCGATAGACCCACCACCGGGATGCAGATTTAAAAACAGGTGTAGGTTTGCGAAACCTATTTGTTCTGAGGAAGAACCTGAATTAAAGGATGTAGGAGGTGGACATCTAGCGGCGTGTCATTTATTATAAATGATTAATTATTACAAGGCTTATTTACATATGATTGAATATTTTTGATGTTCTATCATGTGAAATTATAAATAAAGGGGGATTATTAATGTTAAAAAGTAAAAAAACTAAACTTGGAGCAATTATTTTAACGGTTGCTATGAGTTTAACTATGTTGGCTGGCTGTGGAGGAACAAGCGGCGACAAAGCTGAAAAGCAAATTATTACTTATAATCTCGGTGCAGAACCTAAGACATTAGATCCTGGAACAAACGAAGCAGTAGACGGTGCTACCGTTGTTGTTAATGCTTTTGATGGATTAACTAGACTTGATGCACATGACAATCCAGTTGCAGCTGTTGCAGAAAAATGGGATGTATCTCCGGATGGTAAAAAATATACTTTTCATTTAAAGAAAGGTATACTTTGGTCAGATGGAAAAGAAGTTACAGCTAAAGATTTTGAATATGCTTGGAAGAGGGCATTGGACCCTAAGACGGCTTCAGGTTATGCATATCAGCTTTATTATTTGAAAAATGGTGAAGCGTATAATACAGGAAAAGTTACTGATCCAAATGAAGTTGGAGTAAAAGCTATCGATGATTATACATTAGAAGTTGAATTGGATTATCCAACAGCTTATTTCTTATCATTAACTGCATTTCCAACTTATATGCCATTAAGAAAAGATGTTGTTGATGCTAATCCTGATAGTTGGTTTAGAAATCCTGATACTTATATTTGTAATGGTCCATTCAAGATGAAAGAATGGAAACCAAAAGATCAGATTACATTTGTTAAGAATGATAAGTATTGGAATGCTAAAAAAATTAAGTTGCAAGAAATTCATTATAAGATGATTGAACAAGAAACTAGTGCACTAGCTGCATTCAAAACTGGTCAAATGGATTTTATAGAAGGACCACCATCTCAAGAGATACCAACTCTATTAAAAAATGGAACTGCAAAAATATATCCATATTTAGGAACTTATTTCTATTGTGTTAATGTTTCAGATAAAGCTGCAGAGGTAAATGCAGATGTTGCTAAAGTGCTCAAAGATAAGAGAGTAAGAAAAGCTTTAGCATTGGCTATCAATAGAAAAGATATAGTAGAAAAGATTACAAAAGGTGGACAGATTCCAGCAACAAGTTTTGTACCACCTGCAATAGCAGAAAACAAGGAAGGTAAAGATTTCAAGGATAAGGATTACTACCCACCGGAAGGTAATGTAGAGGAAGCTAAGAAGCTTCTCTCAGATGCTGGTTATGCAGATGGTAAAGGATTTCCAACAATCACTCTTCTTTACAATACCAACCAAGGACATCAAAATATTGCTATGGCTGTGCAAGATATGTGGAGAAAGAATTTAGGTATAAATGTTGAACTTCAGAACCAAGAGTGGAAAGTATTCCAAGTTACGAGAACTAATAAAGACTATGAAATTGCTAGACATGGTTGGATTGGTGACTATGTTGATCCAATGACTTTCTTAGATATGTGGACTACTACTTCAGGTCAAAATGATGCTGGTTGGTCAAATTCAAAGTATGATGAATTGATAAAGAAAGCTAAAATGGACAGCAAACAAGCAAATAGAATGAAGTATATGCATGAAGCAGAAGATATATTAATAGATGAAATGCCTGTAATTCCGATTTATTACTATACAAATGTAGTTTGTATAAAAGACTATGTTAAGAATGTTCATAAGTCTCCATTAGGAATGGTTTACTTCGATGACACTTATATAGCTAAACATTAATAAAGGTAGAAGTGTTTTGCTTTTCGGCAAAACACTTCTACTTTTATATGGAAACAAATCGATGTATGTGATATAGTAGTAATGAAAACTATTTGTTGTGATGAGGTGATACGGTGGAATTTAGTGAAAAATTAAATAATATTATCAATGATATATCTTTTTTTGATGAAATTGAAATCAGTGAGATACCTTGTGTTGATTTGTATATGGATCAGGTTACAACGTTTTTTGATGATAAGTTAAACCATTATAAGAGAAATGATAAAGATAAAATATTGACAAAAACTATGATTAACAATTATTCTAAGGCTAGAATTTTACCTCCGGCTAAGAAAAAGAAATATTCTAAGGAACATATTATTTTATTAATACTTATATATAATCTTAAACAAGTTTTGTCGATTAATGATATCAAAACAATAATGGAACCATTATTAGAAAAAGTAAGTGATGAAAGCAACAGTGTGAGTTTGGAAAATCTTTATTCAATATTTTTGGACATTAAAGAAAAAGAATTCAAGAATTTTAAAGAATCATTTCAGTTTCAGCAAAATCAGATAAAATATAAGCTAGATGAGCTTAGTGAAGAATCGAAAGAAATGGTTCAGGTTATATTATTGATAGTGACATTAATAAACAATGCTTGTATTCAAAAAAGGATGGCTGAGAAGCTAATTGATAATTTTTTTAATAAGAAATAGCCACACATTTTTTAGTGTGGCTATTTCTTTTGATGTGCCCAGCATGGATGTTTGCTTGTCGATGAAAGTCCGATATGGGGGTTGATAGTGCCAACCGTTAGCTTAAGACAAGGCTGTCCACCGTGAGGTGGAATCTGAAAGAAGTTGGCGGCAAAACTCTGGTCTGACGAACAGGAACTACATATGAAGCATATGCTTGTGGGTAAGTTTGCAAAACAAAACATTTCTTCCATGCCCAAAGAAGGAAGAAACGGTGGAAATGAATATGTTAGTGAATTATTTGAGCAAATATTATCAAGAAATAACTTGAATAATGCATATTAAGAAAGTAAAAGTTAATAAAGAAAGTCATGGTATCGACGGTATGAAAGTAGATGAACTTCTACAACATCTAAAAGAACATGGACAAGAATTGAGGCAATCACTAAAGGAAGGTAGATATAAACAACCAGTAAGGAGAGTAGAAATACCAAAACCTGATGGGGGAATAAGGAAAGTTTCAATAGTGTTGTGCGAAGAAGTAAAGGATATTCAATTGAAAGAAAAGGATATTGAAGTAAGTGGAGTTAAAAGAATAGAGACCTATAAGCTCCAAAATATAGAGGAACTGTTAGGTTCATTAAGTACTAAAACTCAAATAACGGATATTATTATTCAACTATAAAAAGGAAAATGAGATTATTTGTAGAAATATATACTCGGAATGGATTAAAAAAGGGGGTATTATGATGAAAAATCGAAAAAAGTTTTATGATAAGCTAGTCAAAAGTGTTTTGTCTGTAATTTTGGGAATAATATTTTTGTCTGCCATTATAGGTAATAGTACAGATGCTAAAGAAACTATAAAGAAAAATAATCAAATAGTAATATCTAAAACTGTAAAACTATCAAAAAAGGACGCAATTAAGATAGAAGAAACTAAATATGGAGCTAATGTAAGAACAAAAATTAATGGGAATTTAAAAGTGCATTTTATTGATGTTGGACAAGCTGATAGTATACTTATTGAACAAGACAAACATTTTATGCTCATTGATGCAGGAAATAATGCTGATAGCACTCTAGTAGTTAATTATTTAAAGCAACAAGGTGTATCTAAACTAGACTATCTTATTGGTACACATCCACACGAAGATCATATTGGAGGTTTAGATGCTGTAATTAATACGTTCAACATTGGCAAAGTTTTAATGCCTAAAAAAGTTAGTACAACAAAAACTTATAAAGATGTAATTTTAGCAATAAAAAATAAAGGGCTTAAAATTACTGTTCCAGTACCAGGAGCAACATATAAACTAGGAGCAGCTGAATGGACTATATTAGCACCAGGTAAAGATGAAGACTATGAAAAGACAAATAATTATTCGATAGTTCAAAAATTAAGGTTTGGAAATACTTCATTTATATTTACAGGTGATGCAGAAGATATATCAGAAAGAGAAATATTAGCGAGAAAATATGATTTAAAAGCAGATGTATTAAAAATAGGTCATCATGGAAGTAAGACTTCAACTACAAAAGAATTTTTAGTAGCTGTGGATCCAAAATATGCAGTAATTTCATGTGGTAAAAATAATGACTATGGTTTTCCACATAAAACAACAATGGATAAATTAAAAAATAGAGGAATTACAGTTTACAGAACTGATGAATGTGGTACTATAGTGTGTACATCAAATGGCAAAAATATTTCTTTTGATACAAAGGCAGGAGATTATATTTACAGAGATAGTGAAACAATAATTGAAGATGACAAGGATAATACCTCTAAAACAAATACCGTTACAAATACTGTTCAAACTTCAAAAGAAACTAATAATAAAATTATTATACAAAGCATAGATAAAGTAGCTGAAATAGTTGTAATTAAAAATAATTCTGATAGAGATATTGATTTAACAGGCTGGAAATTAGTATCTGTTACAGGAAATCAAACATACATATTTCCAAAATATATTCTAAAAGCTGGTGTTTCAATTAAAATTTCAAGCGGAAATTCAAAAGGAGATTTAAAATGGAGCAAAAGAAATATTTGGAATAATTCAAAAGAAGACGATGGAGAACTTTATGATGGTCTTGGGAATTTAGTATATCATTATGATAATTAAACCTTGGATTTTCCAAGGTTTTTTATTGTGAAATGAAAAGCACGGGCTATGCCTGTGGTTCAAAAAAGCTTATAGCTATGAGTAGAAAAAATAAAACCTCCAATGTAAAATGGTAGTAGGTTTGCCGACCGATACCATTAAACAAAGGAGGTTATCCAATATGGATAATAGTAGTTTAGCATATACTAAGTGGAATTGTAAATATCATATAGTTTTTGCACCAAAGTACAGAAGACAAATAATATATGGAAAAATATAAGTTTAAAAGAGTATATTGACCCGTTTACGGGTGGTTATGATTTTTTATAATAATTTAGTGAAGAATGTAAGAAAAAATTGTACATTTGTCGAACGTATCGATGTGCTCGATATTTTTGAAATTATAGCAAATATATTAAAAGCAGAGGAGAAATAATCCCTCTGCTTAGTTCTTTTTATTTCTTCTTTTAGTTTTCTTATTTTTTTTCTTTACGGAGTAACCGAAAGAACCAAGCGGTTCTGAAATTAATCCATAATATTCACCATGACTATAACAAATAAGGTTTGCTTTATTAAAGCATATTTTATTATTTGAATCTAATAAATTTTCATCTACCTTAACATTTAAAACTTCGAGCAAAAACAAATCATGTGTTCCAAGTGGCGTAATTGATTTTACTTTACATTCTAAAGCTACTGGTGAGCATTGTAATGAAGGAGTAGAGATGGATATTCCTTCATGAAGTTTTAAATTAAAATGTTTGATTTTATCTTCTTTTTTACCAGAACGAACACCGCAATAGTCTACAATTTTAACCATATCTTTTGTTGGAAGGTTAATAACACATTCGCCGCTTTCTTTTATATACTGGTAAGAAAGCCTTTCAGGCCTTATTCCCATAGCAATAATAGGTTCCTTTGTGCATACAGTGCTGACCCATGCTACAGTAAAAATATTTAATTTATTAGTCTTACTCTTAGAAGTAACAAGAACTACGGGAGTAGGGTTCAACATTACGCTACCTTTAAAACATAATTTTTTCAAAATGTAAACACCAACTTTCTAAACGGTGTTTGTATCTGTGTAGCAGTTCCTATCCACCCAACGGTAAAAACATTAATTTCATTATTTTTATTTTTAGATGTGACTAATACTGCTGGAACGGGGTTGAGCATAGCGCTTCCTTTGAATGTTTTTTTACTCATAAAATACCTCTTTTCATTTAATATTTTTCAGAATGTAGCTTTAGGGTATACATAAATAGTATTTATATATAGGATTATAATGGTTTATGTGTTATATTGTAAAGAAAGAATTGAGTATTTAATTTTTGGAATTTAATATTGACAAATAATTTTACGTGTGATAGTATCATTAAGAAATATATTTTTAGTTTTGGAGGAAATTTAAATGAAAACAGGAACAGTTAAATGGTTTAATAATCAAAAAGGATATGGATTTATCACAGTAGAAGGTGGAGAAGATGTATTCGTACATTTTTCTGCTATACAAGATGAAGGATTTAAAACTTTAGAAGAGGGTCAAAAAGTTCAATTTGATATAGTTGAAGGTGAAAGAGGACCTCAAGCTGCTAATGTTGTTAAATTATAATCCGTATTTAAAATAGATTATAATATAGTTTTGGATTTAAGCTACTGACTTAGTCGGTAGCTTTTACTTTTATACTCATGTTCAAAAATATGTTATAATATATATTATAACATATTTTTGGTAATAACTGTTTCGATACAATTTTAAGTTTAATACTATAAAAGAGCAAATTTCAATCCATTAAATGTAAAATAACATTTTAGTGCAATTTTCAAGCATCATCTAGTACAGTAAAACAGTAAAATTAAGTATTACAAATTGAGTTGTCAAGTCATTTGTAACTTATTGTAATGATTTTTGCTCATTTAAAGTTTAATATTTTATTAAGGGTGATTATATGAATAAAATAGAAAAGATATTTTTGTGTTTAATAGATAACTTGGAAGAGGGAATTCATATAGTTGATAGTGAAGGTAAAACAATATACTATAATGAAACAATGGCGAGAATGGAAGGACAGAATAAGGAGAATATTATAGGTAAAAAAATTTATGAATATCTTGATGGTGTTGAGGAAGAATCATCAACTCTAATGAATGCACTAAAAAGTAACCAAAAGATTGTTGATGTTCTTCAACATTATAGTAATCACTACAAAAAGGATATAGTAACAATAAATACAACAATACCTGTTAATATAGATGGAAATACTATAGCTGCGCTGGAGATTGCCAGGGATATGACGCAGCTGAAGGAGCTAAATGAAAGGATTTGTAAATTAGAGGAAAGAAGTACTTCAAAAAAAAGAAACTATAAATTTAGCGATATTATTGGTAATAGCAAAGTAATAAGGAAAGCAATTAATAAAGCAATGAGGTCTAGTTTGTCGAATTCTTCGGTATTGATATATGGTGAAACGGGTTCAGGAAAAGAGGTTTTTGCACAGAGTATTCATTATAATGGTATAAGAAAAGATAAGCCTTTTATTGCAGTTAATTGTGCAGCTATACCAAGTGCACTACTTGAGGGTATGTTCTTTGGAACTGTGAAAGGAAGTTATACAGGTGCTGAAAATAAAAAGGGTATATTTGAAGAAGCTAATAGAGGTACATTGCTTTTAGATGAAGTTAATTCATTAGAACCATATCTTCAATCTAAATTGCTTAGGGTGTTGCAAGATGGGTATATTAGGCCATTGGGTAGCAATAAAATAATCGATGTAGACGTAAGGGTTATTGCTACATTGAATGAGAAACCAGAAAAATTGATTGAAGAAGGAAGGCTTAGAAAGGATTTTTATTACAGATTAAGTGTAATACGAATAGATATTCCTCCATTAAGGGAAAGAAAAGAGGATATTATAGAATTTGTAAATCATTTTATTGAGTATTACAATGCTATTCTCGGTAAAAATATACTAGGCATAGACAAGTGTGTTTTAGAGAATTTTTATGAATATGATTGGCCTGGAAATATAAGAGAACTAAAAAATGTGATTGAGTCTGCTGTTAATATGGCAGATAATAATGCTGTGTTGACGAGAGAGTACTTTGAAAGTAAATTAATTAATAAAACTTACAATGATTTTAATATTAAAGATGAATCATTAACACATTATTTGGAGAGAATTGAAAAGAAAATTATTGAGCTAACATTAAGTGAAAATGGGAATAATATCAGCAAGGCTGCAAGAAAATTAAAAATATCAAGACAAAAATTGCAGTATAAAATAAAAAAGTATGATTTGAATATAGAATAATAAAACATTATATATATATATATATATATGCCTAATATTCAGCATATACGTGCAAAATATTTTGCTATTAGTAAGAAAAATAGATGTTATTTTAGTATATATACTTTAGTTAAAGCATAGAAGTGCAAAATTATTTGCACTTCTATGCTTTTTTGAAAAAATAATAGTTAGAATTTTGCCTAAATTCAAAAATATCTGTCAAAATCATAGTTTAATTTTGATAATTCGCAATATTTAATAAACTTTTGATATGTAAATTTTGGCATGGAATTTGCGTGCATTAATAAATGATGAAGTTAATTTTGGGGAGGTATTAAATATGAGGGAAAAAGTTAAAGTAATTTTATGGGGACTAGGTTTAATGGGACAGGGAATGGGAAATATGATACTAAAGAAGAAAGGATTTAAAATTGTAGGAGCAATTGATATAGATACTAATAAAGTTGGTAAAAAATTATATGAAGTTTTAGGAGTTGAAAAAACTGCAGATAATGATGTGACTATAGTTAATAATCCTGATGATGTTATTAAAAAAGGTGCAGCTGATATTGTATTACTTGCTACAGCATCATTTACAAAAGTAGTTTATCCTCAAATAATGAAAGTTGTTGAAAATGGTATTAATGTTATAACTACAGCTGAAGAAATGTCTTATCCAAAGGCATTAGATACAGAGCTAGCAGAAAAAATGGATAAAGCAGCTAAAGAAAATAATGTTGCAATTTTGGGTACGGGTATTAATCCAGGATTTGTGATGGATTATTTAGTAATTGCATTAACTGGTGTATGTGAAGAAGTTAATAAAATAAAAGTTTCAAGAGTGAATGATTTATCATGTTTTGGTAAAGCTGTTATGGAGGAACAAGGAATTGGTTTAACAAAGGAACAATTTATTAAAGGTGTTGAGGAAGAGACAATAGCTGGACATGTTGGATTTGTACAATCTTTTGGTATGTTTGAAGAAGCATTTAATATTAAATTCGATAATATTAAACAAACAAAAGAGCCTATTATTACGAATGTTCCAAGGAGTACAGACTTAGTTGATGTCAAGGCTGGTGATGTTGCTGGTTGTAAGCAGATGGGATATGGATACATTGGTGAAGATGTTTTTATTGAAATGGCACATCCACAACAAATAAAACCTGAAATGGAGAATCAAGGGACAGGAGATTATATTACAATTGAGGGTATACCAAATATAAATTTAGCTAATACTCCAGAAATAGCAGGTGGAGTTGGTACTTATGCTATATGCGTTAACATGATTCCTCATGTACTAAATGCAGTACCAGGTTTAAAAACAATGCTTGATTTACCTATTCCGGCAGCTATTTTGGGTGATGTTAGAGATTTAATAAAAAAATAAAGGATGGTGATTGGAATGATTATTAAGGGTACATGGGTTGAAATTGAAAGGATTGTTCTATCACCTGAGGAGAGAGCTAATAACCTTCCAGAAGATACAAAAAAGACGCCTTTAGTTATGTGGGTGAAAGGATTTTGTTTAGACAATTGTAAAATTGGTGAAGAAGTTGAAGTTGAAACAATTACGGGAAGAATTGAAAAGGGTATAGTTACTCGAGTGGAACCTAATTACACTCACAGTTTTGGCAAATATATAAGTGAAATTGCTTATATAGGATTACAAGCTAGAGAAATATTATTTGGTAATGATGAATAATGCTAAAATGGGGGTGTATATAGTGAATAAGTATGATGAATTGATGAATAGAAAAAATGAAATTATGCTAAAGTCTGTAGGAATCAATTTTGAAAAATATAAAAAAGGGACGATTGCATTTGACTATGAATACATGATGAGAGATGTAGGATATTCAATTAGTGATATTATGAAGATTCAATCTGAAACGGGAGTTGGGAATACACCATTAATTGAATTAAAGAATCTTACACAGCTAGCAAGAAAGGTTTCTAAAACAGGTAGAGCGGCGCGTATATTTGTTAAAGATGAACAATGTAATCCTTCGGGAAGTTTTAAGGATAGGAGAGCTGCAGTATCGGTATATGATGCAAAGAAAAAAGGATATGTTGGGGTTGTATCAGCTACATCAGGTAATTATGGTGCAGCTGTGGCATCACAGGCAGCAATGAGAGGTTTGAAATGTATTATAGTTCAAGAGTGCTATGATTCAAAAAAAGTTGGTCAACCTGAAATTATAGAAAAAGCTAGAAAATGCGAATGTTTTGGTGCAGAGGTAATTCAATTAACTGTTGGACCAGAACTATTTTATACATTTTTGAAAGTGCTTGATGATACAGGTTATTTTAATGCTTCGTTGTATTCGCCGTATGGTATTGCAGGGGTTGAAACGCTTGGATATGAAATAGCAACTCAATGCAGAGAAAAACTCGGTAAGGATCCGGATGTTGTTGTTGCTACTCATGCTGGAGGAGGAAATTTAACAGGTACAGCAAGAGGACTAAAAAAAGCAGGGGCTGATAGTACAAAAGTTATTGGAGCTTCTGTTGATTTAACTGGACTTCATATGGCATCTGATTATGATTTTAATAGGAAATCATTTACTACTGGTCATACTGGATTTGGAATTCCTTTTATGACATGGCCAGATAGATCTGATGTTCCAAGAAGTGCTGCAAGACCTTTAAGATATATGGATAGGTATGTTACAGTTTCTCAAGGGCAGGTATTTTATATGACTGAATTACTTGCTCAGATAGAAGGATTAGAAAGAGGACCTGCCGGAAATACATCACTTGCAGCGGCATTTGTAATAGCTCAAGAGATGGATAATGATCAAATAATAATTGTTCAAGAAACTGAGTATACTGGTGCAGGTAAACATGTTATGCCTCAGTTATCATTTGCTAAGGAGAATGGTATAAAGATTATAAAAGGGAATCCACTTGATGAAATACCAGGAAAGAATATTGTTCTTCCTGACCATCCTTCAAAATTAGCAGTTAATGAAAAGGATTTAGATGTATATAGAAAATCATTAATAAGAAATTCAGTCAAAGGATTAGAATGCAGTACAATAAGTATTATTGATGTTGATTACTTATGTGAGGAGACAAGGTTAGATAAAGTTAATGTTATAAAAATAATAGAAGAATTAGGTGTATATATAAAATAATCTGATTTGGGGGTAGTGTAATGAAGAGAGATGATGATTTTGAAAAGAGAAGAACTCACTTAAAGGATTTATCAGATGAAGAATTGAGTGAGAGGTTTTGGCAACTTACAACTGAAGTAGTGAAACCACTGGTTGAATTAGCATATTCACATACATCTGCATCTATTGAACGTTCTGTACTTTTAAGAATGGGTTTTTCGAGTATTGAAGCTGCTGATATAGTTAAAGAAGGGTTAGCGTGGAATCTTTTAGGAAAGGGTATGGGTAATGTAGTGCTTACATATGCTGAACTAAAGGATATGGAATACTTAAATGCTGGTAGAGAATTAGCCTCTGGTAAGGGTTGGAGTGAAGTTAATAAAGTAATGAGAGGTGATAATTAATGCTAGATAAGAATAAAAAAATAGATGTAGAGGAAATATTGAAGGATTTAGATAAATATGAACCTAAGAGAAGAGGGTGGCACTGGAGAGAAAAACACGATACAGGTAATATAGGTGAATTTCATTATTCTGAAGTATCAAAAGACTTAGTTCAAAGCGAAGGTTTACCTGCATCACCTAGTTTTGGGAATATTGATCCACAACCTATGCCTGTTATTACTTCTGAAATTGCATCTGGAAGGTTTGAAGATGATATCAGAAGAATGAGAATGGCTGCATGGCATGGTGCAGATCATTTAATGGTAATAAGAACGGCTGGTCAAAGTCATTTTGATGGTTTGATTGAAGGTACTCCTGAAGGCGTTGGAGGAGTTCCTATAACGAGAAAGCAGGTTAGAGCAACAAGAAAAGCACTTGATATGATTGAAGAAGAAGTTGGAAGACCCATTAATTTTCACTCATATGTATCTGGAGTAGCGGGGCCTGATATCGCTGTAATGTTTGCTGAAGAAGGTGTAAATGGTGCACATCAGGATCCACAGTATAATGTACTTTATAGAAATATAAATATGATACGTTCTTTTGTTGATGCGGCTGTTGCAAAGAGGATTATGGCAGCGGCTGATATGGCACAAATCGATGGAGCGCATAATGCGAATGCTACTGCAATGAAGGGATATGCAGTCATGCCTGAATTGATGGTTCAGCATGCAATTAATTGTAAATTTTCAGAGATGGTTGGAATGAAAAAGGAGAATATTTGTCTTTCGACTGTACCACCTTCTGCTCCTCCAGCTCCATGTATGAAACTTGATTTACCTTATGCAGTTGCGCTAAGAGAGCTATTTAAAGAATATAAGATGAGGGCGCAGATGAATACAAAATATATGACTTCATGTACAAGAGAAGCAACTGTTACTCATGTATTAAATCTTTTGATTTCTGAGCTTACTTCTGCTGATATACAAAGTACAATTACTCCTGATGAAGGAAGAAATGTACCATGGCATTACAATAATATACATGCAATAAATACTGCTAAACAGGCTTTGATAGGCATGGATGGACTTAATGAAATGGTAGAGCTTAAGAAGGATGGCTATTTAAGAAATAAAGTAAGAGAGTTGAAGGAAAGAGCTATATTGTTCCTTGAAGAGATACTGGAAGTTGGTGGATATTTTAAAGCGGTTGAATACGGTTTCTTTGTTGATTCAGGAGAGTATCCTGCAAGAAATGGTGATGGAATAGCTAGATTTATAGATAAAGGTGTTGCTGCAGGAACTGTAGTTGAAAGAGAAGAGGACTATTTCGCACCAGTTTGTGCACATTTTGGTTATAATAATGTTCCTAGGGAATATAATAAGCCTTGCGATGCAATAGATGGATGTACTCTGTGTGTTCATTCAAAGATTAAGTATATTGATGAATTAGATGAAGAAGATAATGTGTATAAGAGATTAGAAAGAGTAAAAGATGATGCTACTATTACTCCAGAGGTTGAATGGAAAAAAGATGGTTATGTTACTGTTACGCTAATGATTCCTGAAGAAGAAAATGTTGCAGAGGCTGCAGCATTGGAGATGGGTAAAAGAATGAATTTAACCGATGTTGAGGTAATTCATAAACAGGTTATGCAAGCAGCAGAAGGAACTTTAGTTGAAATTAAGGGAAGGGTTAATTTTAAAATAGATAAGTCTAATTTAGTTATTCCAGAGAAGCAGAAACTTTTAGATGAACAATTTATGAAAGATTGGGTAGCTGAGCATCCTGTTAAAGTTGTTTGTGCTACGGTTGGACAAGATGAACATTCTGTTGGTTTAAGAGAAGTAATAGATATTAAACACGGAGGAATTGAAAAATATGGTATCAAATATATATACCTTGGAACGTCCTGTCCTGTTGAGAAATTGGTTGATGCTGCAATAGAAAGTAAAGCTGATGCAATAATTGCAAGTACAATAATTACTCATAATGATGTTCATACAAAGAATATGGATAAATTAAATAATATTTGTATTGAAAAAGGTGTAAGAGATAAGTTTATACTTATTTCAGGTGGTACTCAAGTTACAGATGAGATAGCTAAAGCACATGGTATGGATGCTGGATTTGGAAGAGGAACTCATGGTATTCATGTAGCTTCATTTTTGATAGAAACTTTGATTAAGAAAAGAGGTAACACCAATGAAAGCTGATTATATAATAGCTGAAATTGGAAGTACTACAACCGTTGTAACTGCATTTGATTTTTCAGGAGAGAAACCCAAAGTATTAGCCCAAGGTAAGGGTTATACAACTGTTTTAGAAGGTGATGTTACTATAGGCTTGAAAAAAGCTATTAATGATATAGAAAATCAAACCAACCAAAAATTGATATGGGGTAAGATGCTTGCAACTAGTAGTGCAGCAGGAGGACTTAAAATGACTGTTCATGGTCTTGTACATGATATGACAGTTAAAGCTGCTAGGGAAGCTGCACTTGGTGCAGGTGGAATTATCAAAATGGTTACATCAGGTAAATTAAGGGAAAATGATATTAAAAAAATAAGAGAAATTAACCCAAACTTAATAATGATTGCTGGTGGTACAGATTATGGAGAGAGAGATACTGCTCTTTACAATGCAAATGTAATAAGAAAAGCTGATTTTAATATTCCTGTTATATACTGTGGTAATGTAGCAAATGATGATGAAATAAGAGAGATATTTTTTGAAAAAGAGATTTATGTTGTTGAAAATGTATATCCTAGAATTGATGAATTAAATGTTGAACCTGCAAGAAAAATAATACAGGAAGCATTTGAAAATAATATAATAAAAGCTCCAGGTATGGATAAAATAAGGTCTATGGTAGATGGCACTATAATGCCAACACCTGGTGCAGTAATGCAAAGTACAAAATTATTATATGAATTACTTGGAGATGTTGTAGTTTTTGATGTCGGTGGTGCGACCACAGATGTTCATTCTGTAACTGAAGGTAGTTCTGATGTTCTTGATATATTAGTAAATCCAGAACCTAAAGCTAAAAGAACTGTTGAAGGAGATTTAGGTGTTTATATTAATAGTAAAAACGTAATTGATATATTGAATGAAAGGGATATAGGGGATTTGAATAAGGAATATATAAGGCAGCATATTAAACCTATACCAACCCAAAAAGAGGATATTGATTGCAGTCTTATTCTTACCAAAAAAGCTGTGGAAACAGCAATAAGCAGGCATGTTGGCTACATTAAAAGGTTGTATACGGGTGGCAAAAATTTTGTAGCATATGGAAAAGACCTTTCCCAAGTGAAATATATTGTTGGAACTGGTGGTGCATTAACAAGATTGCCTAAAGGAAGGAGTATACTTGA
Organism: Clostridium tepidiprofundi DSM 19306; assembly: GCF_001594005.1. Classification (GTDB taxonomy): domain Bacteria; phylum Bacillota; class Clostridia; order Clostridiales; family Clostridiaceae; genus Clostridium_AC; species Clostridium_AC tepidiprofundi. The sequence goes on along the minus strand of NZ_LTBA01000001.1, from coordinate 353,287 downwards.
AAATATAAGATATAATGGTGAAGAATTGACTATGCTACCTAGAAAAGAAGCTAAAGTATTAATTGATGAAATGTATATTATGGCTTGTGCAGGAGTTTTAAGCAGGGAAAACAAAGAGGGTGCTATAAGACTTTTGAAAGCGAGCGTAATGTAGCAAATTTTTGGAGGGGAATTTCATGGGGAAAAAATATCCTTGTATGGAGGTGGACTTAAATAAAATAACTCATAATACTAGATTTATAGTATCAAAGTGTAAAGAAAAAGGAATTGATGTTTTTGGTGTAACAAAGGTATTTTGTGCAAATATTCCTATTGTAAAAGCTATGATTAAAGGTGGAATTGTTGGTGTTGCTGATGCTAGAATAAAAAATCTTATTAAAATGCAGGAGTTACCGATTCCAAAAGTGTTATTAAGAATTCCTGAAATCAGTGAAGCATACAATGTAATAAAATATTCGGATATTAGTTTTAATTCAGAATATAAAACTATTGAAAAGCTATCAGAGGTGGCAGCAAAACAAGGCAGTATTCATAAAATAATATTAATGGTTGATTTAGGAGATTTAAGAGAAGGAATATGGGAAAATAATATAGTGGCGGTTACCAAAAAGATAATGAAACTTAGTAATATAGATGTTATTGGAATAGGTACTAATTTGACTTGCTATGGAGGAATTATACCTAATGATGACAATTTAGGTGAATTGGTTAATATTAAGAATATGTTAAAAAATGAAGTTGGACTAGATTTTAAAATTATATCTGGTGGAAACTCAAGTAGCTTATATAAAGTTTTTGATGGTACTATTCCAAAGGAAATTAATAATTTAAGAATTGGTGAAGCAATTGTTTTGGGGAGAGAAACAGCTTATGGGAAGCATATAGAAGGTTGCTACTGTGATGCATTTACAATAAAAGGTGAGATAGTAGAGATTAAGCAAAAACCGTCTGTACCTATAGGAACTATAGGTAAGGATGCATTTGGGAATATTCCTCATTTTGAAGATAAAGGTATTATGAAAAGAGCTATTGTGGCATTGGGAAGACAGGATGTTAATATTGATGGTATGTTTCCTTATGATAAAAATATTGAAATACTTGGTGCAAGTTCAGATCATTTGATTTTAGATGTAACTAATAGTTATAAAGAGTATAATGTAGGAGATGTAATTGATTTTAATGTTGATTATGGTTGTTTACTTAGAGCAATGACATCAGAATATGTTAATAAATATTATAAATAAAATATAACGATATGAATAAGCCTATCCTTTAATGATAGGCTTATTCATATAAGGCATTTTCAAAAAAATAATCGTAATATAATGATGAATGAATATAACTTGAATTTACTATTTTAAGTATTTTGTAACATATTTCATCAAATGAATTATATAGTTCTTTTGATATACTATTGCAAAGATTTATGCTAGATATTTCTATTCCAATTAGAAAACCCGAATTATATTTACTGTATGAGTTTACTAGTGTCATTAATGCTTGTTCATGCTGTGAGTAAAATTGTCTAGAAGACATAATATCGTGAATATTCAGCAATGATAAGCTTCCGGGTGATTTGCCCGTACATATTGAGTCTATAATTATTAAGAAATCATTTTTATATACCTCTTCGATACAGTATTCAGTATCTATTTCACCAATAATAAATTTTATATTGTCATATTTAAGTTTATTTTTGATATTTTCTCCTACAAGTATGCCAATGCCATCATCACCCATATATTGATTACCAATGCATACTATTTTTATTGGAATTCTTCTTAAAATGCTAATCGTAAACACCTCCTATAGTACATTACAATAAATTATATGAAAGTGATGTAAAAAATACATTAAATATTTTCTATATATTGTGGACTAGCAAGGAAATAATTGATATTATTGTTATATCATTTAATGGGTGGGTGATTTGTTATGGCTAGAAATGCTATTTTTAATCAGGTAATAATATTATTTTTGATTATGTTAATTGGGTTTTATGTAAGGAAGAAAAAGATTTTTAATGGTGAAATAAACAAAGGTTTATCAGAATTACTAATTAATATTACTTTGCCATGTATGATTATTTCATCATTTATGATGGAGTATGATAGTAAAATGATGCTCAAAGGAACTAAAATATTAATTTATTCAATAATCATACATAGTACATTAGTGTTTGTTGGATATTTGTTGTTTTTAAGATATCCTAAAGATAAGAGAAATGTGTTGAGATTTATTACAGTATTTTCAAATACAGGTTTTATGGGATATCCAATTTTATATGGTATTTTGGGCAAAACAGGAGTGTTTTATGCTTCAATTTTCAACATACCATTTAATCTTTTTCTGTGGACAGTTGGAGTTATGATTTTTACAGGAGATAAAAGCTTTAATTCAATTAAAAAAGTGGCTACAAATCCCTCAACGATTTCAGTATTTGTTGGATTGATTATTTTTAGATTTTCTATTAATATTCCATATTCAATTGAATCTACAGTTAAAATGGTGGGGGATATTACAACACCAATATCAATGATGATAATAGGTTCAATGTTAGCAGAAAGAAGTGTTAAAGAAATATTAAAAGATATTACACTTTATTATGGTGCTGTCGTAAGATTGATTTTAGTACCCATTAGTATTTTCTTAATAATGAAATTATTAGGCGTTGAAGATTTATTGATTAATATATGTGTTATATTGGAAGCTATGCCAGCTGCAGTTGTTACTGCTATAATTGCCGAAAAGTATGATGGTAATGCAATTTATGCATCACAAAGTGTTTTTATAACAACTGTATTATCTATAATTACTATTCCGATGATGGTTATTTTATTAAAATTTTGAGTATATATGTATATATAAGTATGTTCTTTAACTAATTATGATAGGCGATTAATGTTTGGTGAAGTATTTCGACAAAATTTTCTAAACATTTGCATTTGTTTTTGATATAATAAATTGTATGACAGTTTATTATTGGGAGGAAATATATGGAAAAGAATATCAACAAATTAAAGAAATATCGTTGGGCGGTATGGGGAATATTATCGTTAGCGTATATTATTGTTTTTTTTCACAGATTGGCTGTTGGCGTTGTTAGAGATGATTTAGTTGGTTGTTTTAATATATCATCTACGACATTTGCTAATTTGGGAGCTACATATTTTTATGCTTATATGTTAATGCAAATACCATCAGGTATATTAGCAGATACATTAGGGGCTAGATTAACGGTTACTATTGGAACAATGCTTGCAGGTGCTGGATCGATACTGTTTGGGCTTGCACCAAACATAACTAGTGCATTTATTGGAAGGTTGGTTGTTGGTATAGGGGTATCTGTTGTATTTATTTCTATATTAAAAGTACAGTCTGAATGGTTTTATGAGAGAGAATTTGGTACTATGTCAGGGTTGACTTCATTTGTAGGTAATATAGGTGGTTTATTGGCCCAAACACCACTTGTGATGCTTGTTGCAGCTTTTACTTGGAGAAAGACATTTGTAGCAATAGGACTAATTTCATTGGCAGTTTCTTTACTGTGTTATATGATAGTTCGAAATAGACCAACTGATATAGGATTACCTTCCATAGCAGAGCTTGAAGGAAGAAAGATTAAAAATAATAAAATCAATATCAAAAATGCACTTTTAGAGGTTATTAGCAATTTAAAGACTTGGCCCGCATTTTTTGTTTTTGCTGGTTTCTTTGGTGCATATGTTTCAATAACAGGTACGTGGGGAGTAAGCTTTTTGAAGGATGTATATGGAATGTCAAAGATAACAGCTGGAAATTACATGATGATTGCTGTTCTTGGGCTATCTATTGGTAGTATTGCCATTGGAAAAATATCTGATAAGATGGGCAGAAGAAAGTTACCCATGATAATATTTGGTTCTGTATATTTATTATCTTGGTTTGTTTTGGTATTTGTTAATGGTGGCAGACCACCAGTTAAGATATTGGGAATTTTATTCTTTGTTATGGGATTTTCATGTTCGACTTTTGTACTTGGTTGGGCATGTGGTAAAGAAATTAATAATCCTAAATATTCAGGTATTTCGACTTCTGTTGTTAATATAGGTGGATTTGTTGGAGCAGCTTTGATTCCTTTGTTGATAGGTAAATTTATGGATAAGTATGCCAATGTATTAAATTCAACAAATCTCTATCATAGAGCATTTTTATTTTCTCTTGTGGCTGCTCTTATAGGATTTATTTTTATTCTTCTTGTAAAGGAGACAGAGTGTAGAAATATTTATTCAAATAATGAAGGTAATTAGGTTAAAATATATTATGGAAGCTACAGAGAGTTTGTAGCTTCCATAATATATTTACCTTTTTAAATTTTTTCTTGCAGGCATTAGTTCTTTCTCCTTATAACCAGTTTTTGAAGATTTACTATCCATGTTTGCATCATATGCAGATTTAATTTCATTGCTTATTTTTAGATTTGTCTTGTTTCGGTTTTTATCCATTTTATGCCTCCCCAATAAAATATACTTCATTATTAGTCTTGGCAAATGAGTTTTTTTAATGCACATTAGTGTACAAAAATAAACATTCTTTTGGTTTTAAATTTAAGTTTTTATACAACAAAACTGCATAACATAATCAATTATGAATGAAGCTATGTCAAATTATTTGGAGAATGTACAACTAATATTTTAACTTTTTTATTTGTGAAATTAGCCCAGTTATGGGGAGTGGTTGACATCATATGAATAGAATCACCTGGATACAATTCATATTTTTTATCATGTAGATAGAGAGTCAAAATTCCTTCTAATACATATACAAATTCTTCACCTTTATGGTTGTAACAAGTGATTTCTTCATCTTCTTTATGAGGAAGTATTTCAATTAGTCTAGGTACAAATGATTTATCATATACATTTGTAGTTAGTAAGTAGTGTATGAATCCACTTTTATCTACATCGAGTACAACTTTTTCATAACTTCTTAAAATTTTAATATCTTTTTTTTGGGGTAAATCAAAAAAATATGTTAATTGAACATCGAATATATTAGCTATTTTTTCTAAAGAATCTACTGCAATAGTTGTTAACCCTCTTTCTAGTTGTGATAAAAAGCCAATAGATAGATCGCATTTTTCACTTAGTTCTTTCAGTGTCATTCCATTTTTTATTCGTAAGTTTTTTATTTTACTTCCAATATCCATGTTTTCACCTCATTTTGATAATAATTACTATACACAATATTATACATCATTTTTGTGATTAGCAATATACAGTTGTGAATTTTTTTTACAATAATGAATTTTTAAATTAAGAAATAAAACAATAATTGCCATATAATTTTACTATGAGGAAACAACAAAAGATAAACAGGGTATTATTGCGATGTTTTGTTTAATTTATACATGCACGTATTCATTATTATGAAACAGATTTAATATATACAAAAAAATATTATTTGATGTGTTTTATTTTATCATAAAAAATAGTATAATATAAGTATAAAATTGATTTCATATATATGAAATCAATTTTGTAAGGAGGGATTTTTTGAAAACTGGAATTATAATGAACATTCAAAAGTACTCAATACATGATGGACCGGGTATACGTACTACAGTATTTTTAAAAGGCTGCCCACTAAATTGTTGGTGGTGTCACAATCCTGAAAGTCAATTAAATAATTGTGAAATTATGTTTTGGAAGGATAAATGTAAATTGTGTGGTGCTTGTATAAAAGTATGTCCGCAGGGAGCTATAGAAATTAAAGATAACAAATTAATTACGGATAAAAATAAGTGTAATGTATGTGAAAAATGTGTAGATTTCTGTATACATAATGCAAGGGAAATTGTTGGGCAAAAAATGAATACAAGCCAACTTATGAAGGAAATACAAAAGGATGAGGTTTTTTATAATGAGTCAGGTGGAGGAGTTACTTTTTCGGGTGGTGAACCTTTGCAGCAGCATGAATTTTTAAGCTACATGTTAGACGAATGTAGAAAAAAAGGCATACATACTGCTGTGGATACATCAGGTTTTACATCATGGGATATTTTAAGTAAAATAGCTGATAAAACAGATTTATTTTTATATGATATAAAGCATATGGATGATGATAAACATAAAAAATATACTGGTGTTTCAAATAAAATTATATTAGATAATCTTAAAAAGCTTTCATTAAGGCATAATAATATTTCTGTGAGAATGCCTATTATACCGGATATAAATGATGATTATGAAAATTTAAATAGGACTAAAGAATTTTTATCCACAATAAATGTTACACAGATAAATTTATTACCTTATCATAAAATAGGTATCGATAAGTATAATAGAATTTTTAAAGAGTATAAGCTTTTGAATATTGAGGAACCTTCAAAGGAAAAAATGTCGGAAATTTTAAAAAGCTTTTGTGAATTAGGAATAAAGGTTAAAATAGGAGGATACTTTATATGAATGAAAGAGTTTCAAAATTACGCCAACAGAGTGTAAATGCTATGCCATATATTTCAATGGAGAGAGCAAGAATAGTAACTGAGACTTATAAAAAATATCAAGGGACGGTATCTGTACCTGTCCTAAGAGCATTAACTTTTAAGAATATAATGGAGAATAAGAAATTATGTATCAACGATGGTGAGCTTATTGTTGGAGAAAGAGGAGAAAGCCCTGCAGCTACACCTACTTATCCAGAATTATGTTGCCATACTATTGAAGATTTAGAAATAATGGATAAGAGAGATAAGATTTCATTTAAGGTAAGTGATGAAGCAAAGAAATTTCAAGAGAATGTGATAATACCATTTTGGGAAAATAGGGCAATGCGCCACATAATTTTAAACGAAATGGATAAAGAGTGGTATGATATATATGAGGCTGGTATAATTACTGAATTTATGGAGCAGAGAGCGCCTGGACATACTGTTTGTGATGATAAGATTTATAAGAAAGGTTTTTTAGATTTTAAAGCTGATATAAAAGCCGAATTAGATAAGCTTGATTTTATAAATGATATGGATGCATACCATAAAAAATCACAATTAGAGGCAATGTATATATGTTGTGATGCTATAATAACTCTAGCTGAAAGATATGCTTCTTTAGCAGAAAAAATGGCACAAGAAGAAAAGAGAGAAAAAAGAAAAAAAGAACTTATTCACATTGCAGAAAATTGTAGATGGGTTCCGGCACATGCACCAAGAACATTTGAGGAAGCACTCCAAATGTACTGGTTTGTTCACATAGGAGTTATAACTGAATTAAATACATGGGACTCATTCTGTCCGGGTAGGTTAGACCAACATTTATATCCTTTTTACAAAAGAGAAATTGAAGAAGGAAGTTTAACGGAAGAAAAAGCTAAAGAACTTTTGGAATGTTTTTGGGTTAAATTCAATAATCAGCCAGCACCTCCCAAAGTGGGAATAACACTGGAAGAGAGTGGTACGTATACAGATTTTTGCAATATCAATATTGGAGGGCTTACAAAAGAGGGGAGAGATGGAGTTAATGATGTGACGTATCTTATTCTCGATGTAATAGAAGATATGAGATTACTTCAACCAAGTTCTAATTTGCAGGTTAGTAGTTTGAATCCAGATGAGTTTATAAAAAGAGCATGTAAAATATTAAAAACTGGTTTTGGTCAACCTTCAATATTTAATGCAGATGTTGTAATTCAAGAAATGTTAAGAGTGGGTAAGTCAATTGAAGATGCTAGATGTGGTGGTACAAGTGGGTGTGTAGAAACTGGAGCCTTTGGTAAAGAAGCATATATATTGACTGGATATTTAAATTTGCCGAAGATACTTGAAATAACATTGAATAATGGAATTGATATTGAAACGGGGAAAAAACTTGGATTAGAGACAGGCGATCCAACAACCTTTGAAACTTATGAAGAATTATTTAATGCTTATAAAAAACAGATAAAGCACTTTGTAGATATAAAGATAAGAGGTAATCAAATTATTGAAAAGTTATATGCTGATAAAATGCCAGCTCCATTTATGTCAGTGGTTATAAGTGATTGCATCAAAAAGGCTAAAGATTATAATGCTGGTGGCGCAAGATATAATACTAGATATATTCAAGGTGTTGGAATAGGAACAATAACAGATTCGCTTACTGCAATAAAATATCATGTTTATGACAAGAAAAATATTGGTATGGAAGAAATGTTAAATGCACTTAAATATAATTTTGAAGGACATGAATTAGTATATAATTTAGTACGCAATAAAACACCTAAGTATGGTAATGATGATGACTATGCAGATGATATTATGCAGTCTGTATTTAATGCATATTATGATGCTGTTGATGGGAAACCAACTGTTAATGGTGGAATATATAGAATAGATATGCTTCCTACTACATGCCATGTTTATTTTGGGAAGGTTATGGGAGCTTCTCCAGATGGTAGAAAAGCGCATGAACCTCTTTCGGAGGGTATATCTCCGTCTAAAGGAGCTGATAGATTAGGACCTACAGCTGTTGTGAAATCAGCATCTAAAATGGATCATGTTAGGACGGGAGGAACTCTGCTGAATCAGAAATTTCTACCAAGTGTGTTTGCAACAGAGGAAGGTTTAGATAATTTAGTACATTTAATAAGAGCATACTTTAAACTTGGAGGACACCATATTCAATTTAACGTAGTAGATAAACAAACACTTATTGCTGCTCAAAAGGAACCTGAAAAATATAAAAATTTGATTGTAAGAGTGGCAGGGTATAGTGATTATTTTTGTAATCTAAATAAGGTTTTACAGGATGAAATTATTAATAGAACAGAGCAAAGTTTTAACTAATAAAAATTGAAATAATAGTGGAGGAAAATAATATGGAAAAGATTATTGGATTTATTGGTTGTGGTAATATGGGTAAGGCGATGATAGGAGGATTGGTTAAATCTAAATTGGTAGAATCAGATAGTATTATTGTATCCGATAAAAATAAAACTAGTTTAGAGCTTGTACAAGAGGAATGTGGTATTAAAATAGCAATGAATAATAGAGAGGTTTCAAAAGTTGCTGATATTCTGATATTATCAATTAAACCTAATATATATACAATGATAATTGATGAAATAAAAGATTATGTAAAAGATGAAGTTATAATAGTAACAATAGCTGCAGGAAAAGCTATAAATGATACTGAAGCAAGATTTGCGAGAAAATTAAAAGTAGTTAGAGTAATGCCTAATACGCCTGCACTTGTAGGAGAAGGAATGGCTGCTATTTGCCCAAATGAAAAAGTATCAGAAGAAGAAATTAAAGAAGTAATTAGTATATTTGAAAGCTTTGGTAAAGCTGAAATTGTAGAGGAAAAATTGATAGATGCTGTTACGGCAGTAAGTGGTTCTTCTCCAGCATATGTATTTATGTTTATTGAAGCTTTAGCAGATGGAGCGGTGTTAGAGGGGATGCCAAGGAATAAAGCATATAAAATGGCTGCACAAGCTGTACTTGGTTCGGCAAAAATGGTGCTTGAAACAGGAAGGCATCCGGGTGAACTCAAGGATATGGTTTGTTCTCCAGGAGGAACTACTATTGAAGCAGTTTCTGAATTAGAAGAAAAAGGATTTAGAGCTGCTGTTATTTCAGCTATGAGAAAATGTGCAGATAAGTCGAGGAAAATGTCAAAGTGAACTTGTTTTGCTAAAACAAAATATTCAATTTCCTATGTATAGAAGTTGAGTCTTGCAGAATTTATTAAAAAATATGCGTAAATTACTCAGTAATTTACGCATATTTTTTAATAAGATTAAATTTTTCTTGTTTTATTTTTTAGCCACTGTTTTTCATCTTCATTCAAATAAATTGATAATTTATCATATACTTGTTTGTGATAATTATTCAACCAATTTCTTTCTTCATCTGTTAGCATAGTTACATCTATAGCTTCTATATCAATAGGACAATACGTTAGTGTTTCAAATTTCATAAATTGACCAAATTCTGTTTTTTCATCGTTCACAACTAAAAGCATATTTTCTAATCGAATTCCATGTCTATTTTCTTTATATATTCCAGGTTCATTAGTGACAACCATTCCTTCTTCGAGCTTTATATCATTTGGTGCTAGACTTATTCTATGAGGCCCTTCATGTACATTTAGAAAAAAGCCAACTCCATGTCCTGTACCACATTTATAATCTATTCCTTGTTGCCAAATAGGCATTCTAGCAATGATATCTAAATTTGAACCGGTTGTACCATACAGGAATTTAATCATACTTAAGTCGATCATTCCTTTCAACACTAGTGTGAAATCCTTTTTTTCTTCTTCACTTATATTACCTAAAGATATAGTTCGAGTTATATCAGTAGTTCCATCAAGATATTGTCCACCAGAATCAAATAATAAGAATCCTTCTTTTTTTAGTTTATATGTGTTTTCTTCAGTAGCTTTATAGTGCATCATAGCTGCATGTTCTTTGTATCCTGCTATGGTATCAAAACTTGTATTCATAAATAACTTTTGCTGACTTCTAAAATATTTTAATTTCTCTTCTACGGTAATTTCTGTAATTTCTTCTCTTTCGATATTTTCTTCAAGCCATTTCATAAATTTTACCACAGCAATGCAATCTCTTATTTCACAATTTTTCAAGTTTTCTATTTCGACTGAATTTTTTATTGATTTCAATTTAGTTGTTATATTTAATTCTTCAACTTTTTTCACGTTTGGTTTTATTGAACTATAAAGCCAAAAGTTAGTTTTTGAAGGATCGAAAATGATAGTTTCATTTTGTTCTATTTTTTCAATATATTCTTTTATTTCGTTATAGTGTTTGATAATAACTCCATCTTCTTCTAGTTTACCTTTTGTAATATTGTTTACTTTATTTGTATCAACAAATAGAAAAGCATTTTCTTTTTCGATTAAGGCATATGATGTAACTACTGGATTATTGTTCACATCATTTCCCCTTATGTTAAAAAGCCATGCAATATCATCTAGTGAGGATAAAACATAATACTGTGCTTTGTTTTTAGTCATATTTTCTCTTACCATGGCTAGTTTTTCGATTCTAGATTTACCAGCATATTTAACATCGTGATCCATTATAGGATTATCGGGTATATCAGGTCTGTCGTTCCAAATCGCACCAATTAAATCATAATCGCTTTGAATTTTAATATTCTTATTCATAAATTTTTTCTGCATTTTTTTAACTGCGGCAGTTGAAAAAACGCGTCCATCAAATCCTATTACAGAGTTATTGAAAAGAATTTCATTTAGCCAATCAACATATGATGGTACGTCAGGTAAACCTTCTTTAAATAATTTTATGCCTGTACCTTTAAGTTGTTTTTCTGCTTGAATGTGATATCGTCCATCAGTCCATAATCCAGCTTCACTAAGAGTAACTACTACAGTACCAGCTGAGCCTGTAAATCCAGAAATCCACTGCCTGCATTTCCAATGTTCTGCTACATATTCACTTTGATGAGCATCAAAACTTGGTATAATATAGGCATCGATTGAATATTCTTTCATCAATTCTCTTAATTTTTGTAATTTTTCATTGATTTTCATACAAAATCCCACCCCTTTTGATGTAACATAGTTATTTTAAACAAATTGATTAAAATAATTATGTTTTTTATACTGTATTAAACAATAATATTATACAACATTTTTAGAAATATATATACATATATATGAATTTTTTTTATATATATGAATTATTGATATTAATGAATTGAATAATATAAGTGCGATTTTCATAGGAGATTTCACGTGAAATATATTAATAATTTCTACATATCAAAATTCATAATTATAAAATTTCATAATAACTTATATAAATGTATATTTAATTTTGCAACTAAATTTGACAAATCTTTTGAAAAATTTGTAGTATAATTATTAAAAGCAGATAGTATATGGTATGTTAACTGGAGGAGTAAGATGAGTACTGTAAAAGTTGCAATATGTCAAATGATTGTTACAGATAATAAGATGAAAAATATTGTTAAGGCAGAAGAAATGATAGTGAAAGCTTCTGAAAAAGGAGCAAAGTTAGTGGTATTACCAGAAATGTTTAATTGTCCTTATGACAAGAAGTATTTTGCAGAATTTGCAGAAAGTTATCCGTGTGGTTGTACAATTAAAATGTTATCCAAAGTATCTAAAGAAAATAAGATTTATTTGATTGGGGGTTCTATACCAGAAAGAGATAGTGAAGGGAGAATTTATAATTCAAGCTTTATATTTGACAGTAATGGCAATCTTATAGGAAAACATAGAAAAATTCATTTATTTGATATCGATATAGAAGGAAAAATAAAATTCAAAGAATCTGACACTTTACATGGAGGAAATGATATTACAGTTTTTAATACGGAATATGGCAAAATAGGAGTGGCTATCTGTTATGATATTAGATTTCCAGAGTTAATAAGACTTATGGTGTTAAATGGTGCTGAAATTATAGTAATTCCTGCTGCGTTTAATATGACAACCGGTCCCGCTCATTGGGAAACTTTATTTAAGTGTAGAGCACTGGATAATCAGGTATATATGTTAGGATGTGCTCCAGCAAGAAATGTGAATGCGTTTTATATATCTTATGGGAATTCAATCATTACTGATCCATGGGGATGCGTAATAGGTAGATTGGGTGAAGAAGAAGGAATTTTGATTCAAGATTTGAATTTGGATAGAATAAAGAGAGTAAGAGCAGAGTTGCCCTTATTAAAGCATAGAAGAACAGATGTATACTAATAAGTCTTACAATGCATAATAAGATTAGTGTTGTGTTTGTAATTAGTGAGTTTGATTGGAGATGATGGAACAAATATGAGTTATGATAATATACAACTAAAAAGAAAAGGTAATTTATCGTACATTGATTCTTTTGATATTGAAGATGTGTTTCACTATACAAATATAGAATCTTTAGAAAAAATAATATTATATAATAGCTTCAAGATTACAAATTGTAAATATGTTAATGATAAAACGGAATTAGATTATTCTATTGCTTTGATTGAAAGGTTATTTAACACTAAAACTGATTTTAAAAATATATCACAAAAAGGTATGATTGATATAGTAAACTATATTAAAAATAGATTCGAGGAAAGTTACGTTTTAAGTTTTTCGGTAAAAGATGATTCATTGGCGTTGTGGGGAAATTATTCAGAATTTGAAGGATATAATTTAAATTTAAATATTAACAAAATCATTAATAAATTTGATTGTGGCAGTGTTTATATATTGAGCAATTATACTGATAAGAATGATGATTATGAGCTAATTCAAATAAATGCTCTAAAAGATAGTATTTCGGTGTGTTCTGGAAGAGTAATCTATGATTCATGTAAGCAAGAACAGATAATTATTGATATATTTACTACTTTAGACGACTTTTATAGAAAAACAGCAGAACAAAATATTCAACTATACAAATCGGAATTAATATGTATTTACAATGAATTAGCAAATTTTAGTCAATTATTTAAAGATCCATGTTTTGAACAGGAAGAAGAGTATAGAATAATATTTACTGTAAAGGATAATCTAGATGTGATTAAATTTAAGAAAAGTAGAGGAGTGTTTATTCCATATATAGAAATAGCTTTTAGAGATGATAATAATAAAACAAAAAGAGGACTACCTATAGAAAGCATTACTATTGGACCTAAAAACAACATGGATATTGCTGCTAAAGGGCTTAGAGGATTTTTGAGAAGTAATGGTTATAAAGCATATTTAGAAAATGAAATTGAGTATGATTGTTCTGAAAATGTTATAATAAAGAAATCAAAAATACCTTTAAGATATTAGATAAAAGGTTATCAATAATGTTGACAAATTTACTTGGGTTTGTTATTATAATTAAAGTAGAGTAAATTACTCGGAATAAGGATGTGATTTAATGAAGTTGTCTACTAAAAGCAGGTACGGAGTTAAAGCTTTGGCGGATTTAGCACTTCAAAGTTCTTCTGAACCTGTTACAATAAAAAGTATTTCTGAAAGGCAAAATATTTCAGAATATTATTTGGAACAGTTATTTGCTATACTACGAAAGGCAGGACTTATTAGGAGTATAAGAGGAGCACAGGGGGGATATGTATTAAATAAATCGCCTGAAAATATTACTGTAAAGGAAATTATAAGTGCTTTAGAGGGACCTATAAGTGTATCAGCATGTTTGACTGAGGAATCATGTGAAAACATTAACGATTGTCCAACAAGATTACTATGGAAAAAAATCAAAGAAAGTATTGATTTAGTAACATCAACAACGACATTGAAAGATATTATTGATGATTATAAAGAATTCAGTAAGAAAAGGAGCGAATAGCAATGAAAAAAATTATTTATATGGATCATGCAGCAACAACTTATACTAAACCAGAAGTTGTAAAAGAAATGATGCCATATTTTACAGAATATTATGGTAATCCTTCTTCTATTTATTCATTTTCGCGAGAGTCAAAAAAAGCAATTGATATTGCAAGAGAAAGGGTTGCAGGTGCAATTAATGCTGATGCGAGTGAAATCTATTTTACTGGTGGTGGATCAGAAGCAGATAATTGGGCTATAAAAGGTATTGCATTTGCACATAAAGATAAAGGAAATCATATTATCACTACTAGTATTGAACACCATGCTGTTTTGCATGCATGTGAATTCTTAAAAAAGCAAGGATTTGAAATAACTTATTTACCTGTTGATGATAATGGTATGGTGAGATTAGAAGATTTGAAGAATGCAATTACTGATAAAACAATTTTGGTAACCATTATGTTTGCAAATAATGAAATTGGCACAATACAACCAATAAAAGAAATTGGGAAGCTATGCAGGGAAAGGAATATAATTTTCCATACTGATGCTGTTCAGGCAGTAGGACACATACCAGTAGATGTCAAAGAAATGAATATTGATTTGCTATCTATGGCTGCACATAAGTTTTACGGACCAAAGGGTGTAGGTGCACTTTATATAAGAAAGGGAATTAAAATTGATAATTTAATCCATGGAGGAGCTCAGGAGAGAAACAGAAGAGCTGGTACAGAAAATATTTCTGGTATTGTTGGATTGGGTAAGGCAATCGATATGGCAGTTAAAAATATGGATGCTAATTCAAAGAGAATAAGCAAGCTAAGAGATAAATTAATTGATGGATTATTAAAAATTCCACATACTATATTAAATGGTGCAATTGGAGAAAATAGATTACCAGGAAATGTTAATGTATGTTTCAGGTTTATTGAAGGTGAGTCTATACTGTTGCTTTTAGATATGAATGGAATATGTGCTTCTAGTGGAAGTGCCTGTACATCAGGTTCGTTGGATCCATCTCATGTATTATTGGCGATTGGATTGCCACATGAAATAGCACATGGTTCATTGAGATTGACATTAGGTGATGAAACTACGGAAGATGAAGTGGATTATGTTTTGGAAGTTGTTCCCAAAATAGTTCAGAGATTGAGAGATATGTCTCCACTGTGGGATGACTATTTGAAGAAGGGAGAGTAGGAGAAATGATATATAGTGAAAAAGTATTGGAGCATTTTAATAACCCAAGGAATGTAGGAGAAATACCAGATGCTAATGGTATAGGAGAAGTTGGAAATCCTCAGTGTGGTGATATAATGAAGATATACTTAAAGGTTGAAGACAATATAATAAAAGATGTTAAATTCAAAACTTTTGGGTGTGGATCTGCAATTGCTTCTTCAAGCATGGCAACAGAATTAATAAAAGGAAAAACATTGGAAGAGGCTTGGCAGCTTACAAATAAAGCAGTTGCAGAAGCACTTGATGGACTTCCACCTGTAAAAATGCATTGTTCTGTACTTGCTGAAGAGGCTATACATAAAGCTATAAACGATTATAGAGAGAAAGCTGGTTTAGAAGTATGGGACTATAAAGAACATGATGATGTTCACAGTATTATATAATAGTATTAGTATATTAATACTGATGTAAATAGGGGTTATCAGATTATGAAAAAAGTAGTTTCCAAAGCATTAAATATGTTTTATTGGTTTTAATAATTTTGGTAACCTAAAGTAACAATGAATAAAATATAGGAGATATGCTATGAAAAAAAGAGTTGTTATTGGTATGAGCGGAGGCGTTGATAGTTCTGTGGCAGCATATTTGCTTAAAGAACAGGGATATGATGTAATCGGTATAATGATGAAATTAACTAAGGATGATTCTGAAATTGTAAATACTGAGGGGGGATGTTGTTCTTTATCTGCTGCTAATGATGCAAGAAAAATAGCGGATTTATTAGATATACCATTTTATGTTCTTAATTTTAAAGAACCTTTTAAGATAAATGTAATTGATTATTTTATTGATGAGTATATTAAGGGAAGAACGCCAAACCCATGTGTTATGTGTAATAAAACTATTAAATTTTCTCGATTATTAGATAAAGCAAGAATGTTAGGTGCAGATTATATAGCAACAGGGCATTATGCTGAAATAGTAAAGAAAAATGATAGATATGTATTAAAAGTAGGTAAAGATAAAAGGAAAGATCAGACTTACATGCTTTATTCTTTAAATCAAGATATATTAGAGCATACGTTGATGCCGTGTGGGCAGTATACTAAAGAAGAAATAAGGGAAATTGCTGAAAAAATAGGAATGCATGTATCATCAAAGAGAGACAGTCAAGAAATTTGTTTTATTCCAAACAAAGATCATGGTGATTTTATTGCTAAAAATTCTAATAAAAAAATCAGACCAGGTAATTTTGTTGATAAGCAAGGAAATATATTGGGTAGGCATAAAGGAATTGTGTATTATACTATTGGTCAAAGGAAGGGTCTTGGTATAGCAGTTGGCAGACCAGTATACGTGATTGATATTTTACCGCAGAAGAATCAAGTGGTTTTAGGAGATGAAGGCGATTTATTCAAATCAGAATTGATTGCTAAAGATTTAAACTTTTTACCTTTTGACAGCCTTAAAGAAAAAATGAAAGTAAAAGCCAAAATAAGATATTCAGCAAAACCAGCGCATGCTGAAATTGAGCCTTTGAGTGATGGAACTCTTCATGTTAGATTTGCTGAAAAGCAAAGGGCGATTACTAAAGGTCAATCTGTTGTATTTTATGATGGAGATTATCTTTTAGGTGGAGGAATAATTGATAAAGTTCTATAATTTATAGGGAGTGATATTGTTGGAGTATAGTGAAAAGGTTTTGGAGCATTTTTATTCGCCAAGGAATGTTGGAATTATTCCTTATGCAAATGGTATAGGTGAAGAAGGGGATCCCAATTGTGGCGATATAATGAAGATATATTTATTTGTTGAAGATAATGTGATTAAGGAAGTGAAATTCAAAGCATTTGGTTGCGGATCGGCTATTGCTTCGGCTAGTATTGCAACCGAGCTTATAAAAGGTAAGACTTTAAAAGAAGCATGGAAATTAACTAATAAATCAGTAATTGAAGCGTTAGATGGATTGCCTGCATCAAAGATACATTGTTCAGTATTGGCTGAGCAGTGTATACATAAGGCTATAAATAATTATTTAGTTTCAAGTGGTCTTGAACCTTGGCAAGATAACTATTAATATGTAGTTTTGCTCATATTATTGAAAATTGATTCAGTATGTTCAATAATATGAGCAATTTTTAATTTATGATGAAATTTTACTAGAAAATGTAGAATATATTTTGATTTAATGCAAATTATAGGAACAGAAGTATAACGACGCAATTTTGTGTAAGGTGATGCTATGTATAAAAAGAAAGATTTTATTTTTATGGATGTTTTTGATAATAAAGGTAAAAAGGTTGGATACATAAATGACATTCTCATTGATTGTCACAAAGGAAAAGTAATTGGGTTTAATATTATACCAAAAAGATTTTTTAAAAAGAGCATGAGTGTATTAAAAGAGGATATAGTGTATTACAATAATACAATGGTTATTAGAAAAATTGCTAGATATAAAAGTTTAGGCTTTTCTGAAATCAACAACATGGATGTGATTGACAATAAAGGTAATGTTATTGGAATAGTTGAGGATATTATTTTTGATGAATATACTTTTCAAATTCATGCTATTATTGTGTCAGTGGGTTTTCTTAAACGATTTACGGAGGGGAAAAAAATCATTTTATTAAAAAATATTCTTTTTGGAGAAAGAAATTTATTGAATTTCAATTGTTCAAATATGGTTAATTTTTATTGCAAACTTAAAACAAGCATTTAAACTATTAGGAGAAAATATTATGAAGAAATTAAACATAAAATACAGAACAATTGTATATGTTTTAATTATGTTTTCTATAGTGTTTTGCATAATTCAATTCCAGTTTTTGAGGGGAGTTGCAGAAATAGTTTTTATATCATTTATTATAGCGTATACATTAATGCCTATTCACAAGAAAATGATAGAAAAAGGATTAGGGAATAAATTTTCTGCTTTATGTATAATATTATTATTTATTACTATTTTTTCTTTGTTTTTCGTGATATTAATACCTATGATTACTAGAGAAAGTGTTAACATTAATGATATAATAGAACAAATAGGCAAGTATTTTAATAGACTATGCAACAGTAAAAAATATTTAAGAACAAATAAAATAGTTGGAGTGATTACGGATAAATTATATTCATATGGAAATACGACATTAAAAAAGCTTATGGAATCAATTGTTAATAATGTTATTAAGTTTGGTGAAAGTTTTTTATCATTTCTTGTTGTGCCTATATTTGTCTATTACTTTTTAGTTGATAGAGAAATGATAAGCAATAGATTTATGATGTATTTTCCACGAGAAAGAAGAGGCATAATCAAAAAAATTTTAAAAGATATTGATAAGATATTGAGTAGATATATAATTAGTCAATTTTTATTATGTACATTGATAGGTATATTTACATATTTTGTACTATTGATTGCTGGAGTAAAGTTTGCAGTCATATTGTCTGTTATAAATGGATTTTTTAATATTATTCCTTATTTTGGACCTATAATTGGATGCATACCAGCAATATTGATAGGATTTACTAAGTCGATTAAGACGGGTGTTATAACTTTCTTGGGGCTTTATATAATTCAACAAATAGAAGGTAATATTATTTCACCTAAAATAGTTGGAGAGACTGTAAGTATACACCCATTTATTGTTATTTTACTTTTAATAATAGGTGGAAAAGTGGGCGGCTTTTTAGGAATGGTATTAGCTATTCCAATAGGAGTTACAGTAAAAATAATATATGAAGATATAAACTACTATTTATTTTAAAGATTGAGCTGTGGAGTTAAAAATTAATAATTATTGACATCAATAGTTATTTTTTTTATAATCGAAGTTAAGATTGATACATGAAAAAATATGCAATTTTGCGAATTTGGACTTATCTCATAAGAGACTTTAATAAATGTTAGTATTCAAGAGTTTATCTGATTGAGTGTAGTTTTAGTTTTTTATCGATTTTACAAGACTCCCACTTCTATAAGTGGGAGATTGAAGATTTTGCTTTAGCAAAACGAGTTCACTTATGCGTATTGGAGGCGATTTTGTGGAAAAAATGAGTTTAAATGATATACGTGAATCATATTTGAAGTTTTTTGAAAACAAAGGACATTTAAGGTTAAAGAGTTTTTCACTGGTTCCTAAAAATGATAAAAGTTTATTGCTTATTAATGCCGGTATGGCACCGTTAAAACCATATTTTACGGGACTTCAAGAACCACCAAAAAAAAGGGTTACTACGTGTCAAAAATGTATAAGAACTGGTGATATTGATAATGTTGGTAAGACTTCAAGACATGGTACATTTTTTGAGATGCTTGGAAATTTTTCTTTCGGAGATTATTTCAAAAATGAGATTATTCCATGGGCATGGGAATATGTTACTGAAGTATTGAAAGTGCCTAAAAGCAAATTGTATGTTACAATATATTTAGAAGATGATGAAGCTTACGAAATTTGGAGTAAAAAGACTGATATCGATCCAGCTAGAATATTCAGATTGGGTAAAGAAGATAATTTTTGGGAGCATGGAAATGGACCTTGTGGACCATGTTCAGAAATACACTATGATAAAGGCGAAGGAAAGATAAATAACGTTGAAGAGTTTGTTAAAGCTAGTGAAGAAGATAGAATTGTTGAATTTTGGAATCTTGTGTTTACTCAGTTTAACAAAGAAGAGGATGGAAGTTATTCTGATCTTGAACATCCCAATATAGATACTGGAATGGGATTAGAAAGAATAGCATCAATTATGCAAGGAGTAGAAAGTATTTTTGAAGTGGATACCATAAGAAGTATATTAGATAAAGCTTCAAGTATTTTTAAGCTTCAATATGGAGAGAATGAAAAAAAGGATGTTTCATTGAGAATAATTACAGATCACATAAGAAGTATTACATTTATGATTAGTGATGGTATTCTCCCGTCTAATGAAGGCAGAGGTTACGTTTTAAGACGACTTTTAAGAAGAGCTGCCAGACATGGTAGACTATTAGGTGTAGAAGGAGTTTTTTTGTGTGATCTATGTGATGCTGTTATAGAGAATTCTTCAAATGCTTATCCAGAGTTGAATGAGAAAAAGGATTATATAAAGAAAGTTATAAGATTAGAAGAGCAAAGATTTGCTGAAACTATAGGTGCGGGTTCAGATATACTCAAAGGTTATGTGAAAGATATGGAAATGGAAAAATCAAAAATTCTCTCAGGTGATAAGGTATTCAAGTTGTATGATACTTATGGATTTCCATATGAGCTTACGGAAGAGATACTTGCTGAGAAAGGTTTTGGTATTGACTTAGAAGGCTTCAATAAAGAGATGAAAGAGCAGAGAGAAAGAGCTAGAGCCGCTAGGAGTGAAACCAATTATATGGGAAAAGATGAAAGTATCATTGACAAAGTACCTAGTGATATAGAAACTCATTTTGATGGGTATGATAATATTGAGAGCACTTCACTTATTGTTAAATTAGCAAAGGATGAGGAATTTGTTAATGAGCTAATTGAAGGAGATAAAGGTATACTTATAACCACTAATACTCCTTTTTATGCAGAAATGGGTGGTCAAGTAGGAGACACAGGATATATATATTCTGATGGTTGTAAGGTTAAAGTGTTTGATTGTCAGAAGAATATTGCAGGTAAAATTATTCATTTTGTTGAGATTTTAGAAGGAAAAATATCCATAAATGATGAAGTGAAACTTGTAGTTGAAGAAGATAGAAGAAATTCTATATGTAGAAATCACACAGCTACTCACATGTTACATGAGGCATTAAAAGAGGTTTTAGGTGAGCATGTACAGCAGAAGGGTTCATATGTAGATGAGAAGAGATTAAGATTTGACTTTACTCATTTTTCGGCAATGTCAAAGGAAGAACTTAAAAAGGTTGAATACATTGTGAATAATGCTATTATGAAAGCATATATTGTTAATACTGATGTTATGAGCATTGATGAAGCTAAGGCGAGTGGTGCTGTTGCTTTATTCGATGAAAAATATTCTGAAAAAGTGCGTGTTGTATCTATTGGTGATTTTAGCAAAGAACTGTGTGGGGGTACTCATGTAAAAAACAGTGGTGAAATAGGATTATTTAGAATAGTATCTGAATCAGGAGTTGCATCAGGAATAAGAAGAATTGAGGCACTTACTGGTAACAATGCTATTAACTTTATAGATGAAAAAAGTAAATTGTTATATGAAGTGAGCAGTATATTAAAATGTGCAGAAAAAGATATTGTACACAAAATAAGTATGAAGATTGATGAATTGAAAAATAA
The DNA here is from genome assembly GCF_001594005.1 of Clostridium tepidiprofundi DSM 19306. Classification (GTDB taxonomy): domain Bacteria; phylum Bacillota; class Clostridia; order Clostridiales; family Clostridiaceae; genus Clostridium_AC; species Clostridium_AC tepidiprofundi. Next base: position 331,536 of record NZ_LTBA01000001.1, on the reverse strand, counting down.
AGATAAGGAAATCAATTCTTTGAAGAAGGAACTATCAAAAGGATTAGAAGAGGAATTGTTAAGTAGTGTAAAAGAGATTAATGGTATAAGATTTGTTACTGCTGTTGTTAATGATATTGATGCAAATTCTCTGAGGGATTTAGCTGATAAGGTAAGAGATAAACTTAAATCAGGTGTTGTAGTTTTAGGTAGTGCTAATGGGGCTAAGGTTGTGTTTATAGCAATGGCAACTAAGGATGTTGTGTCTAAGGGAATTCATTGTGGAAATTTAGTTAAGGAAGCTGCTCTTGTAACAGGAGGCGGTGGTGGTGGAAGACCAGACATGGCACAAGCTGGAGGTAAAAATATAGATAAAATTAGTGATGCTATCACCAAAGTTGAAGAATTAATTGCTTCAATGACTAAATAATAAAAATCTGTTATTAAAGCTTTATTTGTGATACAATTGTATAAGAAGTGAGTGTTAAAATTTACGAGGTGGTATGTTATGGTAGATAACCAAAATACTGTTCAATTTGATGCTTTAAAGAATAAGAAGGATTTGACAAAAGTTATTCTTAATGAGGTATATGAAGCTCTATTAGAGAAGGGATATAACCCGGTTAACCAATTAGTAGGCTATTTTATATCTGGAGATCCAACATACATTACTAATTTTAATGGTGCAAGAGCACTAATTAGAAAATTAGAAAGAGATGAAATATTGGAGGAAGTTTTGAAGCACTATTTGAACATAAAATAAAAATGCCCCTAGGGGCATTTTTATTTCTAAATAGAGAAAAATATTAAGGAGCATTATTATGAGAATATTAGGATTGGATGTGGGTGACAAAACTATAGGAGTTGCTTTGAGTGATCCTTTGGGATTTACAGCACAGGGAATTACTACTATTAGAAGAAGAAAAGAAGATTATGATATAAATGAAGTAAAAAAAATATGTATGGAGTATGATGTTGATAAAATTGTTTGTGGATTGCCTAAAAATATGAATGGCTCAATAGGAAACCAAGGAGAAAAAGTATTAGAGTTTTGCGAAAAAGTTAAGGAAATTATTGATTTACCTATAATAATGTGGGACGAGAGGTTAACTACGGTTGCAGCACATAAAGCAATGCTTGAAGCGGATATTTCAAGGAAAAAGAGAAAAAAAATTGTTGATAAAATAGCTGCGACATATATTTTACAAGGATATCTTGATAGTTTACATTAAGGAGGAAATATTATGGAAAATGTTGTATTATATGACGAAATGGGAAATGAAGTTGAATTTGAGGTTGTTACTAAGCTAGAAATTGAAGATAATGAGTACTTTATTGTTGTTCCATTAGAAAGATTAGAAAATGAAGATGGTGAAGCAATTGCATTAAAGGTAGATAAAGATGATAAAGGTGAGGAAGTTCTTACTGTTGTAGATGATGATGATGAATTTAATATGGTAGCAGAGGCATATGAAATCTTATTTTCAGAGTAATATGTTATGAGTTGCTGGATGCTAGGCATTAGGTGCTAGGTACTAGGATGGAAAAGAAGGTACTGCGAATTCGGTATTAGGTACTAGGAATAAGGTATCGGTGCAGACTTTCTTAAGTGAATAAACTAGTAGAGTTGCTTACTTAAAGTATGTTTTTTTACTAATTTGTGTGGTTAAGAAAGTCTGCACTGGCATCTATATTTGCATGCTTTATATATACAATAATTATAATAAGTTGGAAAAGGGTAATGATTATCAATTGACAAAACCACTCTTTATATATTAAACTAGTACATATGTTTTATATGCATGTATTGGATAAATTGTATGAAATGAGGTATTGAAATGTCAAAAATTTCACTCGATAGAATTAATGAATTAAAGGAAATATTAAAGAATAGAGGATATAAACTTACTCCTCAGAGGAGAGCAATTATAAACGGAATAATAGATAGTGTAGGAACACATCTTACTGCTGAAGAATTATATGATGTAGTAAAAAAGAAATGTCCTGAAATTGGATTGGCTACGATTTACAGAACACTCCAATTGTTGGAAGATACCGGAATTGTGTGTAAATTAGATTTTGATGATGGATGTAGCAGATATGAATTGGCTAATGATAATGAAAAACATCAGCATCATCACCTTATTTGTAGTAAGTGTGGAAAGGTTATAGAGGTTGAAGGTGATCTGCTAGGTGAATTGGAAAAGTTAATTGAACAAAAATATAATTTTGATATTCAAGACCATAGCTTAAAATTTTATGGTATTTGTGAAGAGTGTAGAAAAAAATAATTTGAAATAATAAAATTGAGGAGGGTTGCATTTTGAGACGAGATAAGGAAAAAATCAAAATAATTCCGTTAGGTGGACTTAATGAGATAGGAAAGAATTTGACAGCTTTTGAATATAAAAACGAAATTATTGTTATTGATTGTGGACTTAAGTTTCCTGATGATGAAATGCTAGGAATAGATGTTGTAATTCCAGACATTAGTTATTTGTTAAAAAATCAAGATAAAGTGAAAGGTATATTTTTGACGCATGGTCACGAGGATCATATTGGTGCACTTCCATATATACTTAAACAGTTGAATGTCCCTGTATATGGTACAAAATTGACACTAGGTATAGTGGAAACTAAGCTTAGAGAACATGGACTATTAAGTTCTACTAAACTTAGATGTGTTAGACCAAAAGATGTAGTAAAATTAGAGAATTTGTCTGTGGAATTTATTAGAATAAGTCATAGTATTGCAGATTCGGTTGCTATTGCTATACATACTCCAATTGGAATAATACTTCATACTGGAGATTTCAAAATAGATTTTACACCTATTGATGGTTGTGTTGCCGATTTAACAAGATTTGCAGAACTAGGTAAAAAAGGTGTAATTGCAATGTTAGCAGATAGTACAAATGTAGAGAGAAAAGGTTATACTATGTCTGAAAGTACGGTTGGAGAGGCATTTGAAAATATATTTTCTCAAGCAAAGGGAAGGATTATTGTAGCAACATTTGCTTCGAATGTTCATAGGATTCAACAGATAATCATGGCTGCTGAAAAATTTGAGAGAAAGGTAGCTGTTTCTGGTAGAAGTATGGAAAATATAGTTGCTGTTGCAACTGAACTAGGATATTTAAATGTTAAAGATGGAATTCTTATCGGAATTGAGGATATAAATAGATATCCAGATGACAAAATAGTTATTATTACTACTGGAAGTCAAGGTGAGCCAATGTCTGCGCTTTCTAGGATGGCAGCATCTGAACATAAAAAAGTAAATATTGAAAAAGGTGATATGGTTATTATTTCGGCTACACCAATACCCGGTAATGAAAAATTTGTATTTAAGGTTATAAATCAGTTGTTTAAAAAGGGTGCTGAAGTAATATATGAATCGCTTGCGGATGTTCATGTTTCAGGTCATGCTTGTCAAGAAGAATTAAAACTTATGCATACTTTAGTAAAACCGAAGTTTTTCATGCCAGTTCATGGTGAGTATAGGCATTTAAAACAACATGCAGAATTGGCTATTAAGCTTGGTTTACCTGAAGAGAATGTAGTAATTGCAAATAATGGAGAAGTGATTGAAGTTAGCAGAGATTCGATACGAAAGAATGGTACTATAATAGCAGGACATGTTTTTGTTGATGGACTTGGAGTTGGAGATGTTGGAAATATAGTATTAAGAGATAGAAGACATTTATCACAAGATGGAATTTTAACTGTTGTAGTTACTATAGAAAAAGAAACAGGTAAAGTTGTTGCAGGTCCTGATATTATTTCAAGGGGATTTGTGTATGTTAGAGAATCTGAGGACTTAATTGATGAAGCTAAGGAAAAGGTTAGAAATGTTCTTAAAGAATGTGAGGCAAAGCATATTAAAGAATGGGCAACAATAAAGTCTAGTGTAAAAGATGTACTTAGAATGTTTTTATATGAAAAAACAAAGAGAAATCCAATGATACTTCCAATCATTGTTGAGGTTTAATTGTGTTTTTTATCGTAAAAAACATTAAACTTTCAAAACATTAGTAAATGATTTGACTTTTTATGAATGTAATATTAGAATTAAGTAGGATTATTGAAGATTGGATACTTAAAGTGTCCAATCTTTTTATAAATATATATTGGAAACTATGGAGGAATTTAAATGACTAATTTTACAAGGAATGATATTAGAAATATAGCTATAATTGCACACGTTGACCATGGTAAAACAACTCTTGTTGATGCTATGTTAAAACAAAGCAATGTATTTAGAGAAAATGAAAAAATTGAAGAGAGAATTATGGATTCTAATGATTTAGAAAAAGAAAGAGGTATTACTATACTTTCTAAAAATACATCGGTATTTCATAATGGTATAAAAATAAATATAATTGATACACCAGGACATGCTGATTTTGGTGGAGAAGTTGAGCGTGTTTTAAAAATGGTTGATAGCGTTCTATTAATTGTGGATGCTTATGAAGGTGCTATGCCTCAGACTAAGTTTGTTTTAAAAAAAGCATTGGAATTGGAATTGAAACCAATAGTTGTAATCAACAAAATAGATAGAAAAGATAGTAGGCCTGGAGAGGTTATAGACGAAATATTTGATTTGTTTGTTGAATTAGGTGCAAATGATGAACAATTGGATTTCCCTATTGTGTACTGTTCTGCAAAGCAAGGAATAGCTAAAAAAGAATTAGATGATGATAGCGATAATATGAATCCTTTATTTGATGTAATAATTAAGCATGTTAAAGCACCAGAAGGAGAATTAGATAAACCATTTCAGCTGCTTATTTCAAGCATTGATTATAATAATTTTGTTGGTAAAATAGGAATAGGTAAGATTGAAAGAGGAAAATTGAGTAAAAATCAACAGGTTGCTTTGATAAGAAAAGATGGACAAATTAATAATGTAAGAGTTTCAAATTTGTTTGTGTTTGATGGATTAAAAAGGGTTGAAACAGATGAAGCTATTTTGGGAGATATTGTTGCAGTATCAGGTATACCTGATATCAATATTGGAGAAACTCTTGCTGATAAAGAAAATCCAGAGGCTTTGCCTTTTGTAGAAATTGATGAACCTACTTTGACAATGAATTTTATGGTAAACAATTCTCCATTTGCTGGTCAAGATGGTGAATATGTAACATCAAGACATTTGAGAGATAGATTATTAAAAGAACTAGAAACTAACGTAAGTTTGAGGGTTGAAGAAACTGATTCACCTGATTGCTTAAAAGTAAGTGGAAGGGGTGAATTACATCTTTCTATACTCATTGAAACAATGAGAAGGGAAGGATATGAATTTCAAGTTTCAAAGCCAAGTGTTATATATAAATATGAAGATGGAAAAAAACTTGAACCAATGGAATATCTTACAATTGATGTTCCAGAAGAATTTATGGGAGTTGTTATGGAAAAACTAGGTCCAAGAAAAGCTGAAATGATTAATATGACTTCAGCAGTAAATGGATATGTAAGGCTTGAATTTAACATACCTTCTAGGGGACTTATTGGTTTTAGAAATGAATTCATGACTGATACAAAAGGTAATGGAATAATGAATCATGTTTTAGAAGGGTATGAAAAATATAAAGGAGAAATACCAGAAAGAAGCAGAGGTTCTTTAGTAGCTTTTGAAACAGGAACTGCAATTACTTATGGTTTGTTTAATGCACAAGAAAGAGGTACTCTTTTTATACTTCCAGGTACAGAAGTTTATGAAGGTATGATAGTTGGTGAAAATTCAAGAACAGGGGATATTGAAGTAAATGTTTGTAAGAAAAAACATCTAACTAATACTAGATCTTCTGGTGCTGATGATGCACTTAAATTAGTACCGGCAAAACAAATGAGTTTAGAACAATGTTTAGAGTTTATAGCATCAGATGAATTAGTTGAAATAACTCCTAAAAATATTAGAATGAGAAAGAGGATTCTTGATACTTCGCAGAGAAAGAAACAATTAAACAGAAAAAGGTAAATTTGGTTCTTTGGTTTAGGGGGATACTATGAAAAAAGGTATTATTATGGTATTATGTGTAGTTTTTATAGTCTGTATGGGTGCTTTGTATGTAAATATTGAGTGTAATAAAGCTATTACCGATCCATTAAAAATAACTAAAGAATTAACAGTGAAAGTCGATAGACATGAGGGGTTATATAGTGTATTAAACAGGCTCTATAAAGAAAAAAAAATAATTAATCCATTCTTTATAAAGTATTGTATTAAGAAAAATAATATAAATACAGAAATAAAACAGGGTGAACATAAAATTTCACCACATACAGACTTGGTGGGGATGATTAAAACATTAAATGAAAGTGTTGACCTAAAGGAAGATATAAAGGTGACTATTAAGGAAGGGTATGACATTGAAGATATTGCAGAAGTTTTAGATGATAAGGGAGTAATAAGTAAGGAAAAATTTCTAGAATGTTGTAGAAATTATAAACTTCCTCAATACATAAAAAAGGATTCTAAAAGAAGATATGCTCTAGAGGGCTTTTTGTTTCCAGATACTTATAGATTTAAAGCAAATACAGATGGAAATATTATCATTTCTACAATGCTGAAACGATTTGAGTATGTTATAAGTGATATTTATGCCCATGGTAAAATTAATTATGATAAATTGGATAAAATAATAACTATAGCTTCAATTATTGAAAAAGAAGTAAGAGTACCGGAAGAGAGAGCTAAGGTTTCTTCAGTAATATACAACAGATTAAAGAAAAATATGCTTATTCAGTGTGATCCGACGGTATTGTATGCTTTGGGTAAACATAAAGAAAAAGTTTTATATAAAGACCTAGAGGTTGATTCCCCTTATAATACCTATAAGTATAAAGGACTACCTGCAGGTCCTATCTGTAATCCTGGTAAAGCTTCTATATTAGCGGCAATTAATCCAGATAACACTAAATATATTTATTTTGTTTCTAACAATGATGGCACTCATTTTTTTACAGATAACTACAATGAATTTTTAAGGGTTAAAAAGGTTACTCAAGGATTTTAGCATGGAGGAAAATTTATGAGTGGAATAATGTACGACTACATGGAGAAATATATAAGAAGTTTGATACCTGAAAATAAGGGAGTATTAAGAGAAATAGAAGAATATGCAAAAGAAAACAATGTTCCTATAGTTCAAAAAGAAACGGCAAATTTCTTAGAATTGATGATACATTTAAAAAAACCAAAAAGGATACTAGAACTTGGGACTGCAATAGGTTACTCAGCTATATTGATGCATACTGCATCAAACTGCAGTAATAAAATAGTTACGATTGAAAGAGATTCCAACATGATATGTAAAGCAAAGGAAAATATAAAAAGATTTAATTTTGAAGAAAATATAAAGATTGTTGAGGGAGAATGTTTAGATGCATTACATGAGTTATCAGAGAATAGTGCTGGTGACTTTGATATGATTTTTATGGATGCAGGTAAGGGACATTATAATCATTTTTTACCGTATTGTCTTGAATTGTTAAGTAATGATGGTGTAATAATTGCTGATAATGTTCTATTTAGGGGTATGGTTGCTTCAAGGGAATTGCTTAAGAGAAGAAAGATAACTATAGTTAAGAGAATGAAGAATTATTTAGAGATTGTTTCAGATAAGCAAAAATTTATTACTACGGTTATACCTATGGGAGATGGAATTGCGGTAACTGTGAGGAGGAATTCAGATGAATAAGCCAGAGATTTTGTCACCAGCTGGAAATTTAGAGAAGTTAAAGGCAGCGATTAATTTTGGAGCAGATGCTGTTTATTTAGGTGGAAACAGGCTAAATTTAAGAGCTTTTGCAGATAACTTTACAGATGAAAAACTTGAAGAAGGAATTAAATATGCGCATGACAGAGGAAAAAAAGTTTATGTAACATTAAATGTCTTTCCTCATAATGAAGATATGATAGGTTTGGAAGAGTATCTTATTAAGCTGTATAATATGGGAGTAGATGCTATAATTGTGTCTGATCCAGGTATTATAATGACCGCTAGGGAGGTTGTGCCTGAACTTGAACTCCATTTAAGTACTCAAGCAAATTGTGTAAACTGGAAATCAGCCCTTTATTGGCATAGACAAGGTATAAAGAGGATTGTATTGGCTAGAGAATTGTCTCTTGAAGAAATAATAGAACTGAGAAAAAAACTTCCTATGACATGTGAAATTGAAGCATTTGTTCATGGTGCAATGTGTGTTTCTTATTCCGGTAGATGTTTACTTTCAAATTATTTAACAGGAAGAGATTCAAATAGAGGTCAATGTGCTCAACCATGCAGATATAAATATTATATTATGGAAGAAAAGAGAGAAGGGGAGTATTTCCCAATATTTGAAGATGAGAGAGGCACTTATATAATGAATTCTAAGGATATGTGCATGATTGAACATATTCCAGAGTTAGTTAAAGCAGGTGTTAGTTCTTTTAAAATTGAGGGAAGAATGAAAAGTGTATTTTATGTTGCATCTGTCACGAAGGCGTATAGGCAGGCATTAGATGCTTATTTAGAGGATCCAGTTAATTATAAATTTCAACAAAAGTGGATGGATTACTTGATGAAGCCGAGTCATAGAAAGTATTTTACAGGATTCTATTTTAATGAAGATAATAAACAGGTTTTAGAATCATCAGCTTACGAAAGACAATATGATATAGTTGGAACAGTAGTTGATTATGATGAAACAGAAAACAGGGTGACAATAGAACAAAGAAATAAGGTATGGGATTCACAAGAAGTTGAGGTTTTAAGACCTGAAGGAGACAATGTGATTGTAACTTTGAATGATATGCGCAATGATAATGGCGAAAAAATAGAATCTGCACCAGCTGCTCAAATGATTTTTACGGCAGTTGTAGATAAAAAGCTAGAGAAAAATGATATTATTATAGTGAAAAAGGAGGACAAATAATAATGAAGCGTCCAGTAATAATAGGTATCACTGGTGGTTCTGGATCAGGTAAAAGTACAATTTCAAGGGCGATATTTGAGAAATTTGATGATGAATGTATAGCTACAATTGAAATGGATTCATATTATAAAGATCAAAGTCAACTTACATTTGAAGAGAGAGTTAAAACAAATTATGACCACCCTGATGCATTTGATACAGATTTATTGATAGAACATATTGAGGCATTATCAAATGGACAAGCGATTAATAAACCTATTTATGATTTCGAGATACATAATAGGAAAAAAGAGACGATACTTGTACAACCGAGGGATATTATAATTGTTGAGGGAATTCTAGTGCTTGAAGATGAAAAATTAAGAAATCTTATGGATATAAAAATATTTGTGGATACGGATCCAGATGTGAGATTTATTAGGAGACTAGTTAGAGATATTAAAGAAAGAGGAAGAACGGTTCAATCAGTTATTGATCAATACTTAAATGTAGTTAGACCAATGCATATGCAATTTACAGAACCAACTAAAAGATATGCTGATCTTATTATTCCAGAAGGTGGACATAATAAGGTTGCTATAGATGTAATAACAGCAAACATAAAGCACATTCTTCAAAATTGATAATATTTGAATAAACAACCTCATTTTGGCAATAATTAAGCTGAGTGAGGTGTTTTTTATGTATAAGTACTATAAATCTAAGCATATAACGTTTTACAAAGATAAATTATCAAAAAAGAGAATAGTTTCAATTGGTATTTTGCTATCCATTATATTTTTCGCATTAATTTTAAGATATAGTTATATATGTATGTATCGTGGAGATAAATTAGCAGCGATGGCTCAATCTCAATATTGCTATGAAGAAAACATTGAAAACTTAAATTATAGAGTATTTGATACAAATGGTAAAGAACTAATTGAACATTATTTTAAATATTATGCTGTTATTGATCCTATGTTTTACTTGAAATATAATTCTAATAAAAACGCAGATGAAATTAAAGATATAAAAAGAGCACTAATAAAATGTAATGCTGATTATAAATTGCCTGACGAAATAAATAATGTTTGTATAAAAAATAAAATTTATTATGAAATAGATGAAAATACATATAAGAAAATCATTAATATTAGTGGACTGGAGAGAATAAAAGGATTTTATGTATATAGGAATTCGATTGCCAAGAGTGATAAAGCTTGGAATATTATTAATATGTTAACAAGAAAATTTGATAGTAGAACTGGTAAACCTAAAAAGCAGTATTGCCTTGAAATGTATATTGAGGATAAAGTTGCGAAAAATAAGTTTACAGAAATTAAAATTATGAACGATATATATAATGATAAATATAATAACAAAATTGTCATGCCGAGTGATAACATTAATGTGAAATTGACTTTAGACAAAAATATTCAAGATAGCATAAAAAGAATAATATCTAATAAAAAATACGATAAATATGAAGAAATTAGCGTAGTGCTTATGGAAGCTAAAACTGGGAAAATAAAAGCATTAACTCAAAGGGATGATTCTAAGCCCAATCTAAATTTAGGTGTTGCGTCAAATCATGGATATTTTCCAGGGTCGATTTTTAAAGTTATAGTAGAAGAGGCTGGATTGGATTTGGGTATAATTTCAAAGCATGATGTATATGAGTATACAGATGCAAAAAGTAGGTCTAGTGAAAAAAAGAATATGACAGTTGAGAAGGCATTTATTACTTCTTCAAATGATGTTTTCTATCAAATAGGTGAAGAAGTTGGATTTGATAATATTTATAGATATGCTTATAAACAGGGATTATTAAATACTGTATTGAATTTGTATGATGAACAAAATGGTAATTTTGAAGTTATAGAAAATAATATTACTGTTGATCAAGTTAGACAAGCAGCTATAGGACAAAAGATTAGAATTACTCCTGTAGAGGCTCTGAGTATACCTAGTACTGTTGTTAATAATGGTATATATGTTCGTCCTTACATTATTGAAGGATTTGTTGATAGTAATAATAATTATATTGAAAAAGAACATTCGATTAAAAGAAGAGTAATGAAAAAATCAACTGCAAAAATTTTAAAAGAACAAATGCAGCAAGTTGTAAATTCGCACTTTGGAACCGGTAGGAATGCTAAAATAAGTGGAATTAATATGGGAGGTAAGACAGGGACAACGGAGTATTATGAAATAGATGACCATAATAAAAGGCAGAAATATTCTGATGGATGGTTTGTTGGATTTTTCGAACATAATAAGAAAATATATTCTATGGTTGTTTTGGTTAGAAAAATAAATATAAATACTGAAGAAGCTAGTAACACTGCAGTGCCTATTTTTAAAGAGATTGTTGAAGAATTGATAAAATCAAAATATGTTTAATGTTTACATGATTATGCACATTTTTGATTTAAAAGTCATATTATAATAATAAGCACTGTTAGGAGGAACTACTTTGATATTCATTGAATATTTACTTGGACTTATTGGTAATATGACTTTTTTAACAGCATATGTAACTAGCAATAATTCTTTTCCGCAGCCACTTAGTGAAAAAGAAGAAAAGTATTATCTTAATAAACTTAATGAAGGGGATTTATTAGCTAAAAGTGTACTTGTTGAAAGAAATTTAAGGTTGGTTGCACATATTGTAAAAAAATATTCTTTTTCTAACAAAGATATAGATGACCTTATTTCAATAGGAACCGTTGGATTGATAAAAGCTATAGATTCATTTGATAGCAAAAAGGGGACTAGGTTAGCTACTTATGCTGCAAGATGTATTGAAAATGAGATACTTATGCTTATTAGAAACAATAAGAAAACGAGAGGAGAGGTATATCTTCAAGATCCAATAGGAATCGATAAAGAGGGTAATGAAATTTCACTTATGGATGTTTTAAGTAGTGAAGAGGATTCTATAGTTGAGATTGTTGAAAATAAGATTCAAATTAAAAAGCTTTACGATAAAATAAATACTTCATTGCAAGAAAGAGAGAAATCAATAATTCAAATGAGATATGGACTTTTAGATGGTAAACCGAAAACTCAGAGAGAAATAGCAAAATTATTAGGTATTTCTAGATCTTATGTATCGAGAATAGAAAAAAGAGCATTGAAAAAATTGCAAAAGGAATTAAGCTGTACGAAAATTTTACCTAATAATAAATGTAAAGATAAATAGTAAGTTTTACAAGGATTACCATTATGCGATTGATAAAACATATAAACGTATGAGCATATAAGGGGGAACGTACTGATGTTACTTACTGAATTATTAAAATTAACGATTGATAAAAATGCTTCTGATTTACATTTAACTGTAGGTGCTGTACCTAATATAAGAGTAAATGGTAGATTAATTCCTGTAAAATGTAATAAATTAACACCAGATGATACTGAGAATTACGCTAAAGAGATTTTGGGAGAAAATTATAGCGAATATTTAAAGTTAGGTGAATTTGACACATCGTATTCGATTAGTGGAGTAGGAAGGTTTAGAGTAAATGTTTATAAACAAAGAGGTAGTGATGCAATTGCTATAAGAGTAGTTGGACTAAAAATTCCAAGTCTTAAGGAATTAAATTTTCCTGATGTAATTAAAGAATTGTCAGAGAGACAGAGAGGATTGGTATTGGTTACTGGGCCTACAGGTAGCGGGAAAAGTACAACATTAGCAGCGATTATAAATGAAATAAACTCAACAAGAGCAGAACATATAATAACATTAGAAGAGCCAATTGAGTATTTACATAGACATAATAAGTCAATAATTAACCAAAGAGAAATAGGTAGAGATAGTAGGGGGTATAAAAATGCACTTAAGGCAATACTAAGGGAAGATCCAGATGTAATTTTGGTTGGTGAGATGAGAGATTTAGAGACCATTTCAATAGCAATAACTGCGGCAGAGACTGGACATCTGGTATTTTCGACATTGCATACTATAGGTGCAGCTAAGACAATAGATAGAATAGTAGATGTTTTTCCTTCTCATCAACAACAACAAATAAAGATTCAATTAGCAGCCGTACTTCAAGGAATAGTTTCTCAGCAATTACTTCCAAAAATAAATAATTCTGGTAGAGTAGCAGCGCTAGAAGTTATGGTAAATACTCCAGCTATTCAGAATTTAATAAGAGAAGGAAAGACACATCAAATTCAATCTTCAGTGCAGACTGGTTCAAAATATGGTATGAAAACTATGGATATGGCAATAGTAGAATTGTTTAAAAAGGGAATAATATCACAAGAAACTGCAATAACCTATTCTGTTGACAAAGAAATGATAACTAGAATGATGTTTTTATAATCTTTATTTAATTAGGGATAAAGCTATGAATATAGTTTTATCCCTAATTAAATTTGGAGAATTAAATCGATGCCAATAATTGGTTTTTAAATTATAGTATAATTCAATTTGATATTAAATTTGAATTTAATTCAAAAAAAATTATAATTACTTAAGAGGAAATATAAAATTTATGTTGAATATATACCTTTGAGAGTTCTCTTATAAGGAGGTTTATATTTTATGAGCAATTACATTGTTGGAATTGATATTGGCTCTTCGAAGATTTATGCTGCAGTTGGGAAATTAGATGAAAATAGAGAACTTCAAATGGTTGGAATTGATTCTGTCAAATGCAAAGGTGTTAGAAAAGGAATAATTATTGATATTAATGATACTGCTAATTCTATAAAGAAATGTATTGATAATATTGAAGACATGCTTAATATTGAAATAAAAGGAGTATACGTATCTATACCGAGTGGCTTATGTGAGTTTGTAGATAGCAAAGGTGTTGTTGCTATAACTTCAGACAACAGAGAAATTAATTATGATGATATATTTAGGGTAGAAGAATCAGCTAAATTGATATCATTAGATTCGAAAAAAAAGATTGTGGAAGTGATTCCTGAAAATTATGTCATTGATGGTAAATATAATGTTAAGAATGCAATAGGAATGACTGGAACAAGGCTTGAAATTAGTGCAAAAGTGGTTTTTGCAGAGACTGATTTGATAAATAAAATAATCAACAGTGTGAATATGACGGGCAAAAAAGTTGATGGTATAGTTGTTGCTTCTCAAGCTGTACTCAGAACAATATTGGATAATAAAGAGTATAATAATGCTATTGCACTAGTGGACATTGGTTCTCAAACTATTGATATTTCTATTTATAAAAATTATATTTTATGTTATACTGCAAGTATACCACTAGGTGGAAATAATATTACAAATGATATTTCTATATGTTTGAATATGAAATATGATGAGGCAGAAGGAATAAAGGTCAAATATGGCTCTTTAATAGGGAAGAGTAATTCTATTCAAGGTACAGTAAAGAATAGACTTCATGATGGTAGTATTATTGAATTTGATAGAAATATGTTGGCGGAAATAATAGAAGCAAGAGCCGAAGAACTATTAAAATTTATAAGTGTTCATTTAAAAAATAGTGGTTATTTTAATGAAATAGACAAGGTGATTTTATTTGGGGGTGGAATGTCATTATTTGGAGGTATAGAGAATTTTGCGAGTGATATCCTAAACAAGCCTGTGGAAGTTAGTGTTTCACGATGTGTATGTGAAGAAAGCCCTTTATATGTTACGTGTGTTGGTATAGTTAAGTATGTGGCTGAAACACTACTAAATGAAAATATTTCTTGTACTGAAAATGAAAATGACATTGGAAATAAATACTGTGATAGTGAAAATATAAGATATGAGAAAAGGAAGTTTTTGAAGACTGTTAAAGATTATTTGGTTGACTTTTTTAATATAAGGAGGTAGTATTGTGCTGGATTTTGATATTGGTAATCAAGAATTTGCTCAAATAAAGGTAATAGGATGTGGCGGCGGTGGTAATAATGCTGTTAACAGAATGATAAAAGAAGGACTAAAGAATGTAGAATTTATAGGTATAAATACCGATAAGCAGGCGTTGGCTATTTCACAAGCTTCACAGAAGATTCAAATTGGTGATAAATTAACAAAAGGTTTAGGTGCTGGTGCCAATCCTGAAATTGGTAAAAAAGCAGCCGAAGAAAGTAGAGATGAAATTACTGAGGCAATTAAAGGTGCAGATATGGTTTTTATTACTGCTGGTATGGGTGGTGGAACTGGAACTGGTGCTGCTCCAGTGGTTGCTGAAATAGCTAAGTCTATGAATATTCTGACCGTTGGAGTAGTTACTAAGCCTTTTCCATTTGAAGGAAGAAAAAGAATGATGCAGGCTGAAATGGGAATTAAAGAGTTAAAAGGTAAGGTTGATACATTAGTAACCATTCCAAATGAAAGATTACTTACTATGGTTGATAAAAAGACTTCATTAATTGAGGCGTTTAAATTTGCAGATGATGTATTAAGGCAAGGTGTTCAGGGAATTTCTGACTTAATCACTATACCTGGTCTAGTAAATCTGGATTTTGCTGATGTTAAGACTGTTATGGAAAATACAGGTCTAGCACATATGGGAGTAGGAAGAGCTACAGGTGAAAATAGAGCTGAAGAAGCTGCTAAGCAGGCAATATCTAGTCCATTGCTAGAAACTTCGATAGTAGGAGCTACAGGGGTATTGTTAAATGTTACAGGTGGCATGGATTTAGGCTTATTAGAAATTAATGATGCTGCTAAGATAGTTCAGGATGCAGCTGATCCAGATGCAAATATTATTTTTGGTGCTGTTATCGATGAAACGATGCAAGATGAGATTAGAATTACAGTCATTGCAACGGGATTTGATCAGGACAGAGTTAATAAAAAAGAATTGACTGTAGAAGAAAAAAATGATGATAAAAGTAATTCTGGTGTATCAGTAGAAGAGGTGGCAGCAACGAATGATTATGATATTCCAGATTTAGAGATTCCACCATTTTTAAGGAGACACAACAAATAGAGTTATTAAAAAAACAAGCAATCAAAATTTGATTGCTTGTTTTTTTATATTTAATTTTACAATGAATGAAATGGATACTGAAATATTAGGGATTAGCGTGTTTTATATAGCAAAATGTGGAAATATGACGGAATAAAATTACATGTAACACAACAAAAATGACAAAATTTTGAATTAAAATATTGTATAATTGTTTTGAGGAGGGAAAAATAAGTGATAATTTACTTGGATGTCATTATTGTTGAAAATTTTATTGTTGATTTCTTTCTTTTGTATATTACATGCCAAACTTTGAAAGTAAAAGTTAATATTAAATACACTATAATTGCAGCAATATTTGGAGATATATATGGCATATTGGTTTTATATCCTATTGGAAAGTATTTTTCTATAATACCATTTAAAATGATTATAGCGTTTATTATGGTAGCAATAGCCATTAAAAATAGAAATTTAGAATTAATTTTCAAGGGGGGCATAATTTTTTTACTGTATTCTATGCTTTTAGCAGGGAGTTGTATTTTTATAGCTTTGAGAGAAGGTAAATTTTACAACATCAGTAATGTAATAATAGATTTTTCGTATAAAAATTTGATGCTAGCGTTGATAGTCATTTACATAATAATTTCGAGGATAGTAGTATACATCAGGGATAGAAAAACTCTTGATAAACTTATATACACTGTAGAGATAAAATTTAATAATTCACAGAAGACTATTAGGGCTTTTTTAGACACAGGAAATGAGTTGAGAGAGCCTGTTACTAATTTACCAGTGATAGTTGTAGAAAAAGATATGTTAAAAGGAATAGTAATTCCTGAAGATAAAAAAATGGTTATTCCTTATAAAGTAATTAATAAACAATATGGAAAATTGTATGGATTTATTCCAGACAAAGTTGAAATACACATAGATAAGGATGACATAATAAACATTAAAGCTATTATTGCTGAATGTGAAAATAAGTTGAGTGATGTAGGAGAATACAATGCTTTATTATCAAGAGGAATAATTTATTAAATTTATAATATGGGGGAATAATATGATAAATATTCAAGTAATGTTGAATAAACTGATTACAAGATTTAAAATTTTTACAAAGAAACTGTTTTATATTGGTGGAAATGATGCTCTTCCTCCACCACTTTCGAAAGAAGAAGAGTATGAATTAGTTTGTAAATTGTCCAATGATGATGGTAAGATACGCTCTATTCTAATAGAGAGGAATTTAAGATTGGTTGTTTATATTGCAAGAAAATTTGAGAACACAGGTGTAAACGTTGAAGATTTGATATCTGTTGGTACTATAGGGCTAATTAAGGCAGTAAATACATTTGATCCAGAAAAAAAAATTAAATTGGCTACATATGCTTCAAGATGTATTGAAAATGAAATTTTAATGTATCTAAGACGGAATAGCAAGGTGAAGGCTGAAATTTCATTTTATGAGCCTCTAAATATTGATTGGGATGGTAATGAACTTTTGCTTTCTGATATATTGGGAACAGAGAATGATATGGTTTATCATATGATAGAGGATGAAGTTGATAAACAATTATTGGTGCTGGCTATGGAAAAATTGAATAATAGAGAAAAGGAAATAGTTCAATTAAGATTTGGATTGAATGGTAGAACTGAAAGAACCCAAAAGGAAGTGGCAGATATGCTTGGAATTTCTCAATCATACATTTCAAGGCTAGAAAAGAGAATAA
Source organism: Clostridium tepidiprofundi DSM 19306 (assembly GCF_001594005.1). GTDB lineage: Bacteria > Bacillota > Clostridia > Clostridiales > Clostridiaceae > Clostridium_AC > Clostridium_AC tepidiprofundi. The sequence continues at coordinate 314,015 of NZ_LTBA01000001.1, read as the reverse complement.
TAAAAATATTAAAAAAAGAGATTAGAAAAATGTTATAAGTTTGTCTTCAGTATAAAAAGTATTTCAGTAGGGGATAATGAAAATGCGACTATACTGAAGGGATGGATTACCTTATGATAAATAAAGTTGAAATATGTGGAGTAAATACATCGAAATTACCTGTGTTAAATGAAAAAGAAATGAATAGATTGCTTTTGGAATTAAAGAATGGAAATATTCATTCCAGAGAAAAATTTATTAAAGGAAATTTAAGACTTGTTTTAAGTGTAATCCAAAGATTTAATAATAGAGGAGAAAATGTAGATGATTTATTTCAGGTTGGATGTATTGGACTAATCAAAGCAATAGATAATTTTGATTTATCACAGAATGTAAAATTTTCGACTTATGCTGTTCCCATGATAATTGGTGAGATTAGGAGATATTTGAGAGATAATAATTCAATTAGGGTAAGTAGATCACTTAGGGATATTGCATACAGAGCTCTGCAAGTAAGAGATAGGCTTGTTAACAAGAATAATAAGGAACCTACAATATCACAAATAGCTAAAGAATTAAAGATTCCTAGAGAAGAAGTTGTGTTTGCATTAGATGCAATTCAAGATCCAATTTCTCTTTTTGAACCTATATATCACGATGGTGGAGATGCTATCTACGTAATGGATCAAATTAGTGATAATAAGAATACTGATAGAAAGTGGGCAGAGAATATTTCTATTAAAGAAGCAATGAAAAAATTAAACAGTCGTGAGAAATTAATATTGAATTTGAGGTTCTTTAATGGAAAGACTCAAATGGAGGTTGCTGAAGAAATAGGTATTTCACAAGCACAGGTTTCAAGACTTGAAAAATCAGCACTGAAGCATATGCGAAAGTATGTTTAGAGCCATGTAACTTGGCTCTATTTTTATGTCCGTTTATAAGAACACAATATTTTCACTTGAAACTTTAAAATTTTAGAATTTAGTATTTTACTGCATATTGCTGTAATTTTTTAGTAGTTGACTCATTTTGCTTTAGCAAAATGAGTTCACTGAGTTTACTCAATAAGTCAGTTAGGAATATAATTTTATTTTATAAATATAATATACAAAGCGGATTTTATTTTTTATTTTATATATTATTTTATAGAATGTAAGGGGGAACACTTTATGGAATTTGATATTGAATCAAATTTATTTTCAATTAATAGCTTAAAGACAATGGAAGTAATTGATATAAATTCTGGGAGTAGATTGGGATATATTAAGGATTTTGTAATTGATTGTGAGGAGTATAAAGTTTTATCATTGATTATTCCAGTGCAGAAAGTTTCTTTGTTTGGAAAAACTAATACAATTGAGATACCTTGGGAAAAAATAAAAAAAATTGGGGTTGATGTGATATTAGTTGACGGTCAAGATATTGTTGATGAAGAATAAATATAAATGGAGTGGAATTTTATTCATTATGATGGTATTATAAATATGAGGCATATAAAAATAAATTATAATTTGGTTATGCAGTTGATTTTGAATTTGTTTTTATGTGTCAATACAAAATTTATATAGAAAGATGTGAATATTGTGAGATGTCCTTATTGTAATTTTGAGGAAAGTAAAGTGGTAGATTCAAGAGCTACAGATGATAAAACAACTATAAGAAGAAGAAGAGAATGTTTAAATTGCAATAGGAGGTATACTACATATGAAAGAGTAGAAACTATACCAATATTGGTAATTAAAAAGAATTCAAGTAGAGAATATTTTAATAGGAATAAGATTATAAATGGATTGATGAAGGCATGTGAGAAAAGACCTGTTTCGAGAGATAGTATTGAAAAAATTGCTGATGAAATTGAAAAAAAATTATATAATGACATGAAAACAGAGGTTTCATCTACATATATTGGTGAGCTGATAATGAACAAACTTAAAGAAATAGATGAAGTTTGTTATGTGAGATTTGCATCGGTATACAGGCAGTTTAAAGATATAAACACATTCATGGAAGAAATAAAAAATTTAATGGATAGAAAGTAAATTTTAAACAAAATATCTTGCCAGGGACAGTTTATTATGTATCTCTGGCAAGATATTTATCAATTTTGGAAGACTTCTATTTCTATAAGTGGGAGATTGAAGCGTTTTGATTTAGCAAGAGTTCACTAAAACAATTGAAATACTTAATTTAGTGTATTTACGAAGGAGTGGTAGTATGTCAGAGCAAACAATATTAATTGTAGATGATGAAGAGCATATTCAAGAATTAATTAAATTTAATCTTGAAAGAAATGGTTATAAAGTGATATGTGCTAATAATGGAGTAGATGCATTAAGAATCATAAAAGATAAAGTCCCTCAATTGGTACTATTAGATCTTATGCTTCCAGGAATTGATGGCTATGATGTATGTAAAGAAATACGAAAAGATAGTACTATATCAAGCATACCAATTATTATGATTACTGCTAAAAGTGAAGAGTTTGATAAAATTTTAGGGCTCGAATTAGGTGCAGATGATTATATAACTAAACCGTTTTCGGTTAGAGAACTCATAGCTAGGGTTAAAGCATTATTGAGGAGAGCTGCTATGCAATATGAAAAAAAATTCATATCGTTTGGGAATATTGTTATTAATTTTGATAGGCATGAAGTATTAAAAAATGGCGAAATTGTAGAGTTAACATTAAAAGAATTTGAACTCTTAGAAATATTGTGTAAGAATAAAGGAAAAGTAATGACAAGAGAATTTTTGCTTGATAAGATTTGGGGATATGAATATATTGGTGAAACGAGAACTGTTGATGTACATATAAGGCATTTAAGACAAAAAATTGAGGACGATGATAAAAAACCTAGGTATATTCAAACAGTTAGAGGTATAGGTTATAGATTTAGTTTAGGAGAATAAATATGAGAAAAAAGTTGACAGTATACATTTTAACGTCAATAATATTGTTTCTATTTACTATTACATCGCTACTTACATTTATTTTTAAGCAACAGTATCAGGAAAGTGTGAAATCTAATCTTAAAGATAACAATGAGTTTATTAGTAATCTATTAAAGAATGAAAATTATGATTATAAAAAAGTATTTAATGGAGAACGTTTTAAAAATTTTCCTATTAGAATAACATTTATTGATAATAAAGGAACAGTACTATTTGATTCTTCATTAAATCCAATTAGTATGGAAAACCATGGTACACGTCCTGAAGTTATTAGTGCTATAAAATATGGTGAGGGTTATAATATTAGATATAGTAAATCGATAGGCAAAGATATGATTTACTGTGCACTAAGGCTTGAAAATGGATATATAATAAGGAGTTCATTGCCAATGAATTCTGTTAGTTTATTTAATACACAATTTCTAAAAGAATACATATTTATTCTTTGCATTGCAATTATATTAGCAATTTGGTTTTCAAGTAAATTGGCATACATAATTGTTAAGCCTATAAAAGATTTAGATGAAACAACAACATCAATTGCAAGTGGTAATCTTGATAAGAGAGTTCGTATTAATTCGAATGATGAACTAGGTAAACTAGCAGAAAATTTCAATTATATGGCAGAGAAATTGCAAGAATCGATAAATGAAGGTATTGATAAACAAAACAGATTAAGGGCAATATTAACGAGTATGGATAGTGGTGTAATTGCAATTGATAGAAAAAATAAAATAATTATGATAAATCCATATGCGGAAAAAATTTTTGGGATAGATCAAGAAGTAACTAAGAATAAAAATTTAGATACTATTCAAAATATTGAACTCAAGAGGATATTTAAGGAATATTATGGAGAATACAATGAAATTAAAATCTATTGGCCTAAAGAAAGAATTTTAAGAATAAAAACTACAGATATAATAAATAGAAATGAGCACATAGGAACTGTTGCGGTTGTTCAAGATATTACTGATCTTAAAAAGCTTGAACAAATGAGAACTCAATTTGTGGCAAATGTATCTCATGAACTCAAAACACCACTTACATCAATTAAGGGATTTTCAGAAACTCTCAAAGATGTAGAAGATTCAGAAACTAGGATAAAGTTTTTAAATATTATTAATCAAGAGGCGGAAAGACTGACTAGATTGATAAATGACATATTGATATTATCCCGTATTGAGCAACAAAGAGATATAAATACTAAAGAAGAGGTAAATGTAAATAAAATAATACTTGATGTATATAATCTACTAAAAAATACTGCTGAGAAGAAAAATATTTCTTTGGTACTTCAGTGTGAAAAAGTAAATAATTTGATTGGTGATAGTGATAAATTCAAACAAATGGTTATAAATCTTGTTGATAATGGTATAAAATATTCTGAATCAGGAGATTGTGTAACAATAGGTGTTAAAGAAAAAGATGGTAAATGTATTATTTGGGTTAAAGATACAGGCGTTGGTATACCTGAAAAACACATTAGTAGATTGTTTGAAAGATTTTATAGAGTGGATAAAGCAAGGTCAAGGGCTAAAGGAGGAACTGGATTAGGTCTTGCTATTGTTAAACACATAGTAATACTGTTTAAAGGTACAATAGAGGTTGAGAGTAAAGTAGGCAAAGGAAGTAAGTTTACTATCAAAATACCGTATTAAACATAAAAAATATATTATAATTAAATACTATAGAAAACAAGACTACCGCATAAAGGTAGTCTTGTTTTCTATACAAATATTTATGTGTAAATTTTATTTAACATATAATTGTTTTTCTTAACATGTTAATAATAATGGCTTAACTTTACGGTGATACTATTATTAATGTAATGGTAAATGAAATTATATAATAATTTTTGAGGAGGATAATTATGAAATTTAAGGGATTAAAATTAATGGTAGGTGTATTATCAATTTCTTTAATGACAGGGTTATTTTCAGGATGCGGAAATACTACAAAATCAAAGAGTAATATATCAGAATCTCCATATTCAGGAGAGATAACAGCTTTAGGTTCATCTGCGCTACAACCACTTGTTGAAGCAGCTGCAAAGGATTTTATGAATAAACACACTGAAGCAACGATTAATGTACAAGGTGGGGGAAGTGGTAATGGCATAAAAGGAGTAGTAGAGGGAAGTTGTGAAATTGGAGATTCAGACATTAAAGCTGAAGAAAAATTAGGAGATAGTGAATTAGCAAAACAATTAGTTGATCATAAAGTATGTGGTATAGGTTTTGCTGTAGTAGTTAACAATAGTGTTACAGTTGATAGTTTGACTAAACAACAGATTCAAGACATATTTACAGGTAAAATTACAAATTGGAAACAGGTTGGTGGTGAAGATATGAAAATTCAAGTCATAAACAGAAAATCTTCATCAGGTACAAGGGCAACATTTATAGATACAGTTATGGATGGAAAGAGGGAAAAACAAGGATTAGGAACAGTTCAGCCAGAAAACAGTGGAGTTAGAGATGCCATAAAAGTAACAAAAGGAGCTATAAGTTATCTAGCACTATCTTATATTACTGATGATATTAAAAAAGATGTTAAAATAATGAAAATTAATGGTATTGGGGCAACAACAGAAAATATTAAAAGTGGTAAATACCCATTTTGGTCTTTTGAGCATATGTATACTAAAGGTGAAGCAAAAGGACTTACAAAATCATTCTTAGATTTTATGGTAAGCGATGAAAATAAGAAAAATATTAAAAAATTAGGATATATACCAATTAGTGAATTGAAATAAATATTAGTAAAATCCCCCTTAATATAACCGGCATAAAGCTGGTTATATTTTATCAAAATTAGTAAGGCGTGATGATATGAGTAATAGGAATTTTATGAAAAAATTAAAAACTGAATATTTAGGAAGAGGCTTTTCTGTATTTTGTGGAATGCTTATAATTGCTTTAACGATTTCAATAGTAGCTTTTGTAACATATAAAGGATTGAATACATTTACAAAACATGGATATAGCATGACAGAATTTTTATTTTCATTAACTTGGGATCCAGAAGCTAAAATTCCTAAATTTGGGTCATTATATTTTATATTAGGTTCTATATTTGTTTCATTTGGAGCAGTAATAATATCAGCACCAATAAGTATTGCATTGGCAGTTTTTATGAATAATATATCACCTAAATTTGGACAAAATTTCCTTCAACCTGCATTGGAGATTTTTGTTGGAATACCATCTGTTGTTTATGGATGGATTGGTATAACTCTAGTGGTGCCTCTGATAAAAAAATATTTTAGTGGAGTTGGTTTCAGCTTACTTGCTGGCATTTTGGTGCTAAGCGTTATGATATTGCCTACAATAGCAAGTATTGCAGCAGACGCTGTGAGGCTTGTACCTAGGAGCTATGTTGAGGCTTCTTATGGACTTGGAGCAACTAGATGGCAAACAATAAAAAATGTTATAATACCGTCGTCTTTTAATGGAATTTTAACAGGAATTGTACTAGGGCTTGCAAGAGCTTTTGGTGAAGCACTTGCTGTTACTATGGTTATTGGTAATTCTATAAGAATGCCTAGTAATTTATTTAAACCAATGTCAACTTTAACGGGAATTTTGACAATGGACATGGCTAATACGTTTAATGGTACTGCATGGAATGATGCATTATGGTCACTAGCATTGATTTTATTGGTTTCTTCATTTATTTTTATTTTTATAATAAAGGGTATTGGAAGCAGAGGTGACAAACATTGATGAAAGCTAAAGTTATTGATAAATTATGGACAGTAATATTATATATTGTTTCAATACTTGTTGTTGCTTTATTAGCAATGCTCATAATATATATATTGTATACAGGCAGAAATTGTTTTGACATAAATTTTTTATTTGGAGATCCTAAGATAGGTGAAGCAGGGGGAGGAATAGCTCCTCAGCTGTTTAATTCATTTTATATGCTTATAGTTTCGTTATCTATTTCTGTACCTTTTGGCATAGGAGCAGGTATATATTTGTCACAGTATGCTAAGGATGGATTTTGGGTAAGGATTATTAGAGCATCTATTGAAGCAATTGCTGCTTTACCATCAATAGTTGTTGGTCTTTTTGGGTTATTAGTTTTTGTTAATATGACAGGATGGGGATTTACATTATTTGGCGGTGCACTGGCGATAACAATATTAAATTTGCCAGCTTTGACAAGAGTAAGTGAAAATGCTATAACTGCTGCAGCAGAAGGAATTAAGGAAGCTAGCTTGGGTCTTGGAGCAACTAAATGGCAAACAATATGGAAAGTAATACTTCCTACTGCATTTTCACAAATACTAACGGGTATTATATTAGCAGCAGGCAGAATTTTTGGCGAAGCGGCAGCACTATTATATACAGCAGGTATGAGTGCACAACATTTAAATTTTGGAGTTGCAAACATATTAACAGGGAAATCACCATTTAGTTTATTCAGATCTGCAGAAACATTGGCAGTATATATATTTCAATTAAATTCAGAGGCTAGTGTTCCTGATGCTACAAAAATTGCTAGTGGAGCTTCAGCAGTTTTGATAATTATGGTTTTGATATTCAATATTGGTGCAAGAATATTAGGAAAGAAATTGCACGAAAAATATACTGGTAAAAATAATTGAGTTGATAAAGAGGTGTGTATATGGACATAATAACAACAAAAAACTTGAATCTGTTTTATGGAGAGAGTCAAGCATTGAAAAATATTAATATGAATATTGAAAAAAATTCAGTTACTGCATTGATAGGACCATCTGGATGTGGTAAGTCAACTTTTCTTAGAAGTATAAATAGGATGAATGATTTGATTGACTGTGCGAGGATAGAAGGCGAAGTAATATATGAGGGTAAAAATGTTTATTCAGATGATTATGATGAAATTGAACTTAGAAAAAAAATAGGTATGGTTTTTCAAAAGCCTAATCCATTTCCAATGTCTATATATGATAACATTACTTATGGACCTAAAATACATGGAATAAGGAAGAAATCAGAACTAGATGATATTGTCGAAAGGAGTTTAAAGGGGGCTGCACTGTGGTATGAGGTAAAAGATAGACTTCATAAAAGTGCACTTGGTTTATCAGGAGGACAACAGCAGAGACTTTGTATAGCTAGAACTCTTGCAGTAGAACCAGAAGTTATTCTTATGGATGAACCAACATCAGCATTGGATCCAGTATCAACATTAAAGGTCGAAGAATTGATGTCTGAACTTAAGAAGAAATATACCGTTGTAATTGTTACACATAATATGCAGCAAGCTGGAAGAATTTCTGATTATACTGCTTTTTTTCTTATAGGTGAACTTGTTGAATTTGGGAAAACAGAAGATATTTTCTATAATCCTAGAGATAAGAGAACAGAAGATTATATTACTGGAAGATTTGGCTAAAAATATTTTTTAAAAGAGGTGTCAAATATGGTTAGAACAGTTTTCAATGATAGCCTAAATGAAATGCATAATGATGTTGTAAACATGGCGAATGTTGCAAAGCAGCAAATATGCGAAAGTATACAATCATTAGTTAATAAGGATATAACTCTTGCCGAAAAAGTTATAAAAAACGATGATATTGTGGATAATATGGAAAAAGAAATTGAAGATAAAGCTATAAAACTTATAGCAACGCAGCAACCACTTGCCTATGATTTAAGAGATATATTTACAGCAACTAAAATAATTACAGATTTAGAAAGAATTGCTGACCTTGCAGTAGATATAGCTAAGATTACAAAAAAACTATATAAAGAACAATATATGAAACAATTAATTGATATACCTAGAATGAGTAATATTGTAGAATCAATGATTAGTGATTCATTGCAGGCATATATTGATAAAGATGCTGTTAAAGCATATGAGATTTGTAAGAGAGATGATGAAATTGATTCTTTATATAAACAGATATTTAGTGAATTACTGATTATGATGATGGAAAATACAAAGCTTATTGCACAAGCGAGTCAATTCCTCTTCATTTCAAAATATTTAGAAAGAGCTGGTGACCATGTAACAAATATATGTGAATGGATTATCTATCTTTCAACTGGTGAATTAGTTGATTTAAATGAATAAATAAATTTAGAAATGAGAAAACTAATATTGATTTGGAGAAATTGTAATGATTTGGGGTAATGAATATGAAAAAATCAATATTAGTTTTTTTGTTAATAACGATTTTAATTTTAAGCAATGCTTGTACTAAGCAACAGAGTAAAGATAAAAAAGAAAATATTACTAATGCTCAAAATCAAAAGGCTGTTGTGTATTGCGATGAGTCGGTATTAGCAATGGTAAAAGATTTGGTTTTTGTTTATAATTCTAATAATAAGAATAATATTGCTTATAATGTCTTAAGAAGAGAGGATGCATTTGCTAAACTTAATAGTGGTGAAAAGTGCATTTTACTTGGTTATATGAGTGATTGTGATAAAAAAGATAAGAATATAAAGCAAGATGTTATTGCATATGAAGGAATAGCTATAGTAGTGGATAGCGGAAGTCTTATAAATAATATTACAACAGTACAATTAAGGGAAATTTATTCAGGTAAGAAAATTTATGTTAAGGATTTGATATCTAATAGTAAAACAGGAAACATTGATACTGAACAGCTAAATACTTTAGTTAGGCCACTTGCATATAATGGTAATATGAGTCTCGAAAGCTACTTCAGAAGTCAAGTTATGAATATGCCAACAAAACTTTCTTATGGTAGTGATGTAAAATATGTTTCTAATGTTCATGACATGAAAGGAAACATTAAAAATAGTTTTAATATTGGATACGTTAATTTGCAAAATTACGATACAGGTTTAAAGATGCTTTTAGTTGATGGCGTAAAATTAGTGCGAGGAACTTTAGAATCAGAACTATATCCATTAAGAATTCCAATAAATATTTTTTATAATTCAGAGAATGAAGACGCATTGGAAGATTTTAATAAATTTTTAAAAAGTGATTCAAGCAAAGCAATAATAAGAAAATATTGCATTCAAGCGTTTTAAATGCTGAATGATGTTTTATCATTCTACACAATGCTTATACTTCTACAAATAGAAAATTGGAGCTTTTGATTCAGGTGGAGTAAATTCTCCACCTGAAGTTTCTAAATTGGTAATCAATCTATTTTAAATTTTTCTACACCTTTTTCAAGTATTTGTGCTAGTTCATTAAGATTTTCTGATTCTTGTCTTAATTTTTCCATATCATTCAACTGTGAAGCTACACTAGCAGTAATTTCTTCAATAGCAGCTGCTGATTGTTCAGATACTGAAGAAATACTTTCAATAGATTCCATAAGTATAGTGCTTTTCTGAGTTAATTCATTTATACTTACAACTACATTGTTAATTGTAGTTGTAATATTGTCTATAGATTTACTTAATTCTTCAAAAGATTGTTCTGTTATTGTTACAGCATCGTTTTGGCTTTCAACATAGTTGGCTACATTATCCATACTATGAACAGTTTCTTTTGTGGTGTTTTGTATTTTACTAATTATGTTTTGAATTTCTTCTGCTGAATTTGAGGATTGTTCTGATAGTTTTCGTACTTCATCAGCAACAACAGAAAAACCTTTACCAGCATCTCCAGCTCTAGCAGCTTCAATAGCAGCATTTAATGATAATAGATTTGTTTGTGAAGATATACTTAAAATGACTGAAGATATTTTCCCTATATTTTCAGAATAGCTTTCAAGTTCTTTTATTCTTTTAGAAATAGTTGAAACAGCAGTTGTGGTTAAATCGTTTTTTTGCTTCAGATTGACAACTGCATCAAATGCTTCTTTATTATAGTCATTCATTTTTGAACTTTCATTATTAATTTCTTTACTATATGTATTAATTTCATTTAATTTATCAATAAATTTTAGTGCTATTTCTGAGGAGATTTGAGCATCAGTTGCTTGTTGTTGTACTCCAGCAGATATCTCGTCCATTGTAGAAGCTATTTCATTAGCTGATATTGATGATACATTTGACTGGTTTTTGAGAGTATCAGAAAATATTAATATTTTCTTTGAAGTTTCTTTTATGGATGATATTAAATCTTTTATACCAGCTGTCATATTTGAAAAGCTCTTCCCTAAAGTACCGAATTCATCATTAGTTTTTATAGAACATATTTGAGTTAAATCACCATTTTCTGCTTTAAGCATTATTTCATTTAAATGATTAAGTGGATTTGTTACACTTTTAGATATTATTAAAGCAGCAAGTATTGAAATAACTAGGGATACTATAAATACTATAATGAATAGAAGTAGTGTTGAAAAAATTTTTTTTGTAAGAATATTCTTGTCCATTGTAACGATTATTTTCCATCCAGATGCGATGTTATTCATATAATATACAAAATTGTTGGTATTTAAGAAATGAGCTGATTCAAGCCCAGACTTTCCTGACATTAAATTTTTCATCCATGACACTTCAGAAGATGAATTATAAATATTTAATATTTTTGTATCTTTGGTTAGTGCAGCTTCTTTTCTATCTGGATTAAAATTTTTGCCAAGAACATTATCGTTTCTAGATGCAATCGCAACGCCTGTTCTATCTAATAAATACACATGGCCATTATTATCGATTGTAATATCTTTAACTAAATTTTTAATATATGAAATATCAATGTCTATACAAGCAACTCCAACAAAGATGTCATTATTATCAAAAATACTTTTGCAAAGAGTTATAACCATTTTACCAGTGGTTAAATCTTTATATGCATCAACGCAAAGTATATCATTTTTCTTTGTTTTTGTGTCTTTGTATAATTTTGAATCTGTCGGAACAAAATCATTTAATGAATCTGTTTTAGGATAAATTAATATTTTATTGTTCTTTGTAAATATGTATGCATTTAAAATTGATTTGTTGCTTTTTACTATACTAAACAATTCTTTCTCTAATGTTTTATCATCTACTGTAAGACATGATTTTATTATTCCGTTTTCTGACATTTGCAAAATAGAATTTTTATATCCTGTATAGGCTTCTGTTATTATATTGTCGATGAGATTAGATGATTTTTTTAGACTATATGTTGCTTGATTTTGCAAAGAAGATTTTAATATAGTGATTGCTATAATACTTGAAAACATTAAAGGCAATACTATTAGTAAAGTAAAAATTGAAATAAGTTTGTGTTTGATAGATTTAAATTTCATATTGTTCCTCCTCATGATGTAGAATTTTAATATCATAAACGTCTAAAACCTATACTAGTTTAAATCAATTTGGTAACAATTTCAATAGTATTTAAGAAATTTAAATAATTCTTAAGCAGAAAGTGAGAAAATGTAGAAAATTAACCTCATTGACTTACAATAATAATTAATGTAAGATAATTAGATGAATGATTTTTTCTTTTGGGAGGAAATGATGGAAAATAAGATTAAAAGAGTTTTCCCAGGAAGTATTGCTGAAGAAGTTGAAATAGAATCTGGAGATATTCTTCTAAAAATTAACGGAAAAGATATTAAAGATATTATAGATTATAAATTTTTAGTAACAGACGAATTTTTAGAGTTAGAGGTGCTTAAACAGTCAGGCGAGATATGGGAAATAGAAATAGAAAAAACTTATGATGAAGATTTGGGAATTGAATTTTATGAACCAACAATAGATAGTGCTAGAAGTTGTAGAAATAAATGTATATTTTGCTTTATAGATCAACTTCCTAAGGGAATGAGAGAAACACTATATTTTAAAGATGATGACTCTAGGTTATCGTTTTTGCAAGGAAATTTTATAACGCTTACAAATATGAGCGATGATGAAATAGATAGGATTATACAATACAAAATAAGTCCTATTAATGTTTCGGTACATACAACTAATCCAGAATTAAGAGTAAAAATGCTAAATAATAGGTTTGCAGGCAATGTGTATGAGCGATTAAAAAGGATGGCACATGCTGGTATAATAATCAATTGTCAAATAGTACTTTGTCCTGGTATAAATAATGGTGAGGAATTATTGAGAACTGTAGAAGATTTATATGCACTTTATCCTAATGTGCAGAATGTAGCTGCGGTGCCAATAGGAATAACCAAATATAGAAAAGGATTATTTAAGCTTGACATATATGACAAGGAAACTGCTCGAAAAGAAATTGATATGGTTGAAAAACTTCAACGAAAGTATTTTAAATTATCTGGAGTACCTTTTATAAGGCTTTCTGATGAATTTTATGTTTTAGCAGAGAAGGATGTACCGAGTGCAGAATTTTACAGAGATTTTGAACAACTTGAAGATGGAGTGGGTGTTATAAGATTATTTAGAGATACTATACAAGAAACTCTAAAATATTTGAAGAAAAATATTAAAGGAAGTTTTACAATTATTACTGGTGAATCAGCGTATGATGAAATATTGTATGCTTCAAAAAAAATTACCTCAACAAATGAAAATATAAAAATTGATGTAAAAAAAATAGTTAATAATTTCTTTGGTACCACAATAACTGTAGCAGGATTGCTTACAGGGCAGGATATTATTGAACAAACAAGGTATGAAAAACTTGGCGAATATGTTATAATGCCAGATGTTATGTTGAAAAAAGGATATGAGTTAGGAAAAACAGAGGAACAGATTTTATTAGATGATTATACTGTACATGATTTAGAAAAATGCTTAAACAGGAAGATATTAATTTGTGATTATACAGGAAAAGATTTGATAAAAATAATTAATGAATACAGTGAGGAGGAATAATATGGGAAAGCCAGTTGTTGCGATAGTAGGAAGACCAAATGTAGGTAAATCAACTCTATTTAATAGATTAGCAGGTGAGAGAATTTCAATTGTAGAGGATACACCAGGTGTAACTAGAGATAGGATTTATGCGGAAAGTGAGTGGGTTGGTAAACCATTTACTATAATAGATACAGGTGGAATAGAAACAAAAACTAACGATGTGATTTTTTCACAGATGAGGACTCAAGCAGAAATTGCGATTGCAACGTCAGATGTAATAATGTTCATTGTAGATGGTAAACAAGGATTGACTGATTCAGATCATGAGGTTGCATTGATGCTAAGAAAGAGCAAAAAACCTATAGTATTAGTTGTAAACAAGATAGATAAACTGGATGAGGAAGGCAATGCTTATGAATTTTATAATTTAGGATTAGGTACTCCGAATACTATATCTGCTTCACAAGGACTTGGCATTGGTGATATGTTGGATGAAGTTGTAAAGCATTTTGATGATTTAGATTATGATTATGAAGATGATGATAAAATAAGAGTTGCAGTTATTGGTAAACCAAACGTTGGTAAATCATCATTGATAAATAAAATTTTAGGTGAAGAAAGGAATATTGTAAGTAATATTCCAGGTACTACTAGGGATGCAGTTGATAGTTATATTGAAACAGATGAAGGAAAATTTATACTTATTGATACAGCAGGTATTAGAAGAAAAAGCAAAGTTAAAGAAGCTATAGAGAAATATAGTGTAATTAGAAGTTTAACTGCATTGGATAAAGCAGATGTTTGTGTTCTTTTAATAGATGCTGTTGAAGGCTTAACTGAACAAGATGCAAGAATTATAGGATATGCTCATGAAAAGAATAAAGCTATTATGATTATAGTTAACAAGTGGGATTTGATTGAAAAGGACTATAGAACATTAGATATATATAAAAAGCAGTTATCACAAAGACTTGATTTTATGCCTTATGCAAAGTACTTGTTTATTTCTGCTAAAACAGGGCAAAGAGTTCATAAAGTGCTTAAAATAGTTAAAGAATGTTATGATAATTATTCTAAGAGAATATCTACAGGGATACTAAATGATGTAATTAATAGAGCTATATTGATGAAAGAACCACCAGTTATAGGCACTAGAAGATTAAAAATATATTATGCAACTCAGGTTGGAATTAAGCCACCTACTTTTGTGTTTTTTGTTAATTCACCAGAACTTTTACATTTTTCATATAGAAGATATCTTGAAAATCAATTAAGAAGTAGCTTTGGTTTTGAGGGAACAGGTATTAAGCTCATATTTAGGGAGAGGAATGAGTAATATGAAAAGAGTTGCATTTATAGGTGGAGGAAGTTTTGGAACTGCACTAGCTGCAATGTTAGGGAATAAAGGGCTTGATGTATCAATTTGGGATAGAAAGAAAAGTGTAGTAGACAATATAAATAAATTCAGACATAATGAAAAATATTTAAAGAATTGTGTTATTCCTGATTGTGTTACAGCATACGAAGATATTCAAAAAGCTGTAAGTGGTAGTGATATTGTTGTTTTAGCGGTTCCTTCTCATGTAATAAGAGAAATGAGCGTGAAAATATCTAGTTATTTGAGAAAAGATCAAATAATTGTGAGTATAGCAAAGGGAATTGAAGAGAAAACTTTTAAGAGGTTATCCCAAGTAATTAAGGATGAAATACCATATAACACTGTAGTTGTTTTATCTGGACCGAGTCATGCAGAGGAAGTGGCAGTAAATATTCCGACTGCTGTAGTGGCTTCATCTGAAGATATTGAAGCGGCTAAAATAGTTCAAGATGTTTTTATGACAGATAGCTTTAGAATATATACAAATGATGATTTAATAGGGGTTGAGATAGGAGGTGCTGTTAAGAATATTATTGCATTAGCTGCAGGTGTTTTAGATGGCTTAGGATATGGAGATAATGCAAAGGCAGCACTTATGACTAGAGGAATGAGTGAGATAGTTAGAATTGGAGTAAAGCTTGGAGGGAAACAGGAAACATTTTATGGACTGACTGGTATGGGTGATTTAATTGTTACATGCACAAGTATGCACAGTAGAAATAGACGTGCTGGAATATTAATTGGTCAAGGAAACAGTATGGAATATGCATGTGAGAAAGTTGGTATGGTAGTTGAAGGTATTAAAGCTTGTAAGGCTTTCTATGAATTAAAGGAAGAGAGAAATGTTTCAATGCCAATTACGGATTCTTTATACAATGTTTTATTTAACAATAAGGAACCAAGAGAGTGTGTATATAAATTAATGACTAGAGATAAAAAAGATGAAATTTATTAGTAATAATTTTTATATTATTCCAATATATATATAATGTTAAAAAGTATACAGGAGGGTATATATTGGAGACTTTTGATATATATAAGGATATAGCAGAGAGAACCCAAGGAGATATTTATGTTGGGGTAGTTGGGCCAGTAAGAACAGGTAAATCCACGTTTATAAAGCGTTTTATGGATTTAATGGTTATACCTAAGATTGATAATCCTCATAAAAGAGAAAGAGCTAAAGACGAACTTCCTCAAAGTGCATCGGGGAAGTCGATTCATACAACAGAACCCAAATTTGTACCAAATGAAGCAGTAGAGATAAGTTTAGATGAAGAAAGTAAATTTAAGGTTAGAATGGTTGATTGTGTTGGTTATATTGTTAAATCAGCCTTAGGCTATAAAGAAGGAGAAAAACCTAGAATGGTCAGAACACCTTGGTATGATTATGATATTCCTTTTGAGGAAGCTGCTGAAATAGGGACAAAAAAGGTAATTAATGAGCATTCAACAATAGGAATTGTAGTAACCACAGATGGATCTATTACTGATATTAATAGAGAAGATTATATAGAAGCAGAAGAAAGGGTAATAAATGAATTAAAAGAAATAAACAAGCCATTTATGATAATATTGAATACTGCTAATAGTGATTCAGAAGAAACATTAAAAATTAAAGAGAGTATGGAACAAAAATATGATGTTCCTGTTGAAGTAATTGATGTAATGCATATGAGTGAAAGGGATATTTCGGACATATTTGAGAAGGTATTAAAAGAATTTCCAGTTAAAGAAATCAATATTGATATGCCTGAGTGGATAGAGAAATTAAATCCATCTCATTGGCTAAAGAGCGATTTCTTGAAAGTAGTTAAGGAAATGTGTAAGGACATATTTAAAGTGAGAGATATAAAAGACTCTTTGGCAAATTTTGAAACAATAGAATTTTTAAATAATCCTAAAATAGATGAAATAGATATGGGACATGGTATCGCAAGGATAAATTTATTACCTAAAAAGGGATTGTTCTATAAGGTTTTAGGTGAAATTTGTGATTGTGAAATAAAAGATGAGAATGACTTAATGAGTAAGATAAAGATATTTCACGAAGCTAAGATTGAGTATGATAAAGTGAAAGATGCCTTAAAAGATGTTAGGGAAACAGGATATGGGTTGGTTGCACCAGAACTTTCAGAAATGAGTTTAGAAGAGCCAGAAATAGTTAAACAAGGGAATAGATATAGTGTAAAACTAAAAGCGAGTGCTCCTAGTTTACATCTTATAAAAGCAAATATAGAGACGGAAGTTACTCCTATAATGGGTACCGAAAGGCAAAGTGAAGAATTCGTTAAGTCGCTTCTTGAACAATTTGAAAACGATCCTTCTGAAATTTGGCAGAGCAATATGTTTGGTAAGTCACTTGAAGTGTTAGTTAAAGAAGGACTTCAGAAGAAGTTATATAAAATGCCTGAAGATGTCCAAGATAAAATTCAGAAAACACTAGAAAAAATAATTAATGAAGGTAATGGAGGACTGATTTGCATAATACTGTAATGAGTGTATTTACGTGATAAAACATAAATATCCCTGATTTTGTATTTCAAGCTATAACACTTGAAGTAGGGAATTAGGGATTGATTTTATTTGTTTTTTTGATATAATTATTGTGTTAGCTGGGTGTGGCGCAGATGGTAGCGCGCAAGAATGGGGTTCTTGAGGCCGCGAGTTCAAGTCTCGCCACTCAGACCATGGAAAAATGAAGTTTAAACATACTAAAGCGAATGTAATAAGTAAAAAAGCCTGTAATTCATCGAATTACAGGCTTTTTATCATAATATCATTAACTAGCAACTTTTTTAGTTGTTCTTCTTTTACTGTTTGATATTTCCATTGAAATTTTCTTACCTTTGATTTTTTTTCTATTCATTACATCTAAAATTTTATTTACATGGTGGCTAGGAACTTCGACAAAGGAAAACTTATCAAATATGTCTATAACTCCAATTTCACTTCCATTAATTTTAGCTTCACCAGCTATTGCACCTAGTATGTCTTTTGCTTGTATTTTATGTTCTTTACCAGCATTTAAATAAAGCCTAGTCATATCATCTTCAGTGCTGTCAAAAGTATCACTATCGTATGAGTTACTATCTATATTGCTTACTTTTTGAGATTCGATATGCATTTTCAATAATGCTGCCGCAATTTCTGTTGGTGAGCAATTATTATCAGTAATATTATTGATAATTTCAATATAATTTTTCATATCATCTTCCAGTAATATAGTTTTAATCTTATCTTGTAAATTGTTAATCTTTGCAATATTTACATCCTTAACAGATGGAATATTAGACTTTTTAATTTTCTTTTTGGTATAATTCATAATATTTTTTAATTTGTGATATTGTCCTTTTGAAACAAAAGTATATGAGCTACCTTTTCTACCAGCTCTACCAGTTCTTCCTATTCTATGAACATAGTATTCTTCATTTTCAGGAAGATCATAATTAAATACTGCTTCAATATCATCAATATCTATTCCCCTTGCAGCTACATCTGTTGCAACGAGAATATTGATAGTTCCTGAATTAAATCTCCTTAAAACATTTAATCTTAAATTTTGTTTCATATCACCATGAATCTTATCGCAAGCATATCCGCTGGCCTGAAGTTTTTCTGTTATATCATCAACTTTCTTTTTAGTGTTACAAAAAACAAGCGATAATTTATGGTTATTGAAATCTATTAATCTAGTCAATGCTTCAAATTTTTGTCTTTCAGGAATTTCAAAATAATATTGTTTTATTGTTGGAGTAGTGAGTTGCTTGTTTGCTATCTTTACTACAGCAGGGTTGTTTAGATATTTTTTAGCAAGCGATAATATACTCTTTGGCATTGTTGCAGAGAAAAGAATCATTTGCTTTTCATGCTCAATTTCATCGAGTATAGTTTCTATATCTTCCCTAAATCCCATATTAAGCATTTCATCAGCTTCATCCAATATAATGGTATTTAAATTGTCAAATTTTATAGTCTTTCTTCTCATATGATCCATTACCCTGCCAGGTGTACCTACTATAATGTGAATACCTTTCTTTAAGGCCTTAAGTTGGTAGTTGATTGATTGGCCACCATATATAGGTAATATGTTAATTCCATTAACATATTTTGAGAGTCTTTTCAATTCTTCGCTTATTTGAATCGATAACTCTCTAGTAGGGCATAAAATAATTGCTTGAGTCTTCTTTAATTTAGGTGATACTTTTTGCAATACAGGAATTCCAAAGGCGCTTGTTTTACCTGTTCCTGTTTGAGATTGACCAATAATATCTCTATTATCTAATATCAAAGGTATTGCTTCGCTTTGAATTGGTGTAGCATTTTCAAATCCCATGTCTGCTACTGCTTTTTTTAGTTCTTCTAAAATGTTTAATTCTTTAAATTTCATTAATTAAATCCTTCCTACAAGTTTATTATTAATATTATTTTCATAATTAATCTCAAAATTAAGTTAAAAAAACACTAACCTAATCATTATACTTGTTTTCATGATAAATAGCAAGTAAAAATGTTGTTATCATATATTGTAAATTTTAATTAATTTTCCCTGTAGCAGTTTTTACTTCACCAAAATGAGTTTAATTACGGTAACTCATAAGTTGATTATTGAATATGCTATATAAAGAAAATAAATTATATGAGGTGAAAACATTGCAAATACACGTTATTAAGCGGGGAGAAACTTTATGGAAAATTGCACAATTATACAGCATTCCTTTAACTCAGCTAATTCAAGCAAATAAGATACCTAATCCGGAAAAACTTGTAATAGGTCAATCCTTAGTTATTCCTATTTGGGGAATATATCATTGGGTAAAACCTGGTGAAAATTTGTATGAAATCAGTCAAAAATATGATATTTCTGTGCAAGAACTTGCAAGAATTAATGGAATTACTAATCCAGATGAAATTACAATAGGTATGAGACTTTATATTCCTCAAAAGAAAAGAAAATTGATAGATGTTGGGGCATATATCGATCCGAGTATAACAGCAGGACGTTCGGTTAAAGAAGTGGGTAAAATAGGAAATAATTTAACTTTTTTAAATGTATTTAGTTACCATATCAATTCAGATGGTACATTAACATCTTTAAATGATCAGAAAATAATAAATGCAGCTTACCAAAAGAGTATTGTGCCATTGATGGTACTTACTAATTTTGAAAATGGTACATTCAGCAAGGAAATAGCTTCAAAATTATTTAATGATAAAGTACTACAAGATAAGGTATTGCATGAAGCTATCAGTATTATGAAACAAAAAGGCTATTTAGGTTTGGATTTTGATTTTGAATATTTAGGTGCAGAAAATAGAGAAAAATATAATCAATTTTTAAGAAAAGCTTCAGCTGAACTCAAAAAAAATGGATATTTTATATCATCAGCGTTAGCACCTAAAATGAGAGAAAACCAAGTAGGTGTGTTGTATGAAGGACATGATTATGAGGCACATGGTAATATAGTTGATTTTATATTTTTTATGACATATGAGTGGGGATGGTCTGGTGGTCCACCTATGCCGGTTTCTCCAATAAATAAAGTTCGTAATGTTATGGAATATGCTATTTCTAAGGTTCCTAAAAACAAAATTATGATGGGAATTCCTTTGTATGGATATGATTGGACATTACCATATGTAAAGGGAGGAAAATGGGCAAAATCCATTAGTCCTCAACAGGCTATAATGTTAGCGGCAAAATATAATGCGAATATTCAATATGACATTGTTGCTCAGGCACCTTATTTTAAATATATTGATGAACAGAAAAAAGAGCATATAGTTTGGTTTGAAGATGCAAGAAGTATTCAAGCAAAATTAAATCTTGTTAAAGAATTGGGCATAAAGGGATTTTTCTATTGGGTAATGGGAAATGATTTTCCACAAAACTGGTTACTTGTTCAGGATAATTTTGTTGTTAGAAAAAGAGTGTGAAATGCATTAAAAAAATAATTTTGCTCAAAATATTATTAGAATATTGTGGTATATAGGGTTTGAATTACAAAAGTTTGGAAGGTGATTATGTTGAATGAGGAATTTACAAAACTAAGGATGCAGAGAGGGGAGTCTATAGAAAATATTGCTAACATATTGAATTTGTCTGTTGATGAGTATAATGATAAAGAAAAAGGGCATGTTTGCTTAACAAACCATGAAAAAACCATTCTTAGAGAGCACTATAGGCTAATATAAAATCAAGCATTAAAAACCGTAAGGTTTTTAATGCTTGATTTTATATTTCATATTATAGAATTGGGCGTTTTGTAAAATCGATAAATTTAAAAATTAACTATATATTATTCTAAAAAAATGTTGTAAAATGTTCTTGAGGAAATCGATTATTATTTGTGTTGAAATTTGAATCAAATGTTTTTGATTAAGTGGACTAGCCATAATGATATTAGGAGGAAAAACTATGAAAAAAGTTGCGGTAATATTTAATGGTGGTACAATTTCAATGAAGGTTGATCCAAAATTACAAGCTGCTGTACCAGGGTTGAGCGGCGAAGAGATTATGTCTATGGTAACAGGTATAGAAAAATTTGCAGAGATTAAAACTTATACTTATTCTAGTCTTCCTGGACCCCATATGACACCTGAATTGATGATGGGGTTATCAAAATGTGTGAGGGATTTACTAGAGAGAGATGATATATCAGGTGTAGTTGTAACTCATGGAACTGATACTTTAGAAGAAACAGCTTATTTTTTAGATTTAACAATTGATTCAGAAAAACCTGTTGTTGTAACTGGTTCTATGAGAAACAGTTCAGAATTGGGATATGATGGACCTGCTAATCTCGCAGCATCAATATGTACAGCTATATCTAAAGAAGCTAGAAATAGAGGTGTTCTTGTGTGTTTAAATGATGAATTGAATTGTGCTAGTGAAGTAACAAAAGAACACTCAATGCACTTAAATACATTTACAAGTCCAGAATTTGGTCCTATAGGAGTTGTGGATGACAATAAGGTTATTTTTTACAGAGACAATTTAAATAAACAGCATATTTTAACAGATTCATATGAGGAAAAAGTTGAATTAATAAAGGCTTGTGCTGGAATGGATGGTAAATTAATAGATTTTTGCGTAAAAGAAGGAGCAAGAGGATTGGTTATTGAAGGAATGGGAAGAGGAAATATTCCTCCTAAAATGGCGGAATCGGTTGAAAAGGCTGTAAAAAGTGGTGTTGTGGTTGTGCTTGTTTCTAGATGCTACAAGGGAAGAGTACTTGATTCATATGGTTATCCTGGAGGAGGTAAAGGATTAAGAGAATCAGGTGTGATTTTTGGAGATGCTTTGCCAGGACAAAAGGCTAGAATAAAATTAATTCTTGCTCTAGGTAAAACACATAATATTGAAGAAGTAAGAAATATATTTGAGGAAGGATTTTACGCTTAACGAATTATTGATTTATTATATATAAAAATGTTCGTATTTTTCATTGACATATAGTATATCCTCTGCTATCATAGAGTTGTAAATTTAATAGGATTGGATGCTTATATAATGCTGATAATATGGTTCAGCAGTTTCTACCGAATACCTTAAATATTCGACTATGAGTATTCTTAATGTATTTTATGCCATATAATAGCACTTTGTTGCTATTTATTTGGTGTATTAAGACGCTAAGAATCTCATTTTCTTAGCGTCTTAATTTTTATATTTTGCAGGAGGGATACATATGGAAAATTTTTTCAAGTTAAGAGAAAACGGCACTACTGTTAAGAGAGAAGTAATTGGGGGTATAACGACATTTCTTACGATGGCGTATATTATTGCAGTAAATTCAATTATTCTTGGTGAAGCAGGAATGCCAAAAGGGGCTGTAATAACTACAACTTGTTTAACAGCCGGGTTTACAACTATTTTGATGGGGCTTTATGCTAATTTGCCATTTGCACTTGCTTCAGGTATGGGGCTTAATGCTTTCTTTGCATATAGCGTTTGTGGAAGGGGAATACCATGGCAAGTAGCTCTTACAGCAGTTTTTGTTGAAGGTCTTATTTTTATAATTTTATCAGTAACAAAAGTTAGAGAAGCTGTTGCCAATAGCATTCCAAATACTTTGAAAATTGCTGTTACAGCAGGTATAGGATTGTTTATTGCATTTATCGGATTTGTAAATGCAGGTATAGTAGTTTTTGATAAAATAACCAAAATTAAGATGGGGAATTTTTCTGATCCTACTGTTATAATAGCACTTATTGGTATATTAGTAATGGTTGTTTTATATAAAAAGAATATAAAAGGTGCTATATTGGTTGGTATGGTTGTTAGTACGATTATTGCATGGGTTTATGCTACTATATCTCCGGATGTGGCTGCAGGGTTTAAGATTTTTAGACCAAGTGGTAATATATTTGATTTCCAGTCTATTAAACCTATTGCATTTAAAATTGATTTAACCTATTTTAAGGAACCAGCAAAACTTGTTTCGATATTGGGAATAGTTATAACATTTTTATTTGTTGATTTTTTCGATACGGTTGGTACATTAGTAGGGGTTGCTTCAAAGGCAGATATGCTAGATAGTGAAGGTAAAGTAAGGAATGGTGGAAAAGCATTATTGGTTGATTCTATTGGTACTACAGTAGGAGCACTTTTAGGAACATCTACAGTAACTACTTATGTAGAAAGTTCAGCAGGTGTTGCGGAAGGGGCTAGAACTGGACTAGCATCGGTTGTTACAGGAATTTTGTTTTTAGCAGCCATGTTTTTATCACCAATTTTTATGGTGATTCCAAGTTGTGCAACTGCACCAGCTTTAATAATGGTTGGTTTCTTTATGATGGGTAATATTGTTAAAGTCAATTTTGATGATTTCACTGAAGGTATACCAGCATTCTTGACAATTGCATTAATGCCTTTGACATATAGTATTGGTGATGGGTTAACAATAGGTATTTTATCATATGGAGTTATTAATTTTGTTTCTAATTTATTAGAAAAAGATGTAAGCAAGAAGAAAAAGGTTTCACCTGTGATTTATGTTCTAACTATAATATTCATTATAAAGCTTGTTTTAACTGGTTTACATGCAAAGGGAGTTATCTAAATTATATATAAAATGTTTATTTGCTATGATGGATAGTCTTCTTATGAAGTCTATCCATTTTTAGACGATGATTTTAAAAATATATTATTGCTCAACTATTTATAGTTTTGGTTTGTAAGAGCGACTAAAGTTGTAACAAACTTACTTTTAATTGAATAAAATATTATAATCAATTTTAGTGGAGTGATAATATGAAAATAAATAATAGATTAAATTCTATTGAGGAGTACCATTTTAAAGATTTAGAATCTATTAAAGAAAAGGCTAAATCGGATGGTAAGGAAATAATTGATTTAAGCATAGGAGATCCGGATTTGCCTATACATCCATCCATAATACGAGGACTTATTGATGGGTTGGATGGAGAGGAATTTAACAAATATCCACCTTATGATGGATTAAAGGAATTAAAGTTAGAGGTTATTAAATATTATAGAGAAGTTTTTTCTGTTAACTTAAATTTAGAGCAAGTAATTATTTTAATAGGTTCTAAGGAAGGTATTAACAATATTATTCCTGCTGTTTGTGATATTGGAGATATTGTTATTACACCACATCCCTCTTATCCAGTTTATAGAACGAGTGGTAAATTGTGGGGGTGCAAGACATATAATGTATTATTAAAAATGAAGAATAACTATATGCCTATACTTGAAGAAATTCCTTTAGCTATTGCTAGAAAAGCGAAGTTATTTTTTATAAATTATCCTAATAATCCTACTGGTGCGGTAGCTGATGAAATGTTTTATAAAGATATAATATCATTTTGCGAGAAGTATGATATAGTATTGTGTAATGATGCAGCTTATAATGAAATAATTCCACCCAATAAAAGGCCAACAAGTTTACTTCAATTTGATAATAAAATGAATTGTATAGAATTTGGAAGTATGTCAAAAACTTATAACATGACAGGATTTAGAATTGGATATGCTGTTGGTAATTCAAAAGTGATAAAGTCTTTATTAAAGATTAAAAGCAATGTTGATTCGGGACAATTTATACCTATTCAGAAAGCTGCAATAAATGCTTTAAAATTAGATAGAATGTATATAAATACTATGAGAAAGATTTATTATGAAAGAAAAGAAGCTACATGTGATATTTTGGATAAACATAATATTAAATATTTTAGAGGCGAAGGTACATTTTACATTTGGTGTACTACTCCTAAAAACTATACTACAAGTGAATTCTGTGGAGAATTATTAAAAGATTATGGAATTATAATAACTCCAGGTCACATATTTGGAAATATGTGCTATAATAATTTTAGAATTGCACTAACAAACACACGAGAATATATTTGCAACATGCTTTCCCAGATAGGTTATTATAATTGATAATTTTGGGTTGCAATTATGGATAAATTATATGTATAATAAATAATATGTTTTATATTAGTTTTGTGGCGATTTTGTGTGAAAGGTTAGTATGTAAGGGAGAGTTCTTAAAGAAAGGAGTTGAAAACCGTTATTAAGCTATATATAAATACTAAATAACGGTGCATTATTATGATATATAGTATGACAGGGTTTGGACGGGATAGTATAATGGAAGATGGGCAGTGTTTTGTGGTTGAAGTTAAAAGTGTTAATCATAGATATTTAGATATCAATGTTAAGATGCCAAGAACATTGATATCATTGGAAGATAAAATTAGAAAGCTTGTTAGTCAAAGAATCAGTAGAGGGAAGGTTGATATATACATTACTCAAAAAAGATTTGATAGAGAAGATGTTGAGGCATGCTTGAATGAAGTGTTAGCAGACAGTTATTATGATTGCTTATTAAAAATAAGGGATAGATATGGTGTTAGAGATGATATTTCTGTCAGCAGTATAGCACGTTTTCCAGAAGTGATTTCTATTCAACAGAAGGAAGAAGACTATGAAAAAGTATGGTCTATACTTAAGAAGCCACTTGAGGGTGCTCTTGAACTCATGATTTCCATGAGAAAGTGTGAAGGCGAAAAATTATGTAAGGACATATCTCAAAAGTGTGAAAATATTAAGCTATTGATTGATAACATTGAAAAAAGAGCACCTAAGGTTGTAGAGCAGTACAGTGATAAACTTAATGCAAGACTAAAGAAAATTCTTAATGAATCACAATATGATGAGAGCAGAATAGCTATGGAAATTGCTATTTTTGCAGACAAAGCAAGCATAGATGAGGAGATTGTTAGACTAAATAGCCACATTGTTCAACTTAGAGAGACTCTAAATTTAAGTGAGCCTGTTGGAAGAAAGCTTGATTTTATTGTTCAAGAGATGAATAGGGAAACTAATACTATTGCTTCAAAAGCTAATGATTTAGAAATAGTAAATGCAATTTTAAATGTTAAAAGTGAAATTGAGAAAATAAGAGAACAAACTCAAAATATAGAGTAGGTAAATTTAGGAGGAATAATATGGGTATTAAATTAATCAATATTGGATTTGGAAATATTATATCAGCAAATAGGCTTGTAGCAATTGTTAGTCCTGAGTCTGCCCCTATTAAAAGAATAATTCAAGAAGCTAGAGATAGAGGAATGCTTATCGATGCTACATATGGTAGGAGGACTAGGGCTGTAATAATAACTGACAGTGATCATATAATTTTATCTGCTGTTCAGCCGGAAACAGTTGCACATAGATTATCAAATAAAGATATAGATACTTCTGAAGAGGTGGATGTTTAATTATGGAAAGAGGATTGTTAATAGTCATTTCTGGGCCATCGGGTGCAGGGAAAGGAACTATATGTAAAGAATTAATAAGAAAAGGGAAATGTTGGCTTTCGATATCGGCTACAACTCGTTCTCCTAGAGAAGGTGAAGTTGATGGTGAAAATTATTATTTTTTGTCCAAAGAAGAGTTTGCTGATAAAATTAAAAATAATGAATTTTTAGAGTATGCTCAAGTATATAATAACTATTATGGTACTCCTAAGAAAAATATAGAAGAAAAACTTGATGCAGGAATAGATGTTATTCTTGAAATAGATATTCAGGGTGCATTACAAGTGAAAGAAGTTTGGAAAGAAGGGGTATATATTTTTATACTTCCACCATCTATGGAAGAACTTAAAAAGAGAATTATTAACAGAGGTTCAGAAACG
Organism: Clostridium tepidiprofundi DSM 19306; assembly: GCF_001594005.1. GTDB lineage: Bacteria > Bacillota > Clostridia > Clostridiales > Clostridiaceae > Clostridium_AC > Clostridium_AC tepidiprofundi. The sequence goes on along the minus strand of NZ_LTBA01000001.1, from coordinate 286,833 downwards.
GAAGAATCATTAAATACTAGGTTTAACTCTGCATATAGTGAACTTAATTATATGGGTAAGTACAATTATGCAGTAATCAATGATGAAGTTGAAACAGCTGTTCAAAAAATTGAAAGTATTATTATGGCTGAAAAATGCCGTGTACATAGAGTGAAAAATAATTATCTTAATAAGGAGGCAAAAATAAATGATTAATTCAGATGCTATGATTAATCCATCAATTGTTGATTTACTTAAAAAGGTTGATAATAGGTATTCTCTTATTATTGCATCATCAAAAAGAGCAAGGCAAATAATAGGAGGTAGTGATACATTTGCTCATGCACCTTCAAATAAACCTCTTACTATTGCTATTAATGAGATAAACATGGATGCACTATATCTTGAGGATGAGAAAGAAGGTATCTAGTACTATGAGTCACCAAAAGAAAACAGTTGTTTTAGGTGTAACTGGAGGAATTGCTGCATATAAAGCGCTCGATATTGTAAGTAGATTAAAAAAATATGATATCGATGTACATGTCATTATGAGTAATTCTTCATGTGAATTTGTTACACCATTAAGTTTTCAATCATTGAGCCAAAATATAGTTATTAGTGATATGTTTGCTGAACCAAAATCGTGGGAAATACAACATATATCACTTGCAAAAAAGGCAGATTTGCTTTTGATTGCACCAGCAACAGCGAATATTATCGGGAAAGTCGCAAATGGAATTGCTGATGATATGCTTTCAACTACTGTTATGGCAACAAAAGCTCCTGTTGTTTTTGCACCTGCAATGAACACAAATATGTATGCTAATAAAATTGTTCAAGATAATATAAGTAAATTAAAAGGATATGGATATGATTTTATTGAACCTAATAGTGGAAGGTTAGCATGTGGAGATAATGGAACTGGAAAATTAGCTGATACAAAATTGATAGCAGATATTGTAATTAGCAAACTACATACATGTAAAGATTTAGTTGGTAAAAAAGTTTTGGTAACAGCAGGACCTACTATTGCTCCTATTGATCCTGTAAGATATATTTCTAATAGATCATCTGGTAAAATGGGGTATGCAATTGCTGAGGAAGCACGTGATAGGGGGGCTGATGTTACATTGATTTCAGGACCTTGTGATTTAGAAATTCCCTTTGGTGTCAAATTTCTTAAAGTGGAAACAAATGGAGATATGTTGTGTTCTGTATTGAAAATTTATGATAATATGGATATAGTTGTAAAGTGTGCTGCTGTTGCTGATTATAAGCCTAAAAAATATGCAAAAGAGAAGATAAAAAAGACAGATAAAGAATTTACTCTTGAATTGGAAAAAGATAATGATATATTATATGAACTTGGAAAGAAAAAGAAAAATCAAATTCTTGTAGGATTTGCTGCAGAAAGTGAAAATTTGTTAAAGAATGCTGAAGCTAAATTAAATAAAAAGAATTTAGATATGATTGTAGCAAATGATATTTCATGTAATGATACAGGCTTTAAATCTGATTTTAACAGGGTAACTATATTGACACGCAATGATAAGTTTTCATTAGATAAGATGACAAAGAAGGAAGTAGCACACGAATTGTTTAATCTAATAAATAAATTAAAGCGCTAATGCGCTTTTTTGTTATGTAAAGTTCAGAAGGTGATGAAATGAGCTTATATGCCGGTATTGTAGTAAATAATTCTTCAAGGCAACTTGATAGGATTTTTACATATAAAGTACCAGAAAAATTAATAAATTATGTTTCTGTAGGGTACAGAGTTAAAGTGCCATTTGGCAATAGCAACAGATTAATTGAAGGATTTGTTATAGAAATATCTGATCAAAGTGATAAAATTGAAAATTTGAAAGACATTAATAAAGTATGCGATTCGTTTCCTGTGTTAACTAAAAATGATATAGAAATAGTTAAATTCATGAGAAGAAGGTATTTGTGCACGTACATAGATGCTATAAAAGTGTTTATTCCAAGAGGATTAATAAAGGGAAATACTTTCAAGATAAAAAAAACACTTGTTTTTAATAAGGAGTTAAGTGGAAAGTATATTAAAGAATATTATATAAAAATAATTGATATTGTAAAGGAAAATGAAGGTATATTTAGTAAAACTGAATTTGCAAATAAATTTGATGTGTCTATATCTTCGATAAATACTTTGATTAAGCATGACTTTCTAAAATTAAAAGAAGTTTCTGTTAGTAGGTTGGACAAAAAAATATATAAAAATTATGGTAAAAAAAATTTGACTACTGAACAGAAATATGCTGTTGATGTCATTAAAAATTCGAATGAAAAAATGTTCTTAATACATGGAGTAACCGGAAGTGGAAAAACTGAAATATATATGCATCTAGTAGATTATATGCTCAAACAGGGTAAACAATCAATTATACTTGTTCCAGAAATTTCACTTACTCCTCAAATGGTTGAAAGATTTAAAGGAAGATTTGGTACCAATATAACAGTTTTTCATAGTAGACTTTCTGATGGTGAACGATTTGATGAATGGATGAGAATAAAAAATGGTGAAGTAAATGTTGCAATTGGAGCTAGATCGGCTATATTTTTACCTTTTGATAATTTGGGACTTATTGTTATTGATGAAGAACATGAAAATAGTTATAAATCAGATAGTAATCCTAAATATAATGCAAAAGAAATTGCTTTTTTTAAATCAAAGTTTTATGATTGTAGGGTAGTATTGGGTTCAGCTACGCCATCAGTTGAAACATATTATGCATCTATGAACAAAAATATTAGATTAATTTCAATTAAAAATAGAGTCGATAGTTTGCCAATGCCAAAAGTTGAAATAGTTGATATGCGTGATGAACTTTTAAATAATAATAAATCAATATTTAGTAGAAAACTTTATGAAGAGATAAATGGGGCACTTTCAAAGAAGGAACAGGTAATATTATTCTTAAACAGGAGAGGATTTTCTAGCTTTGTTTCTTGCAGAAAATGTGGCTATGTGTTTAAGTGCGATAATTGTGATATATCATTAACATACCATAACAGTGGCAATTATTTAAGCTGTCATTATTGTGGAAAAAAATTTAGAGTTCAAAATGTTTGTCCTAAGTGTGGCAGTAAATATGTTAAGTACTTTGGACTTGGTACTGAAAAGGTTGAAGAGGAAGTTTTAAAGAAATTTCCTAATGCAAGAACATTGAGAATGGACTTTGATACTACAAGGAAAAAAAATTCTCATGAAAATATATATAAATCGTTTAAAAATGGTGAAGCTGATATTCTTATAGGTACACAAATGGTTGCAAAGGGACTAGATTTTCAAAATGTTACACTAGTAGGTGTTATTGCAGCAGATATGTCTCTCAATTTACCAGATTATAGAGCTCAAGAGAAAACGTTTCAGATTATAACGCAAGTATCAGGAAGAGCAGGTAGAGGAAAAAAGAAGGGTAAGGTAATTGTTCAAACATATGACCCAGATAATTTTAGCATAGTATGTGCTTCTAGCAATGATTATGAGAGATTTTACAAAGAAGAAATTAATTTGAGATATATTATGCAATATCCTCCATTTTCAAAGATTATGTTAATTAATTTATCATCTAAAAATGAAAAACAATTAATTGATAATACTAATAACATAGGAAATATTATTAGAAATAAAATAGTGACATATGATAAAATTAATATGTTAGGACCTAGTGCATGTTCTATTAATAAAATCAAAAACAATTATAGGTGGCAGATTATAATAAAGGGTAATTTGAATTATAAAATAATGGATGAAATAAAGACCATAGTGTACAATAATGTACCTCAAAGTACAGGTGTGAAAGTAAGTATTGACATTAATCCTAATAGCCTTATTTAGGGACATTAGTGAATAAAATTTTAATATTGATTTTAAAAGAAAGGAATGATTATGTATGGCATTAAGAAAGATAAGAATTTATGATGATGAAATATTGAGAAAGAAGTGTAGAAAAGTTGAAAATATAAATGAAAGAGTTTTGACTTTAATAGAAGATATGAAAGAAACTATGTATAAAGAAGATGGAGTAGGACTTGCAGCACCACAAGTAGGAATACTTAAAAGAATAGCTGTTATAGATGTTGGAGAAGGGCCTATTACAATTATTAATCCAGAGATAATAGATCAAAGGGGAAGTTATATCGATGTAGAAGGATGTTTGAGTATACCGGGAAAACAGGGAGAAGTTGAAAGACCAGAATGGGTTAAGGTAAGAGCTTTAAATGAAAAAGGAGAAGAAGTGATTTATGAAGGTGAAGAACTTCTTGCAAGGGCATTTTGTCATGAAATTGATCATTTAGATGGAATTTTGTTTATAGATAAAATAGTGGAGAGTGGTGAAAATGATTAAGATTATATTCATGGGTACTCCTGATTTTGCTGTGCCATCATTTGAGGCACTTGTTAAGGAATATGATGTAAAAGCTGTTGTAACACAACCAGATAGACCAAAAGGAAGGGGTAAAAAATTAGCTTTTTCACCAGTTAAGGAAGCTGCATTAAATAAAAATGTAGAAATATTTCAACCAGCTAAACTCAAAAATGATTCTGAAACTATAGAAAAACTAAAAAAAATTGCTCCGGATTTTATTGTTGTTGTTGCTTTTGGTCAGATTTTATCGAAGGAAGTATTAGATATACCCAAGTATGGATGTATTAATTTACATGCTTCTCTTCTACCTAAGTATAGGGGAGCTGCACCTATAAATTGGGCGATAATAAATGGAGAGAAAATTAGTGGTAATACAACTATGCTTATGGATGAAGGATTGGATACTGGGGATATTTTACTTAAGCAGGAAGTTGAAATAACACATAGTATGACTGCCGAAGAATTACATAATATTTTAATGAAAGAGGGGGCAGTATTATTAGTAGAGACTATTAATAAGTTTATGTCAGGGCAAATTCATCCTAAAAAACAACCTAAAGAGTGTGACTTTTATGCTTCTATGTTAAATAAGGATATGGCTAAAATAAATTGGAATTCCTCTGCCGAGAAAGTACATAATTTTATTAGAGGAATGAATCCATGGCCGGTAGCATATACACATTATGAAGACAGAATTATGAAAGTGTTTAGTTCAAAAGTAATATATGAAAAAACAAATAAAGAACCTGGAACAATATGTGATATTTCAAATGAGGGAATAAAAGTTGCATGTAAGGAGAATAGCATTTTAATTGATACAATTCAGTTTCCAGGTAAAAAACCTTTAAAAGTAAAAGAATTTATTAAGGGTAATTCATTAAAGAATGGTACAATACTGGTATAATATATACTAAAAAACGAGTCGAGGTAAAAATAATGGAAAATAGTAGAAAAGTTGCAGTGGATGTTCTCATTAATGTTTTTGATAGAAAGTCATATTCAAATATAACGCTAGATAAAATGCTTAATAGTTCAAAATTAAATGCACAGGATAGAGCATTAACAACAGAAATAGTATATGGTACAATCAAGTATAAATATACTATCGATAAGATTATAGATTCCTTTTTAGTCGAAGGATTAAGTAGTTTAGATAGTTCAATATTAAATATTTTAAGAATTTCAATTTATCAAATAAAGTATCTTGATAAAGTACCTAATTTTGCAGTAGTTGATGAAGCTGTAGAACTTGCTAAGAAATATAAATCTAAAGGAGCTTCAAAACTTGTAAATGCTGTTTTGAGAAATTATATTAGAAAGCCTGATAAACATAGTTTTAATAGATTTAGTTCCATTGATGCAATGTGTTCAGAGTTTTCTTTTCCAAAATGGTTAGTTAAATTGTTTACAAAGCAATATGGTGAAGCTCTAACAAAAAAAATACTTAAGGGTTTAAATGAGAGACCTTGTGTAACTGTTAGAGTTAATTCTTTAAAGGCAAGTTATGATGAGGTTTTTGAAGCACTTCAGCGAAATGGATATGTTGTTAAAGAAGGTATTATTTGTCCTGATGCAATTATGATTATAAGAGGGCAAAGTATTTTAAAAAATACTTTATTTGATGAAGGATATTTCACTGTTCAAGATGAAAGCGCAATGCTTGTTGCAGATTCGATGGATTTATGTGAAAATTTAAATGTATTAGATTTATGCAGTGCACCTGGGGGGAAAACTACTCATATTGCTGAGATAATGAACAATAAAGGAAGTATTGAAGCATTTGATATTTATGAAAATAAATTAGAATTGATTCAGAGCAATTTAATTAGGTTGGGCATCAATAATGTAAAGTGTAGCATTATGGATGCTGAGAAATATAATGAAAGTTTAAAAAATAGTGCTGATAGAGTGTTGATAGATGTACCATGTTCTGGGTTAGGAATAATAAGAAAAAAACCAGAAATAAAGTGGAATAAATCTAATAATCAATTGAATGCTTTGGTAAAAATTCAAAGAAACATACTGATGAATGCTTCGAGGTATGTCAAAGTTGGAGGAAGTATTTTATATTCAACTTGTACATTAAATAAGGATGAAAATGAAAATAACATATTATGGTTTATTAATAATAATACTAATTTTGAGATAGAGCCTTTGTATTTTGGAAAAGGAGATAATTTATTGTATTCAAAAGAAGGATATGTTACAATTCTGCCAAATGAATATATGGATGGATTTTTTATTTGTAAAATCAAAAGATTGAAGTAGGTGTTTTAATGGAAAACATATTAGATTATACTCTAGAGGAATTACAAATTTGGATGAAAGAAAATGGAGAGAGTTCATTTAGGGCAAAGCAAATATTTGATTGGATTTATAAGAATGAATGGAATTTTGAAAATATGTCGAATTTATCAAAAAAGACAATAAAAAATATTTCAGAGAATTTTTATATTGGTATTCCTGAAATAATAAGAGAGATAAAATCCGATATTGATGGTACTCAAAAGTTATTACTTGCACTGAAGGATAATAACCTTATTGAAGCTGTAGTAATGAAGTATAAATACGGAAATTCAATATGTATATCTACTCAAATTGGATGCAGGATGGGGTGTAAGTTTTGTGCATCTACTGTTGGAGGTATGATAAGAAATTTGACAGCAGGAGAAATGCTTGGCGAAATACTTAGAGCCCAAAATAAAATTGGGGACAGAATATCTAACGTAGTTTTAATGGGAACTGGTGAACCATTGGATAATTATGATAATGTAATGAAATTTTTAAAGATTGTTAATTCAAAATACGGTTTAAATATAGGGCAAAGACATATAACGCTTTCAACGTGTGGTATTGTGCCAAATATTATAAAATTGGCAGATGAAAAACTTCAAATTACTTTGGCTATTTCATTACATGCCCCAAACGATTTAATTAGAAAAAAGACTATGCCAATAGCAAATAAATATTCTATTAATCAAATTATAGATGCTTGCAAATATTATATCAATAAAACTAATAGACGAATTACATTTGAGTATGCTCTTATAAATGGACTTAACGATAAAAATGAACATGCTAAAGAATTAAGTAATTTGTTAAAAGGATTACTTTGTCATGTGAATTTGATACCTGTAAATGAAGTTACTGAAAGTGGATTTGTAAGATCAACTTCTGAAAGTATTAATAATTTTAGAAAGATTTTAGAATATAATGGAATAGAAACTACTGTAAGGAGAGAGATGGGTTCTGATATTAATGCAGCTTGTGGTCAGCTTAGAAGAAGTTATATGAAGGGTTCTTTAAAGTAAGGGGGGATAGTAATGGTAAGTGTGATATCGGATATTGGAAACGGAAGAAGCATTAACCAAGATTTTACAGGATACTTTGAAGAAAATGAAATAAGGTTTTATGCTATTGCTGATGGTATGGGTGGACATAATGCAGGAGAAATTGCAAGTGAAATAGCAATTAAGACGACAATTGAGGTCATTAGATCAAATTTAAACACTGAAGATTTAGAAGAACTTATGAGGAATGCTATTAGTGAAGCTAATAAAAAGATATATAATCTGTCAAATAAGGATAAAGCTCTGAAAGGTATGGGTACGACTATCACTACTTGTCTTATAAAAGATAATAAAGCTGTGATTGCAAATGTAGGTGATAGTAGCTGTATTGCAATTGAGGGTTATAACATTTTTAAAATTACAAGAGATCATTCTTTGGTTCAAGAGCTTATTGATAGTGGAGATATTACGGAGGAAGAAGCACAAAATCATCCTAACAAAAATATTATTACTAGAGCACTTGGAACTAATGCTTCAGTTGAGGTGGATATATTTATATTGAATCCTTGTGAAGTTGAAAGATTTATATTATGCACAGATGGATTAACTAATAAGGTTAAATTGAGTGAGATTCTAGAAATTGTTTACAATAATGATGAAGAAGAAAGCTGCAAAAAACTGGTTGAATTAAGCAAATATAAGGGCAGCTCCGATAATATTTCCGTTATTGTTTTTGAAGGAGTGAGAAAATATGATAGGAACTATACTAGGGAGTAGATATGAGATTATCGAAAAAATAGGAGAAGGTGGAATGGCTGAAGTATACAAAGCTAAATGCCATTTACTTGATAGATTTGTTGCTATAAAAATATTAAAAAAGCAGTTTGCAAATGATAAAGATTTTGTTAAAAAGTTTCAAAAGGAAGCTTCTTCAGCAGCTGGGCTATTAGGTACAAATATCGTAAATATATATGATGTTGGTAATGAAAATAATATTAATTATATTGTTATGGAACTTGTAGAGGGCAAAACTTTAAAGGAAATAATTAACGAAAATGGGCCATTGCCCATTGAAAAAGTGATTGACTATAGCATTCAAATTGCCAAAGCTTTAGAGTGTGCACATAAAAATAATATTATTCATAGAGATGTAAAGCCTCATAATATTTTAGTTACAGATGAAGAAAATATTAAGGTAACTGATTTTGGGATAGCAAAGGCTTCAGGTTCGGCTACAATAACTAACACTTGTAAAGTTATGGGTTCAGCACATTATTTTTCACCCGAACAGGCTAAGGGAAGCTATGTTGATTGTAGAACTGATATTTATTCATTAGGAATTGTTATATATGAAATGGTAACTGGTAGAGTACCATTTGATGCAGAAAGCCCTGTTTCTGTTGCACTAAAACATATTCAAGAACCAGTAATACCACCTAGATTAGTTAATCCAAATGTGCCAAGTAATCTAAATAACCTTATTTTAAAATGTATTGAAAAGGAACCAATAAAAAGATATCAATCTATAAGTGAATTGCTTAATGATATTAACATGATTAAAAGAAATAATAGCTATGATATAATTACAAAAGATATTGATGATGGAAATACTAAAATCATGGATCCAGTCATAGTAGATGATAAAAAAAATGCCAATAAAAGGTCTAGGAGTATTAAGAAAAATAAAAATAAAAATAATAAATCAAAATCTAGGATTTTTGTTGCTGTTTTAGCATTATTAGCAATAGGTATATTATCAGGTTGGGGTTATGGAAAAATAATGAGTAGAATGAATGCTATTAAAGAAGTACTAGTACCAGATGTTGTAGGATTGAGAAAAGAAGAAGCTAAGATAAAAATTGAAAACTCTGGTTTGAATTTTATATTAGGGGAAAGTGAAACAAGTGATGAGCCTAAGGATAAAGTTTTAAGAACTTTTCCTAATTCAGGGTCAAAAGTAAAAGTACATTCTGATGTTACAGTTTGTGTTAGCAAAGGTCCTGAGAAGGTTTTGGTAAGAGATTTTAGAGAATATGATTATATTACAGCTAAGAATATTATTAAAAATGATAATTTGAGAGTTGAAATTTCGTATGAGTTCAGCGATGTAATTTCAAAAGGAAGGATAATAACACAAACACCTGAGCCAGGAGTGAAAGTTAATAAAAATGATAAAATTGTTCTCGTGGTAAGCAATGGTCCTAAAGTTAAAATTGTTACTGTGCCTGATTTAAATGGATTAACTTTGAATGAAGCGAAAACACTCTTAAAACTGAAGAAGCTTAATTTAGGAAATTCGGTTAAAACATTAATTGATAAAAAAGAACTCAATGGAAAAATATATAGTCAAAGCATTGAAAAAAATGATGAAGTTAAAGAGGGTAGTAAAATTGATGTGAGTTATTATGTTTATGACAGTAAAGAGGTACAAAGGGTAAAAGTACCAAATTTTGAGGGTATGACTGTTTTAAAAGCAAAGGAATTAGCTAATTCGAAAGGAATTAACATTAATGTTTATGGAAAAGATAATGATATTGTAGTATCTCAAGATAAGGAAGCTGGAAGTGAAATATATTTAGGAGATATAGTTAATTTATCTATTGACTAATCGTTGATTATATAGATATATTAAAATATATATTACATTTTGAAAGGAGTTGAAAAACCGTTAATAAGTATCAATGAATAACGGTAATATGAGAGGGATAATTACTAAAGGAATAGGTGGACTTTATTTTGTTAGTATAGGCGATTCAATTGTAAAGTGTAAAGCTAGAGGCAAATTTAGATACAATGGCCTTACACCCACTGTTGGTGATGAAGTTGAAATATCTATAGATAATGATGAAGGTGTAATAGAAAAAATATTTGAAAGAAAGAATGAATTAATTAGACCTGTTGTTGCAAATGTAACACAAGCATTTGTTGTAATTACTTTGAAAAATCCAAAGTTAAATATGGATTTGCTTAATAAATTTCTTATATTATGTGAATATAACAACTTAAATATTGTTTTATGTGTTAATAAGATAGATTTGGTTTCTGAAAGAGATTTTTTAAAATTTGATGCTTTTAAAAATATCGACTATGAAATTATTTATACTAACGCTATGACAGGTCGAGGCATAGAGAGATTGAAAAATAAAGTAGATAACAATATTTCGGTATTTTGTGGTCCTTCTGGAGTGGGTAAATCAACATTATTAAATGCTCTAGTTGGTGAACAAATTATGAAGACAGGTGATATAAGTAGCAAACTAAAGAGAGGAAAGCACACTACAAGGCATAGTGAACTTATAAAATGTTCTGAAGGGTATTTAGTAGATACACCAGGTTTCTCATCGTTGGATATTTCTTTTATTGATGAAACAGAACTTCAATATTGTTTTCCTGAATTTAGACCGTATATTGGTATGTGTAAGTTTTCGAATTGTATTCACTATAAGGAACCAGACTGTTGTGTAAAACAGGCTGTTATGGAAAATAACATATGTAAAGAAAGATTTGATTTTTATATTAAGACACTAGAGGAACTTAAGAATAGGAGGAGTAATAAATGGTAAAGATTGCACCATCAATATTGTCAGCAGATTTTTCTCAACTAGGAAAGGATATTGAATTAATTGAAAGATTCGGTGCTGATTTTGTTCATATTGATGTAATGGATGGAATGTTTGTTCCAAATATTTCCTTGGGAATACCAGTGATTAAGAGTATAAGAAAAATGACAAAATTACCTTTTGATGTACATTTAATGATTGAAAAGCCAGATAGATATATAGAAGATTTTGTTGATGCGGGTGCAGATATAATTACGGTTCATTACGAGGCTGATAGACATATAGACAGGACTATTAATTATATTAAAAGTTTTGGTAAAAAAGCTGCAATTGCTATTAACCCAGGTACGCCTGTATGTGTAATAGAAGAACTTATTGGTGAAATAGATATGGTATTGATAATGACTGTTAATCCTGGATTTGGAGGTCAAAAATATATAAATTATTGCTCAAATAAAATAAAAAATGTTAAACAATTAGCGGACAAGTATAATCCAAATCTATTGATTGAAGTAGATGGGGGAATAAATGATAATATTATAAAGAATGTTGTTGACTGTGGAGCTAATGTAGTAGTAGCGGGTTCTGCTGTGTTTAAAAATGGTGATGTTGAACAAAATATTAATAGATTAAGGGAAGCATTAATATGAAGGCTGTCATAGTTTCAGGAGGAATGCCGCCATCTAAGGAAATTTTAGAGAATGAACTGATAGAAAGTTCTTTGTTGATTTGTGCCGATGGAGGAGCTAATTGTGTACTTGATTATGAAATTATTCCAGATTATTTGATTGGAGATTTTGATTCAATAGATGAAAGAAAATTAAAGTTTTTGGAAAGCACATCGTGTAAAATTGAGAGATATCCAACAGAAAAGGATTATACTGATTCAGAATTGGCATTGTTTAAAGCAGCTGAGATGGGAGTAGATGAAATCTGTTTTTTAGGGTGTACGGGAACGAGAATCGATCACGTATTTGGAAATATATGTTTATTACATAAAGCAGCAAATATGAATATTAATGCTGTAATAAAAGATAATAACAATGTTATTAGTTTGATGAATAATTCTGGTAAGATTTTGGGCAAAAAAGGGCAGATTTTTTCGATTCAGCCTTATTGTGATTTAGTTAAAAATTTATCAATTACTGGAGCAAAGTATCCATTAACCAATTATGATTTGCATATTGGTGATGTTATTACGATTTCTAATGAGTTTTTAAGCAATGAAGTTGAGATCACATTTGAATCGGGTAGCATATTGATTTTTTGCAGTAAAGATTGATAATATTTATAGAAATAACACAAGAAAACACCCTTGCTTATCTAGGGGAGTTTACAAAGCATGTAGAAAATTTATCTACATGTTTTTTTGTAACCAAATTATTATATGTTCATATAATGGTAGTAGAGTATTTTTGGAGGGTAAATAAGTGTCCAAAAAAAAATAAATATAGAAGTGTTATATATAAGAAAAAGAGTAAAATTAAAAAGTATAGGTTTATTATTTTAGCAATAATCGCTATAATTATTGTTATTCCAGTTATTGGATGGATAATGGCAATTGGAGGATTACTTATATTTGTAGGATGGAATATTATCGATAGGAAGCATTAGGGGGTAAATTTATGAAGTTTGTTACAATTAAAGTTCCCAAATTCATATCTAGGATAATAAGAATTTTCATGAAGAAACAAAAATAAAAAAATGCAGTTAAGACTGCATTTTTTTTATTAATTAAATTGCACGTTGAACTTTTCCTGAACGTAAACATCTAGTACATACATTGATAGTTTTAGGTGTTCCGTTAACAATTGCTTTAACTTTTTTAATATTTGGAGCCCAACTTCTATTTGATCTACGGTGAGAGTGACTGTATTGACCACCAAATACAACGCCTTTACCGCATATATCGCATTTTCTTGACATAGAAAACACCTCCTCTTAACCATAAAATAAACAATGAATTGAAACAAAATCTATTTTAACATAAAAGGTATATTTTTATCAAGTAATATATAAAATTTATAGTAAATAAAGTTATAATAAATTAATTTTCTTGAATAATCTATGTATATAATATAAAATATTCATATGGTGGTAATTAAGGAGGAATAGTAATGAAAGGTAATTTGGTTACTGAGAATGGTAATATTTTTTATACCGAAGATGTTTTAGCAAATATCATAGGTTTATCTACAATGGAATGCTATGGTGTAGTGGGTATGGCATCTAGAACTGCTACAGATGGACTGTGGGAACTTTTAAAGAGAGAAAATTTAAGTAAAGGGGTTAGGATTAATTCAAAAGAGAATGCTCTTAGCATAGAACTATATATCATAGTGCAATATGGAACGAAAATATCTGTTATAGCCAATAATATTATTAAAAGAGTAAAATATACTGTTGAAAATTATACTGGACTAAAAGTGTCACGAATAACAGTTAATGTTCAGGGTGTAAGAGTCTAAGGAGGTACTGAAATTGAATTATTTAAAGATAGATGGTGAGCATTTTTACAATATGGTTGTAAATGCTTCTAATAGACTAGAAGAGCAAAAGGAATTTGTTAATTCTTTAAATGTTTTTCCGGTGCCTGATGGTGATACTGGTACAAATATGTCAATGACATTTAAAACTGCGGTTTGTGAAATAGAGAATATTAATACAAAATCAATTGATGAAGTTTCTAAGAAATTAGCAAGAGGAGCATTGATGGGTGCTAGAGGGAATTCTGGTGTTATTTTGTCCCAAATATTTAGAGGAATATCTAAAGGTATGGAAAATAAAAAAGAAGTCAATTCTAGAGAGTTTGCAATTTCTTTGAAAGAGGGGGCAAATTTTGCATATAAGGCAGTTATGAGACCTACCGAAGGTACTATATTGACTATAATAAAAGCTGCTGGTGAAAGTGCTATAAATAATCCTAATAGTGATATTGTAAAATTATTAGAAGAAGTATGTAATCATTGCGAAGCTGTATTAAACAAAACTCCTGATATGTTACCAGCATTGAAGAAAGCTAAGGTAGTAGATGCAGGAGGAATGGGATTACTTATTTTATTAAAGGGTATGTTAGAGGCATTACAAGGAAATGTTATTACAGAAATAAAAAAAGATATTGCAAAACCAAATATATCTGAAAATAAGCAAATAATACAAAGTGATATCAAATTTGGATATTGCACTGAATTCTTTATATTAGCGAATAATGCTGATATTGAAAGCTTTAAAAAAGAATTAGAGCAGTATGGTGATTCTATGGTTGTAGTTGCTTTTGAAGACATAGTTAAGGTACATATTCACACTAATGATCCTGGTCTGATATTATCAAAAGCACTTAAATTAGGAGAACTTTCAAAGATTAAGATAGATAATATGAGAGAGCAACACAGAAATTTATTAAATATTGAAGATGAAACAAAACAACAAGAAGAGGAAGTAGTTGAGAATGTAAGAAAGAAATATGCATTTGTTTCAGTGTCTAGAGGTAAAGGTTTAGATGATATTTTTAAGGACCTTGGAGTTGACTGTGTTATAGAAGGTGGGCAGACAATGAATCCAAGTACGCAGGACATTTTGAAAAGCATTGAAAAATTGAATGCAGATAATATTTTCATTTTGCCTAATAATAAAAATATCATAATGTCTGCATCACAAGCTTCAGAACTTGCAGATAAGAATGTAGTTGTAATTCCTTCAAAGACAATTCCACAAGGAATTACAGCATTAACGGTGTTTGATTTTAATTCAGACTTAGATGAAAACATTAAAAATATGAATGAAGCTATTGGTATGGTTTCAACTGGAGCTGTAACTTATGCAGTTAAGGATACTGAAACCGATGGAAAAGTTATTAAGCAAGGCGACATATTAGGATTGATAGAAGGTAAAATACAGGAGATAGGAAAAGATGTTTTCAATGTTTGCAGTGATATGATTGAAAAAATGGTCAATGAACATAGTGAACTTATAACACTGTATTATGGAGAGGATTGTAAAAGTGAAGATGTAGAGAAATTTGTTAAAGAGTTAGAGGAAAAGTATTCTGACTTAGATATTCAATACTATGAAGGTAAACAACCTCTTTATTATTTTATTGTTTCAGTAGAGTAAACTCGTTTTGCTAAAGCAAAACATCGGGACTTCAGATGGGGGCTCTATTCCACCTGAAGCAAAAAGCTTCAATCTCCCACTTTTATAAGTGGGAGTCTTGTAGAATTGATAAAAGCCTTAGGGCTTTTTTATTTTAATAATTATTGAATATGGAGTGAAATATAGTGAATTTATATGATGATGTCAGATATTTAAAAGGCGTTGGTCCTAAAATGAGTGCAGAATTGCATAAGTGTGGAGTGTTTACTATTTTAGATTTATTGCTATATTTCCCTAGAGATTATGAGTACATTAAATCAAATAAGTATTTTAAAGAAACTACAGTAAATGAAAATGTTATATTGAAATGTACTGTAGAAAAAATATTACAGGATTCTATTACAAGAACAAGGAAAAAAATGTCTACTGTGATATTCAATGATAGTAAAAGTACATTTAAAGGAATATGGTTTAATCAGCCCTATGCTAAAAGAAATTTTGTTCTGGGAAATTCATATATGATTTACGGTAAAATACAAAAATTAGGGCGTGAAATAGTATTGATAAACCCTAAAATAGTTAAAGGAAATGTACATTGCAAAGATAAGATTATTGCAAAGTATCCATTAAAAGGAAAATTAACTAATAGTTTTATGAGTAGAATTATTTCTCAAGTACTAAATTGTGTAGAAATAACGGAAAATATGCCATTGTATATTATTAACAAATTTAAGTTTTGTTCATTGAAAGAAGCTTTAATAAACATACATATTCCAATGGATTATAATAAGCTTAATGAAGCTAAGAGAAGATTAAAATTTCAAGAATTATTTACTTATTCTTTGAAAATATTAATGCTTAGGCATTATATAAACAAAAGCAAGCTAGGAATATCATTTTCGATTTCACCAGAGTTAAAGTTACTAAAAGAAAAAATACCTTTTTCATTGACCAATGCACAAAGTAGAGTTATTAGGGAAATATTGATTGATGAAAAATCAAACAAACCTATGAATAGGCTTCTACAAGGAGATGTAGGATGTGGTAAAACAATAGTAGCTATTATTAGTATTTTTAATGTTGCTATGAATGGTTATCAAGTAGCTATGATGGTTCCTACTGAAATATTAGCTCGTCAGCATTATAATGAAATGTGCAATATTCTAAGAGATTTTGATTTAAGTATAGAATTGTTAGTTGGTAGTACTTCAAATAAGAACAAGAAATTAATTAAAGAGAGATTAAAAAATGGTGAAATAGATATAATTGTTGGTACGCATTCATTACTAGAGTATGATGTTGAATTTAAAAAATTGGGTTTTGTTGTGACTGATGAGCAACATAGATTTGGGGTAAATCAAAGATGTGTATTGTTAAATAAAGGCAATAACATAGATGTATTAGTAATGACTGCAACACCAATCCCTAGAACATTAACACTTTATTTATACGGTGATTTGGATGTTTCAGTAATTGACGAGTTGCCACCAGGAAGAAAAAAAGTTGAAACATATTATTTAAGCAAGTTTGAGAAAAACAGAGTTTATAAATTTGCTTTAGAACAAATAAAACAGGGTAGACAGATATACATTGTTTGTCCCTTAATAGAAGAAAATGAGAACATGGTGTTGACATCTGTTGATAAGTTATATAATGAATTAAAAGATAAATATTTTAGTGATTCAAATGTTGCTGTATTACATGGCAAAATGAATGGAAAAGAAAAAGAAGATATAATGCTTAAATTTAAGAATCATGATATTGATGTATTGATATCCACAACTGTCATTGAAGTTGGAATAAATGTTCCTAATGCCTCTGTAATGATTATCGAAAATGCAGAGAGATTCGGATTAGCACAATTGCATCAATTAAGAGGGAGAGTAGGGAGAGGTAAGTATAAATCTTACTGTATTTTAATTGCTGATATCAAAAGTGACATTACCAAAAGAAGAATGGAAACTATGAAGAAAAGTTCTGATGGATTTTTTATAGCAGAAGAGGATTTAAAAATAAGGGGAAGTGGAGAATTATTTGGTTTAAAACAGCATGGTGAAGATGAATTAATTCTTGCAGATGTTGTTGAAGATTTTGAGTTATTAAAGTATGCAAATGAAGAAGCAAAAAAATTATTATTAAATGATGAACAGGAATATGTTAAAATAAAAGAAGATATATTAAAAAAGATAGATAAGAGCTCAACGTATATTTGTTTCAATTAGTGTAAATATTTAAAAATATGTGTTTATGCAAAATTACAATTTACAAATTTAAAAAATGAAAAACATTTTGTATAATCTAATCGTATATGCTAAAATGTTTACGTTACTTGAAATAAGAAGGGAGATACAATAGTGAGAATTATTTCTGGTATTGCTAAAGGAAGAAAGATTTTGCCTCCAGAAGGGGATGTGACTCGTCCTACTCTTGATCGTGTAAAAGAATCTATATTTAATATTATACAGAATAGAGTAAGAGGTGCAGTTGTTGCAGATATTTTTGCAGGTACTGGGAGTCTTGGTCTTGAAGCAGCGAGTAGGGGAGCAGAAAAGTGTTATTTAATTGATAGGAATGATACAACATTTTCTTTATTAAAGAAAAATGTAGAGAATTTAAAATTTAAGGGCATATGTAAATGCTGCAAAGGTGATTCATATGAGTGGCTTAAAAAGTTTGCGGATGAGAAAATTGTTTTTGATTTGATTTTTATAGATCCGCCATATGCAAAGGATATGATACCTCCAGCAATTGACATTGTTTCAGACTACAAGTTATTGAAAAATGATGGCTTGATAGTATGTAAGATAGATTCAGGAGAGGATATTTTTGAGGGTAATGACATTATAAAACTTTCGGATAAGAGAAAATATGGAAACACAACAGTTGTTTTTTATAAGCATAGGGAGGACTAATATGAAAAAGGCAGTATATCCGGGCTCATTTGATCCAATTACAAATGGGCACCTAGACATTATTGAGAGAGCTTCAAAGCTTTTTGATGAACTTACAGTGGCTGTTCTTGTAAATCCGGATAAAAAAGGTATGTTTGATATTGATGAAAGAGTGGAATTAATTAAAAAAGTTATTGCACAATATGACAATGTGAATGTTGTGAGCTTTAATGGTCTTCTTATTGATTTTATGAATAAGAATGATATAGATGTTATTGTCAAGGGATTAAGGGCAGTATCTGACTTTGAATATGAGCTACAAATGGCATTAATGAACAATAAACTGGATGCTACAAAGGAAACTGTTTTTATGATGACGAGTGCTAAGTATTCTTTTTTAAGTTCATCTGCAGTAAAACAGGTAGCAAAATTTGGAGGATGCATTGAAGGATTAGTTCCAGATGAATTAGTGGAGTTGATTTCAAAAAGAGTTAAGTAAATTAATAAATAGGTGGGGAGCATTTATGGAAGTAATAAAATTATTGGAATATTTACAGGAATTATTAGACACATCTTCTAAAATTCCAATGACCAATAAAGTAGTTGTTAAATATGATGAATTTAATGAGGTTATTGAACAAATAATTAATTATCTACCTGACGAATTTAAAAAAGCACAGTGGATTTGTGAAGAAAAGGAGAGAATACTCAAAGAAGCCACAGAACATGCAGAATTAATACAAAAAGAAAGCATTGACATAATAAGAAAGAAGATAAACAACCATGACTACGTTAAAGAAGCACATATTAAGGCAGAAGAAATTGTCTCTGCAGCTCAAAGAAATGCAAAGACAATTAAATATACTGCACGTGATTATGCTAATGAAATAATGACAGGTATTCAAAATGAGATTACCGAGAAAGAAAAAATTATGCTGAATAATATTAAAAAAGAGTGCGAAAATTTTATTATTGCTATTGAGAAAGATGTTGCCGAAACAAATGCTGTTCTTAAAAAGAATATTGAGGAACTAAGAAAAATTAAATAATCTAAAGAGTTTTTTTATTAATACAGGTGTAACTAGAACACTAATTGTTAATGGTATATACTTATTTGCATTACTGATATGACTAGTATTAACTATTTTTATAGTTGTAGAAACGGAGTCATTGAATAAAATTTTATATAGCAATGCTGTTATCAATGAAGAAAAGAATCCTTGTATAAATTTTTTATAAATGTACTTTTTTATTGATATTTTGTGTTTGTATGTGAAAGAATAAACTTGCATTATTATAGATAGTCCACTAAATGAAACAAGAAAACTTATTATAATAAGTTTTGTGAGTAAATTTAGAGAAATAGATGAAATCATGTTGCACCCATTTGTCATTTCTAATAATCCTAGAGTACTGCTTTCAACAATTTGTTTTAAAGAAGTTTGAATGAAGAGTTTTGATAATATATATTTAAATAATACATTGTTTTTTAGAATGTGTGTAATAACTGAAAATATAGTTATAAAACCTCCTATCATAAGTGAGGTTTTTATTGAGTCTTCAATACTTATCTGAAATATACTTCCAATATTTTGTGATTTTGGCTTATATATATTTTCAGGAATATATTTTGAAATAACTACTTCTTCATTTTTAAGGATTGTACCCATTATAAAACATGATATATAATTTGATATCAGAAGAAGATATCCTATTTTAGGGTTTCCTAACATAGATGTACCTACTGCACCTATCAAGAATAATGGACTTGCATTAGATGCTACATTTAATAGTTTTTCATAGGTATTGATATCTATAATATTCTTTTCATACAGTTGAGCAGAATATTTAGCCCCTAATGGATATCCACATAGAGCACTAACAATTATCACAAAACTACATTGTTTAGGTAGTCTTAATGGCTTACAGATAATGTTTCCAAATAATTTTGAATATATATCTATTCCATTGGAATAGATTATTATATTACAAACTACTAAAAATGGAAAAAGAGATGGAAAGACATTACTAAAAAAAAGTTTAGCACCTGTTAATGCTGATTGAATACAAATTTTAGGATATATTATTATTTGCAATATAAATATACTAGAAATTATTGTTAATAAAATATTGTTTTTGATATTTTTAAACAATTTAAAAGATAACATAATTATGATGATTATAGTAATATATAAAAATAAGTTTAACAAAATAAAAACTCCTAATAATTGTTTATACTATGTATATTTACTTATTGATGAATTGATTACAAAATATTATTAGTTATCAATTATTATGGGTTTATTTATATAGTCACAGTTATATTTAATATTATTATTTAATAAACTATAAGCTTTTGTTGATTGAATGTCTAAAGCTAGAAAATCATTGTGATATTTTGGAATATTAGTAATAAGAGCTATGTCTGTATTTTTCTTTATTTTATTTAATATGTATTTACCTTTGTTATTAAATCCTAGTATTCTAGCATAAGGTGCTTCCATTTTTCTCATGTTGTCAATATCAAATTGTTCAAATCCTATAAAGTATTGACAAAGAATTCTAGATATTCTCGTGTAAGTATATCTTTTGCTTTTAATGTTTTTTACGATAGCTTCGTAAGAATTATTGTTTTGTAGTACATCTATAATTTTGTTATCTAGTCCCTCTGAAACATCAGGGATTTTTTTTATAGCTCTCTTGTAATCAGTAAGTGCTTTATACTTTAAATGTTTTAGCATATCATCTGGATATGTGAAACTGTAATTTGATAAAATCAATTCATTTATAATATTGTATGATTCATTAGGAACATGTTTTTTTAGAATATCAATTTTTGAACTTGATTTAATGTATCTTCTTATAGATGTAGCACTAGAAAATATGTTATTTAACTTACCTTCATTGTAAGCTCCGCCTTGCCTTTTAATAGTTATTACATCTATGTTACTCTTTAATTTTATCAAAGCTTTGCAGTATTCAATACCTAAAATGTTATTAGAAGAATTTAATATTTTATCTGAATCATTATTAAATTTGTTAAATAAATCACTATTTGCTAAGTATTCTTTTAGAGAATTACTTCTAGCAGTAGGAAATCTCTCACCCCTAGATATGTGATATTTTAACAGTTTTTTATAGTTTGCATCTTCTTTTACTAAAACAGAAGCAATTTTGTATAGAACTTCAGCGTTACCTATTTCACTTCCAAATGAAATATAGTCAACAATACCTAACCTGTTTAGTATGCTTACTGCACCAAAAGCAAAAAATTCAGCTGAAGCTAGGCTATATACTATTGGCAATTCTATGATTAAATCTATACCATTCTTAAGAGCCATTCTTGTTCTTATAAATTTATCAATTAGAGCAGGTTCACCTCTTTGCACAAAATTACCACTCATAATACAAATAACTGCATCGCAATTTGTAAGCTTTTTTGTGCTGTCTATATGGTAAACATGCCCGGAATGAAGAGGATTATATTCTGCAATTATTGCTGCTACTTTCATATAAGTTACCTCCAGTAATTATTATTTAATGGTTATATATTATAATATCACAAATTTGTATAAATAATATATAAAATTTCTATAAATGAGCAAATTTCAATCCATTAAATGTAAAACAACATTTTAGTGCGATTTCCAAGCATCATATAGTACATGAAAATGATAAAATTCAATATTACAAACTGAGTTGTAAAGTCATTTGTAATATATTGTAATGAATTTTGCTCGTTTAAAGAATAATATATATAATTTGATAATGTTAATACATATAAGTATGTTAAATATATAACAAATTAAAATATACATTGTGTGTTATACTAAATCTATAATTTAATGTTTTATTTTAATATTTTACTTGAAATATGTGTATCAAAAGATTATATTATTTATGTAATCCTAAAAGTTTGAAAGGAGTAATAATTATGGAACTCATGAAAAAAATTTATGACATGGCTAAAGCAGATAAAAAAAGAATAGTTCTTCCTGAAGGAGAAGAGGAAAGAACTTTAGTTGCTGCTGAAAAAATAAAAAATGAAGGATTAGCTGAATTGATATTAGTTGGTTCAGAAGATGTAATTAATGAAAAAGCTAAAGAGTTAAATGTAGATATAAGTGGAATTGAAATTGTTAATCCTGAGACATCTAAAAAAACTAGCGAATATGCTAAAGCTCTTTATGAATTGAGGAAACATAAAGGAGTAACTATAGATAAAGCAGAAAAGATGGTTCTAGATACTGTGTATTATGGAACTATGATGGTAAAATTAGATGATGCTGATGGTATGGTTTCAGGAGCAATTCATACAACAGGTGATTTATTAAGACCAGGACTTCAAATAATAAAAACAGCTCCAGGAATTAATGCTGTATCAAGTTTCTTCTTAATGGAAGTTCCAAACTGTGAATATGGAGAAAATGGATTTTTACTATTTGCAGATTGTGCAGTTAATCCGAATCCTACAGCTGAACAATTAGCTTCTATAGCTATTTCGACAGCTGAAAGTGCAAGAGGACTAGCTAAAATAGAGCCAAAGGTAGCAATGTTATCATTTTCAACAATGGGAAGTGCCAGTCACGAATTAGTTGATAAGGTGAAAAAAGCAACTGAAATAGCTAAAGAACAAAGAAGTGATATTATGATTG
This sequence comes from Clostridium tepidiprofundi DSM 19306, assembly GCF_001594005.1. Lineage (GTDB taxonomy): Bacteria > Bacillota > Clostridia > Clostridiales > Clostridiaceae > Clostridium_AC > Clostridium_AC tepidiprofundi. The sequence continues at coordinate 263,969 of NZ_LTBA01000001.1, read as the reverse complement.
ATGGTGAATTACAATTAGATGCAGCTATTGTTCCAAAAGTTGCAGCACAAAAAGCACCAAACAGCAAAGTTGCTGGAAGTGCAAATGTTTTAGTATTCCCTGATTTACAAGCTGGTAATATTGGTTACAAACTAGTACAAAGATTTGCTAAAGCTGAGGCAATTGGACCGATCTGTCAAGGATTTGCTAAGCCAATAAATGATTTATCTAGAGGATGCAGTCCAGAAGATATAGTAAATGTGGTTGCGGTAACAGCGGTTCAAGCGCAAAGCAAATAACATAAATTTATTTAAGGAGGACAAAGTGATGAAAATATTAGTTATTAATTGTGGAAGTTCATCATTAAAATATCAGTTAATTGATATGGAAAATGAGAAAGTTCTTGCGAAAGGACTTGTGGAAAGAATAGGAATTGAAGGTTCAATACTAACTCAAAAAGTTAATGATGAAAAATACATAATAGAGAAACCTATGAAAGATCATCAGGTGGCTGTTGAGCTTGTATTAGGAGCTCTAGTTGATAGTACTCATGGAGTGATTTCTGACATGTCAGAAATATCAGCAGTTGGACATAGAGTTGTTCATGGTGGAGAAAAATATGATAGATCTGTTATTATAGATGATGATGTTATGAATAACTTGGAGGAATGTGCTAAGCTTGCACCACTTCATAATCCAGCAAATATTATTGGTATTAATGCATGTAAAAAATTAATGCCTAATACTCCTATGGTTGCAGTTTTTGATACAGCATTTCATCAAACTATGCCAGAGCATGCATATATGTATGCATTACCATATGAATACTATGAAAAGCACAGTATTAGAAGATATGGTTTCCACGGTACTTCTCATAAATTTGTTTCACTTGCAGCTGCAGAAATGATGGGCAAAAGTATAGAAGATTTAAAAATAATAACTTGTCATTTAGGCAATGGAGCAAGTTGTACAGCAATTAAAAATGGTAAATCTGTTGATACATCAATGGGATTTACACCACTTGAAGGATTAGTAATGGGTACAAGATGTGGCGATTTAGATCCTGCAATAATTCCTTTTCTAATGAGGGAAGAAAATTTATCAGCTGAAGAGGTTGATAAAGTTATGAATAAGAAATCAGGAGTGCTTGGAGTTTCTGGTGTTAGCAGTGACTTCAGAGATATAGAGGCTGCGGCTGAAAGTGGAAATCATAGAGCACAGCTTGCATTAGATTTATTCCATTACAGAGTGAAAAAATATATTGGTGAATATGCAGCAGCGATGGACGGTGTAGATGCTATTGTATTTACAGCAGGTCTTGGAGAAAATTCTAAAGAATCTCGTAAAGAAATATGCAAAGGTTTAGAATTTATGGGAATTGAAATAGATAAAGAAAAGAATAATATTAGAGGTAAAGCTGTTGAAATAAGTACTGATGATTCTAAAATAAAGGTGTTTGTAATACCAACAAATGAAGAATTGATGATAGCAAGAGATACATTAGAATTAGTAAAATAGAAATATCAAAATAATCTATTAATATTATTTTTAAATATTATTATTTTGGGCAGATTTTACTGCCCAGAATAATTTTATAAGCTAATTAACTTGACTTTTTTTATTATTATTTATATAATAACTTATGTTTGAATTCATTGCTTCTAAAAAAGTTATGAAGAAAGTACATACAAATGAGGGTTGACTATGTTGATTGATTTATCTAAATTGCTTAGAGGACAAGAGCTTAAAAAAAATATTCATATTGAATTTGAAAAAGAAAAATTTTTTGATGGAAGTGAGTATATTGACTTTTCTAAACCAGTTGTTATTACTGGAAGTTTTAGCAAAAGTGGCGATGTAATTGAATTCAAAGGTCAAATAAAAACTGAGTTGATTTTGAATTGCTCAAGATGTCTGGAGAGATTCAAGCATGCATTTGATGAACCATTAGAGGTTTCATTTACATCAGATGTTAAATTATCGGATGAACATATTTTTATTGACTCAGAAGAAATTGAATTTGATTCAATTATTGAATCGTGTATTATTTTTGAACTTCCATTTAAAAGGCTCTGCAGAGAGGATTGTAAAGGTCTATGTCCTTATTGTGGCGTAAATCTTAATTATGTTTCTTGCAATTGTAAACAGAATCATAACTTTGATTTAGAAGAAAATGAAGAAGATAATTTTGATCCTAGATTTGCTAAATTGAAGGATTTATTTAAAAATAATTAATACATTTGTTGCACTTATTAAGGAGGTGTTATAATGGCTCATCCAAAGAGAAAAACTTCAAGAGGAAGAAGAGATCAAAGAAGAGCTTCTAATTTCAAGGCAACTATGCCTGGAATAGTAGAATGTCCTCAATGTCATGAAATGAAATTAGCTCATAGAGTATGTAAGAATTGTGGATATTACAAAAACACAGAAGTTGTTGCAGCTAATGAATAATAAGAAAGTCGAAAGACTTTCTTTTTCTTTGCCCGTTTCTGTTGAATGAGTATTTTATTTATATGGATAAAACAAACAAAATGATATATAATTATATTATTATTTCATTTTTGGAAAGAGAGTGGTAATTGTGAGAATTGTTGTAGATGGAATGGGCGGAGATAATTGTCCAAATGCAATTGTAGAAGGATGCGTATTAGCACAAAAAGAGTATGATATAGAAATTTTTATAACAGGTCCTAAAGAACTTATAAGTAAAGAACTGAAAAAATATAATGTTAATACTAATAAAATAACCATTGTAGATGCTAGGGAAGTAATTAGCCCAGAAGAACATCCTGCAATGGCTGTTAGGAGAAAAAAAAATTCATCGTTAAGTAAAGCACTCTATATGGTTAAAAACGGCGAGGCTAATGCTGTAATATCTGCGGGTAGTACTGGAGCGTTTCTTACTGGTGCGACTCTAATAGTAGGGAGAATTAAAGGTATAAATAGACCAGCATTGGCACCAGTTATGCCAGGGAAAAATGCACCTTTTATGGTGATTGATTGTGGTGCAAATGCAGAATGTAAACCTAAAAATTTGATACAGTTTGCATTGATGGGCGATATATATTTCAAAAAAATTATGGGTGTTGATAATCCTACCATAGGATTGGTTAATATAGGTACAGAAGAAGGAAAGGGTAATGAGCTCACTAAAGAGACTTACAATATGTTAAAACAAATGAAATTTAATTTTGTTGGTAATGTTGAAGCTAGAGAAATTTCTACAGGTAATGTAAATGTGTTGGTTTGTGATGGATTTGTTGGAAATACCGTATTAAAAATGTATGAAGGAGTTTCAATGAATCTATTTAGCATAATAAAAAAGGAAATGTTATCTTCATTTAGAGGTAAAATAGGTGGATTGATGTTAAAACCAGTATTTAAGAAGATAGCTAAAGATTTTGACTATAAAGAGTATGGAGGTGCTGCATTTTTAGGTGTAGATGGAATTTGTATAAAAGCACATGGAAGTTCTGATGCTAAGGCTATTAAAAATGCTATTGCTCAAAGTGTAAAATATTATAATAATAAAATAATTGAGAGTATTAAAAGTGAATTAGAAGAAATAAATAATGAATTTGAATAAAAACTTAATTTTTGTAAACTATATTTTTATATAATTAAAAAATTTATAGTTGATAAAATAACTTAAACATATTAATATTTATGTAGAGGAATTTATATATCTGATTATTATGGGAGGTAAATTTATGGTTTTAGAAAAAGTAAAAAACGTTATAATTGATCAATTAAATGTGGATGAAGAGGAGATTAATTTGGATTCATCTTTTATAGATGACTTAGGTGCTGATTCTTTAGATGTTGTAGAGTTAATAATGGCTCTTGAAGAAGAATTCGACATTGAAATTCCAGATGAAGATGCTGAAAAGGTTTCAACTGTTGGAGATGTAGTTGAATACATTAAGTCTCGTGTTGAAGAGTAATTAGTCCCGCTTAGGCGGGATTTTAAATTCTAATTAATGATTTTTTTCTTAAGGAGAAATGAAAGTGAGCAGTATAGAAGATATAATAAGTAAGTTTGAAGAAGAAATAAATATTAAATTTAATGATAAAAATATAATAAAAATAGCATTAACACATAGTTCTTTTGCAAATGAAAGAAGAGGCATAAAGTATAATGAAAGATTAGAATATCTTGGTGATGCAGTTTTGGAACTTATAATTTCAGAGTATTTATTTAATAACTTCAAAGACAAATCTGAAGGGGATTTGACTAAGCTGAGAGCACTAATTGTATGCGAAAATTCATTATTTGAAATTGCTGAAATGTGGAATTTGGGAAATTACATTATAATGAGCAAAGGAGAAGAAGCAACAGGTGGAAGAACAAGAACTTCAATATTAGCGGATTGTGTTGAAGCTGTGATTGCGGCAGTATATAAAGACAAGGGAATTGATGTTACTAGAAAGTTTATAATCGATAATTTTAAGGAACTCATTAAAAAGGCTAGTAGAGATGAAATTGTATTGGATTATAAAACTAAGTTACAAGAAATGCTTCAAAGAAATGGAGAGGTTTCTATTAACTATAATCTTTTAAACATAGAAGGTCCTGCACATAGACCTAAATTTTATGTTGAAATAAATGTGAACGATAATTGTTTAGGTTTTGGAACAGGATATTCTAAAAAGGATGCTGAACAAAATGCAGCAAAGAAAGTAGTATTGGATTTGGAGGGGAAAAATGAGCAATAGACACTATATAATACCGATATTTGTTCCACATGAGGGTTGTCCGCATAATTGTGTATTTTGCAATCAAAACACAATTACAGGTGTTTCTGAAATGGTTAATGCTCATTTTGTTAAAAGAACTGTAGAGACTTATTTAAAAACAATAAACAAAAAAAAGTTTTCAAATGCTGTGGTCGAGATTTCATTCTTTGGAGGTACTTTTACGGCAATTCCTATTGATAAACAGAATGAATTACTTGAAGAAGCGAAAAGATTTAAAAAGTTAGGATATGTTGATTATATAAGGCTTTCTACAAGGCCAGATTATATTGATGAATATATATTAAGTAATTTAAAGAAATATTGTGTAGATATAATCGAATTAGGTGTACAATCTCTTGATGAAGAAGTCTTGATTAAATCTGGGAGAGGACATACGGCAAATGATGTTGTTTATGCTTCTGAGTTGATTAAAAAATATGGTTTTACGCTAGGGCATCAGATAATGCTTGGTTTGCCAGGAGATAGTTTTGAAAAGGATATTATAACTGCTAAAAATATTATTTCAATGAAACCTGATATATGCAGAATATATCCTACCATAATTGTTAAAAACACTCCAATGGAAATAATGTATGATAAGGGAATATATAAACCTTATTCTATTGAAGAAGCTGTCGATATATGCAAGACTATTTATGGTATGTTTTTGAACGAGGGTATAGATATTATAAGGATAGGGCTTCAACCTACAAAAGAGATAAATGTTAATGCAGAAGTTGTCGCTGGTCCTTTTCATCCTGCTTTTCGTGAATTGGTAGAAGGAAGTTTGATGAATGACATGTTATTTGATGAAATAAATCAATTTAATAATTGCAATATTAATTTACGCATCAATGGTAAGGATGTTTCTAAATTATTTGCAAATAGTAAAAAATACTTTAATGATATGCTGAAGAAAATACCTTCTAACAAAATAAACATTAAGCAAGATATGGATGTTAATAGAGGAACTATTGTAATTGAGGTTGGAGATGTGTTTAAAATTGCTTCTTTAAGAGAGTATACATCTAAAAGATTTAGCTTTTAAGTACTGTTTGGTTAATTATTAAACTTATATATTTGGAGGTAAATTATGAACAGGAAACAGAGCAGAATTGCAACAAAAGTATTTGCGTATTTGACATTAGCAGTTTTTATATTAGGAACTCTTTTATCTGTATTCGCAAGATAGAAAGTAGGGGACTATATTTATGTTTCTAAAATCAATAGAAATAAGAGGATTTAAATCTTTTGCTGATAAAACAGAATTAGAATTTAAGAAGGGAATAACCGCAGTTGTAGGACCAAATGGAAGCGGAAAAAGTAATATTTCTGATGCAGTAAGATGGGTGCTTGGTGAGCAAAGTGTCAAAAGTCTAAGAGGAGATAAAATGTCAGATGTAATTTTTGCAGGAACCCAGTTTAGAAAGCCGGTAGGTTTGGCTCAAGTTTCTTTAGTATTGGATAATGTTCAAAAGGAACTCGATATAGATTATTCAGATGTTAAGATAACAAGGAGGCTTTACCGTTCAGGTGAAAGTGAATACTTTATTAATAATACTAAATGTAGATTAAAAGATATTCAAGAATTGTTTATGGATACTGGTATTGGTAAAGAAGGTTATTCTCTAATTGGACAAGGTAAGATTGATGCTATATTGAATGGAAAGCCAGAAGACAGAAGAAAACTTATGGAAGAAGCAGCTGGTATTGTAAAATTTAAAACCAGAAAAATAGAAGCAGAGAGAAGACTTGAATATACTGAACAAAATTTGGTTAGAATCAATGATATTTTAAGTACTTATTCGGAGAGATTAGAGCCTTTAAGAAATGAAATGGAGAAGGCTAAAAAGTTTTTAAAGTTGTCTTCTGAATTAAAAAACATGGAAGTTAATTTATTAATTGATTCAATTGAAAAAGTTGAACAAAAGATTTTAAATGTAAAAAATGAAATAGATGAAGCAAATAATTTAATAAATTCTCATATAGAAGAAAAAGATAATTTGAAACATGAAAAAATAGAAATTGAAAAAGAGATAGAAGATTTTGATACAAAAATAAGTATTGAAAAACAGAAATATTTTGATATTAAAGAAATGAATCAAGGTATTTTATCAGATATTAAGTTGCTTCAAGAAAAAATCAAAAATCTGTCTGAAACTATTGAAAAATATGATGATGAATTAAACAACATAAATAACAAAAAAGAAATAATTAAGAAAAATTATGATGTTGAAAGTAGCACATTAAGTGAATTGCAAACATACCAAAATAAATTATATCAACAAATTAAGGATTTTGAACAAAAAGTAGATGTTTTGAGTACTTCAATAGCTAAAGAAAACAATATGTTAGATAGATTTAAAAATAAAAAAGTATTATTAGAATCAGAATTAAGCAAACACAATAGTGATATTACTTTATTGAACAAAGATATTGAAATGTTAGTATCTAGAAAACAAAAGCTTGAAATAGATATGAATGGATATTCAAATAAATTGAAGATAAACTTAAGTACAAAAAAAAATATTAAGGTAGAGATTGATAACATTTCTAAGACGATTGATGAAATACAAACTACAATAGATTTAAATAATAATAATCTATCAAAGTATAGACGAGAGTTATCGAAAAAACAAAAAAGTAATGTAGATTTAAATAAGGAATTTCAAAGGATAGAAGCTAATCATAGTGTACTTGTTAATTTAAATAATCAATATGAGGGATATACTAGAGCAGTTAAGCAACTTATGCAACATGTAAATAAAGGGTATGTTGCTGGTACAAAAAATAAGACTTTTGTATTGGGTGAGGTTATTGCAGTAGATAAGGAATATGAAACTGCCATTGAAATAGCATTAGGTGCTGCTATTTCAAATATCATAACTGATGATGATGATGTTGCTAAAAAATTGATTTCTTATCTTAAAAATAGGAATTTAGGTAGGGCGACTTTCTTACCTCTCAACATAATACAAGGGAGAAAAATAAACAATAGTGGAAGTGTTATAAAGCATAATGGTGTTATTGGTATAGCATCTGATTTGATAAAGTATGATAAAAAATTTGTTAAGGCTATTGAATATGTATTGGGTAAAGTTATTATTGTAAATAATATGGATAATGCTTTGGAATTTGCTAAAAGTGCAAATTATCAATACAAAATTGTTACGCTTGGCGGAGAGTTAATAAATCCTGGCGGCTCATTAACTGGTGGTAGTGTATATAAGAAAAACACTAATGTATTCAGTAGAAAAAGGGAAATAGCTTACTTAGAAAATCAAAAAGTAATAATATCAAATAAATTAAATGATATTAAACAAGAAATAATAAAGTATAATAATTTGATTTCAAAGTTAGATGAGGAAAATTTAAATTTAAAAGATGAAATTCATTTTCAAAATATCGAACTAACAAAAACTCAAGCCAAACTTACTGCTATTGAACAAGATAATTCTAATATAAATAATTTATTGATGGATATACGAAAAGAAATGAAATCTATCAATAACGAAATCCATAAAAATAAAAGAGCTATTTCTAGCATCAATGTTGAAATTAAAAATAAAAATTTGATAAGTGATGAACTAAAAGAAAAAATAGAAAATTTGGAATTACAGCTTAAGGATAGGTTAAACAATATAGAAAGCATTAAGAATGATTTGACAGGAATTAAAATTAAAAAAGCTAAGTGCGATGAAAGTGTTATAAACAAAAAACAAAATATTAAAAGAATAGAAAATGAAATATTGGAATATAATACAAAATATCAAAAATTGATTGAAGAAATACATAATAGTATTAAAATTAAGGATATGTGTATAAAAGAATTAGGAGAGAAAAAGATAAAGCATATGGATACGATTCAAGTAATAAAGGATTATGAAGAAAAATTTGAATCACATGATATGCAAAGGTTAAAGCTTAAAGAAAAAGCAAATGTTAATTACGAAAAGCTAGATAAGATTTTAGCAGTTATAAAAAATCATGAGAATCATTTATACAAACTTCAGTTGAATCTTACTAGATTTGAATCTGAGAAGGAAATGCTTTTTTCAAAATTAAATAATGAAATGGAATTAACTTATGCCGAAGCTTTAGATCTAAAAAAGGATATAAAAGACTTTAATAGATTAAAATTAGATATTTCTAAAACAAAAAAGATGATTTCGGATATGGGATTTGTAAATGTTGGTGCCATTGAAGAATATAAAGAAGTGAATGAAAAACATAAATTTTTAAGTGAACAAAGGGAAGATCTTATAACTTCTAAAATGGAGATATTAGATATAATAAATGAAATGACTGAAAAGATGAAAGTTGTATTCAAGCAAAATTTTGAAAAACTTAGGAAGTATTTTGATGAAACTTTTAAAGAATTGTTTAAAGGTGGAAGTGCCGATTTGATTTTATCAGATGGAGATGAACTCAATTCAAATATCGAAATAAGTGTTCAACCTCCAGGTAAAAAACTTCAAAATATAAATCTTATGTCTGGTGGAGAAAAAGTATTATCGGCTATTGCTTTGCTTTTTGCTATATTGAAGATGAAACCAACACCATTTTGTATTTTAGATGAGATAGAAGCAGCACTTGATGATGCAAATGTTTATAGATATGCTCAATTTTTAAGAAAATTTTCTGGTGATATTCAATTTATCGTTATAACACATAGAAAAGGTACAATGGAAGCTAGTGATGTTCTTTATGGAGTAACTATGGAGGAAAAAGGTGTTTCAAAAATTGTATCAGTGGATTTAGCTGAACAATTAATAAGTTAAAAGAGGTGGCAAAATGTTTGGTAAATTTTTTAATAAACTTAAGGGTGGACTTACAAAAACTAGGGACACTTTTACTGAAAAAATTACAGAAGTACTTAATTTATCTGTTACAATTGATGATGAAATGTATGAAGAATTAGAAGAAGTATTGATCATGTCAGATATTGGATATGAGACGACGGTTGATATTATAGAAAAATTGAAAGATAAGATAAAAGAAAATAAAGTAAAGGATCCATCAGAAGTAAAATTTTATTTAAAAGAAGTAATAATAGAAATTTTAGGAGAATCAACAAATGATATTAAAAATATTGTTACTCCTAAAGTAATGCTTGTTATTGGTGTAAATGGTGTGGGCAAGACTACTTCGATAGGTAAAATTGCATCAAGAATAAAAAATGAAAATTATAAAGTGCTTTTAGCGGCAGCGGATACTTTTAGAGCAGCTGCTATTGAACAGCTTGAGATTTGGAGCAAAAGAGCAGGAGTAGCAATAGTTAAACATCAAGAAGGTTCTGACCCTGCAGCGGTTGTTTTTGACGCTGTTCAAGCTGCAAAAGCAAGAAATGTAGATGTTTTGATATGCGATACAGCAGGAAGACTTCACAACAAGAAAAATCTTATGAATGAGCTTGAAAAGATTAACAGAGTTATAGCACGAGAGTATTCAGAAGCTAATATGGAAACTTTACTTGTTCTAGATGCAACTACAGGACAGAATGCTGTACAGCAAGCAAAACAATTTATGGAAGTATGTCATATTGACGGCATAATATTAACTAAGTTGGATGGTACAGCAAAAGGTGGAGTGGTTATATCTATTAAAAGTCAATTAAACATTCCAGTCAAGTTCATTGGTGTTGGAGAAGGAATAGATGATCTACAGGAATTTGATGCAAGAGAATTTGTTGAAGCACTTTTCTAGTAAATTTAAGAGTAAATTTAGAAAGGTGTTAAGTAAAAATACTTGACACCTTCTAAAAAGTTTGATATCATATCCATTGTTGATTGGGTGATTTTATGGAAAAAAGATTTGAAATATCATTATTGCTTGATTTTTATGGAGAATTGTTGACTGACAAGCAAAGAGATATAATGGATTTGTATTATAATGATGATTTGTCGCTTGCAGAAATTGCAGAAAATAATAATACAAGTAGACAGGCAATACATGATTTGCTCAAAAGAGGAGAAAAATTTTTGTTTGAATATGAGAGTAAATTACACTTATTAGAAAGACAGTTTTTTGTCGATAATGTTAAGAAGGATATTGTTGAAAATTTAAATTTACTCATTAATGGTGATATAGATATACAGAAGGCAGTTGATAGAATTATTGATGATTTAAAAGAGATTCATTAGGAGGTTCCTATGTTATTTGAAGGGTTATCAACCAAATTACAAGATACATTGAAAAAGTTAAAGGGAAAAGGAAAACTTAATGAAAAAGATATAAAAACTGCTATGCGAGAGGTTAAGTTGGCGTTATTAGAAGCTGATGTTAACTATAAGGTGGTTAAGGACTTTATAAAAAAGGTTAGCGAGAAATGCATGGGCAATCAAGTTATGGAAAGCTTAACACCGGGTCAGCAGGTAATAAAAATAGTAAGTGATGAGTTATCTATTTTAATGGGAAATGATGAAAGTAAAATTGAGTTTTCTAAAGATGGGCTTACAGTAATTATGTTAGTAGGGCTTCAAGGTGCAGGTAAAACAACAATGGCTAGTAAGTTAGCTTTGCATCTAAGGAAGCATAATAAAAAACCTCTTTTAGTAGCTTGTGATGTTTATAGACCAGCAGCTATAAAACAATTACAAGTGCTTGGAAAACAGATAGATATACCTGTTTTTTCCATGGGAGACAAGGTAAGTCCAGTAGATATTTCTAAAGCAGCAATTGGGCATGCTAAAGATAATGGTTATAATGTTGTTATTATAGATACTGCAGGAAGACTTCATATAGATGAAGCATTGATGGACGAATTGAAAGATATTGAGAATAGTATCAGTCCTAATGAAATACTGCTTGTTGTCGATGCAATGACAGGTCAAGATGCTGTAAATGTTTCAAAGAGTTTTGATGAGCAGTTGGGTATAACAGGTGTAATACTAACAAAACTTGATGGCGATACTAGGGGTGGTGCAGCTTTATCAATTAGAGCTGTTACTGAAAAACCAATTAAGTTTGTAGGAGTTGGTGAAAAACTTAATGATTTAGAGGTGTTTTATCCTGATAGGATGGCATCAAGAATTTTAGGAATGGGAGATGTTCTCTCTTTGATTGAAAAAGCTCGACAAGCAATTGATGAAAAAGAAGCTTTAGAGCTTGGAAATAAAATGCTTACAAAGGAATTTAATTTTGAGGATTTTCTTTTGTCTATGCAGCAGATGAAAAAATTAGGACCTCTTAATAAATTGATTGAAATGATTCCAGGAGTTAATACTAAGCAGCTTAAGGATATAGATTTTAGTCAGAGTGAGAAGGAAATAGTTAAAATAGAAGCTATAATAAAATCTATGACTTTACAAGAGAGGAAACATCCTAGTCTTATTAGTTCATCTTCATCGAGAAAGAAAAGAATTGCTAAAGGTTCTGGTACTACGGTACAACAGGTTAATAAACTATTAAAAGATTTTGAAATGATGAAAAAAATGATGAAGAAAATGAATGGCCCACAAAAGGGTAAAATGAAAAATATTTTTGGAAAGTTACCATTTTAGAATTTTTAAATACAAATAATTCATTAAAAGGAGGTGAGAACATGGCAGTAAAAATCAGACTAAGAAGAATGGGTGCAAAAAAAGCTCCTTTCTATAGAATTGTTGTTGCTGATTCAAGATTTCCTAGAGATGGAAGATTTATAGAAGAAATAGGATATTACAATCCAACAACTGAACCAGTTACTGTAAAGATAAATGAAGAAAAAGCAGTTAAATGGTTAAATAATGGTGCACAACCTTCAGATACCGTTAAAAGACTTTTTAATAATGCAGGTATTTCTAAGTAATGAATGGAGGCGTATCTCAATATGAAAGAATTGTTGGAGGTAATTGCCAAATCATTAGTTGACAATCCAGAAATGGTGCAGGTCAATGAAGTTGTAGGAGAACAATCTATAATTTTAGAGTTAAAAGTGTCTCCTGATGATATGGGTAAAGTTATTGGTAAACAGGGAAGAATAGCAAAAGCTATTAGAACTGTTGTTAAGGCAGCAGCTATTAGGGAAAATAAAAGGGTTGTTGTTGAAATAATTTAGTTAATATTTAGTTTATTACGAGAGTTAGGGATGGCCTAGCTCTTGTTTCATTTGCATATGTGGCAAAATATTTCATATTTACTTCACATTACAATTTAATGCAACTATTTTAATGAATTATTAAGTGTGACGAGTTCACACGAAAGGAGCATGTCTAGTGGAAGATTTTATTATCATAGGTCAGATTTCAAAAACTCATGGTATAAAAGGAGAAGTAAAGGTACTTCCGTTAACTGCTGATGTGAATAGGTTTAAGAAACTGAAAACAGTTTTCATAGATGATATAGAAAAGAGAGTACTGGGATGTAAATTTCAAAGCAAAAGGATTGTATTAAAGATTGAAGGTATAGATACCATTGAAGAAGCAGAAAAATATAAAAACAAATATCTGTATATACAAAGAGAAGATGCAATAAAGCTTTCAGAGGGAGAATTTTATGTTGCGGATATTATAGATTGCTCAGTATATGAAGAAAATGGTAAAGAGCTTGGAAAAGTTTATGACGTTATCGAAACAGGAAGCAATGATGTTTATTGGATAAAGGAAGGCAAAGATAAGAAGGAATTACTAATTCCAGCTTTAAAGACTATTGTACAGAAAATAGATATTGAAAATAAGAAAATTATAATTAAGCCTGTAAAAGAGTGGATGGAATGAATATAGATATACTTACATTGTTTCCTGAGGTATTTAAAATTTTTGATTGTAGTATAATTGGTAGGGCAAAACAAAAAGGAATAGTGTCTATTAATATCCATAACATAAGGGACTATTCATTAGATAAACATAAAAAAGTTGATGATTATCCATATGGTGGTGGTGCCGGTATGCTTATGAAGGCACAACCAATTGTGGATTGTATAAGAAGTGTAAAGAAAAAAAGCAAAGGTAAAGTAGTTTATTTAGGACCAAGAGGAAAGACATTTAATCAAGAAGTTGCTAAAAGATTAGCAAATGAAAATGAGTTAATTTTCTTATGTGGGCATTATGAAGGTATTGACGAAAGAGCAAGAAAATGTATAGATGAAGAGATTTCATTGGGAGATTTTATATTAACTGGAGGAGAAGCTGCATGTATTCCAATAATAGATAGTATTTGCAGATTAGTTCCCGGTGTTTTATCATCAAAAATAAGTTATGAAGATGAATCATTTTATGGAGGACTTTTAGAATATCCTCAGTATACTAGACCTGAAATTTTTGAAGGAGAATCAGTACCTGAAATTTTATTATCAGGACACCATGAAAACATAAGAAAATGGAGAAGGTTAAAATCATTAGAAGTTACTAGAAAATATAGATATGATTTATTTAAGAAGGTTCAATTAACTGATGAAGACAAAAAACTATTACGAAAAAAATAAAAAAATATATTGCAATAAATAATTTAGTGTGATAAAATATAGGTCGTGCTAATCCAGGCGTTCCGCTGTCAATGCTTTGATTATGAGCGTCTAATATTATATGGGAGGTAGTACATATGCAAGATATAATTAGAGAAATTGAAAAAGAACAAATCAGAACAGACTTACCTAGCTTCAATGTTGGAGATAATGTAAAAGTTTTTGTAAGAATTAAAGAAGGTAATAAGGAAAGGATCCAGGCATTTGAAGGAACTGTTATTAAAAAGCAGAATGGTGGAATCAGAGAGACATTTACTGTAAGAAGAGTAGCTTACGGAACTGCTGTTGAAAGAACTTTCCCAATGAATACACCTTTTATTGAAAAAATACAGGTAACAAGAAGAGGTAAGGTAAGAAGAGCTAAGTTATACTACTTAAGAGATAGAGTAGGTAAGGCAGCAAAAGTAAAGGAAAGAATATAAAAAGGGCTATATAGTCCTTTTTTTTATACATTGATACAAATGAGTATTTTAATATAGAAAGGATATGATAATATGGCAATTAACTGGTATCCAGGACATATGGCTAAGACTAGAAGAAAAATAAAAGAAAATCTTAAATTAGTTGATGCTGTAATTGAAATTAGAGATGCAAGAATAGTAACTTCTAGTGCTAATCCTGATATAGATGATATATGCATGAATAAACCAAGAATAATTTTATTAAATAAGGCAGATTTAAGTGAGGAAAAAATAACTAAGGAATGGATTAAGTATCTTACAAAGAATAATATAAAAGTTATTGAAACTAATAGTGTAACTGGAAAAGGATTAAGAAATATAAAACCTGCACTTTTAGAATTATTAAAAGAAAAGCATGATAGATTAAAAGCTAAAGGATTAAAAAGAATTACTGTAAGGGCAATGGTTGTAGGTATACCTAATGTAGGTAAATCATCATTTATTAATAAGATGGCAAATAATAAAATTGCAAAGACAGGTGATAAGCCAGGTGTTACTAAAAACAATCAATGGATTAAAACTAAAATAGGTATTGAATTATTAGATACTCCAGGGGTTCTTTGGCCTAAATTTGAAGATGAAAATGTTGGTTTAAATTTAGCATTTACAGGGGCTATTAAAGATGAGATTATGGATATTGAGGAACTTGCGCTTAAGTTAATAGAAGTTTTACAGAGGGAGTATCCTGAAAGATTAATAAATAGATATAAACTGGATAGTCTTGATGAAAATGCTCTCAATAATATGGAAAATATAGGCCGAAAAAGAGGAGCAATACTTTCTGGAGGAAACATTGATTATAATAGGACAGCAGTTATGCTTTTAGATGAATTCAGAGCAGGAAAGCTTGGTGGAATATCTTTAGACAAACTTTAAAGAGTGAACTCATTTTATTAAAGTAAAAAACTTCATATTCACATTTATAGAAGTGGAGAACCTTATAGAATTGATAAAGGATGATATTATGATAATTGATATAAATAAAATGAAAGTTAATGAGATTAAGGACATAGTAATAAATACTGAACAAAGTATTCATGATTATGATGTCCAAATGATAAAAGATTTTATATGTTCATTAAAAAATGATACTAGAAAATCAGTACAAAAATTAGCTATCAAATTAGATGGTAGCCTAAAAAGATATTTCAAAGAAATTGAAAGAGTTAAAAATATGTATGATTTTGATAAATCTTATGGTGAATATAAATATATAGCTGGAGTTGATGAGGTTGGAAGAGGTCCATTAGCAGGTCCTATAGTTGCTGCGGCGGTTATTTTAAAATTAGATTATGTAAGTTACAAAGAACTCATTTTGTATATAAATGATTCCAAAAAATTATCAGTTCAAAAAAGACAATTACTTGCTGAAATAATTAAAAATAAAGCAATATCCTTTAGTATTGCAAGAATTGATAATGACATAATTGATAAGAAAGGGATTAGTTGGTGTAATAATCAGGTTTTTATTGATGCTGTGCATGGATTAAAAGTTAAACCTGATTTTGTTCTTAGTGATGGTTATGAAATTAAGAATTTTGATGTAAACAATAAGGCTGTTATTAAAGGAGATCTTAAGAGTGCTTCAATAGCATGTGCATCTATTATTGCAAAAGTTTATAGAGATGCAATTATGCAAAAATATGCAGAAAAATATCCAAATTATGATTTTGTTAATAATGTTGGATATGGAACTACCAATCATATTAATGCAATTAAAATGTATGGCAAATGCGATATACATAGAGAAAGTTTTATAAAGAATATTATAAAAAAGAGCTAGAAAAATTTACTAGTTCTTTTTCTATGTTATAAAGGCATTTTTAATATGATTTATACGAAAACAAGTATTTTTATAATTTAGCAGCACCTCTATAACATCGAATCTTACATTTGATTTAGTTAAGCCATTTTTAAGCAAATAATACTGAGAAGATTTTATGATTTTTCTTTGTTTTCTATAATTAATAGCTTCAGAAGGTGAACCGAATTTTGTATTATAGCGACTTTTTACTTCTATAATGCAGATAATATCTTCATACTGACATATTAAATCTATTTCACCAATTTTACAATAAAAATTTTTGCATAATATTTTATAGCCATTTTTAAGTAAATAATCTTCTGCGATATTTTCCCCTAATGTTCCTATATCTTTTTTTAAATGTTTCATGAAAAAACTCCCATACTTTTTAAGATTTAATCAATTAATATACTTAAATTATTGACATATTGAATATTTTAATTCTAAATATTTAAAATTAATTATATATTTTTCAATTAGTGTCAATAATTTATTTATAAAATATTTAGGGGATGATTAAATGTCGATAAAGTTATTCAGTGCATCATTTAATGGAATTGATGGTAATATTGTAACTGTAGAAGTTGATATTTCAAAGGGATTACCATCATTCAATATTGTAGGTTTAGGAGACATGTCTATAAAAGAATCTAAAGAAAGAGTTAGATCTGCTATTGAAAATTCTTCTTTTGAATTTCCACTAGGAAGAATCACCGTAAATTTAGCACCTGCTGATTTGAGAAAGGAAGGTTCTTTGTTTGATTTACCAATTGCAGTAGGTATACTTTTAGCATCAGAGCAAATAAATATATGTGATGTTGAAAAATTTTTATTTGTTGGAGAATTGGCATTATCAGGTGAATTAAATGAAATTAGAGGTGCTCTTCCTATTGTAATTGAAGGTATCAATAAAAATTTTGAAGATTTTATTATTCCTATACACAATATTGATGAATGTTCGCTTATTAGAGATAAAAATATTTATCCTTTTAACAATTTAAACCAAGTAATTCATTTTTTTCAGTATAGAGATTTAATGCCTTATAAAAATGAAGTTATAAGAAAGGAAAAAGAATATAATATTGATTTTAGAGATGTGTGTGGTCAGAACAGTTCTAAGAGAGCATTAGAAATAGCTGCTGCAGGAAATCATAACATTATAATGTTTGGTCCACCTGGTTCAGGAAAATCTATGCTTGCACAGAGAATACCTACAATATTACCAAATTTAGATTATGATGAGGCATTAGAAGTTACTAAGATTTATAGTGTATCGGGAAATTTACGAGGCAAAAATGGTGTTGAATTTTTCAGACCATTTAGAAATCCACATCATACAGTAACTCCGGCAGGATTGATTGGGGGAGGAAATAGGGTTACTCCCGGTGAAGTTTCACTTGCACATAATGGGGTACTATTTCTTGATGAGATACTCGAATTTAAAAAAAATGTATTAGAATTATTAAGACAGCCATTAGAAGATAAATTTGTTGAAATTACAAGAGCATATGGTAAAGTTAAATATCCATCCAATTTTATGCTCGTTGCGGCTATGAATCCGTGTCCGTGTAGGTATCAAGTTTGACTAAGTTGTATACTACATGGATGTTTGGAACTTTTTGACCGTCTTCAACAACGGTTTCTACTTCAATGCTCTTAACTAACAGCCTTACTAAATCATATTTATCCTCATATGTTAAGTTATCTAGTTTGTTATAATATGTTTTTAATTTACTAGAAACAGTAGATATGAGTTCATCTTTGTGTTTACGATTATTAATCTTATTTTCCAATGATTCAATTAAATTCGAAATGCTTTTTTCTTCTCTTTTTATATCTCTTAATTGTTCTTCAACTTCTTCTTCGGAAATAATATTTTTTCTGAATAAAGTTAATATGTTGTTCTTTTCTGACTTCTTATCATTAAGAGCTTTTCTTAATTTTTTTAAATCACTATCAATATCTTCGTTGGAGTTGCCGGCTCTTTTTTTCATTTGTTCAACATAATAATCGTATTTTTTTAATATATGTAAACAATCATTCCAAATTTGTTCCTCAAGCATATCTGCATTCACATTAACGTTGTCGCATTTAATACCATACATCTTTACGTATTCATTTCTTTTCCCACTACAAACATATACATCACTTCTATTTTTGTAGCTAACACCATAATAAGTTTTTCCACAACGCTTGCATTTTATCATCTTTCTTAATAAAAATTCTCTTTTTAGATTTCTCTTGCTAATTATAAAATTTTCTTTTTTCTGAGCTTGAGCTTTTTCCCATACTTTTTCTGATATTATAGCTGGAACTTTACGGACAATTAATTCTTTTCTTCTTGTGCTTCTTTTACCGTAATAATGTAATCCTTTATAAGTTGTATTTGATAATATCCTTTGTATGCTCCCTGATCTCCACTTACCAGTAATACCTTTAGTGCGTTTGCCTTTGCCTTTTCCACAACTACTTAGTATATTAGCATTATTCAAATATATTGCTATATCTATAGTGCTCATTTTATTTTCGGTATACATTCTGAAAATCTTCTTTATTATTTCCGCTTCTTCTTTATTTATTTCGAGATATCCTTTTTTGTTAATAATATAGCCATAAGGCACTATTCCACCCATCCATTTCCCCTTTTTGGCCGCTCTAGTTGCTCCTAAGTACATTCTATCTAAGATATTATTTCTTTCAAGTTCGGCCATGTTAAGATAAGTAATGAATTGGAAACGACCAGTTGATGTATTTAAATCGAAAGGCTCGGTTACACTAAGTATTTCAATATCGTATTTTCGTAGCATTTCAACTGCATTTAAGCCGCTTAATGTATCTCTCCCAAAACGGTCGATTTTCCAAACTAACACAGTGTTAAACATTCCTTTTGAAGCATCTTCAATAAGTTGTTTTCCTGCTGGTCGTTGCTCGAATGCAACAGTTCCAGAAATACCATTGTCTAAGTATTCGTTGTATATTTCTAAATTTTCTTTCATTTCAATATATGTATGTAGAATTTCAACTTGGTTTTCAATTGTATCTCTTTCTTTTTGGTCATCTGAAGAAACCCTGCAATATAGAGCGACTTTTTTCACTTTTATACCTCCTTATTTTTTTCTCTGTTTCCTAATAGAATTTAATGCTATTTCAATAGCCATTTTCAGTTGAGCCTTTTCCTCTGCACTCATTTCAATGTCGTCTAACGTTAGCTCATCTGAACTAAGTACTAGATGCATTGTTTGTTCAACATCTGTCACTATATACTCAACATCTTCTTCAACACTAAGTAATTCATCTGTTGCAACTCCTAACACATTTGCTATTTTTTCTATAGTTTTTGTATTTAAACTCTGCCTCTTCCCACTTTCAATTTGGCTTATAGTAGAAGCACCAACATTAGCTTCTTTTGCTAATCTATATGCACTAATACCTTTTTCTTGCCTAATTCTTTTTATATTCAACCCTATTATAGATATATTATTATCCATATTGTTTATCGCTCCTTTTTATTTATATTTTTGTTTACGGAAATAGTTTACCATTAATTTTTACTTTAGTCAATGAAATAGTTTCGACAATGAAAATATACGAAAATCAAAGAAAAATTGAGAATAATTAAAATAATTTAAAAAAATAACTGAAAATAGCGAAAAATGAATGTTGTATATTTTCGAATTGTGAAATATAATTTAAGCATAGTTTCGGAAACGAAATTAATTTGAGAGCAAAAGGTGGTGAAAATGTGAACTTAAGCGAAATGATAAGACAGAAGGGTCTTACAAATTATAGAGTAGCAAAGGAGGCGAAAATAGGACAAGCAACGATATCAGAATTAATAAATGGCAAAAGAAAGGAACCAAAATTTACAACAGCGCTTAAAATTGCAAATGTTTTAGGTGTAGAAGTAACAGAAATTTACAAAGCATTAAAGGAGTGATTACATGCAAGTAAGAACAGAAATAATTAATGGCAAGAGGAGAATATGCATTACAAAAAGTGCTTCTGGCGAAGACAAAGCACGAGAAGCCGTGCTAAAAGTTATGGGTAACGACGAGTACGAGTACAAAGAGGAGGTAAAGCATGAGTAACTTAGTAAACATTTTTAACAAAGATGGACAACTTGTTGTAACAAGCAGACAAGTAGAAAAGGATTTTGGGAAAAGGCATAGTGATGTACTAGAAAAAATTGATAAGTTGATAAAAGAAATTCAACCAACGGAAAAATCCGTTCGTTACTTTATACCTGGTAAATATAAAGATAATAAGGGAGAAATGAGAAAGGAATACCTATTAACACGAGATGGATTTTCACTTTTGGTAATGGGCTTTACTGGAGCGAAGGCTTTAGAGTGGAAACTAAAATATATCGAAGCGTTTAACAAGATGGAGCAGAAATTAAAAGAGCAAAAGCAACTCTCACCTATACAAGAGCTAAAACTTCACTATCAAGTTTTAGAAACGCACGAAGAGAAACTTACAGAAATAGATAATAGAGTGGAAAACTTAGAAAATAACATGACAATAGACTTCGGACAACAAAAAATCTTAGGTGATATTGCAAAGAGAAAAGCTGTACAAGCTCTAGGAGGTAAAAATGCTTCTGCTTATAAGAACAAAGGTATCAGAACAAAGGTTTTTTCTAAGGTTTGGAAAGATTTTAAAGACTATTTTGGAATCAATAGCTATAGAAATACACCTAGAAAAGATTTTGATAAGGCTAAAGAACATTTAGAAAATTGGCAAGTACAAGGGAAACTTTTAAGAGAAATAGAGGAATGCAATAATCAAGTAAACATAGAGGAGGTAATCTAAATGAATAAATTTGAAGTTAAAAAATTATTTTGGAAACTTGCAGATGGGATTGTAGCTTGCGGTGACACGGTTACGCAAAATAAAGCGGGTGTAGTAGTCGAAAGAGGTATAGCACTATCTGATTACTATGTAATGTTTGGATTAGATGATGGGGTAATTAGAATTTATAACAGTGAATACTTGCCAATAGCAGCTTATACAGAAGAAAGCGAGGAATTAGTTGTACTAAAAGAATTATTCGAGGATTTAGAGTAGATGAGGGAGGTGAGATTATGGATAAAAAGACAATGGAATATTTAAAAACTAGAGTTAAAAAGTATGAAGAATTAGAACGAAGAAAGTATGATTTGGAGCGGGATAAAATGAAATTAAAGGGTTATCAAAAAGACATAGAAGAGGCTAAGAATATTAAAGATTTAAGCTTAAAACTAGAAATTTATATCGGAGGAAGCTATGAAATTAATTATACGCTTATTCCAATGACAAAATATGCAGAACTAGGACAAGTTCTTATGAAAATTTTAGAGGATAGCATTGCGGAAACGGAAAAGGAAATGGAGGAAATCTAATGAAAAGGAGGCAAGAAGATGCTAAAACAATTACTAGAAAGGAGAATAGGACATCTTAGCAATGCAGAATTTGCAGTGATAATGCAAATTACAGAAGACGACATTAAGTTTAACAGAGTTAGCTTTAAAAAGCATACAGACTTAGAGTATGTATTAGATATAGCAGTTAGAAGTGTGAAATTGTTAAGAAAATGTGCATAGGAGGGGTTGAATGATTAAAGAAACAAAAGATTGGAATATAAAACTACATGAGAAGGACATTATGTTCTTAAAACAAGAGAACAAAAAGCTACAAGAGAAAATTAATAAGAATAATGCAGAGATAAAGCAATTAAGAAAGTGGAATAGAGAATTAAAGGGGAGGAATTAGATGAATATAATTTTAAAATCTTTGAAGATTAAAAACTTCAAAGGCATAAAAGATATGAGCATAGACTTCGGGAGAGTAACTAATATTTACGGCGAAAACGCTACTGGAAAAACAACGATTTTTGACGCTTTTACGTGGTTACTATTTGATAAAGATAGCAGAGATAGAAAAGACTTTGATATTAAAACAATAGATAATAACGGAAATGTAATCCATGGTTTAGAGCATGAAGTAACAGGAGTATTGAACGTAGATGGTACGGATATTACATTGTCTAAAATCTACAAAGAGAAGTGGGCCAGAAAACGTGGTGAAGCAACAAAAGAATTTACTGGGCATACAACACTATATCACATTAATGGAGTTCCAGTAAAGAAAAGCGAATATCAAAAAAAGATAAACGACATAATTGACGAGAATTTATTCAAATTGATTAGTAATCCACTCTATTTTAGTAACATGATGAAGTGGCAGGATAGGAGAAAAGTTTTATTAGACATAATTGGAGATATTACTGAAGCTAGAATTATTGAGTTCAATTGCGATTTAAAAGCGTTAGAACAGTTATTGGTAGATAAAGATATTGATACTCTTAAAAAATCAATTATGGCACGTAAAAAAGCATTAAACGATGAAATTAAGTCTATTCCATACAGAATAGATGAATTAAATAATTCTATCCATAAGTTAGATTTTGAAGCTTTAGAATTTAGAAAACGTGGCATTATAGCTGCAATAAAAAATACAGAAGATAAGCTACTAAATAGCAGTAAAATTAACGAAGAATTTCTTAAAAAGCAAGATAAATTATATAAACTTAAATCTAAGCTAAAAGATATTGAATATGTGGCAAAAGATAAAGCCGAAGAACCGCTTAAACAACTAGAATTCGAGTTAAGAGAAGCAGAAAAAGAAAAATCGAAGCTTAAAATGCAGCTATACAAATTAGAAACAGATATAGCGAGTAAAGAAAGTTTTGTATCTAGTATAGAAGAGGAACTTGAAAAATTAAGAAATGAATGGAATTTGGTAAATCAAGAAACTTTGAACATACCTGAAGAAAGTTTTATATGTCCTACATGTAAAAGACCGCTTGAAGAACATGACATTAAAGCTAAGAAAACTGAAATGATAGAAAACTTCAATCAAAATAAAGCTGAAAAACTAGCTGCAATAAATACAACTGGAAAACAAAAGAAAGAGAAAATGGAAGAATTTAAATTTGGAATAGAAAGATTAAAAATTGAGAAAAATTCTGCAGTAAAAAAAATAGAAGAAGTAAATGAGATTTTGGCTGAAAGAAAGGCTAAAATTGATAATTTCACACCATCTATAGATTTAGAAAATAATAAAGAATATCAAGAAGTATTGAAACAGATTAAAGAGTTAGAAACAAAACTTTCAAGCCCAAGAATTGACAATGAAATTAAAGAACTTAAAATAAAAAAAATGCAACTAGACAAAGAACTCGAAGAAATTAATAGTCAACTAGCTTATAAGGAACAAAACGAAAAAACAAAAGTAAGAATAAAAGAATTAATGGATAAAGAAAAAGAACTGGCACAAAAAATGGCTGAATTAGAAGGTCAAGAATTTCTGTGTGAGGAGTTCATAAAGACTAAAGTTGAGCTTTTAGAAGATAGCATAAATAGCAAATTTAAACACGTAAGTTTTAAATTGTTTGACATGCAGATAAATGGCGGACTTAGTGAAACGTGTGAAGCATTAATAAATGGAGTGCCTTTTGGAAGTGCTAATACTGCAAGTCAAATAAATGCAGGGTTAGACATAATTAATACTTTAACTAAGCATTACAATATATCCACCCCTGTTATTATAGACAACAGAGAGAGCATAAATAAGTTAATAGAATGTAATAGTCAAATTATAAATCTTATAGTTAGTAAAGATAAAAAAATAAGAGTGGAGGGGATTTAATTGGCGAATGAATTAATGACAAAAGAATGTAGTTTTATAGTTAATGGTGAGGAAGTGAAGCTTACAGGCAATACAGTCAAAAAATATTTGACAAAAGGAAATGATACTGTTACAGATCAAGAAGTTGTAATGTTTATCAATCTTTGTAGATATCAAAAGTTAAATCCATTTTTGAATGAAGCATACTTGGTTAAGTTCAAAGGTTCTCCTGCACAAATAATTACTAGCAAAGAGGCTTATATGAAAAAAGCAGAAGCTAATCATAATTTCGATGGAATGAGGGCTGGACTTATTGTTCAAAGAGGAAATGATATTATTGAAGTTGAAGGAAGCTTTACTTTAAAAGGTGATATTCTATTAGGAGCATGGGCCGAGGTTTATAGAAAAGATAGAAAGTATCCTTATGTCTCAAAAGTAAGCTTTGAAGAATACAACAGAGGACAATCGACGTGGAAGAAAATGCCTAAAACCATGATACGTAAGGTTGCAATAGTACAGGCATTAAGAGAAGCTTTCCCTGTGGATTTAGGAGCGTTATACATGGAAGAAGAAACTAATGCTGTTGTTGATGTTGCGGTCGAAAATGAAGTTCAAGAAGAAATTAACGAAAAAGCAAATTCGAAACCTTTAAGCATAGATATAGACAATAAAGAAGTGATAGATGTTGAATCGGAGGAAGAGACAAAAGCCGAGCAAACAATAGTGGAAGGGCCAGGATTCTAAGATGAAATTAAAAGTGTTATGGAGTGGCAGTAGCGGAAATTGCTATTTACTCCAAGGAAAAGAAGAAACTTTAATATTGGAATGCGGAATATCTTACAAGAAAATCTTAAAAGGCTTAAATTTTTATTTAAACAAGGTGGTAGGGTGTTTGGTCAGCCATGAGCATAAGGACCATTCTAAAGCGATACAGGACTTAATGAAGAACGGAATAGATATCTATACGAGCAAAGGAACAGCAGAAACTTGTGGGGTTACTGGATACAGAGTAAAACTATTAGAAAGTGAGAAGGTAACTAAAATAGGGAGTTTTATAATACTTCCGTTCGAAACACAGCATGATGCTGCAGAACCTTTAGGCTTTTTAATCTATCACAAAGAGATAGGGAATTTGCTATTCATCACTGATAGTTATTACTGCAAATATAAATTCCATGACTTAAATCATATTTTAGTCGAATGTAATTACTCGGATGAAATATTGAAAGAAAACTTAGAACAAGGATTAATACCAAACAGCTTAAAGAATAGACTTTTGAAATCTCATTTTTCGCTAGCAAATGTAAAAGGCTTTTTAAACGCTACAGACGTGAAGGCAGTGAAAGAAATAATACTTATACATTTAAGCGATAGAAATAGTAACGCTGTGGGGTTTAAAACAGAAGTTGAAAAGTTTACTGGTAAGCCAGTTTATATTGCTAATAAAGGTTTAGAGATAGAATTGGAGGTGTAAGTATGATAACTGAAGAACAAGCCCATAACTAACAAAGTGCCCTCGCATAAGGACACTAAAAACTAAAACTTTATTCGGTTGAGAGCTCGGCAAAGCTCTTAACCCTATTCTAACATGCATTACACATTTTTACAAGTGTATGCGTGTTAGAAAAAATGTAGTGGAAGGTGGTATTTTGGCAGTTTATAGAGTGCATAAAGATAAAAATAATCCTTACGTAATGCTTAATAAATATGGAATTTACGACAATAGATTAAGCTATAAAGCTAAAGGAATATTAAGTTATTGCCTTAGTAGACCAGACGATTGGCAATTCTACGAGGAAGAAATCGCAGAACATAGTACAGACGGAATTGCTTCTGTACGAACAGGGCTAAAAGAATTGATGAATGCTGGATATATAACAAGAGAAAGACTAAGAGATGAAAACGGTAAATTTAAAGGGTATGAATATGTGATATATGAATTACCGAAATGCGATTTTCCAAAAACGGATAATCCGAAAACGGGAAAACCGAAAACGGAAAATCGCATACTACTAAATAATGAACTAACTAATAAAAGAAATAAACTAAATAATGAATATAGTAGTAGTTGTAGTAATAAGAGCAATGTTGAAGTATTTAAACATTTTGAAAAATGTAATTTCTTAATTAGTCTTAACTTGCTAGAAAAGATTGCAGTAGATGTTGAAATCTATAGCAAAGAATGGGTAATGAAAGCAGCAGAAGTTGCAGATGAAAATGGAAAGCATAACTACAATTACGTTAAAGGTATATTAGAGAACTGGAAAGCAAACGGTATTAAGCAAAAGAAAGAAGGTGCAAAACGTGGAGGCGCTAGACAGAATACTGGCGAAAGTAAGGGAAAGTGGGCAGGATTTAAACCACAAAAATCTATTGAACTCACAGATGAAGAACGAGCAGAACTCGAGAAAGAACTTATATAAGTGCCCTGTATGCAAAGATACTGGCTTTATAATCAAAGAAGTAGAAGGTAGCCAACCAATTATGCAAAGATGCAAATGCCAAGAAATCGAGATTGCTAAAAAAATATGGATAAAAGCTGGTATAAATCCCGAACAGGCTAAACAAACTTTCAGCAGCTATAAGATATATAATGACATAACGAAATACGCAAAAGATACAGCAATAAAATATTACAAGGATTTCGAGAATATTAAAAAGGATAGACATAATAGCATAGCATTTCTAGGACAAGTTGGTAGTGGAAAAACTCATTTAAGTTTAGCTTTGGCAGTTAATTTTTTAGAAAAAAAGAGAATATCAGTAGTCTACATGCCATACAGAGATGTAATTACTTCTATAAAGCAAAACATGTTAGATAAAGAATACTATGCAAAACAACTAAGCAAATACCAAACAGCAAAAGTGTTACTTATAGACGATTTATATAAAGGCAAGATTACAGAATCAGATATAAATATAATGTTCGAGATAGTTAATTATAGATATTTAAACTATTTACCGATAATAGTTAGTTCAGAATTTACGATAGAACGTCTACTAAATTTTGATGAAGCAGTTGGAAGTAGAATATATGAAATGTGCAAAAAATATATAGTGCAGATAGAAGGAAAAGAAAATAATTATAGATTAAGAGAGGAGTAATAAAATGAATAAAGTAGTGTTAATTGGTAGACTAACTAAAGACCCGGATTTACGATTTATTCCAGGTAGTGGAACAGCAGTTACCACTTTTACAATTGCAGTTGATAGAAGGTTCAAGAAGGAAGGGCAACCCGAAGCAGATTTTATTCCTGTTGTTGTATGGGGGAAGATAGCAGAAAACACGGCTAATTACATGAGCAAAGGAAGACTTATAGGTATTAGCGGAAGAATACAGACTAGAAGCTATGAGGCTAAGGATGGAACGAGAAGATATGTTACTGAGGTAGTAGCTGATGAAGTGCAGTTTTTGGATTACGGAAATAAGCAGGCTAGCAATGAAAACGAGAATAATAATTTTGATTATGGTCCGGATGTAACACCGGTGGATGATGAGGACATACCATTTTAGTTTTTAAAAATAAAATAGAAGGTGATTAAATGGGATTTATACATTGCCAAAATGATAAATGCAAGTATTACTGGGAAGATATGTGTACTTTGAATATGAAAGAAAAGCTAGTTTGCCTTGATAAAAATGGCAAGTGTTTCAGCTTTGAAGAAGGCATAAGTGAATGGTATAAAGAAGCAGAAGAAAGTGAAAAAGAAAATTAATTAAAGGAGGGTAATGATGGAAGGGTTAAATGGGAATAAAGAACATGACTATAAATTATTAATATTAAGCGTAGAAAAAGACATTGATGATTTAACTAAAGATATAGCTTTTCATAATGAAATCACAGTGCCAGTAGTTAAATATGAATTAGAAAGAATATCAAGATATATTACAACCTATAAGCAATTAATAGGAGAGGATTAATTAATTTAGTTGGAGGTACAAAGATATGATAGCAAGAAATGGGGCAAAGAATAGAAAAATATTCAATGTAGGGGATAAAGTATCTTTTAATTTTCACCCTTCTTGGTTTAAGAAAAAGATAAACTACAAAGGAAAAGTAATATTTGCAAATGAAAATTTTTTTACAATTGATATTGGAATATGGAGAGAAAGTTTTAATTGGGTAGACCTCGAATGCTTAGAAATAAAGGATGTGAAAGTAAATGGATAAGTCATCTCTTAGGAGAAGAATTATAAATACTGCAGTGGCATTAGCGTATCAGCTTGCGGACGAACAGAATAAAAGCTATGAGGAAGTTTTAGGACAAGCAATAGAAGAAGCGTGTATAAGGCATAATGTAGGGCATAAAGAGTTTATAAAAATGTTTATAGGAGGTAAATAAAAGTGGAGATTAAGGAACTTTTAAAAATGCAAGAAGAACTGGACCAGTATATAGTGGATATGCAGTTCAACACAACCGAAGAAGGGCTAGCACAAGTTGATGGAAATGATATGGAGTT
Organism: Clostridium tepidiprofundi DSM 19306; assembly: GCF_001594005.1. Taxonomy (GTDB): domain Bacteria; phylum Bacillota; class Clostridia; order Clostridiales; family Clostridiaceae; genus Clostridium_AC; species Clostridium_AC tepidiprofundi. The sequence continues at coordinate 235,416 of NZ_LTBA01000001.1, read as the reverse complement.
TCTTGCAAATAGATTATTAGCATTGCAAGTGGAAGTGAGCGAGTTAGCAAATGCAACTAGGTGCTTTAAGTATTGGAGTAGTAAAGGAATGGAGCCAAAAGAGAGATTACTAGACGAATACGCAGACTGTATGCACTTTATGTTTAGCATAGCGAATACACTTAAATTCACTGCAGATGAAATAGAGAACGCATACATTAAGAAACATAAAGAGAATTACAGAAGACAGGAGGAAGGGTATTAATGTCTTACCAAAATGATAGGAGCCTTTCCAATCCTAGTAGACTAGGTTGCGAGCCTGAGGTTGCATCATCGAACCATTAACAAGCTGGTCTTGTTTTAAAAGGCGTGAGGGTGTGCTAACAAAACGTAAAACCTTGAATAGTTGCGTAAGTGTCTAACCAACACGAGCAAGGGAAGCCTAAAAGGTTACCTGCTTAGATGAAATGTATTCTAAGCAGGTGGAAAGGTGAAAGAAAAACATATTGTTAGTTTTAGTGGTGGAAAAGATAGCACAGCAATATTACTAATGATGGCAGAAAAAGGTATGCAAATAGATGAAATAATATTTTGTGATACCGGAATGGAGTTTTCTGCTATGTATGACCATATAACAGCAGTAAAAAAGTATATAAATAGATCTATAACAGTATTGAAAGCGGAAAATTCTTTCGAATATATGATGTTAGAGCATAAGAAAAGGAATGGAAAGGTCGGCTATGGCTGGCCAGATATGAGAAACAGATGGTGTACTTCATATCTTAAGAAAGATGTTGCAAGAAGATATCTAAGAACTTATGAAAAACAAGGATTTAAAGTTATTGAATATCACGGGATAGCGGCGGATGAAAAACATAGAGCAAATAAAAACCAAGAGAAAAATATTAAATATCCCTTGATAGACTGGAAAATTACAGAACAACAAGCTTTAGAGTATTGCTATAGCAAAGGGTTTAATTGGGATGGACTGTATGAGCAATTTAGAAGAGTAAGTTGTTGGTGTTGCCCAATGAAAGGATTAAAAGAACTTAAGAGTTTATACAAATATCATAGAGTTTTGTGGGAACAACTCAAAGAAATGGATAAGAAAAGCTGGAACAAATTCAGATTAGACTATACATTGGAACAGTTAGAACAAAGATTTAAGGAAGAAATATTTATAGAGGAACATCAGGTAAGTATTTTTGATTTATAGGTAGTACAACTATCCGAAAAAATCGGATAGTTAAAAGGAGGTAAATTATGAAGCAATTCAAGATTGGGTTTACAGAAAAAAAGTATTACGAGGTAATTGTAGAGACAACAGATGATGTAAGACTTCAAGATATGGACATTATTTGTGAAGAGTTAGAAATACAAGATGAATACGCAGGCGAATTAATAAATGACTTGGCATTAAAAGGTATTAAGGGTGAAATTATTTTTGAAGGTCCCAAATTCGGAGAGATTGAAATTAAAGGATTAGAAGAATTGGAGGGGTAAGGATAAAGTATTAACAAAGGAAATAACATCATATGAGAATATAGTCACAACAAAATATTCTCATATGATAGTCAAGTAGGAAAGGAGAAAAGATTATGAATAGTGAGAACATAAAGAGTTTAATAAGGCAGATACAAGACGAGCTCATGCTGGCAGAAAATAAATTTAATAATGCTTTAAATCAAACAGACATGGATATAGCTGCAATAGATATTAAAGCATGTGAGGACAAGTTGAATTTACTCTATAAAAAAGCAAAGGAGATGGGACTATGAATAAAAAAATATATTCAGCTGTAATGGAAAGAGCAAATGGATACTGTGAAGTATGTAATAGGTACTTTGGGGAAAAGCTTCAGCTACATCACATAGTGAGTGGAACAGGGAAAAGACAGAAATATGAAACACTAACAAGTTGTATAGCTGTTTGCATAGAATGCCACAATGAAATTCATTCAAATAGAAAATTAGATTTAGCGTTAAAGAAGTTAGTACAGGAAAAGTATTTTAGACAAGGACTAAACGAAAAAGAAGTAAGAGAGAAAATGGGAGGTAGAATTTATTAATGATTAAAATAATAATTCCTATAGCTCCAATAACTAAGAAAAATAGCCAGCAGATACTTATAAATAAAAGAACAGGCAGGAGGTTTATAGCACCTAGTCAACAATACAAGCATTATGCAAAAGAGTGTAGTTACTATATAAAACCATTGAAAGAACCAATAGATTATGAAGTGAACGTTAAATGTATATATTATATGCCAAGCAGAAGAAAAACAGATCTTACGAACTTAATGGAAGCTACACATGATGTATTAGTTGATTGTGGGATATTAAAGGATGATAATTACAAAATTATTAAAAGTGTAGATGGCAGCAGAGTGCTTTATGACAGAAATAATCCGAGGACAGAAATCTATATAGAACGAGTGGAGTGATTACATGGAGTTGATGCAAATAGGACAAGAAATACACAACACAAGTAAACGTATAGAAGAAGGAGTTAATAGGTTGCATAAGTATGCTGTTGCTTATGCAACTGCTGAAAAAGAATACAGGATAGCACTTGCAAAAGAGATTATGTTTTTAAGAGATAATAAACTACCAGTTACATTAGTAAATGACGTAGCACGTGGGAATACTGCAGAGCAGAAGTTTAAGAGGGATTTAGCAGAAGTTGAGTATAAAACTGCTAGAGATATGCTGAACGCATTACAAGCAGAGCTTAGTGGTTTACAAACACTGTATAAGGCACAAACGGAGGTGTAAACTATGTACGGATGTGAATGGAGGGATAAACTAAATGACATTTTAGATAATAACAGATTTTACGAGAGAAATTACTCAATAAAATATAAATGTAGATATAAGAAAAACGGAAAATGGATAAAAGCTATGATTGATTTAGAACATGGAATTATATACGGACTGAATGGACAAGTAGTTAGGAGGTGCCAAGCATGGCATTAATTATAGGATTATTTATAGGTGGCATGATAGGATTTTTTACAGCCGCATTGTTAACGGCAGGGAGTGAAAAAAATGAAAATTGAGCCAAGAGAGAACGAGTTAAACGGACAGATAGTATTGTTTGACATCATAGAGGAGCAAGAAGAACAAGCAGAATTTAAAATTGTAGCATATCCGAAAAGAAATAATCTAATTTTAAGTTATAAGCAAATAGTTACGATTTTAGAAGCGTTATATAACTTTAAAACGAATATCGAAAAGCTAGAAGTAAATAATTTGCAAGAAAAAATATTTTTGGATAAAAAAGTGCAAGAAATAGACACGCTATTTGAATACTTAGAAAAAGGGATTAACTATAATTTTAAAAATGCGGTTAATAAAAGCATAAATAAGCACAAGAGCGATGTAGGAATTGAAACTTTTGAATGGTTGAGAGGTGAAAACATATGAATGAGTTTAAAAAGAGAAAACAGGTCGAGGAATGGTTAAGAGACTATAAGTCGATAAAGGCAAGTATAAAAAATCTAAAAGAGGAGTACAAGCTATTGCAGGATACTAGCAGTGCAATAGACGTAAGCAAAGAAGTTGTAAGTAAAACTAATAAGTTCAATTCAGAAGTAGAGAATACGATTATAAAGCTAAATGAGTTGGAAAATAGAATAAAAAGAATGGAACATTTAATCAACAAGATAGATAGAGCTTTAAATACGTTAAACGATACGGAAAGAGAGATTGTAATTAACAGATGCATAGAAAATAAATACTACTACCAATTTACGCATTTGATTTACGTGAGTGAGAGAACGGCTAAAAGAATCAAGCAGGAAGCGTTAAGGAAGATGGTAATTGTAATGTTCGGGTTATAAGAATAAGAAAAGGAGGAATAATTATGAAATTTAAAGATTTAGAAGAAGGTAAGAAATATGAAACAGATTCGGGAACTCTATACAGAATAAAAGAGGGCGGATTATATGATGTTAATAGTGATAGATACACTATTTGTTCAATGAAATCCATTATGAATATGAATTTTACAGAAGTACCTAGTTATGTATCTTGGGAAGAGGCACTTAAATATATGCTAAAGGGTGGAAAAGCAAGATTTGGTACTGGCGACGGGATATACACTTTTACAAATGCTTTAAAATACACTTGTAAAAAATATGAGATGCCTGTAAATATTCCATTAGCTAGGTATATGCTTATGAATAAATGGATATTATTATAAAAATGACAAGGAGCAGTGTTTTTAATATCGAAGAAATAAAGTTGTAGTTTGGCACTTTTTTGGCACGCTACAAGCAAAATAACATAGTAAAATAGTATTATAGAAAAGTTACTCATATTAGCCCCCAGTTAGGTAGTCGAAAAATCGGCTGCCTTTTTATTTTAGAAAGGATGTGAGAGGTGTGAAAATTGGAGCAATACTAAGAAGTCAGCAGGCGAATATATACAATCAACTGAATAGAGAAACAAGCAAAAGAAAGAAACAGAGAGGTAAGAAGAAAGAGCACCTCTCACAGAAAGATATCGAAGAACTAATGCAAAATGGACATGTATATAAAAGAGTACATGGAGCGTTTAGGCAGGTTAAGTAAAATAAATCTAATATTGTCGAAACTTGCGAACGATTGGTGGAGGATATTCCTTTTCTACAGAGAATTGTAAGAATAGAAAGGGGAGAAAAATTATGGATATAATAGATAATATCAAAACAGTAGTAAAGACATTGCAACAAATGGATAATTTAGAGTTGAACAGACAAATAATAGATATTGAAACTAAAGTTATGGAATTAATAGAAGAGAATAAAGAGATTAAAAGATGTAATGAAGAATTAAGAGAAAAATTAAAAATAAAAGAAAATCTTGAATTCGAAAATAATATGTATTGGATTAAAGAGAAAGATAAAACAATTGGGCCATTCTGTACACGTTGCTGGGATAATGAAAAAAAATTACTAAGGCTTCATAAAAAAGATGATGGTTGGGGAACAATTTATATGGAATGCCCAGAATGCATCACAAAAATAGTTATAGAAAAACGCAGTATAAAAATAGAATTATAATATAAATTTCAGAGCCAACTGGCTCTTTTTTTATGCTTTAAAAAAGAAGGTGAAACAATGACATTAAAGAAGACTTGTCCTATGTGTGGTAAAGTAATAGACTACAATCAAAAGTATTGCGAAGAATGTGAGAAGAAATATGAGCAAGAAAAAACAGAAAAGAATAGATATTACGACAAGTACTACAGGGATAAAGAAGGCATAGAATTCTACAATAGTAAAGAGTGGAATAGAGTTAAAAAGATGGTAAAGACTAGAGACCACGGATTATGTAGGCTATGCTTAATGAATGACAAGATAAATTTTGTTGATGTAGTACATCATATAGTTGAGAGAAAAGAGAATAAAGAATTAGCATTGGACCCGGATAATTGTATATGCTTATGCAATAGTTGTCATAACTACGTGCATGCGAAATATAAGAAAAGCAAAAGGGAAATGCAGGAAATACTAAGGAAGGCTATGGGGTAGGGGGTATTGAAAAAGTTTTAGGCAAAGGGCTCAAGACCGCGTGCCCTCTTTTCTTGCGAAGAAACTCCCTAAATGAAATTTTCGAAAGGAGGTAAGGAAAGTGGCAAGACCTAGACAACCAACAGAATTGCTTGTAGTAAAAGGCAAAAAACATCTAACTAAAAAAGAAATAGAAGAAAGGAAAAATGTGGAAGTAAAAGCTCCAGCAGATAATGTTGAGCCACCTTCTTACTTGCCTAAGGAATTGCAAGAAGAATTTAATCGTATAGCTAAAGAACTTATTAATATTGGCATAATGAGTAATTTAGATTGTGAAGCATTAGCAAGATTTTTAATAGCAGAATACCAGTATCAAAAGGTAGTTAAGAAAGCTATTAGAATGAGTCCAGAAAATGAAAAATATTACGGTTTATTGCTTATGCAAGAGAAACTATTTAAAATGGCAAGACAAGCAGCAGGAGATTTAGGGTTAACTATTTCTAGTAGATGTAAATTAGTAATTCCTAAAAGCGAAGATGACAAACCCAAAAATAAATTTGCTAAATTTATGTGAGGTGATTCTATGTGATAGATAGAGTTACCAAATATGCTAAAGATGTTATTGAAGGCAGAGAAATTGCTGGAAGGTATGTAAGATTAGCTTGTCAAAGACATTTAGATGATTTAGAAAGAAGCAAATTAGCAATTTTTAAATATGAATTCGATATTGAAAAATCACTTAAAATAATAGATTTCGCTGAAACACTCACAATTGCTGAAGGCGAAGAAGAGACACCTGTAAAATTGGAAGGATTTCAAGATTTTATTTTAGGCTCAATCAACGGGTGGGTAACTAAAGGTACTGGTTACAGGAGATTTAGAAACTCATATATACAATTAGGCAGACAGAATGGTAAGTCATTTCTTAATGGTATTCTTGCAACATACTATGGTAATTTTGATGGGTATAAGTATGGACAGATATATTGTACTGCAACAAAAATGGATCAGGCCAAAATCGTTTTCAAAGAGATAGTTAAATTTATAAATGCGGATAACGATTTAAAAGAATTATTTAAAATAAAAGAATATGAGAGTACAATAGATTGTCTTATAACTAATTCGACCATTAAAGCTTTAGGGAAAGATACTAAAAGCATAGATGGATTTAGGCCGCTTTTGGGAATAGTTGACGAATACCATGCCCATAAAGATAATCAGATGTATAAATTGCTTGAAGGTGGAACTAGAAAGATGAAACAAAGTTTAATATCCGTTATAACTACTGCTGGGTTTAATCTTAATAGTCCATGTTATAAACTTTGGGAATATTGCAAGAATGTTTTAGAAGGAGTGTTCAGCAATGATAAGCAATTTATTTATATAGCACAGATGGATAAAGAAGATGATATTTGGAATCCGCAAAATTGGGTTAAAGCCAATCCTTTAGTCTGTAAAGATAAAGAAGACTTAGAAAATCTTATAGCTGTAGGGAAGACTGCAAAAGATATGGGGGGGAGTGACCTAAGAGATTTTTTAACGAAAGCCCTTAATATTTGGTACAAACATTCCGATAATCAATATCTTAATATAGATAATTGGAAAAAGTGCGCTTGCGACTTAACTTTAGAAGATTTCAGAGGTAAAGAGTGTGGATTAGGGCTAGACTTATCCAGTGGAGGAGATTTAACTTCAGGAGTATTAGAATTTCCTTTCTTAGAAAATGGAGAACCTGCATATTTTTTTCATCAGCATTCTTTCATGCCTAAAATGAGGTTAGCCGAACATATTAAAACAGATAATGCACCATATGATGTATGGGTAAATGAAGGATTAATAACTCTAACAGAGACACTCGGAGGAATTAAAACGGATTATAAATATATAATAAGTTATTTTAAAGAACTTATTGAAAAATATGATTTAAAACTTAAAGTAATAGCTTATGACCCGCATAATGCTGACGCTTTTTTAAGTGATCTAGAAAGTTTTGGGGTTGATTGTATAGAAATAAAACAATCAGCTAAATCTTTAAACACTGCAACAGAAGATTTTAAATTAAGTGTAGATGGCGGTACTGCAAAATACAATAAGAAAGATGGATTGTTTAAATTCTGCGGTGTCAATGCTGTAATTACTAGAAATAGTTTTGGAGAAATAAAAATAGATAAAGAGCACAGAACGGCAAGAATTGACCCAATAGATGCTGCTATAGGTATTCACAAAATAATGATGAACGATAAACAAACGGGCATTGATGTAAACAAATATGCGGACATAGAGTTTCTTAATAAGTTATGGGGTGTATAGAATGAAATTTATAAAAAGATATATTGAAGATATATTGGTTTTAGGTGGCTTAACAATAATAGTTTTAGCTACTTTTTTATTATCCAAAATAGCAGGGTTATATGCTACTGGAGTTATTATGTTTGGATTGGGTGTTTATTTTAGTAAATATCCTCTAAGGAGGTGATATATTGATATTTAGTAGAAAAAAACAAGTTTTTAAGAATGAAACTATTGATGGCTTGCAAAGTCTTTCGCAATGGTTAGAAGAAATGGGATTAAGTACAGATGAATTGAATATTAGTGGTAAAAACTCTTTGAATGAAATTACAGTCTATACTTGCATTAAAATTTTAGCAGAGACTGTAAGTAAACTCCCTTTGAAAGTATACAAGGATAGCAATGGTACAAAAAAAGCTAAGGAACATTATCTATATCCAATGCTAAAATTGAGACCAAACCCATATATGAGTGCAAGCGATTTTTGGAAGTGCATAGAAACTCAAAGAAATATCTATGGAAATGCTTATATTTGGATAGACAGAGCAAGAGTAGGCAGAAAAGCAGGTACTATTTTAGGCTTATATCCTTTGGATAGCGCAAAAGTGAAGATATATGTTGATGATGTAGGATTGCTAAGTTCTAAAAATAAAATTTGGTATGTATTTACTGATAATTTAGGACATCAATATAGAATAGAATCTACTGATTTACTACATTTCAAAGGGCTTACAACTAATGGTATAGCTGGCATAAACCCTATTGAAACTCTTAGAAATAGTATAGAGAATGCTAAAAGTTCAAGTATGTTTCTTAATAATAGCTATAAAAATGGCATGCAAACTAAAGGAATAATTCAATATGTAGGAGATTTGAACCCAAAGGCTGAACAAACATTTAGAGAAAAGTTTGAGCAGATGTCAAATGGGCTTAAAAATGCAAATAAAGTTAGTTTACTACCAATAGGCTTTCAATATCAGCCTATTAGTTTGAAAATGACGGATGCGCAGTTTTTAGAAAATACTAATTTGACGATTAGGCAATTGACTGCAGCATATGGCATAAAGCTACATCAGGTGAACGATTTGCAAAAAGCAAGTTATGCAAGTACAAGTGAAGCAAATAGAGAATTCTATACAGATACTTTGCTTGGTATTTTGAACATGTATGAGCAGGAACTCGTTTATAAGTTGTTTACAACAAAGGAAATAAATGCAGGTTACTACTTTAAGTTTAATGCAGATGTGATACTTAGGGGCGATATAAAAGCAAGGTATGAAGCTTATAGAATAGGAATACAGAGTGGCTTTATTACACCTAATGAAGTAAGAGCACTTGAAGAATTAGAGCCCAAAGAAGGTGGTGACCAACTGCTTGTAAATGGAACTATGACACCTATTGAAAAAGCTGGTGCTGCATATGAGAAAGGGGGTGACAAGTAATGAAGTTCTGGAATTTTGCGACCATAAAAAATGAAAATGATAATACAGAAAGTGTCGAATTGCGAATCGAAGGTGAAATCGTAAGTAATGATGATGCTTGGATATATGAATGGTTTGAAATTGAGCATACTGCACCAAATGCATTTAAAGATGAACTAAGCAAATACAAAGGGAAAGATATAATAGTATGGATTGATAGTTATGGTGGTGATGTATTTGCAGCAGCAGGAATTTATAACGCTCTTAAAGAGCATAAAGGCAAAGTAACCGTTAAAATTGATGGAAAAGCTATGTCTGCAGCTTCTGTAATTGCCATGGCAGGAGATGAAGTGCTTATGTCACCAGTTGCAATTATGATGATACATAATCCACTTACTATTGCTAGTGGTGATATGAGAGAAATGAGAAAAACAGCAGAAATACTAGATGCTGTAAAAGAAACAATTGTAAATGCATATGTGAATAAGACAGGGTTATCTAGGGACAAAATATCTAGCATGATGGATGACGAAACATGGATGAGTGCTAATGTAGCAGTTAAAAATGGTTTTGCAGATGGTGTTTTATATGAAGATAAGCAAATAGAAGTAAGTAATATCAAGGACTTTGCTTATAATAGACTTGCGATAGTGAATAGCACTAATGAAGCTATAAAGAAGTTATTTGCAATAGAAAAAAAGCAGATTGATAATAGCGAAGATTTAGAAAAAGAAAAATTATTGATTGAATTGGACCTTATATAAGGTTCTTTTTTAATATAAAAATATTGGAGGTAATTAATAATGAGCAAGAAAAGACAGGAACTTAAAAATCAAATAGAAATTTTAAAGGCTGAAGCTAGACAACTCGTAGAAGAAAATAAAATGACAGAAGCTAAAAATAAAGTAAATGAAGCTAAAGAATTAAAAAACCAATTAGATCTTATGGATGAACTTGAGGCTTTAGAAGTACAAAATGCTACAGGCAAACAAATTGGGGAACTAAAAGATGAGCAAGAGCAAGAACAACTGTATCAAAATGCATTTTTTAAAGCTTTGAAAGGTAAAAGACTAACAGCTGAGGACAGAGAAATTTTAGAATTTAAAAACTCTTTATCAGAAAGCACTGACGCTGATGGTGGGCTTATAGTTCCTAATGATATTCAAACTAAAATAAATGAATATAAGAGAAGTTTAATTGATTTATCCCAACTCGCAACAATTGAACCAGTTTCTAGTCTTACAGGTAGTAGGGTAATTGAAAAGATAGCAACTATGACTCCACTTGTTAATATTACTGATGATACGGCGGATATAGATGAAATGGCAAGCCCACAGTTTGAGACTGTTAGTTATACAATTCAAAAGTACGCTGGATGGCTGCCAATTCCGAATGATTTACTTAAAGATAGTGACCAAAATATAATTAACTATCTTAAGAAATGGATAGGCAAGAAATCTATTGTGACGAATAATACATTATTTTTAGCGATATTAAATTCTTTAAGTGAAAAAACATTTGCTGACTATAAAGCTATTAAGAAAGCTTTGAATGTTACACTTGATCCAATACATGCTGTAGGAGCTAAGATACTTACTAATCAAGATGGATTCCAATATCTTGATACGTTAGAAGATAAAAATGGTAGACCACTTCTAAAAGATGATATAACTCAACCTACACGCAAAATCTTATTCGGTAAACCTGTTATAGTAGTTCCTAACAGTCAACTGTCTACTACTGGAACTACCACAAAATATGCGCCAATATATGTTGGAGATTTTAAAGAGGGAGTAATTAAATTTGATAGACAAAGATATGAAATAGCTTCAACTAATGTTGGCGGTACAGCATTTAGAAAAGATAGAACAGAGTTGAGAGTAATCGAAAGAGAGCAGTATAAAGCATGGGATAGTGCTGCGGTTGCAAGAGGTAAAATTGACGTTACAGCAGTAGTATAAAAGAAGGGGAATACCCCTTCTTTAAATAGGTGGTGATAATATGGGAATAACAGAAATAAAAGAATTTTTAAGATTAGAGCAAGACTACACAGAAGAAGATATGTTTTTAAATGCATTAATACAAGCAAGTGAAGGTTATATTTATAATGCTACAGGTTTAAATGGTACAGATATAACTGATGCTAATCAAATTGAGCTTTATAAGTTAGCTCAAAAGCTGCTTATAACACATTGGTACGAAAACAGAGAAGCAATATCAGAAAAGAAAACTGATAAAATAGCATTTTCGCTCAACTCTATATTAGTACAATTGCAATATTGTTATGAAGGTGATACTGTATGAATCCAGGAAGATTAAGACACAGGATAGATATATATGGAAAAATCGAAATAGAAAATGAATTGGGTGAAGTAGACTATATAGACAGTAAAATCAAGACTATATGGGCTACTATAATTCCACAGACTGCAAGTTTGCAAAGAGGACAAGTAGAAACTATACTAAGTAATACTACGCATAAAATAATTGTGAGATATAGTGCCGGGAAAGATATTACTCAAGATATGTATATTATATTTAGAGGTAAAAGGTTTGATATAAAATACATCCTTAATCCATATTTTAAAAATTCATTTTTAGAGATATTTTGTGAGGAAGTGATTGAGTAATGTCTGATGTAGAATTTAACACAAAAGAATTAGATCAATTTAGTAAGGATTTGCTAAGTTTAGCACAACAGATAAAAGGAAAACAAAGTAGAAAATTTATGCGAAAAGAAGGAAAAAAGTTAGCAAGAGAGCAACGTAGAGAATTTAAGTCTTGCAATATTGGTACAGGTGAGGGAGATACAAAAGATGTAGAAAAATCTTTTAAGGGTGGAAAAGTATTTAAAAAAGATGGCGATTTGGCTGTAAGAGGATATTCTAGTCATCCACTTACACATCTTTTAGAGGATGGCCATATTATAAAAAATAAAAAAGATGGACCAGAATTAGGATTTGTACTTGGATGGCATTTTGTTGATAAAGCCGCACGAAAATTTGAAAATATTTATGTAGATGATACAGAAATATTTATCGATGAATTATTGCAAGAGCATAATCTATAGGAAGTGATAATATATGCTAACATATATGGATATAAAAAAAGCAATTAATGATAAGCTAAAAACAAAATTTGCGAATATAAAAATAGAGTCTAATAATATTCGAGAAGGTATTAAACGACCTTCTTTTTTTGTGCAATTAGATAATATTGATACAAAAAAATTCATGACAGTTGGTAGAGATAGAAATTTAACAGTTAGAATTTACTATTTTCCATCTGACAGATATAAAAACGAAAATGAATTATTAAAAATGAAAGATGGTTTAGAAACTTTATTTTTATATGATGGAGTATTAGATGTAAATACATATCTAGCCGATGTGGATAATGTAGAGCTAGATGTAGTTGACAATAAAGGACAAGATAAGGTTTTACATTGTTATTTTTGTTTAAGATTCTATGAAAACTGGAATAAAACAGATGAACACGAAGAAGAAGAAATGGAAGATTTATATTATAGTTAAAATAATTAGAAAGGAATGATGATAATATGGCAGATATCGGAATGCCTAAAATTAACATAATATTTAAAGGACTTGGAGCAAGTGCAGTGCAAAGAGGGAGCAAAGGTGTAGCTTGTTTAATTGTAAAAGATACAACAAATACAGACATATTTACGAAGTATAGAAGCACTGACGATTTCACAACAGCAGAACAAGCAAAATATACAGAAGATAATGTACAATACATTAAGGATGTACTAGAAGGAACGCCAAAAGAGTTACTAGTGTTCAGAATCGGAGAAGGGGGAACATTAGCAGACATACTAAGTAAAGTTAAAATAAAAGCTCCTAGAAACTGCTGGATTGCTATAGCAGATGCAACGGATACAGAAACTACGGATTTAGTATCATTTGTTAAAAGTGCAGTAGCGAATAATCACAAAAGATACAAAGCAATCGTATATAATTCAAAAGCAGATAATATGCATATTGTTAACTTTACAAATACCAATGTTTCTTTTGCAGATAGTAGAGGAAAACAAGCAGGAGATAAAGCTATACCTTACTTATTAGGATATTTAGCAGGATTGCCTTTAACTATGTCAGCTATTGCAAAACCACTAAATAAATTTACGGAAGTAGAAGAACCTACTGATTTAGACACTGCCATTAATGCAGGAGAGTTTGTATTGTACAACAATGATGGAGAAGTACGTGTTGCTAGGGGTGTAAATTCTCTTGTTACAACAGGTGAAGGGATTACAGATGATATGAAATTTATATTGATTGTAGAAATAATGGATTTAATCTATAACGATATTTACACTACATTTGACAAATTCTACAAAGGAAAATATAAAAATAATGCAGATAACCAAGCATTATTAATAGGTGCAATTACTGCTTATTTTAAATCTTTAGCATTGGATAATTTGTTAGACAGTAATTTTAATAATAGAGCTACTGTTGATTTAGAGCAACAACGATTAGCTAATATTCCTAAGTATGGGGAAGATGTTGTTTTAACATGGGATGATGAAAAAGTTAAAAATATGACAGTAGGAACAAATGTATGGCTTAGAAGTAATATTAAGATTCTTAATGCAATGGAAGATTTTACGTTTGTAATTACAATGTAAGAAAGGATTAGGTGATGAACGATGTCGCAAGTTGGAAATAAGCAATTCAACGGAAAGAAAGGCAAATGTTGGATAAACGATAAAAGATATATGAATGTGTTTAATCTAACTGTTACAATTACAAACAATTATGAAGAAATTCTTGACCCTAGAGATGATCACTATGGAAAGGTACAAATTCCAAATGGATATTCGATAGAAGGAAGTTTAACACTTAGACGTGATGGTTCTGAAATAGATTTTTTAAAGGAATTGGCAGATGCAACTAAAAATAATCTAATTCCTGAAATCAGTATTGTTGCAAAAATGGAAAGAAATGATGGCTCTAAAGCAGTTAGATATAGATATGATGAAGTAACATTCGATTCATATGATTTACAAAAATTTGAACAGGATAGTGCAGTAACAGAATTGGAATTAAGCTTCAAAGCAGCTACATTTGAAGAAATTTAGCATATAGCACCTTTTTTAGGGTGCTTTTCTTATGTATTTAAAATGAAATTAGAAAGGATTTGATAGAATGTCAAAAGGTAAAAAATTAACACTTGATGATTTTAGAAAAAAAGCATTACAGAGAGAAAAAGCTAAAAAATTATTTACATTTATAGATGTAGATGGTTTTGGAGAAATAAGATTTGAAAGACCTACTGATAATGAAATCTTAAGATATATGAATGAATGTGCTAGAGCAGTAAAAGTAGATGAAAAAGGTAATGTTACAGAACAAGATTTATCAATTACATTTGAAGCGAGTAAAGAATTAGTATATGTGTGTTGTCCTTTTTTGCAAGACAGGGAATTAAGGGAAGAATTAGATATTAAAGACCCTTTAGATGTAGTATCTAAAATATTTGGCATAAATGGAACGATAGAAATTGCATCACAAATTGTAGAAGAATTTGAGGGCGGGAAATTAACTGAGCAAGTAGTTGAAGATGTAAAAAACTAATAGGAGATAGTAAGAAACCAGGTGAAATGTATTGGGTTTCTTACTATCTCCAAAAAGGATTTACATTAGATTACTTACTTAATTTAGATTATGTAGAAAAACAATTCTTTTTACGTTCTATGGAAGTGTGCAAAGAAGAAAAAGTCTTATATGATATAGAAAAATTAAAAGCCATTTTTGGAGAAAAGAGGTGAGAAAATGGCTAGAACGATTGGTACTATATTGGCGATGAGAGATAGAACTTCTAAAACGCTTATGCGTGTAAACAAAAATGTAGAAAATGTAACTAAAAACATGAAAAAATCACAAAGGCAAGTACAAAAATGGCAAAATAACTTTGTAAAAGGCATGGATAAAGTTACAAAAAAAGTAACAAAAGTAGGATTAGCTGTAGGTGCTATGCTTGGAGTATTTGCTACAAAAGTTGGATTTGAAGGACTAAAAGACTTAGAAGAAGGTGCAGCAAAAGTAAAATCTATTGCTAAAAATGCTCTGCAATTAAAAAATATCAAAAAGGATTTACTTAAAGCAAGTACGAAAACAGGTGTAGGAGTGACTGAACTAGCAGAAACACAGTATAGTGCCATATCTAGTGGTGTAAGTCCGAAAGATAGTTTAAAAGCTAGTGTTACAGCAAGCAAACTTGCTAAGGCAGGATTCACAGATGCTAATAGTGCATTAAAAGTAATGACGTCAACGATGAATGTATATGGATTAAAAGGGCAGGAAGCCATGCAAAAAATCTCTGACAAGCTACTTGTTACACAAAATTTAGGGGTAACTACTGTTGCTGAATTATCTGAAAGTATGGGGTCACTTACTCCTATTGCAAATAGTGCAGGTGCATCTATTGACGAACTTATGGCAGGTATGGCAAGTTTAACAAAAAACGGACTTAAAACAGATGAAGCAGTAACAGCTTTTAAAGGTGTTTTGACAAGTGTTATAAAACCTTCCGATGAAGCAGCTAAGATGGCTAAAAAGTTAGGTATTGATTTTTCTGTATCAGCTATTAAATCTAAAGGGTTTAGTAAATTTCTTGAAGAAATAAAAGAAAAAACAGGTGGCAATACAGAATTAATGGGTCAATTGTTTGGAAATGTTAGAGCATTATCTGGAGCATTAGTACTTACAGGTAAAGGCTTTAAAGATTTTAATACTAGTCTTGATGCTATGAAAAATAGCGCAGGTGCTACGGATGAAGCATATAAAACTATGACTAATACTATAGGCTTTAAGCTAAATAAATTAAAAAATACAAGCAAGAATATATTTACAAGTATTATGAATACTCAATCAGGACTTATAGGGCAATATATAGACAAAATTAATAACTGGGTTAATAATAACGAAAAAACTATTCAAGAGTGGGTACGAAGTATAGGTGATGGAATTGTTAAGATTACAAAATTTATTAGGACAATAGTAAAATTTGCTAAAAAGCACGAAAAGTTAATCACAACGTTATTGGTATTTATTGGGACTTTATATACAGTTATAAAAGTGATAGGAATATTAAAAACTGTATTCACTGCATTGAATACAATATGGCTTATATTCAATGGCACATTAGCATTAACTCCACTTGGTTGGATTGTACTAGCTGTAGGTGCAGTAATTACAATAGGTTATGCACTATGGAGAAACTGGGATAAATTAACTAAAAAAGCCAGAGATTTATGGGCAAGTATTAAAGAAACATTCAACAATATCAAAGCTAAAGTGGTAGAAGTTGGTAATGCATTATGGAGTGGTTTTGGTGATAGGTTTCCATTATTGCAGGAGTTTATAGGAACGCATATTAAATCTATAAAGCAAATATTTAGTGGGATTATAGAGTTTGTTACAGGTGTCTTTACAGGCAATTGGAAAAAAGCATGGGAAGGTGTAAAAGGGATTTTTACAGGAATATTTAATGGGTTACAAAACGCCTTCTTATTTCCGTTAAAAGCCATAATAAAAGGCATAAACTATATGATTACCCAAGTAAATGGAATGTCAATTGACATTCCAGAGTGGGTGCCCAAAATTGGAGGGCAAAAGTTTGGCTTTTCTATTCCAATTATTCCAGACTTACCTGAATTCGCTAAAGGCGGTATAGCAACACAACCTTCGATATTTGGTGAAGCAGGTCCAGAAATTGCTATACCTTTAAAACATAGTAATAGAAGCAGGAAATTATTAAATCAAGCTACTAGGATTATTAATCCTAAAGAAAAAGCTAATAGTACTGTTAATAATATTAAAAACACTGTTAAAAATATATTCAATACAATAAAAAATATTACTAATAATATAAGCAACAGTACAAACAATAATACATTTGATAATACTAAAAGTATTGCTAATAGTACTGTTAATAATATTAAAAACAGCAATGTAAGTAAGAAGAACAACGATAAAAAAACTAATGATGTAAAAGTATATGTAACGATCCAAGGTAATGTTATTGGCAATAACGAGTTTATTGATAAAGTAGGAGAAAGAATTGTTAAAAAAGTTAAATTAGCATTAGATACAATGTAGAGTGGTTATTATAACCGCTCTTAAAATTATAGAAAGGATGTGGTTAATATGGATATTTATTTTAGTACTTTAGACAGAAAAAAAGTTATACAATTACCTGTAATTCCTCAGAATGTCGAATTATTAAATTATAGTTTTACAAATGAAGAATTTCCAACTTTAAATAGTGTTATTAATCTTAAAAATTATAAAAAGCAATTATTTACAACTACTTTAGAAAGTTTTTTCCCTAAAACTTCGAAAAGATATAGGTGGTTGAGAAGTGATGTTGATATGAATATAGGTACAGCTTTTTTCTTAGACGTTGCAAATAAGGAAATACCAATTCGTTATATGGTTACTGACAATAATAAAGAATTAACTAATATACCTGTTACTGTAGAAAATTTTGTAACAAAAACTAAAAGAAATGGTGATATAGCTTATACATTAACTATTAAGGAATATAGGGAAGTGATATAAGATGTATAGGTTATATGTAAATAATAAAAATATAACAAACAAAGTTAATAATATTTCTTATAGCACCGATATAGAAACAGTAGGCACTACATTAACATTTGATACAGTAGAAACAGTTTCAGAGGGTGCTATAGTTAGTTTAAAAGAAAATAGCAAAGAGATTATAAGAGCAATAGTTACAAACACAAGTAGAAATAAGGATTATTATTCAGTTACTTCACAAGATTTTGCATTTTATTTAAATAAAAATGAAGTAATAATTCAATTTAATAAAGTTAGTGCAAATAAGGCTATAAAACAATTATTAGATAAATTTGGTATAAAGAATAATATAAATAGCAGCTTAACTACTCAAATAACTAAGATATATAAAGATGAAACTATACTTGATGTAATTAACGATATATTAGAACAATGTTACTTAGAAAAAAATATTAAATATAGAATTGAAATGAGACTAGATGTATTATATATAGAAAAAATAACTAATCTAGAGATTAATCCAACTATATTCTTTGATAACAAAAGTATAAAAAGTTTGAAATTAATATCTGATGATATAACTTATAATAGAAGTATTGAAGATATGAAAAATAAAGTAGTAGTTATAAGTGATGATGAAAAAAGTACAAGAATTATTGCTAAAGTACAAGATAATGCAAATATAAGTAAGTTTGGACTTATGCAGGAAGTTGTAACACTAAAAGATAAGAATATTGCACAAGCTAAGAATATTGCACAAAATACTCTGAAAGACTTAAATAGAATACAAGAAGAAATTAGTTTTACTATTTTAGGAGATAGTACAGTAAAGGCTGGTAGAGTAGTTAATATCAATACAGATATAGTAAAAGGTAAATATTTAATAAAATCAGCTTCACACAGTATAACAGATGTAAATCATGATAAAGTTAATGTAACCTTAGGGGTGATATAAATGAGTTATGATGTTGAGTTTGCTAAAATGTTGAAAGAAAGAAATAATAAGAAAGCTATAGGAGCCATTACAGGTAAAGTAGTTAGTGTAAATCCTTTTAAAATTTCCATATTTGATGGACAAATATTACTTAAAAAAGAACAGTTATATTTTTGTAATAGTATATTAGATAATTACATTAGAGAATATCAAACTTCAGAAATAAATACAGAACAATGGGGTAGTACTCAAAAAATAAAGTTAACTGATACCTTGAAAGTTGATGATGAGGTCATGTTAATAGCAGCAGAAAACGGACAAACTTTTTTCGCTATAGATAAGGTGGTGAAACTATAATGTTTCCACAAACACAAATAAATATTGGTAATATTATTGATGAAAAGACTTCTGAAAATAAACTCGGCAAGTCTTTTTTATTTGATTTTTCTAAAGGTGATTTTATATTGAAAGGTGGAAAATTAATTGAAACTAGTGAAATTGAAGCTATAAAAGTTTGGATAGAAAAAGTATTAAGAACTGAAAAGTTTAAATTTAAAATTTATGAGAAACAGGACAAAAAAAGAGAATACGGGGTTACTATAAGAGAATTACTGATTGGTAATAAATATCCACAAGCATTTGTACAATCTGAACTAAAAAGAGAAATTACAGAAGCATTATTAAAACATCCACAAATTGAAACTATAAAAGAATTTACAACAGATAAAGCATATACAACACTAAATATATATTTTACAGTTATTTTAAAAGATGCTAGAAGTTTTGAACAGGAAGTGAGTTTTAGTGAATAATAGATTAGAAAGAATGTTAAACAATATTGATGATGAATTTGATAAGAGCGAAGGTTCTTTTTTTTATGATAATTTACAGGCGGCAGCTATTGAGTTTGATTTACAAGAAGAAAAAATAAAAAAAATAATTGATAAGGGCTTTGCCGATACTGCAAAGGGTACTTATTTAGATAGAAAAGTAGCTGAAAAAGGCTTAATAAGAAAGCGCGCTACAAAAGCTTCAGGAATAGTAAAAATAATAGGACAAGAAGGAACAAAAGTTGAAAAAGGTATTAAAGTTGCTACAGATTTATGCAATTATACAGTTTTAGAAGAAAGAGTAATTGAAAAAGAAAATTTTACAACTGTAAAAGTAGAATGCGACCAGGCAGGGAAAATAGGAAATATACCTATAGGAGCTATTAAGTATTTTCCAGTAACTATTGCTGGATTAAGCAAAGTTGAAAATATAGAAGAATTTAAAAATGGTTTTGATGAAGAAACAGATGAAGAACTGAGGAAAAGATATTTTGAAGCTGTGCGAGAACCGGTTACGTCTGGGAATATCTATGCATATAAAAAATGGGCTAAGGAGATAAATGAGGTTGGAGATGCAAAAGTAAAACCTCTCTGGAATGGTCCAGGTACTGTAAAAGTAATAATTGTAGATAGAAATAAAACAGAAGCTTCAGAAGTTCTTATAAATAAAGTGAAAAATTATATAGACAAGCAAGCACCTATTGGTGCACAACTAACTGTTACAAGTGCAAAAAGCAAGTCTATAAATATTAAAGTTAATTTAGTTTTAGATGGAGCTTTAAATATAAATGTAATTAAAGAGAAGATACAAGAAAAACTAGAGAGTTATTTTAAAAATATATCTTTTATTTCTAATTATGTAAGCTACGCAAAGATAGGGAGTCTTATACTTACGGTTGATGGAGTATTAGACTATAATAATTTACTTGTAAATTCAAAAAAAGAAAATATTAATATGGGAGAAGATGAAATTTGTATTTTAGGCAATTTAAATATTAGTTAAAGGATGTGAGAAAATTGAATAACATAAGTAATTATCTTAAAAATAAACTTGTAGAAGCTACTTTAAGAGGGCAACAGCTACAAATAAATAATGTATATTTAGCTTTGTTTAAAAGCAATCCCGAAACTAATTCGGGAGAAGTAACTGGAAGAGGATATGAAAGAAAATTAGTTACTTTCAATTCTCCTATAAATGGAGAGACTACAAATTCAATATCAGTTGAATTTGATATAGCACAAAACGCATGGGGAACTATTACCTATGCAGCTTTATACGATGCAAAAGTAGGCGGAAATTTATTGTTTTATGGTCCTCTAGAAGTTAAAAAAACAATAGATAAATATAGTCAATTTAAATTTCCTCGAAACTATATTACGTGCAAAATAAAGTAGGTGTAGGCTATGGGGGTTACTTGGAATTTTTTAAGAAATTCCAGCTGGAATGAATTAAAACAAGCAAATAGAAAATGGAATAAACTAATAAATACATTGGAAGGCAAGCTATTGCTTGAAAATGTATTTAAAAATAATTACACGGGTGTAAAAGTAGAATTTAATAATAAATTAGGCTTATTAAATAGCACAGAGATTAATTTTAAAGGTGTAAAAGTAGAAAATATATTAAACTTTAATTTTGGAATTGAAACAGATTTAATATTTACTGCTTTTTTATCTTTAAGGAATTTTAAACACAACATGCTTAAATATATGCCCAACTACTATCGTAAGTCTAGAGTTATTGATAATTTACTAAATTCTTATGATAGAGAATTTAGACTATTAGATTATAAGATAAACGATTTTGAAGATAACTTGTTTGTAGATAGTTTAAATTCTTATATTCTTAGATGGGAATATATACTTGGAATTAAAAGTAATAATACAAAATCTCTATCTTATAGAAGAGAAAGAATTAAATCTAAACTTCAAGCAAATGCTACAACAACAAAAGAACAATTAAAAAGAATATGTAAAATTTATTGTGATTCTGATGTAGAAATAATAGAAGACTATGAAAATTATACTTTTACAATCAAATTTATTAATACTGCAGGAATCCCTAAAAACATTGAAGCTTTAAAGGAAACAATTGAAGAAATTAAACCCGCACACTTGGCATACAAATTTGACTTCATGTTTAAAATCTGGAATGATGTTAAAAAATATACTTGGAATGAAGCTAAAAAGAAAACTTGGAATCAGCTAAGAGATTTCAAAAGTTAGGAGGAATAAAAATGAAATATAGCACAAGTCTTAAATTTAAGCTACCAGATGGAAATGACGATGTAGACATAAATGACATTAATGAAAACTTTACAAAAGCAGATACAGAAATAATAGATCTAAAAAATAAGTTGCAAAATAGTTTAACTAATGTTACAAAAATTAATGAACAATTAGCTAAAAATACGAAGCAAATTAGTACAGCACAGAGCAAAGCAGATAGTGCTTACAATAAAGTTACATCTGCTACGTATATTCGAGATAGAGTTAAGGCAGTAGATGGTCATGGTAGTGGTTTAGATGCGGATACGGTAGATGGCAAACATGCTACTGGCAATCTGATGACGAACGAAAAAAATAATCTTGTGGCAGCAATAAACGAGGTTTTTACAAATGGCAATAATGTTAAAAATAATACGGTAGACGCATTATTGTCTGTAGATGATAGTCTACCGGTAACACATAATTCAAGTTGGAGCAAAATTATAACTGAAATAGGTAATATTCAAACAGGATTATCTGAAGAAGGTAAAATTTATCCTAAAATTTTTGTTCAAACATCACAACCTATAGCAATAAAAAAATGGGATATATGGATTAAAACTTCTGAAAATATTAATAATATTTATTTTAGAGATCACGAACCACCACATATAACAGGTGTAGGGTGGATAAATATTGGAGATATAGATATGTCATTCAATGTACTTAAAGGACTACAATTTTTAGACGAAAATGGTTCTGAAATAACTATAAACTATAAAACTAAAATGTCTGCAGAAAAATCTTCTACCAAACCAAAAATATGGGAAAATGGATATATGAGCATAATGGCAAATTTAAATTTTATTAAATATAGAAAAGATGACAAATGGTGTTCTATAAATGCTAGTTATTGGAACGGAATAAAATGGGTCGATTTTATTCAAGAAGATTTTTACATATATAGTGGTTCTTATGATGATAGCGTTAGAAAAATATCTCCTAGTGGAAATGAAGTTTGGAAATATACAGGGCATGATGAAGCTGTTCATGGAGTAGCGGTAGATAAAGATGGATATGTTTATAGTGGTTCTAATGATGATAGCGTTAGAAAAATATCTCCTAGTGGAAATGAAGTTTGGAAATATACAGGGCATGATAAAGCTGTTCATGGAGTAGCGGTAGATAAAGATGGATATGTTTATAGTGGTTCTTATGATGATAGCGTTAGAAAAATATCTCCTAGTGGAAATGAAGTTTGGAAATATACAGGGCATGATAAAGCTGTTCTTGCAGTAGCGGTAGATAAAGATGGATATGTTTATAGTGGTTCTAATGATGATAGCGTTAGAAAAATATCTCCTAGTGGAAATGAAGTTTGGAAATATACAGGGCATAATCGTGGTGTTGCCGCAGTAGCGGTAGATAAATATGGATATGTTTATAGTGGTTCTTATGATGATAGCGTTAGAAAAATATCTCCTAGTGGAAATGAAGTTTGGAAATATACAGGGCATAATAAATTTGTTCTTGCAGTAGCGGTAGATCCAGGTTTAATAGGAGCATTTCTTGACGAATGGTAAAATAAAAAAATAAAGAAAGAGAGGTAATAATATGTATTTATTAAAAGGAATAAAAGAAACTGAAGAAAAATTAAATGTACAAATAATTTTTAATTTAGATGTTGAGGAAAATAAAAATATCGACACTACAGATGGAGTAATTGTTGAAAAAATATTAGAACAACCAAAGAAAAAAAGAGGAATTGGATTTAAATTATACGTAAATCCAAAAACAAAAGAACAATTTTACGAAGAATTCGAAAGAATGTTGACACAAGAAGAAAAATTAGATGAGATGAATGAAAAATTAGATTTATTAATGCAATCTAACTTAGAAAGCGAGGGAATTTTATAATGATTAGTGAAGTTAAAATTGAAATGTTGCTAAAATTAATCAAAGCCAAAAAAATAACTATAAATGATATTAAAAATGATGAGTATAAAGCAGAAGTAGAGAAAAGATTAAATGCGTAATAGAGGGTGTATTTTTTATGCCCTCTTAAGACTGGAGGTAA
Source organism: Clostridium tepidiprofundi DSM 19306 (assembly GCF_001594005.1). Classification (GTDB taxonomy): domain Bacteria; phylum Bacillota; class Clostridia; order Clostridiales; family Clostridiaceae; genus Clostridium_AC; species Clostridium_AC tepidiprofundi. The sequence goes on along the minus strand of NZ_LTBA01000001.1, from coordinate 211,616 downwards.
AACATGAATGAAGAATTGTTAAGGGATAAACTTAATACGCACGAAACACGACTTAATGACCATTCTAAACGGTTAGATAAAATTGAACAAAGTCAAGTTGAGTTTAAAATTGAGATTAAAAATCTTTGCGATAATCTAAGAAATTTAACTAATACAATGAAGTGGCTGATGGGAATTTGGGTAACAAGTTTACTCGGATTCTTTTTTTACGTAGTTCAAAATAAAATTTTCAGATAGGAGCGATAATATGAAAATTATAGAAAGCAATTTAAAATTCAAGAGCAAATTAAGCAAGAGAGTTAAAACTAATCTTATCGTATTGCATCATGCTGTAGCGTCACATTGTACAATCCAAGATATTCATAGATGGCATCTAAATCGTGGATGGAGTGGATGCGGATATCATTTTTTGGTTAGAAAAGACGGCAGTATTTACAGAGGTAGACCAGAAAACGTTATAGGAGCACATTGCTTACACCATAATAACTATAGTATCGGCATATGTGCAGAAGGCTCTTACATGCAAGAGGTAATGCCACAAATACAGAAAAAAGCTATAATAGAGCTATGTAAGTATCTAATGTATAAGTACAATATTAAAGATATTAAAGGGCATAGAGAGTTATATAACACTAGTTGTCCAGGAGACAATTTCCCATTTAACGAAATAGTACAAGCGGCACTTAAACCTAAATACAATGCAAATTTCTGCTTACTATTTCAGAAATGGTATAACACTTTAACTAAACATAAATTAGCCGAAGATGGCATATATGGTCCCAAAACGGAAAAGGCATACGAGAGTATTAAAAATATTTTAGAGGATTTTAGTTTTAGAGGATTTTAGGAGGTAATAAATATGTTGAAGAATATCAAATTCGAATACGTATTTGCAGTTTTAGTAGTTGTTATTTTAGCAGCTGCTTTATTTATTTTTAAAGAGAATAAAGATGTAGTAAACACAGTAGTTACAGCTCTTGTTGGAGCTCTTTCTGCTATTACTGCTTTCTTTTTTACAAAGCATGTGCCAAAAGAAGAAAAACAAAATACAGATAAATAATTCGTGCCAGTGCCTTAGGGTGCTGGCTTATTTTTTTGTCAATACTTGTCCTTTTTAGAAAAAAGTTTTACAATATAAAAAAAGAAACCATCACTGATTGCCGTCGAAATGGTTTCTTAAATAAATAATATTCCATTGATACCTCTATTATATATGAGTATTTTATGGAATACAATAAAAATGGAGGGATTTTTATGTATTTAGATAAAAATACTATGGTAAAAATATCAAATTTATTAAATATAGAGGAAGTGAAATCTGATGTAAACTTTTGGATGATAAGAACTAAAAAAGGATTTTTTTATGATGAATTTATAAGCAAAGAATTTGTAGCATTAGGATGGAATATTATTGATAATAAGGTTATAGATTACATTGGTACTAATAGAACCAAAAATAAAGAAATAAAAACATCTATAGAATATAAATATAATTCAAAACAAGGAACTCAAATATTAAATAAATGTATAAGATTTATGAGAGAAATAAAAATTGGCGATATAATTATGATACCTAGTAGAAGAAATGAAGAAATTACTTTTGCTATTGCTGGAAAATATTTTGAAGTAGATAATTTAAATTATGAAAAAGAAATAGAAATAATTTCTCGAATAGATAACAATATTGACTATGGAACAGAAATGATTTGTCCTTATAAGAAGCGAAGAAAAATCAAAATACTTAAAAAAGTTAATGGAGAAAGGCTTAATCCTAATTTATATAAGGTTCTAGCTTCATATCATGGTATAAGTAATATAGATGGGTATGCTGAGTACATATTAAGTTCAATATATAATATTTATTTGTGGAAAAATAGATTAAATGCAGTTTTTAATGTAGAAAAAGAAGGTGATATAGATGCAATAGCATTATCATCTTTTATATATAATTCATCCAGCCTTATAAATAGTTTTGATGAAGGAATGCATGTTACCGCTAGGGTAAATTTAAATTCTCCGGGGAATGTGATACTTACTATCCAAAATATTACCAATGAAACAGTTAATATTTTAGCTTCTCATAAAACTTTATTAGCAATTGCATTTATTTGGATGCTTATAACAGGAGGGGAATTAGGACCTATAAAATTTAACTCTTTATTAGAGCTAATTATGAAATTTAGGGAGCAAAATTCAAAACTAAAATCAGATAAACTTGATAGAGAATTAAAACAAATACAAATAAAAAAAGAAAATATTGAATTGACTGATGAAATGGTAAAGCAAGCTGAAAAAATAAAAGTATCATCTGAAAGTTTACAAATAAACAAGGATGATGCAAAAAAAGTCATTAATTTAAATAGTTATCGTGACGAAAAAGATGATTAGTTGATGGAGTGTAAAATTTGTATGTTATATATAGCGAAACTACAAGTCCATATATTAACAATAATAAGTTAACAGTATAATTAAATTCAAGGTAGAAGGTAGAAAAAAACGTTTTTAAAATATAGGTTGCAACACACACATGTATAGATAAAAACATTAAAAATGTGATTATATATGAAAAAACAATATATACTTTTTTCAATTTACTTCCTCCTCCCTTGATTTAATTATATATTAATAATTCTAAAAATCAATACATATTAAATGATATTTTACATACTGTATAAAAATTACATTAATTTTATAATATATTATTATTTTTTTACATTACCCCATACGTGGACTGTTATTGTAATGCTATAAATGAGGATAGTGGTAATTATGTCATTAAACCAATTGTTATATATCGGAAAATTAATTAATTAGATAGTATTTTATAATCCCCTGGCTATTTGCTAGGGGGTTTTATTCAACTCTAAAAAGGAAAATGAGATTATTTGTAGAAATATATATCGAAATATTAAACTGAGGGGGGCGTAATAATGAAAGAACAACAGAAATTTTATAACAAAGCATGGTTTATGTGGTTAACATTAATATTCTTTCCGCCTATCGGCATATTCCTTATGTGGAAAAACAAAAGATATAATAAAGTAGTCAGAAGTGTTTTGTCTATAATTTTCGGACTATTATTCATGGCAGCAATTGTAGGTGGAAATTCTGACACTAACGAAACTTTAAAACAAAATAAACAGGTAGCAGTATCTAAAACTGTAGAATTATCAAAAGATAAAAAGACAGAGAATATTGCAACCGAGTCCGAAAATATTAATAAACAGGAAGACACTAAAAAAGAAGATGCTATTTCTGAGAAAACAAAAGAAAATGATCAACAAGCTGCATACAGTGAAACAAATATAACAGAAACTAAGAAAGAAACTGAAAAAATAGAAGATATTAAGAAGGAAACTGATACAAAAGCAGAAAACATAGGAGAATTAAAGGTACATTTTATTGATGTCGGCCAAGCTGATAGTATACTTGTAGAGCAAAACAAACATTTTATGCTTATTGATGCTGGGAATAATGCTGATAGCACTCTAGTAGTTAATTATTTAAAACAGCATGGAGTATCCAAACTAGACTATGTTATCGGTACACATCCACACGAAGATCATATTGGAGGTTTAGATGCTGTAATTAATACGTTTGATATCGGTAAAGTTTTAATGCCTAAAAAAGTTAGTACAACAAAAACTTATAGGGATGTAATTTTAGCAATAAAAAATAAAGGACTTAAAATCACTGTTCCAGTACCAGGAGCAACATATAAACTAGGAGCAGCTGAATGGACTATATTAGCACCAGGTAAAGATGAAGACTATGAAAAGACAAATAATTATTCGATAGTTCAAAAATTAAGGTTTGGAAATACTTCATTTATATTTACAGGTGATGCAGAAGATGTATCAGAAAGAGAAATATTAGCGAGAAAATATGATTTAAAAGCAGATGTACTAAAAATAGGCCATCATGGAAGTAAGACTTCAACTACAAAAGAATTTTTAGCGGCTGTGGATCCAAAATATGCAGTAATTTCATGTGGCAAGGATAATGATTATGGCCACCCGAACAAAGAAACAATGGATAAATTAAAAAATAATAGAATTATAGTTTATAGAACAGACGAGTGTGGCACTATAGTGTGTACATCAAATGGCAAAGATATTTCTTTTGATACAAAGGCAGGAGATTATACTTACAGAGATGGTGAAACAATAATTGAAGGCGACAAGAATAATACTTCTAAAACAAATACTGTTCAAACTTCAAAAGAAAATAATAAAATTATTATACAAAGCATAGATAAAGTAGCTGAAATAGTTGTAATTAAAAATACTTCTGATAAAGATATTGATTTAACAGGTTGGAAATTAGTATCTGTTACAGGAAATCAAACATACATATTTCCAAAATATGTTCTAAAAGCTGGTGCTTCAATCAAAATTTCAAGTGGAAATTCAAGAGGAGATTTAAAATGGAGCAAAAGAAATATTTGGAATAATTCGAAAGAAGACGATGGAGAACTTTACGACAACTTAGGAAATTTAATATATCATTATGATAATTAAACCTTGGAAAATCCAAGGTTTTTTATTGTATGTTAAACTTATTCTTCCTCTCTAATTTTATAGTGTTCTTTTATTATTTTTAAAACTAAATTACTAACAGATCTGTCTTCATATTCTGCTTCTTCTATAAGTCTCTTATGAATTTCTTTAGTAATAGTAACAGTTATTCTTGTATTTTCTTCTTTAATCATAATAGCACCTCCAACTAGAGTATATTGGAAGTGCAGTACTATGTGTTAAAAGTACATCACTATGATGTACTTTTTGAATAAATAAAAAGCTCTGCGGGGAGCACGTCTAACGCATTTGCAATTTTGCAGAGTAATGACAATTTAATATCGTATTTGCCGTTTTCGATTTCAGATAAATAACTTTGGCTTATATCTAAAGCTAAAGCTAATTCTTTTTGAGTAAGATTCTTTTTAAGTCTATATTCTTTTATCATTAGTTCGTACATACTCATCACCGGTATAAATTATACGCTATGTATACAGTTGTCGTATACAAGAAAGTTGTGTCAGATATTGCGTAAAAATGTATAAATATATATAATTATGCAATATTAATTGTCAAATTTTGTCGGAAATATCGGGGCACTCGATACGATTCTGTTATATAATAGATACATAAGATATATCTTATAAAAACAATTTATTAGAGAAAAAAATCGAACGTACGTTCTTGAAAAGTGATAATTGTAGAGTTATAATTTAGTAAGAAAGGTAATTAGAATTAATTATGTACTATGACATAAATAGATACGGTAAATAAAGCTGAGGGGGTTGTTGACGTGATAATTAAAGTCTTAATCAAAGATATGAAAGGCAAAAGGAGGGTTGTGATTAAACATAGTGATAAAAATAAAAAGAAGGTAGCAATTTAGAATTTGCCACCATTTTTTAGAGCATTGTTTTTTAGATTATTTAAAGTATTGTTTATTATATATAAGTGTTTTTTATTTGGGGTATAGCGAGTAAGTAAATCACTAACAAATTCTTTACTGTACCCCAAATATTCCGCTACTTCTTTCCATGTTCTAGCTCCAAGTAGAGCTCTAATTTTTATTAACTTTTCTTGAATAGTTTTTTCCGGTAAGGTCAATAATTCTAAATAATCAATATGATTTATACCGAAATAATCACAAATTTTTTTCCAGTAATAATAAGGTTTTTTAACTTTATCGTTCTCGATTCTTTGTAAAGTTTTTGAACTTATACCTGTATATTTAGCTAATTGACTTAAAGTAACATTATTTTTTACTCTTAGATTTTTCAACTTAATTCCGGGTGAATTTTTATTACATATAATATGTAGAAACTTTTTTTTCACAATGTCAAACTTGCAATCTGAATCCATGTCCATGTGGATATTTTGCTTCAGACCAAAGAAAGTGTTTGTGTAGCGAGTATGAAAGAAAAAGATATCTAAATAAATTATCAGGACCTTTGATAGACAGAATAGATATGTTTACTTTTGTTAGTCCTTCAAAATATAGCGATATAAAGAAAGAGAATATGGGGGAGACATCTAGTGCGATTAAAAAAAGAGTTTCTATTGCAAGAGACATTCAAAAGACTAGATTTAAATATGAATCTATAAATACAAATTCTCAAATGAATGTAAAATTAATAAAAAGATATTGTGAACTTGATGAAAAATGTGAAAGTATTATGAAAAAAATATTCACAAATTATAAAATTAGTACACGTGCATATTATAGAATATTGAAAGTATCTAGAACAATAGCCGATTTAAAAAATAGAGAGAATATACTTCAAGAAGATATAATTGAAGCTATCAATTATAGAAAATTTATCAATGGTAATATTATATAGTAAAAGAGCTATTATTTTAGATATTAAGGAGATCGAGTAAAATGATTGATTTTGATATATGGTATTCGCTTGTCAAATTAAATCCCAATATAAAACTTGATATTCTCAAAAAGTTTAAAACTACTGAGCATATTTGGTACAGATATATTGCAAATGAGCAAGACTATGATATTTTCAATAGTAAAATTATTAAATGTCTAAAAAATGCATGGAATAAGGAAAAAATAAATAAAATAAAAGAGAAAATGCTTAATGATAATGTTAATATCATTAATTATTACGATGAATTATATCCTCAAAAGCTGAAAAATTTTGACGATTCACCAAGTGTAATGTATTATAGAGGAAAAATTCAATTTTTAAATACCAATCCATCCATAGCAATAGTTGGAGCGAGAAAATGTACTTTTTATGGTCAAAATACTACAGAGCTAATAGCTAAGGAATTGGCAAAGAATAATATAAATGTGATAAGCGGAATGGCTAGAGGTATTGATACTTTTGCACATAAGGTTACAATCGCAAATTCAGGATTCACATGTGCTGTTTTAGGAACAGGTATGGATATTATATATCCAAGAGAAAATATGCAACTTTATAATGAATTAATTAACAATGGGTGTATATTATCGGAATTCCCATTTGGTACTAAGCCTTATCCTTATAACTTTCCTATAAGGAATAGAATAATAAGTGGTTTAAGTGATATAGTAATAGTTGTTGAAGCAGACATTAAAAGTGGCTCACTTATAACTGCAAGTTCTGCACTTAACCAAGGTAAAGATGTAATGGCAGTTCCAGGATCAGTTTTTTCAGATAAGAGTAGAGGAACAAATAAACTCATTAAAGATGGTGCATATCCTTTTACATGCATGAAAGATTTATTTGAGTTACTTGGTATACAATATTTGATTGAAGCTAAAAGTAAAACAAAAACAATTAATTCAAAAAATAAAAATTATGGTATAATTAATAAATTAATTAGTGATAAACCAATACATATTGATGAAATAATTAGAATAACTAATATTGACATTAAGTGTTTATATGAGTTATTATTTGAAATGCAGATCAATAATGAAGTAAAATGTTTATCAGGAAATTATTATGTTAGGATTAATGATAGATTTTCGTAGAAATCGAATTTAATGATTTAAATTAATGCGAAATTATTCATATAAATGGAGGGGTTAATATGGGACAAAAATTAGTTATAGTTGAGTCACCTGCAAAGTCTAAAACAATTAAAAAATATCTTGGCAAAAATTATGTTGTTGAAGCCACTATGGGACATATAAGAGATTTGCCTAAAAGTCAATTAGGTGTGGATGTAGACAATAATTATACTCCTAAATATATAACTATAAGGGGAAAAGGAAAAACTTTAGAAAATTTAAGAAAACAAGCAAAAAAATCTGACAAAGTATTTCTTGCTACAGACCCTGATAGAGAGGGAGAAGCGATATCATGGCACTTAGCAAAAGCATTGAAAATTGATGAAGATCAAAAATGTAGAATTGAATTTAATGAAATAACTAAGTCGACAATTAAAAATGCTATAAAGTCGCCGAGAAAAATAAACAAAAATTTAGTTGATGCTCAACAGGCTAGAAGAGTATTAGACAGACTTGTTGGATATGAAATAAGCCCTATATTATGGAGAAAAGTAAAGTGGGGATTAAGTGCAGGAAGGGTGCAATCTGTAGCTCTTAAAATGATTTGTAGTAGAGAGGAAGAGATTAATAAGTTTGAACCAAAGGAATATTGGACAATAGAGGCTTTATTGAGTGAGATGAAAAATAAAAATAAACTAAAGGTTAAGCTAATTCAATACCAAAAAAGGAAAATTGATATAAATACTAAAGAAGAAGCTGATAAAATAATTGACAAATTAAAAAAAGGAAAGTTTATTGTATCTAGAATTAAAAAAAGTAAGAAAAGTAAAAGTCCTCTTCCACCCTTTACAACAAGTACGTTGCAGCAGGAAGCATACAAAAAACTTAATTTTAGCACAAAGAAAACTATGTCAATCGCACAACAGCTCTATGAAGGAGTTGATGTTAAGGGTTACGGTACTATAGGATTGATAACTTATATGAGAACTGATTCTGTAAGGGTATCTAATGAAGCACAAACAGCAGCAAGAAAATATATATTGGATACATTTGGTGAAAAGTATCTTCCGGAGAAGCCAAAAATATACAAAAGCAAAAAGAATACTCAAGATGCTCATGAAGCAATAAGGCCAACTAATATTAATATTACCCCTGAAATAGCTAAATTGAGCTTAAATACTCAGCAATTAAAAGTATATAGAGTAATATGGAATAGATTCATGGCTAGCCAAATGGAGAATTGTATATACAATAGCAAAACAATTGATATAAGCAATGATGATTATGTTTTAAGAGCAAGTGGTTCAACTATTGAATTTGATGGTTTTACTAAAATTTATAATTTTTCTTCAGATGAAGATAATAAGAGTATGAGGTTACCTTCATTAAACGAAAATGATGAATTATTATGTGATACAATAGATGGCAAACAACATTTTACTCAACCTCCTGCTAAATATACTGAAGCTTCATTAGTTAAAACCTTAGAAGAGAATGGAATAGGGAGGCCGAGTACATATGCTCCTATAATTTCAACACTTTTGAGTAGAAAATATATTGAGAGAGAGAATAAGGCACTTCAACCAACTGAGTTGGGGAATGTTGTTAATGATTTAGTTAGCAAGTATTTTACACAAATTGTTGATGTTGATTTTACAGCAGAAATGGAAAATAAGTTAGATGAAATAGAAGAAGGAAATGTTGAATGGAATAGAGTTGTAGCTGAATTTTTTGAGCCACTTAAGAAAGCTATTGAAATAGCAGAGAAGGAGATTTCAAAAATTACTATAGAAGATAAGGTTAGTGACGTTAAATGTGAAAAATGTGGCAGAATGATGGTTATTAAACATGGACGATTTGGCGATTTTCTAGCTTGTCCAGGCTATCCAGAATGTAAAAACACGAAGCCTTTAGTGAAAGAACTTGATGTTAGTTGTCCTAAATGTGGCGGAAAAATTTTAGTTAGAAAAAGTAAAAAAGGAAGAACTTTTTATGGATGTAGTAATTACCCTGAATGTAATTTTGTTAGTTGGGCTGAACCAGTGAACAAAAAGTGTCCAGAATGTGGTGAGATATTAGTAAAAAAGCATAGCAAATCTAAAGGAGATTATTTGGTGTGTTCCAACAGGGAGTGTAAATATACGGAAACATATACCAAGTAAATTAATTATAAAAATAATAGAATATTATGTCGAAAAGCTTCAAAAATATGTTGAATTAAATACTATCATATGTTATTATATGATAGTATGTTAAGGATATAATTCAAAATATTTTAAATATTTGTGCAATTAAAAATATACCTATAGTTATCTATAGTTTACTATAAGTTACACAATTATTATTTAAAGAAAAATAGGAGGAATTAAGATGTCATTATTAAAAAAAACACGAATGTTAAATAAAATATTACAAAAATCTGGAGCAGAGCCTGTAGTTTTTAGTGATATTTGTAAATTACTCAGTGAGGTATTAGAAAGCGATGTTTATGTTACTAGCAGAAGAGGAAAAATACTAGGTCATAATTTTTCGAGTGGCTTTGAGTGTGGTATTATGAAAGAAATTGTTTCTGTTGATAAAAGGTTCCCTGAGAAATATAACAATAAGTTGCTCGGTATTGATGAAACAAGACCAAACTTAAATAATATAGATCGCTGTGTATTAAATGAAGAAGAAGAATGCAATGTTAGCAATAAAATAACAACTATAGTTCCTATTATAGGTAACAGAGAAAGATTAGGTACTCTTCTACTTTCAAGATTTGATAAGCCTTTTACTGAGGAAGATTTAGTTCTAGCAGAGTATAGTGCTACTATAGTAGGGCTGGAAATTTTAAGAGCCAAGCAAGAAGCTTTAGAAGAAGAAGCAAGAAAAAAAGCTGTAGTTCAGCTTGCAATAGGTACTCTTTCTTATTCTGAATTAGAAGCTGTTGCACACATTTTTAATGAATTAGATGGAGATGAGGGGCTTTTGGTTGCTTCTAAAATCGCTGATAAAGTTGGAATAACTAGATCAGTAATAGTAAATGCTCTTAGAAAATTTGAGAGTGCAGGCGTTATTGAATCGAGATCTTTAGGTATGAAAGGTACTCACATAAGAATATTAAATGATAAATTATTAGATGAACTAAAAAAGATTAAATAAAATAATATTTTTTATTGATTCCGTATAAACCTTATGGTATACTACATTAGGTAAGAAATACACACATTATCCAATTTATAGATGGTTCCTATTTGGGTGTCTATAAAATTAAGGATAATGGAGGAATAAACCACAGGAGGTAATTAAATATGTCAGTTATTAGTATGAAACAGTTATTAGAAGCAGGTGTGCATTTTGGACACCAAACTAGAAGATGGAATCCTAAAATGGCTCCATACATATTCACAGAAAGAAATGGTATATATATCATTGATCTTCAAAAAACAGTTAAAATGATCGATGTAGCTTATGAATTCATCAAGTCTGTTTCAGCAGAAGGAAAAGATGTTCTATTTGTAGGTACTAAAAAACAAGCTCAAGAAGCTATTTCTGAAGAAGCTGTTAGATGTGGAATGTATTTTGTTAGGAATAGATGGCTTGGTGGTATGCTTACTAACTTCAAGACAATAAGAACAAGAATTAGCAGATTAGATGAATTAGATGCTATGGAAGAAGACGGAACATTTGATGTTTTGCCTAAAAAGGAAGTTATTAATTTAAGAAAAGAAAGAGAAAAGCTTGAAAAGAATTTAGGCGGAATTAGGGAAATGAATGTAAAGAATATTGGAGCAATGTTCGTTGTAGATCCTAGAAAAGAGAAGAATGCAATAGCAGAAGCAAAAATTTTAGGAATCCCTGTAGTTGCAATTGTTGATACAAATTGCGATCCAGATTCTATAGATTACGTAATACCAGGTAATGATGATGCTATTAGAGCAGTAAAATTAATCGCTGCAAAAGTGGCTGATGCTGTTATTGAAGGAAGACAAGGTGAGCAATTAGCTGAGTAATATTGCTCCTAGAATTAAGATAGATGTAAAATTATATGATTGATAGCTTTAGGAGGTAATAATATATGATTACTGCAAGCATGGTAAAAGAGTTAAGAGAATTAACTGGTGCAGGCATGATGAACTGTAAAAAAGCTTTAACAGAAGCTGATGGAGATATGAAAAAAGCTGTAGAAATATTAAGAGAAAAAGGGTTAGCTGCAGCAGCTAAAAAAGCTGGTAGAATCGCAGCAGAAGGACTAGTAAAAACTTATATTTCCGAAGATGGTAAGAAGGCGTCTGTTGTTGAAATAAACTGTGAAACAGATTTTGTTGCTGCAAACGATGAATTTAAGAGTTTTGTTGATAATATAGCAAAACAAGTTGCAGGTTCTTCAGTAGAGAGCGTTGAGCAACTTTTAGAAGAAAAATATATTGCTGACCAGAGTGTTTCAGTTAAAGATGCTGTAACTGCGTTAATTGCTAAGTTAGGTGAAAACATGACTGTTAGAAGATTTGAAAGACTTACTGTTGAAAATGGTGCAATTAATGGTTATGTACATGGCGGCGGAAAAATAGGCGTTTTGGTTAAATTGAGCTGTGATAGTGATAATGAAGAAATAAAGAATGTTGCTAAGGAAGTAGCTATGCAAGTAGCAGCTGCTAATCCACTATTCTTAGATAGGGATGCTGTTGATCAAGAAAGTTTAGAAAAAGAAAAGGAAATATACAGAGTTCAAGCTTTAAATGAAGGTAAACCTGAAAAAGTTGTCGAAAAAATGGTTATGGGAAGAATAAATAAATATTTCAAAGAAAATTGTTTGGTTGAACAGCCATGGGTAAAAGATCCAGATGTTACCATTAAGAAGTATTTAGCAGATAAATCTAAAGAAGTTGGTTCTGAAATCAAAGTAGATAAGTTTGTTAGATTTGAAAGAGGAGAAGGAATCGAGAAGAAAGAAGAAAATTTTGCTGAAGAAGTAAAAAAGCAAATGGGTGACAAATAATATAAGAGAACACAGTGTGTTCTCTTTTTTTAAAGTCATTTGAGTTATTTTTATATTGGAGGTATAATAATATATGGAAACTGTTAAATATAATAGAATAATGTTAAAATTATCTGGTGAAGCTTTAGCAGGTAAAAAAGGTTTTGGAATCGATTTTGATATTGCACGAAAGATTTCAAAGCAAATAAAAGAAATAGTAGAAATGGGTGTGCAATGTTGTTTAGTTGTAGGTGGAGGAAACATATGGAGAGGTAGAAATGGAGAGAATATGGATAGAACTACTGCAGACTATATGGGTATGATGGCTACTTGTATAAATGCATTAGCACTTCAAGATTCATTAGAAAGCATTGGAGTTCAGACAAGAGTTCAAACTGCAATAGAAATGAAAGAAGTAGCAGAACCTTTTATAAGAAGAAGAGCTATGCGACATTTAGAAAAAGGAAGAGTAGTGATTTTTGCAGCTGGAACGGGTAATCCTTATTTTTCAACAGATACTACTGCTGCTTTAAGAGCTGCAGAAATTGAGGCAGATATTATTTTGCTTGCAAAAAACGTAGATGGAGTTTATGATAAGGATCCAAATAAATATGATGATGCTAAAAAGTTCGAGGAGTTGACATATTTAGATGTACTTGAAAAAGGACTTCAGGTGATGGATTCAACTGCTACATCTTTATGCATGGATAACGAAATACCAATAATGGTTTTTGGACTTAATAAACCAGAAAACATTAAAAAAGCTGTTTTAGGTAAAATTACGGGTACTTTAGTACACAAATAGAGGGAGGTAATTATATGGTAAAAGACATTTTAAAATTTGCTGATGAAAAAATGAATAAGTCAATTCATGTTTTAAAAGCTGAATTAGCTTCTATGAAGGCTGGGAGAGCAAATCCTAAATTACTTGAAAAGATAGAAGTTGAATATTACGGTACAATGACACCTATAAACCAACTTGCTAATATTTCTGTACCAGAAGCTAGAATTTTATTGATCCAACCATATGATAAAAATTCAATTAAAGAAATCGAAAAAGCAATATTGAAATCAGATTTAGGATTGAATCCTTCAAATGATGGTACAGCTATTAGATTAATCATACCAGAATTAACTGAGGAAACAAGAAAGTCTTTGGTTAAATCTGTAAAAAAAGCAGGCGAAGAATGTAAAATTGCAATAAGATCAATAAGACGTGATGCGAATGATAAGATTAAGTCCTTAAAAAAGAGTAATGAAATAACTGAAGATGATGCTAAAAATGCTGAAGATAAAATACAGAAAGAAACTGACAAACATGTCAAAAAAGTAGATGAAATAATCAAAGAAAAAGAAGCTGAAATTATGACAGTATAAAACATTATATAAAAACCTGCATAATTGCAGGTTTTTTAATACTTTTCAAAAGCTAAAAATTTGCTATAATAATATTGTTAATGGAAAGTATCATATGATTGGAGAGAATAGTGTGAGGAAAATACGTGAACTTTTTAATCATTTTAAAAATAAAAACATTCAATTGGATAACTTAGATTCTTTAGAATCACAAACTGATAAAGATTTAATGCCAAGGCATGTTGCTATTATAATGGATGGAAATGGACGATGGGCAAAAAAAAGGAACTTACCAAGAACAGTTGGACATAGAGCTGGTGTAGAAACAATAAGAGAGATTGTTAAAGAATGCAGTAATTTAGGAATTAAATACTTAACGCTATATGCCTTTTCAACAGAAAATTGGAAAAGACCTAAAGAAGAAGTAACTACACTTATGAAGCTGTTATCTGAATATCTAAAGAATGAATTTGAAGAATTAAATAGAAATAATGTTGTTATTAATCATATTGGTGACATTAGTAAGTTGCCTTCTGTATGTCAAAAGGAACTTAGTATAGCTTATGAAAAAACAAAATATAATACAGGTCTTGTATTAAATTTGGCTCTAAATTATGGAGGAAGAAATGAAATTGTAGATGCTGTAAAAAAAATTAGTAGGGATATAAGTGAAGGTAGATTAATTATAGACGACATTGATGAAAGTATTATTAATGATTACATTTATACATCTGGTATGCCTGATCCTGAGTTGATTATTAGAACAAGTGGTGAGATTCGATTGAGCAACTTTCTTATTTGGCAGAGTGCGTATTCGGAACTTTATTTTACTGACATATTATGGCCTGATTTTAATAAAACTAATTTAAAAGAGGCTATATTAGATTATCAGAAACGACATAGGAGATTTGGGGGTGTTTAGTGTGAATAAAAGGTATTTAGGTGCAATCCTTGTTGCCCCATTTCTTATTTTTTTGTATATTGGGGGAATGTATTTAAAGATTTTGACATTGATTCTTTCTCTGATAGGACTTTATGAATTTTACAGTGCTGTAAATACTAAAAATACTCATATTTTTGATATTCTAGGATATGTGTTTTGTATTATTTATTATTGGGGATTAAGAAATACATTTAAAATTGATTTGTTAGTTTATGAAATCGCTGCATTAGCATTAATTTCATTTTGTATAACTGTCATTAATAATAAATTTAATTTTTTAGATGTATCAACAACCGTATTAGGTTTTATATATGTTCCAGTATTTTTAAGTTTTATTACATTGACTGAGAGTACCAAATATGGGCATGTTTTGGTATGGATTATTTTTATTTCTTCATGGATGTGTGATACTAGTGCATATTATTTTGGGAGATTTTTAGGCAAAAGAAAGTTGTGTCCGAATATCAGTCCTAATAAAACGATTGCAGGAGCTATTGGAGGACTTTTTGGAAGTACAGTTGCATGTATGGTGTATGGAATTGCTATTAGAAGTAGTGTACAAATACCATTGTACCATTTTGTAATAATAGGATTATTAGGTGGAATTTTAGGACAGTTTGGAGATTTGACAGCATCGTCTATTAAAAGAACAGTTAAAATAAAAGATTTTGGCAACATTATACCAGGACATGGAGGAATTTTAGATAGATTTGATAGCATACTTTTTACATCCTTTCTAGTATACTATTATATATCATTTATTTTGGGGTTATAGTGTTGTTAAAAAAATATGAGAAATTGATTTATACTGTTACATTGTTCATTATATTTTATATATTAACTATATTTGTTAAAAACTATTTTAAGCCTTTTTTCGTAATTTTGATATTATTTTTCTTTTGCTATCCACTTTATAATGTATTGTATTTTGACGCCTTACATAATAAGAGGTTTAGTGCTATATTAGCTATACTGTTAGTTAATATTATATTGTTTTTAGTTTTGATTGTATTAGGGAACAACATTATATCAAATTATGAGTTGTTTATGTCAACTGTTTATGAGGACATAAAAAAATATATTATTTTTATTTTAAATAGGTTCAATCAAACCTTTGGGATAGATGTCTTAGGAAATGAATTTAAAGTGGGTAATTTTTCATTTTTTACATCTGAATTATTGAAGAAAGGTGCTGTTTATACTTCTGAGGGAATGATTGCATATTTTATAGCTAATATATCGATATATTTTTTATTAATAGATAAAAACATTATAATTGATTTTATAGGAAGATTAATAACTAGAGAGAATTTAAATTTTATCAAAGAAAAGTACAAAAATATTAGTAGCTTAATTAAAATTGAGTTACTGCTTGTTATTATTACCACGATTGAAACAATTATTGGATTTTTGATTTTGAGGGTAGAAAATCCTGTTTTACTTGGAACTATTAGTGGTATATTGGATTTATTACCGTATGTGGGAACTATACTGATATTTTTCCCATTAATACTATATAGCATATGTTCAAAAAGGTATTTTGTTTCAGTAGGTTTACTACTTTTGTATATTTTGATTCTAATTAGTAGACAAATTATGGAGACGAAATTTGTGAGCAATAAACTAAAGATTCATCCTCTTTCTATATTGATTTCACTATATATAGGTATGGAGTTATTTGGGGTAATTGGTTTATTCGTTGGCCCTATATTTGTTATCACTGTTAAAGAAATTATTTTGCAATAGATTGGAGAGATTATTTTGAAGTCTATAAGTATATTGGGTGCAACAGGTTCTATTGGAACACAAACTTTAGAAGTTATGCGTTCTAATTCTGAAAAATATACATTGATTGGTGCCTCTGCAAATTCTAATTATAATAAAATGATAGATATAATTAATGAATTTAAGCCTAAATTTGTTGCGTTAATGGATGATTTAGCTTATCACAAAGTAAAAACGTACTGTAAGGATAATAATTTAAATACTGAAGTTATTCATGGTCTTGAAGGATTGAATACAATTGCATCTTGTGATGAAGCAGATATTGTTGTAACGTCAGTTGTTGGTATGATAGGACTTATACCAACTCTCATGGCAATTAATTCAGGAAAAGATATAGCACTTGCGAATAAAGAAACATTAGTGGCAGCTGGTGATATAGTGATGGATGCTGCTAGAAAAAATAAAGTTAGAATATTGCCTGTTGATTCGGAGCATGGTGCTATTTTTCAATGTATTCAAGGAAATGATAAAAACAATATAGAAAAAATATTGTTAACAGCATCTGGAGGACCTTTTAGAGGTAAAAAAAGAAATGAACTTGTAAATATAATGCCTCATGATGCTCTTAAGCATCCTAAATGGAATATGGGGAAGAAGATATCTATTGATTCCTCAACACTGATGAATAAGGGATTGGAAGTTATTGAAGCGCATTGGCTATTTGAAGTAAGTTATGATAAAATAGAGGTAGTCATTCATCCTCAAAGCATTATACATTCAATGGTTGAATATAATGATGGAAGTGTTATTGCCCAACTTGCAAATCCTGATATGAAACTTCCTATACAATATGCTTTGAATTATCCTGAAAGATTTAATGCTGTTATACCAAGACTAGATTTTTACAAATTAAATTTATTGACATTTGAGAAACCTGATACAGAAACATTTAGATGTTTAAAACTTGCATATGAAGCTGGTAAAACAGGTGGAAATATGCCTACAATAATGAATTCAGCGAATGAAATAGCAGTGAATTTATTTTTGGAAAATAGAATTAAATATTTAGAAATTGAGAAAATTATTGAGGAGTGTATGAATAAATTTGAGTATATTCGTACACCTACTATTGACGATATAATATACACAGATAAAAATGTTAAGAAATATGTAAAAAATAAATATTGCAAGTAGGTAGGTGGAGTTTGTGATAATTTTGTATATTTTTGCAGCAATGATGGCGTTTAGTATTTTAATATTGGGTCATGAATTCGGACATTTTATTATGGCTAAGGCTAATGGCGTAAAGGTTGAAGAGTTTTCTCTTGGTATGGGTCCTAAATTATTTGGGATAAAAGGTAAGGAAACAGAATACCTTATAAAGTTACTTCCCATTGGAGGATATGTAAAAATGCTTGGTGAGGAGGGGGAAAGCAATGATGAAAGAGCTTTTTCTAGTAAATCACCTAAGCAGAAATTAAGCATAGTAGCTGCTGGACCTATTATGAATTTAATTTTAGCTTGTGTTTTTTTGATTATTTTAGCATCTATTAATGGAAAGCTTGTTCCAGTTATTTCTTCTTTTTCACTTAATAGTCCTGCTAAACAGGCTGGCATTATGGTTGGAGATAGAATTCTGAAGGTAAATGATAAATCCATTAATAGTTGGGAACAGTGTGTTCAGGAGATTTCTAAATCAAAAGGTAATGATATAAAAATAGATGTATATAGAAAAGGTGATATTAAATCTTTGATTGTCAAACCTAAATTTGTTAAAGAAGAAAACAGGTATGTAATAGGTATATATCCAACGCGTCAAAAATATAGCATTATGCAATTAATTAAGCAAGGTATTTCTGGAACGTGGAATATGATTAAAATGATTTTTGCATCTTTCGGATGGCTATTTACTGGGAAAGCTAAATTAGCAGATGTTGGTGGGCCAGTTTCAATTATTAGATTGTCAGTTAAGACTGCGTCTATGGGAATACCAGCACTACTCTATTTCACTGCTTTTTTAAGTGTGAATTTAGGAATTTTAAATATAATTCCTTTTCCTGCACTTGATGGTGGATGGATTACGTTATTACTAGTAGAAATAATTACTGGTAAAAAATTTGATGAAAATAAGGTAGGAACTATAAATTATATAGGTTTTATGATACTTATGACGATTATGGTATTAGTTACGATTAAAGATATAGTTAAACCTTTAAAGTTTTAGGAGATGGTTATGTTGAAAAGAATTCTTACTCGAAAAGTTAGAGTTGGGAATATGTACGTTGGTGGAGATTCTAAGATTTCTGTTCAGTCTATGACTAACACAGATACAAGAAACATTGAAGCTACAGTGAATCAGATATTAAAATTAGAAGAAGTTGGATGCGATATAGTAAGGTGTGCTGTACCTGATTTAGAGGCCGCAAAAGCATTAGAACATATAAAAAAAAGTATTAATATACCATTAGTTGCAGATATCCATTTTGATTATAGGCTTGCATTGGAATCGGTTAATAGTGGAGTTGATGCGCTGAGGATAAATCCTGGAAATATAGGCGGTGAAGATAGGATTAAACTTGTTGCAAAAGTTGCTAATGAAAAGGGAATACCTATTAGAATAGGGGTGAATTCAGGTTCATTAGAAAAAGACATATTAAAAAAGTATGGGAAAGTAACTTCAGAAGGATTAGTTGAAAGTGCATTAAGACATGTTGAATTATTAGAAAAAAACAATTTTAATAATATTATTATTTCTATAAAATCATCTGATGTTATGCAGACTATTGAAAGTTATAGACTACTATCTCAAAAAGTTGATTATCCACTTCATGTTGGAGTAACAGAAGCTGGTACTACTTGGAGAGGAACGATTAAATCTTCTGTAGGTATTGGAACGTTATTAGCGGAAGGTATTGGAGATACAATAAGAGTGTCATTAACAGGTGATGTCTTAGAAGAAGTTAGAGTTGGAAAAGAAATATTAAAATCTCTAGGAATAATTGAGTATGGAATTAAGTTTGTTTCATGTCCTACTTGTGGGAGAACACAGATTGATTTAGTAAAAATAGCAAAAGAAGTAGAAGAAAAATTAGCATACTGCAATAAAAATATTAAAGTAGCTATTATGGGATGTGTTGTAAATGGCCCAGGTGAAGCTAAGGAAGCTGATATTGGAATCGCAGGTGGAAAAGGTGAGGGCTTGATATTTAAAAAAGGTGAAATTATTAAAAAAGTAAAAGAAAATGAGTTAGTGAGTGAGCTCATAAAAGAGATAGAAAAAATGTAAATGCTAAGGCTATGATTGCTCATAGTCTTTTGTTTTACTCTGTTACTTTCTAGTGAATTGTTTTGCTAAAGTAAAACATGGGAATTTCAAGTAGAGACTATATTCTATCTGAAGCAAAAAGCTTCAATTTCCTACTTAATATAAATAGGAGCCTTATAGGAGCGATCAATAATAGTTTAGGAGGAAATTTATGTCTTCGAATATTATACAGTTATTAACGTCTAATATAGATGAAGCTAATATTAATGAATTAAATGATGTAAAGCTTATTAAAGTGCAGTATTTTAGAAGTAATAACAAACTTTTATTGATATTACGAAGCAGAAAAGAAATAAGCAAAGGAAACTTAGAAATAATAAAAAAGGCGATTTCAAAAAGATTAAGTATTATTAGTGAAATTGAAATTATATGTTATAAAGATATCAATAGTGTAACAATCGAACAAATTATTGATCAATACTGGAACGATGTTGTCACAGCTATGTCAAAGATTATGCCTGTGTGTAAAGAATGTTTAAATAATTCCAAAAAAGAAATACATAACAATACAATACTTATACATTATAGCAATCAATTTGTAGTTAATATTTTGCACGATAAAGGTCTTGAAAAGCACTTAAGTATAATAATTAAGGATATTTTTGACATAGAATGTGTTGTCAAGTTATTGTATTCACCTAATATAAAATCATTTGACTATTTTAAATGTAAAGATAAGGAAAACAAAAGTATTATTAAACAAGTATTGAATGAAACAGCTATTGATATTAATAATAAAAGAGCTACCAATTCTACATCAGTTACAAATAAGAATAGTTACTATAAAAATAAAAAAGTTATAAATAATAAAAATGAAAATACTAATTGTATTATGGGAAAATCAATTAATCAGGATACAATTAGTATGATTGATGTTAACGAAACATCAGGTATTGTATCAATAAAAGGAGAAATTTTTAAACTCGACATAAAAGATACAAAGACTGGTAAAAAAATAGTGATTTTCGATATTACTGATTATACTAGTTCATTGACAGTGAAGTGTTTTCCTAAGGCTCAAGAAATAGAAAAGGTTTTAGAGAACATAAGTGTAGGTCTCTACTGTAAGGTTAGAGGAGAAGCTATGCTAGATACGTATACTAAAGAATTGGTAGTATTAGCCAGAGATATTATGAAACTTAAAAAAATTGAAAAGATGGATACATCATATGAAAAAAGAGTTGAACTTCATATGCATACTCAAATGAGCGCTATGGATGCTGTTACATCAGCAACAAAATTAATTGAAAGAGCTGCAAAATGGGGACATAAGGCTGTTGCAATCACAGATCATGGTGTGGCACAGGCATATCCAGAAGCAATGAAAGCAGCAAAAAAATATAACATTAAAGTAATATATGGTGTTGAAGGATATTTTGTAGATGATGGAGAGCCAATTGCTATTTTAGATAATGATAGTACATTAGAGGACAGTTTCGTAGTTTTCGATCTAGAAACTACTGGATTTTCAAGTGAAAATAATAAAATAATTGAAATTGGTGCTGTTAAAATTAAAAATGGTGAAATAATTGACAGATTTAGTGAATTAGTAACTCCAAAAGAAAACATTCCATATACTATTACTGAGCTTACAGGTATAACTAATTCTATGGTTAAAGATTGCAGAACAATAAGCGATATATTACCTGAATTCATGGAGTTTTCAAAAGGTGCTGTGTTAGTGGCTCATAATGCTTCATTTGATATTTCTTTTATAAAGAAAAATTGTGAAAAACTTAAAATAGATTTTAAAGCATCTATTTTAGATACTATACCACTTTGTAAATTTGTTTATCCTGAATTAAAAAAGTATAAGTTGAATATTGTTGCAAAGCATTTGAATATTTCGCTAGAAAATCACCATAGAGCAGTAGATGATGCTAAAGCGACTGCAGAAATATTGCTCAATTGTTTTCAAAAACTTAAAGAAAAAAATATTAAAACGCTATCTCAATTGAATGATGAGTATTTAGGTAAATTTGATGTCAAAAAAGCAAATACATATCACATAATTATTTTAGCTAAAAATCAAGTTGGGCTGAAAAACTTATATAAATTGATTTCAGAATCAAATTTAAAATACTTTAATAAGCGACCAAGAATGCCTAAAAGTTTGATTAATAAATACAGAGATGGATTAATAATAGGTTCTGCTTGTGAAGCTGGGCAAATTTATAAAAAAGTATTATCTGGAAAATCATATGATGAACTAAAGGAAATTATAGATTTTTATGATTATTTGGAAATTCAACCTCTAGGAAATAATAAATTTATGATTGAAAAGGGAATTGTAAAAGATATTGATGAATTAAAACATATTAATAAAAAAATTTGTGATTTAGGTGAAAGAGCTAATAAACCTGTGGTTGCAACATGTGATGTGCATTTCATGGATCCCAATGATGAAGTCTTTAGAAGAATAATAATGGCAGGTAAAGGTTTTTCAGATGCAGATGAGCAGCCACCCCTTTATTTTAGAACTACAAATGAAATGCTTGAAGAATTTGATTATTTAGGAGAAGAAAAAGCAAATGAAGTAGTAATACAAAATACACAAAAAATTGCTGATATGATTGATGAAGTTAAACCAATACCAGATGAAACTTTTCCACCTATAATAGACGGTGCAGAAGAAGAAATCAAAAAGATGACATGGGAAAAAGCTCATAACATTTATGGAGAAAATTTACCTGAAATTGTTGAAAAAAGATTACAAAAAGAACTTGACTCAATAATTGGAAATGGGTATGCTGTGTTGTATTTAATTGCACATAAACTTGTAGCTAAATCTTATAATGACGGATACTTAGTTGGTTCTAGAGGATCTGTTGGTTCTTCATTTGCAGCAACAATGGCTAATATTACTGAGGTTAATGGATTACCTCCTCATTATATATGTTCAAAATGTAAATATAGTGAATTTATTTTAGATGGTTCAGCTGGTGCTGGTGTGGATTTGCCTGATAAAACGTGTCCGCAATGTGGAAATTTGATGGATAAGGACGGATTCGATATTCCATTTGCTACATTCCTTGGATTCGAAGGTGATAAGGAACCTGATATAGACCTTAACTTTTCAGGTGATAATCAAGCCGATATTCATAGGTATACAGAGGTTTTGTTTGGAAAAGGACACACATTTAAAGCTGGAACTATAGGAACAATAGCAGAAAAAACTGCATATGGATTTGTAAAGAAATATTTGGATGAGAGAAACATAACAGCAACAAGAGCTGAAATAGATAGACTTACTATGGGATGTACTGGAATAAAAAGAACAACAGGTCAGCATCCTGGTGGAATAATGGTTGTTCCAGCTGATAATGAAATATATAATTTTTGTCCTATTCAACATCCCGCTGATGATCCTAATTCTGAAATAATAACAACGCATTTTGATTATCATTCTATAAGTGGTAGACTTCTTAAGCTTGACATATTAGGACACGATGATCCTACTGTGTTGAGGATGTTAAAAGATATTACAGGTATAGACCCTAGGACAGTTCCTTTAGGAGATAAAAAGGTTTTGAGCTTATTTAGATCACCTGAAGCTTTAGGAGTTACAGCAGAAGAATTGGGGTGTGAAGTTGGAACATATGGCTTGCCTGAATTTGGAACGAAATTTGTTAGACAAATGTTGTTAGATACAAAACCAAACACATTTTCAGATTTAGTAAGAATTTCAGGGCTTTCGCATGGTACAGATGTGTGGATAAATAATGCACAGTACTATATTAAAGAAGGTTATACTACATTAAAAGACTGTATTGCAACTAGAGATGACATAATGATGTACTTGATATACAAAGGAGTAGAACCTAAAATAGCTTTTACCATTATGGAGAAGGTTAGAAAAGGAAAAGGATTAACAGAAGAACAGGAAAATTTAATGCGTGAGCATAATGTACCTGATTGGTATATTGAATCATGTAAAAAAATAAAATATATGTTTCCTAAAGGTCATGCTGTAGCATATGTTATGATGGCAATTAGAATAGCTTACTTTAAAGTATATTATCCTGAAGCATATTATTCAGTATATTTTACAGTAAGAGCTGATGAATTTGACGGAGATTTAATTGCAAAAGGTGATGAGGCAGTCATGGCAAAATTGAAAGAGCTAAATCAAGCAGGAAATTCAATTACAAATAAAGAAAAGGGATTGATTACAACATTAGAGATTTGTCATGAAATGTTTTTAAGAGGTATTAAATTTTTGAAAGCAGATTTGTATAAATCTCATGCTAATCATTTTAAAATAGAAAAAGAAGGTATACGATTACCATTATCTGCATTAGAAGGTGTTGGGGAAAATGCGGCAAAAAGTATTGTTGCTGCTAGAACATCAGGTGAATTTCTTTCTAAAGAAGATTTAAGAAACAGAGCAAAAGTACCTAAAACGGTCATTGAAAGCCTTGATAAACATGGATGTTTATATGGATTACCTGAAACAAATCAACTTTCTTTTCTTTAAATGTAAATATTTACATTTAAAGTTTGAACACTTGAATTATTTATATAGCTATGATACAATAACTACTAGTGGATATTATTGCATAGAAATTATGACTTATAAGAGTGGGTTTTAGCCCGCTCTTTCTATTTCGAAAACGCAGCATAGGTTGCGTTTTAATTTTAGTATTTATAATAATTTCAGGTATGGTAGAAAATAATAAAGAAGGAGGGTGAAGCATGAATAATATTGATAAAATTACAGAACTAATAAAATCAGTAGTTAATGAAAATGGATACGAATTATATCACGTTGAGATGGTAAAGGAAGATGGAGATAATTACCTAAGAGTGTATATTGATAATCAAGAAGGTATTTCACTAGATGATTGTGTTAAAGTAAGTAAGCAAGTTAGCAATTTACTTGACGAAGAGGATCCTATAACCTTTTCATATTACTTGGAAGTTTCATCACCTGGTATAGAAAGAGAATTATACAATAATAAACATCTAGAAAAGTATATGGGTTACGATGTTAATATAAAACTCAATAAGTTATTAAATGGTAAGAAGAAATATGAAGGAATTTTAATTGGATTTTCTGATGATACCGTTAGAATTAATTTTGAAGGAAATGATATGGATGTTCCAAGAACTAAAATTTCAAGCATAAATTTAAAAGGGGAGTACTAAAATGAATGAAGAATTTATCATGGCATTGAAAGAAATAGTTAAAGATAAAGGAATTAGTGAGGATTTGCTTTTCACGGCTATTGAAGATGCATTAGTATCAGCGTATAAGAAAAATTATTCAAAGATTTCGCACAATAGTCAAAATGTAATAGTTAAGATCAATAGAGATACCAGTGAAATAGATGTATATTCTAGAAAAAATGTTGTAGAAGAAGTTGAAGATAAGATTACAGAAATTTCACTTGATGATGCAAAAGAAATAGATGCAAGATATGAAATAGGTGACATTGTAGATATTAAAGTTACACCAAAAGAATTTGGTAGAGTTGCTGCGCAGTCAGCAAAACAAGTTGTAATACAAAGAATCAAAGAGGCAGAAAGAAATGTTATTTATAATGAATTTTTGGAAAAAGAATACGATATTGTAACTGGAACTGTTATTAGAAAAGATAGAGGAAATGTGTTTATTAATTTAGGTAAAACAGAAGCTATCTTAGGTCAAAGTGAACAAATACCACATGAAACATATAGTTTTAATCAAAGAATAAAGGTATATGTTGTTGAAGTAAAGAAAACAACAAAAGGTCCTCAAGTGATTGTTTCTAGAACACATCCTGGTTTAGTAAAGAGATTATTTGAGCTTGAAGTACCGGAAATATTTAATGGTGTTGTAGAGATAAAATCGATATCTAGAGAAGCAGGTTCTAGGAGCAAAGTTGCAGTGTTTTCATATGATGAAAGTGTTGATCCAATGGGTTCATGTGTTGGTCCTAAGGGTACACGAGTTCAAAACATAGTTAATGAACTTAACAATGAAAAAATAGATATAATTAAATGGAGTAAGGATCCTAGAGAATTTATTGCTAATTCATTAAGTCCAGCGAAAGCATTGGACGTGACAATTGTGGATGAAGATAATAAATGTGCAAAAGTTGTTGTAGATGATAGTCAATTATCATTAGCAATAGGTAGGGAAGGACAAAATGTAAGATTAGCAGCAAAATTGACTGGATGGAAAATTGATATAAAAAGCAAATCAGAAGTTAGTAAATTAGAAGAAGCTGTTGATATTATTGATGATACCAAAGAGTTAGATAATACTGAAGAAATTGATATTCTATAGGGGGTGACGCTTTAGATGAAGCAAAAGAAAATACCTCAGAGAATGTGTACTGGATGTGGAGAAATGAAACCTAAAAAAAGTTTAATAAGAATAGTTAAGAATAAAGATGGTGAAGTTTCAGTAGATAGTACGGGTAAAAAACCTGGAAGAGGTGCATATATATGCCGAGATCTAGACTGTTTGGAGAAAGCACTCAAAAATAAAAGATTAGAACGAAACTTATCTATCAAAGTAGACGAAAATCTATATAAAAAATTGAAGGATGATATCAAAAATGAAAGATAAATTTTTAAGATTTCTTGCTATCGCAAAAAAAGCAGGAATGCTTGTTGAAGGTTATAATAATTGTGAAATAGCAATAAAAAAAGGAAATGCGTTTTTGGTTGTGATTGCAAATGAGCTTTCTCCAAATTCTAAAAAGAAAATTGAAAGATACTGTAAAGATAATATTGAATTAATTGAAGGTATATCAGAATATGATATGAATCTGTATCTTGGCAGTAATGGAGTAAAAGTTATATGCATAAAAGACAGAAACTTTAGCAATAATTTGCTAGATTTATGGAAAAAGACAAAACTTAATATTAATTTTGGGGGTGAATAATTTGGCTAAAATTAGAATATATGAATTGGCTAAAGAGTTAGGAATTACAAGTAAAGAATTGATTGTAATATTAGAAAAAGAGTTTGACATTAAAGTAAAGAATCATATGAGTGCTATAGATGAAGAAGATGCTGAACTTATAGAAGAGATATTTCAAGACAAAGGAAACAAAACTGAAAAAGATAAATCGGAAATAGTTGAGCATTATGAAAATTTGGAAAATGAAAAAGCAAATAAAAATATGAAGAAAAAAAAGAACAAACAAATTAAATCAGGTAAAGATAAAACAGAATTTGAAGAAAAAGCAAACAGTGATAAAGAAAATGGTGATATTATAGAAATAGAAAAGACTATTACAGTTAAAGAATTAGCAGAAAAAATCAATAAACCTGTATCAGAAGTTATAAAACAATTAATGCTTTTGGGTGTTATGGCGGCTATAAATCAAGAAATAGATTTTGATATTGCTGAGAAAGTTACTAATAAATTTGGAATAGAAGTTATACTTAAAGAAGAGAATACAGGAGTAATAGAAGAAGATATTGAAATAGAATATAATGAAGAAGATATAGTTGATGAAAATGAAGAAAAAAGGCCCCCAATTGTAACAGTTATGGGTCATGTTGACCATGGGAAAACATCTTTATTAGATGTTATTAAAAAGACTCGAATAACAGAAACAGAAGCTGGAGGAATAACTCAACATATTGGTGCTTATACTGTTACTGTGAATGATGAAAAGATCACATTTTTGGATACCCCAGGACATGAAGCATTCACAGCTATGAGAGCGAGAGGTGCCCAAATTACAGATATCGTAATTTTGGTAGTTGCTGCAGATGATGGAATAATGCCCCAAACTATTGAAGCTATAAATCACTGTAAAGCTGCGAATGTTCCTATTATTGTTGCTATTAATAAAATAGATAAAGTAGGAGCAAATATAGATAAAGTTAAACAAGAGTTAACAGAATATGAATTAATCCCTGAGGATTGGGGTGGAGATACTATATGTGTACCTGTTTCAGCGCATACAGAGGAAGGGGTAGATAACCTACTTGAAATGGTAGTTTTAAGTGCTGAAATGATGGAGCTTAAAGCTAACCCAGATAGGAAAGCTAAGGGAACAGTTATTGAAGCAAAATTGGATAAAGGAAGAGGACCGGTTGCAACAATACTAGTTCAAAATGGTACTTTGCATGTAGGTGATTCAATTATTGTTGGTACTACTTATGGTAGAATAAGAGCTATGTTTAATGATAAGAGACAAAAAATCAAATCTGCTGGTCCTTCAGTTCCTGTTGAAATACTAGGTTTATCTGATGTACCATCAGCTGGGGATAGATTCCATGTTGTTAAAGATGAAAAAACAGCTAGAAATACTGCTGAAGCTAGATTGGAAAAAATAAGACAAGAAAAGTTTAAAAAGAGCCATAAAGTTTCGCTTGAAGATTTGTATAGTCAAATTCAAGAAGGAAAAATAAAGGAATTAGATGTTGTTGTAAAAGCAGATGTTCAAGGATCAGTTGAAGCTGTAACGCAATCTTTAGAAAAGCTTTCGACAGATAATGTTAAAGTTAGAGTTATTCATGGTGGAGTGGGTGCTATTACTGAAACAGATGTTATTTTAGCAGCAGCTTCAAATGCAATAATTATTGGTTTTAATGTAAGACCTGATAGTAATGCTATAGGTATAGCTGAAAAAGAAGAAGTTGATATTAAGACTTATAGAGTAATATACAATGCACTTGATGATATAAAGGCTGCAATGCTAGGACTTCTTGATCCTGATATAAAAGAAGTTATTCAAGGAAGAGCTGAAGTTAGGCAAGTATACAAAATATCTAATATAGGAACTATAGCAGGATGCTATGTCATTGATGGCAAAATTACAAGAAATTCAAATGCAAGAGTTCTTAGAAATGGAATTGTAATATTTGAATCAACTTTTGCGTCGCTTAAAAGATTTAAAGATGATGTGAAAGAAGTTGCTTCTGGATATGAATGTGGTTTAAGTATTGAAAAGTTTAATGATATCAAAGAAGGAGATATAATTGAAGCATATGTTTTAGAAGAAGTAAAACCTCAAAACATATAGTTAAGGAGAGAGTTTTATGACTAAATACAGAACTGGAAGATTAAATGAAGAAATAAAGAAAAATGTAAGTGTTATAATTCAGAATAAAATAAAAGATCCTAGAATGTCGGGTTTGGTAAGTGTTACAAGGGTAAATGTTACAAGAGATTTAAGTTATGCCAAAGTATATGTAAGTATTTTTGGAAATGAAAAATCAAAAGAAGATACTTTAAATGCTTTAAAAAGTTCTGCAGGCTTTATTAGAACAGAGTTAAGTCACTCTATTAGGATAAGACATATTCCTCAGATTATTATTGAATTGGATACGGGACTTGAATATGGAATGCATATTAATTCTCTTATACAAGAAATAAAGGAGAAGGGAAAAAATGATGAATAATGATATTCTAAGTGTTATTCAAAAAAGCAACAATATAGGAATAACATTTCATGTGAGTCCTGATGGTGATGCATTAGGTAGTACACTGGGTTTATTATTAGGTCTTATTCAGATGAATAAAAATGTATATATAATGTCTAAAGAAAATTTACCTAGTTCATTATCATTTCTTCCATATTCAAATTTAATAGTTTCGGCTTGTGATTCTGTTAAAGATAATACTGATTGTGTTATTGTATTAGACTGTGGAAATGTTGAAAGAATAAATGCAAATTTAGACTTAGATAGTCGTAAATATATTTTGATAAATATAGATCATCATCTATCAAATGATCAATATGGTGATTTGAATTATGTTGATACTGAAGCCGCTGCAGTTGGCGAAATAATATTTGATTTATTGAAAGAGTTAAATATTAATATTGATAAAAATATTGCAATGTGTTTATATACTTCTATACTTACTGATACAGGATCATTTAAGTATCCTAGCACAACCATACGAACACATAACATTGCAGGAGAACTTATAAGTAAAGGAATAGATTTTAATGATATATATAAAAAAATATATGAAAACAAACCATTTTCTAAGGTGAAATTATATGGTAAGGTTATAGATACTATGGAAATGCACTGCAATAATAAAGCATGCTTTATGTATTTGACTAAAAACATGCTTAATGAATTGAATTTAGAAGATGAGAATTCTGGGGATGTTATTTCTTTTGGTACAATAGTAGATTCATCGGATGTTACAGTTTTGATAAAAGAAACCGAAAATGGCACTAAGGTTAGTTTGCGTTCTAAATATATAATTGATGTGAGAAGGATTTCAGAATATTTTGGGGGCGGAGGTCACACTAGAGCAGCAGGATTTTCAACAGATATGTCAATGGAACAAATCAAATTAAAATTAATTGAAATTTTGAATAGTGAGTTGATAAAATGAATGGAATAATTAATGTATATAAGCCTGCTGGTATTACATCTTTTGATGTCGTTAGGAAAATAAAAAAGATTTCTGGCGAAAAAAAAGTTGGTCATACCGGGACACTAGATCCCTTAGCATCTGGTGTGCTTCCTGTATGTATTGGTAAAGCTACAAAAATAGTTGAACACTTAATGAATAAAAATAAAATTTATAGAGCAGAAATTAGGTTAGGTATTGTTACTGATACTTATGATAGAGAAGGAAAGATATTGCATGAAATAGTACCTAATGTTGAAGTGGATGAAATATACTCTGTAGTAAATTCATTTATTGGAGAAATCAGACAAGTACCCCCAATGTATTCTGCTCTAAAAGTTAATGGTAAAAAACTTTATGAACTTGCACGTAAAGGTATAGAAATTGAAAGAGAACCAAGGGAAATAACTATTTATAATATTGATATACTAAATATTGATATGCCATATTTAGAAATTGAAGTTAAGTGTTCTAAAGGAACTTATATAAGGAGTTTATGCTATGATATTGGGAACAAACTTCAATGTGGTGCTACTATGTGGAATTTAGAAAGAATTGCTACTGGTAATTTTTTAAAAGAAAATTCTGTTAATATTGATGATATTAATAAAAATGTACTTGAACAGAACTTGATTAAAATTGAAGATGTTTTTATGGAATATCCTATATTAAAACTTAATAGTAAGTTTACTCGATTAGCTTTAAATGGTGTTAATATAAAAGATAATGCTTTGCTAAAGGATATTTGTGAAAATATTATGTATAGAGTATACACTCATGATAACATTTTTATTGGTATAGGTATGAGAAATGTTAATGGATTTAAAATCAAAAAGAAATTTTCATAGAGGGTTTTATATGAAGATACTCGAAGATAATTTTAATAGAAAATTTGAATTTTGTACATATGTAACATTAGGAAGTTTTGATGGTTTCCATTTAGGTCATTTAGAATTAATAAATAAGACCAATGAATTATCTAATAAATTGGGTTGTAAGAGTATGATTTTTACTTTTAAAAATCATCCATTAAGTATTATAAATAAGAGCAAAACGCCAAAAATTATATTAAATGATGAAGAAAAAATTGAAATAGTAAATAATACTGGTATAGATATTCTCAACTTGGCTAATTTTAATGAAGATTTTATGAAGATGTATCCAAGCGAATTTATTCATAAACTTGTATACCATTACAATGTAAAAGGATTAGTTGTTGGTTTTAATTATAAGTTTGGATATAAAAATGAAGGTGATATTGAATTACTTCGTATATTAAGTAAAAAACTCAATTTTAAATTAACAGTTATACCACCAATAAAATTGGGTGACGATATAATAAGCAGTTCAAGAATTAGAAGATTAATTAGTGATGGAAATATTAAAGAAGCAAATCTTTTGCTTGGACGCTACTTTATGCTAAGTGGTAATGTAATTGAAGGAAAAAAAATAGGAAGAACCATAGGTTTTCCGACAATAAATTTAGACTACGATGATAAATATATTATTCCAGCTAATGGAGTATATTATACAAATACAGAAATTAATAATAATTTCTATAAAAGCATAACTAATATTGGTTTTAATCCAACAGTTAATGGTAAAAATTTAAGTATAGAAACTAATGTTTTAGATTTTAACAAAGAGATATATGGTGAAAAAGTAAAAATATATTTTATAGAAAGAATAAGAGATGAGAAAAAGTTTGATTCTATTGAACAACTCTCTTTGCAACTACGAATTGATAAGGAATTAGTTAAACAAAAACCTTTTAACTTTTAGCAAAAAATATTTTACAACTAAAGTTTTCTTTGTTATAATTGTTATGAACCCTATACTAAGTATTTCGATTAGCCAACGTATTCTTGGGATAGGGAGATAATATTTCGGAGGTGTTACTTATGATGGATAAGGCTGTTAAAGAACAAATAATTAAAGAGTATGCTATGCACGAAGGAGATACTGGTTCACCAGAAGTTCAGATAGCATTACTTACTTATAGAATCAATCACTTAAATGAACACTTAAAGGTTCATAAAAAAGATCACCATTCAAGAAGAGGATTATTGAAGATGGTTGGTCAAAGAAGAGGCTTTTTAAATTACTTAAAGAAGAATGATATTGAAAGATATCGTGCTATTATTGCAAAATTAGGATTAAGAAAATAATTTAGAGCGGTTGAGCCGCTCTATTATTTTTAAAATCAACAAATGATGGTATAATGTATTAGAAGATATAAAAGAATAATATTAGATATTATAATTTTAAATAACAACTTAATAATTTAGGAATTTCAGAAGGAGGTGGAAACTGATTTCTGTAGTATTAATACATAAACTATATTAAAATACTACCGCACTATTTTTTAGTGTGAAAACTATAAAGTTTTAACTTATGGTTTTAGAAATCAGATATGTTAATGAGTGAAATAAATATACTGGAAACTATTATTGGTAACAGGACATTAAAAGTTGAATATGGAAAGACGGGTATGCTTTCTGATGCACAAATATTTATAAGTTACGGTGAGACGGTAATAATGGTAAATGTCAATTCATCTAAAGAACCAAGAGAGGGTATAGACTTTTTTCCACTTAGTGTAGATTATGAGGAAAGACTATACTCTGTAGGAAAGATACCTGGCGGATTTATAAAAAGAGAAGGTAAACCTTCAGAAAAAGCTATTCTTAGTGCAAGAGCTATAGATAGACCTCTAAGACCATTATTCCCTAAAGGTTACAGAAATGATGTCCAAATTGTATGTACAGTTTTATCCGTTGAACAAGATAATTTACCTGAAATATTAGCAATGAATGGGGCATCTTTGGCATTATGTCTATCAAGTATTCCTTTCAATATTCCAGTAGCTACTGTACTAGTTGGAATGATTGATGGAAAGTTTATACTAAATCCAACTGCTGAGGAGAGGGAAAAAAGCGATCTTAATTTGACAGTTTCAGCTACAAAAGAAAGAGTTATGATGATTGAAGCAGGTGGAAATGAAGTTGATGAAGATACAATGATAAAAGCTATTTATTTTGGGTTTGAACATTGTCAAAAAATTATAGAGTTCCAAGAAGAAGCTATGAAAAAATTTGGCAAAGAAAAAACAGAACCAATTCTCTATAAAGTTGATGGAGAAATTGAAGAAGAAGTTAGAGAATTTTCATATGAAATTATAAAAGAAGCTATGTATATAACTGATAAAGATGAAAGAAATGCAAAGATGGATGAGGTAAAAGAAAGAATAAGTGAGGAGTTTTCAGAGAAATACCCTGATAATGCTGCAGATATAGCAGATGTTGTATACAGAATTCAAAAAGAAGTAGTTAGAAACATGTTGTTATACGAAAAAAGAAGACCTGATGGAAGAGCTTTTGATGAGATAAGACCTTTGAGTTGTGAAGTTGGATTATTACCACGAACACATGGAACAGGTTTATTCACAAGAGGATTAACTCAAGTAATGACTGTTGCAACATTAGGTGCTATGGGAGATGTGCAAATATTAGATGGATTATCAGATGAGGATCACAAAAGGTATATGCATCATTATAATTTTCCTTCATATAGTGTCGGTGAAGTTAGACCAATGAGAGGACCTGGAAGAAGGGAAATAGGTCACGGTGCATTGGCTGAAAAAGCATTAGAACCATTAATTCCTTCAGAAGAAGAATTCCCTTATGCAATAAGACTTGTTTCGGAAGTTTTAAGTTCTAATGGTTCAACATCTCAAGCAAGTGTTTGTGGTAGTACATTGGCACTACTAGATGCAGGTGTACCAATAAAAAGACCTGCTGCAGGTATAGCTATGGGATTGATTACTAGTGAAGATTTATCAGAAGAAGAGGTATTGACAGATATTCAAGGATTGGAAGACTTCTTTGGAGATATGGATTTCAAAGTAGCAGGAACTGAAAAAGGTATAACAGCTATACAAGTAGATACTAAAATTCATGGGCTTTCTAAAAATGTCATTGAAAAAGCTATTTATGGAGCTAGAAAAGCTAGAATTCAAATATTAGAACTTATTAACAAAACTATTCCTGAACCAAGAAAAGAATTATCTCCATATGCACCAAGAATGCTTACAATAAATGTAGACCCTGAAAAAGTAAGAGATGTGATTGGACCTGGTGGAAAAACAATTAAGAAGATAATAGCTGATACAGGAGTTAAAATAGATACTTATGATGATGGAAAGATTGTTGTTATGTCTTCTGATATGGAATGTGCCCAAAATGCTATGAAAATGATTTTAGAAATAACTAAAGAAGTTAAAGTGGGTGAAATTTATCTTGGCAGAGTAACTAAAATAACTAAATTTGGAGCATTTACTGAAATACTTCCTGGCAAAGAAGGATTAGTTCACATATCTAAGTTAGATGTAAATAGGGTTAATAAAGTTGAAGATATTGTATCAATAGGTGATGAAATTTTAGTTAAAGTTACTGATATTGATAGTCAGGGAAGAGTAAATTTATCAAGAAAGGATGCAATAAAAGAAACTATAAATGAAAATAAAAATGATTAAAATATAAGGCACTGAGATGCCTTTTTATTATAGAATAATTGATATTCTATTATTGAGGAGAGAAAACATATGTATGAATTTTTTACTTTAGATAATGGATTAAGAGTAGTTGTGGAAAATATTGATTATGTAAGTTCTATAAGTGTTGGTCTTTGGATTGAAAATGGTTCTAGAAATGAAAATAAATACAATAATGGTATATCTCATTTTATAGAACATATGTTGTTTAAAGGAACAACTAATAGAACAGCTAAAAAAATTGCAGAAGAGATAGAAGATGTTGGTGGACAAATTAATGCTTTTACTGGGAAAGAAGCAACTTGTTATTATATAAAAGTGTTAAATACTCATTTAGAATTAGCATTAGATATTTTATCTGATATGTTGTTTAATAGTAAGCTTGCAGAAGAAGATATTGAAAAAGAAAAAAGTGTTATTTATGAAGAAATTGACATGAACGAAGATTCACCAGAAGATGTATTGTTAGATTTACATAGTAAGGCTATATGGGGAGATGATTCTATCTCTCTTCCTATATTGGGTACAAAAGAAACGCTTAAAAAACTTGATAGGGATTTGTTAAAAGAATATATTTACTCATACTATATACCTGAAAATTCAGTTATCTCTATTTGTGGAAATTTTGATTCAAATAAGATAATTAGATTAGTTGAAAAATATTTTGGCAATTGGAATAGTAAAACAAAGAAAATCACAAAATATTCCAAACCTAGTATATTAGAAAATGTGTTTTTAAAAGAAAAGAATATTGAACAACTCCATATAAATATAGGAATACCTGGTATTGAAATAGGAAATGATGATATATATTCTTTGACATTGCTATGTAATATTTTAGGAGGAGGAGCATCATCAATTTTATTTCAAAAACTTAGAGAAGAATTAGGAATGTGCTATTCAATTTATTCCTATTCATCTTCTTTGATAAATACAGGAATTGTTTCAATTTATGCAGCTTTAAACATAAAATACATAAGAGATGCTCTAAACATAATAAATGATGAATTACAAAAATTTACAAAAGGATTTATAACAGATGAAAAATTGTATAAGGCTAAAGAACAACTTAAAGGAAGCTATATATTAGGTTTAGAAAGTACCAGTAGTAGAATGTTCAAAAATGGTAGAAGTGTTCTTTTCTTAAATAAGGTAAATACACCAGAGCATGTTCTTGAGAAAATTGATAATATAGATATAAATAATATAAACAGTGTTATGGATAAAACGTTAAGAAAAGGAATAAAAAATATTGCTTTAGTAGGAAATAATTATGAAACTGTTTTAAAAGCATTGGGTAGAGATGTGATTTTGTATAAATAGGTATTAAGGTTATAACTTCCAATATGTATTCATATAATTAATATAGATTATTTGAAAATATGGGGGAGTTATATGGAAATAAACAATAAATATTATAGCGAAATGGAAAAATTTGAGATAATAAATATTAATGATGGGGATAAGTATGATTATCTAGGAAATAATGATATTATTGTTGATGAACAGGGAAATTTAAAAGCATTAATTTTAAATTGTAATAGATCAAAATTTAGTTTATTTAGCAAAGATGAATTTAAGGAAATTGAATGGGATTGTGTAAAAAAAATTGGATATAGAACTATAATAATAGATGTGGAGTATGAAGAGTTAAAATAGTGTTTGGAGGTAAATATGAATATAGTTATTCAAAAATTTGGTGGTACATCTGTTTCTACAGAGAAGAGAAGAAAATTGATAGTATCTAAAGTTAAAGGATGTATTGAACAGGGTAATATGCCTGTAATAGTGGTTTCTGCTATGGGAAGAAAAGGAGAACCATATGCAACCGATACATTGTTATCATTGGTAGGCAATGATTTCAAATCAACTAATTTATTGGCAGTTGATTTGTTAATGAGTTGTGGAGAAATAATTAGTTCGGTTGTTATGGCTGAACAATTGAATAAAAATGGTATTAATGCACACCCATTAACGGGAGGACAAGCCGGAATATTGACTGATAGTATACATGGTGCAGCTAATATTATTGATGTTAATACTGAAATGATTTTAAATTTACTTGATGATAATATTATACCAGTTGTTGCTGGTTTTCAGGGTATAGATAGCAAAGGATTTATTACTACAATTGGACGAGGGGGCAGTGATGTAACAGCTGCTATTTTAGGAGCTGCATTAAAAGCCAACAGGGTTGAGATTTATACAGATGTTGATGGTATTATGACTTCTGACCCAAGAATAGTTCCTAATGCCTCTCTAATAAAAGAAATAAGCTATAAAGAAATTTTCCAATTTGCACATCAAGGAGCAAAAGTAATTCATCCTAGAGCAGTTGAAATTTCTGAAAAGCATAATATACCACTTTTGATTAAGAATACATTTAGCGATAGTGAAGGGACTCTAATAAATGAATTTAGTAGTAAATCTGAAAAAATTATTACAGGCATTACTAACATAAATGATAGAGTTCAAATTAGAGTAACAAATAACTTTGAAGAAGCTTATAATAATTTATTTGATGTGCTTGCGGAAAATAATATAAGTTTAGATTTAATAAATGTTTTCCCTAAAGAAAAAATTTTTACGATAGATAAGAAAGATTTAGATAAATTAATATTGATTATAAAAGATTTAAAATTAAGTTTTTCATATATTGAAAATTGCAGTAAGTTATCTGTGATTGGTGAAGGAATGAAAGGAAGACCTGGAGTTATGGCAAAGATATTAAAGGCACTTACACGTGAAGGAGTAGAGGTTTTACAAACTGCAGATTCACATATGACAATTTGGTGTCTAATTAATTCAAATGATGTATCTAATGCGATTAATGCACTCCATAATGAATTTGATTTATAAAAATTAATATAATTATGAATATCATAACCTTCTAATGCGAAAAATAATTTGTGTTAGGAGGAATTGCTATGTTAAATATTGAAAAAGAAAGCAATACAGATGATGAAAAGAAAGAAGTTGCTAAAGAAATTAAGAATATTAAAGAATTAGGTGTTACAGGTATTACAAAATCAGATGAAAGTATTCAGATATTGCCTATAATAGGTCAAATTGAAGGACACATGGTACAGTCACCTCAGACAAAAACGACTAAGTATGAGCATATTATTCCACAAATTATTTCTATGGAAAGAAGTGATAAAGTTAGAGGAGTTTTGATTGTATTAAATACTGTAGGAGGGGATGTTGAAGCAGGTCTTGCAATTGCTGAGATGATAAGAAGTTTAAGCAAACCAACAGTTTCTTTGGTTATTGGTGGAGGCCATTCGATAGGAGTGCCTTTGGCTACGTCTGCTGATTTTTCATTCATTTCGCCAACAGCTACAATGATTATTCATCCAATAAGAATGAATGGACTTATTATTGGGGTTCCTCAAACATTTGAATATTTTAAGAAAATGCAAGATAGAATACTAGAATTTATTACAAGAACATCAAAAATCAATAAAGAGACATTGAAAAAAATGATGCTTCAAACAGATGAATTACTAAATGATATGGGAACAATTTTGATTGGAAAACAAGCTGTTGAATATGGTTTAATAGATGAAGTTGGTGGAGTGAAGGAAGCTCTTAATAAATTAAATGAAATCATTAAGAATAAAGAATCATAGACTTTCTATGGTTCTTTACTTTTGTATTGGAGGAAAAATATAACGAATGTAGAAATAATACTTGTGGAGGTGATATTTTGGCTAGAAGAAAAAAGTCTACAAATAAGAAGATAAAGGAAAATAATTTGGAGTCTGTTAATGAAATAAAAGGTATCATTATGATAACAACAGGTATTTTAATAATTTTTAGCGTATTTTCTAGATTGTTTAATTCAACAACTTCATCAGGTTTTTTTGGCGATTTTATTAGAAAATTATTGATTGCAGTTTTAGGATTAGGATCATATATATTTCCCTTTATAATAATATTTGTTGGTTTTTGTTTGATTGTTAAAAAAGGAAAAGTTAATTTTAATGCAAAATTTTATGGTATTAATTTGTTTCTCATAAATACACTTTTATTCATTCAAATGGTTAAGTTGAAAGACTTCTATAGTGAAGGGAAATTCAAACTTGGATTTGAAAAGTTTTGGCATGTAAAATCAATTGTTCATGGAGGTATATTAGGGTATATTATTGATGTACCTTTGTACAAGCTATTTTCAAATGTTGGTTGCTATATTATTTTTTCAGCAATATATATAATTAGCTTATTATTGATATTTAGAATATCATTGTATGATATATTTGCATCATTAAAGGAAGTTTTAAAAAGAGAAAGGAAAATAAGTAGCGTAGAATTTGGAGATAATGATATTGAAACTGATGATGAAGCATTAATTGTTTGTGATAATAACAAAGAAAGCTTTATAAAGAACATCAATAGTAAAATTAAGATAATTGATTTCGTAAAAAAAATAAATATCGATAATGATGATAGTGAAGATGAAAAAATAGATTATTACAAGGAAAAAAATGAAAAAATAAAACTTGACTACGAAAATGTAATTATTCAAGAAGATAATACCGATAAGGAAAATGAGATTAACTCATTTGATGATAAAAAAACAACTAAAGAAAAAATAGAAGAAGAAATAAAAATAAATTCCTTAGTTATGAAAGAAAAACCAATATATACATTTCCAACTATAGATTTGTTAGAAGAAAACAATGAACATAAATCTAAAAAAAGTGATAAAAGAGAGTTACTTAATAGTGCCACAAAACTTCAAGATACATTGAATAGTTTTGGCGTAAAAGCTAAAGTTATTCAGGTTACAAAAGGACCTTCAGTTACAAGATTTGAATTGCAACCAGATCCAGGTGTTAAAGTTAGTAAAATAGTTAATTTAGCAGATGATATTGCGCTAAATTTAGCATCTTCTGGAATAAGAATTGAAGCTCCTATTCCAGGAAAAGCAGCCGTTGGAATAGAGGTACCAAATAAAGAGCAACTTCCTGTTTGCTTGAGGGAAGTAATAGAATCAACAGAATTTAGCAGTTCAAAGAATAATTTAGCATTTTGCCTTGGTAAGGATATCGCAGGAAATTGTGTTGTAGGTGATTTAAGTAAAATGCCTCATGTATTAGTTGCTGGTGCAACTGGTTCAGGGAAAAGTGTTTGCATTAATTCATTAATAATAAGTTTATTGTTCAAATATTCTCCAGAAAATGTTAAACTGTTATTAATAGATCCTAAAGTTGTTGAACTCAACATTTACAATGGTATTCCTCATTTGTTAATTCCTGTTGTGACCGATACTAAAAAAGCTGCAAGTGCATTAAATTGGGCTGTAAATGAAATGACTAGAAGATATAAAGCTTTTGCAGATAATGGTGTTAGAAATATTGAAGGTTATAATTATTTAGTAGAGCAAGGAAAAATTTCAGAAAAAATGCCTTGGATTGTAATAATAATTGATGAATTAGCTGATCTTATGATGGTTGCACCCAAGGATGTAGAAGATTATATAGCTAGATTAGCACAAATGGCACGAGCTGCTGGAATGCATTTGGTAATTGCTACACAAAGGCCGTCTGTAGATGTTATTACAGGCATGATAAAAGCAAACATACCTTCTAGAATTTCATTTGCAGTTTCAAGTCAAATAGATTCAAGAACTATTCTTGATTCATCAGGAGCAGAAAAATTATTAGGTAAGGGAGATATGTTATTCTATCCCGTTGGTGCACCAAAGCCTATAAGAATTCAAGGTGCTTTTATTTCTGAAGCTGAAGTTGAAAGGGTTGTAGAATTTATAAAAGTTCATGTAGAAAATATAGAATACGAGACGGATATTATTAATGAAATTGACAATAATTTAAATGCAGATAATAGTAAAAAAAATGAAACTGATTCTTTATTGAGTGAAGCAATTGAATTTGTGATTAAAAGCAACTATGCATCTACATCAATGCTTCAAAGAAAATTTAAAATAGGTTATAATAGAGCTGCTAGATTAATGGATGAAATGGAGGATAGGGGAATTATTTCTGCAAGAAATGGAAGCAAACCAAGACAAGTGTTAGTAACAAAAGAACAAATATAGTAGAATTAATTTATAAGAACTACTTAGGAGGAAGATGAAGTGAACAATTTAAAAGCGTGTGTTATTAATTTAGGATGTGATAAAAATAGAATAGATTCTGAGATTATGCTGAATTCTTTAAGTAACAACTATAAAATAACTGATAAGCCGGAAGAAGCGGATATTATCATTATAAATACTTGCGGTTTTATAGAAGATTCTAAACAAGAATCGATTAATACGATTTTGTATATGGCGAATTATAAAAAACAAAATTGTAAAGCCTTGATAGCAACAGGATGTTTAACACAAAGATATGGTAAAAAGCTATTAGAATTAATGCCTGAAATAGATGGTATTTTAGGTGTTAATGATTATATTCATTTAAATGATGTTATTGAAGGTGCATTAAATAAAAAAGAGAAATGTTCTTTTTGTAGCTATAGTGATATCAATATTAATACTGGTAAAAGAGTACTTACTACAAAACCACATATTGCTTATTTAAGAATTTCTGAAGGATGTAACAATAGTTGTGCATATTGTGCAATACCACAAATAAGAGGAAAATTTAGGAGCAGATCAATAGAAGATATATATAATGAAGCTATTGAGCTTGTTGATATGGGAGTAAAAGAACTCATTCTAGTTGCACAGGATACTACAATGTATGGTGTGGATTTATATGGTCAAAAGAGTTTACATTTGCTATTAAATAAATTATCGAATATTAAAGAGCTAAAGTGGATAAGATTATTATATTGCTATGCAGAAGAAATAACAGATGAAATTATAGATGAAATTGCATCAAATGAAAAAGTATGTAAGTATATTGATATTCCTCTTCAACACATAAGTGACAATATACTAAAAAATATGCGAAGAAGAGGAAGGAAAAAAGTTATTCTGAACAATATAAATAAAATTAGAGAAAAGATTCCAAATGTTATATTAAGAACTACGTTTATAGTTGGTTTTCCGGGGGAAAAGGAAGAAGAATTCAATGAACTTAAAAATTTTATTAAGAAAACAAGATTTGATAAGTTAGGTGTTTTTAAATATTCTAGGGAAGAAGATACTGCTGCATATGATATGCCTAACCAAATAGATGAAGAAGTAAAAGAATTTAGAGAAGCAGAACTAATGTTTTTACAACAAAATATTTCATTTGAAATTAATTTAAGTAAGATTGGTAAAGTGTATGAAGCTATTGTTGATGAATATGATGGTCAATATTATCATGTAAGAAGCT
The DNA here is from genome assembly GCF_001594005.1 of Clostridium tepidiprofundi DSM 19306. Lineage (GTDB taxonomy): Bacteria > Bacillota > Clostridia > Clostridiales > Clostridiaceae > Clostridium_AC > Clostridium_AC tepidiprofundi. Next base: position 169,671 of record NZ_LTBA01000001.1, on the reverse strand, counting down.
ATGAAATGGCTCCTGAAGTAGATGGTGAAATATTAGTTAAATCAAATGTTTCTTTAAATGCTGGTGATATTGTTAATGTAAAAATAATTAAAGCTTTAGAATATGATTTGATGGGGGTTATAAACGATGAATCTAGCAAATAAACTAACTATTTTAAGAATAATATTAGTTCCTATATTTTTATTTTTTATTATTGCAAAAGGAATACCATATGGGACATTAATAGCTACAATTATCTTTATTTTAGCATCTATAACAGATAAACTCGATGGATATATAGCTAGAAGTAGAAATCAAATAACAAATTTTGGTAAGTTTATGGATCCGCTAGCAGATAAATTATTAGTTATTTCAGCATTGATATGTTTCGTTGAATTAAAAGTAGTACCTAGTTATTATGTCATAATAATTATTGCTAGGGAATTTGCTGTATCAGGTCTAAGAACAATTGCTGCATCTGAGGGGAAAGTTATTGCAGCTAGTTGGTGGGGCAAAATTAAAACAGTAATTCAAATGACAGCTATAATAACTGCATTAGTAAATCTCATAATAAATAATAATATAATAGATATTTTGACTCAAATATTATTTGTTATTGCTGTTATAATTACAATAGTTTCAGGTGTTGATTATTTTGTTAAAAATAAAAATATAATACATACCAATAACTAATGCATAAATTCTAAATAGCGACTATAAAAGTATATTTTGGTAATAATTTAAATAAACAATTTAAAAAGAAATTAATGCACCGCTTGTATTAATATTGACTTGTTTAAGTAATTTGTGTATAATTGTATTAGAACAGGCGTTCGATAATGAAAGGAAGGTGAACCCTTAGGGTATTTACTATGAATAATGATAAATTAAAAGCTTTAGAAGCAGCTATGGGTCAAATCGAAAAACAATTTGGCAAAGGTTCTGTCATGAAACTTGGAGAAAAAACCATATTAAATGTTGATGCTATATCTACGGGATGTTTAGGTTTAGATATTAGTTTAGGGATAGGTGGAGTACCTAGAGGAAGAATAATTGAAATTTTTGGGCCAGAATCATCTGGTAAAACAACAGTTGCACTGCATATCGTAGCAGAAGCTCAAAAAAATGGGGGAGTTGCAGCTTTCATTGATGCTGAACATGCACTCGATCCTGTTTATGCCAAAGCACTAGGTGTTGATATTAATAATTTAGTTGTTTCCCAACCTGATACAGGCGAACAGGCATTGGAAATAGCAGAAGCTCTTGTACGTTCGGGAGCTGTTGATGTTATTGTAGTCGATTCAGTTGCAGCTTTGGTACCAAAAGCTGAAATTGAAGGAGAAATGGGAGATTCACATGTTGGATTGCAAGCTAGACTTATGTCACAAGCTTTACGAAAACTTGCTGGTTCAATAAGTAAATCTAAATGTGTTACAATATTTATAAATCAGCTTAGAGAGAAAGTTGGCATAATGTTTGGCAATCCAGAAACTACTCCAGGTGGTAGAGCACTTAAATTTTATTCATCCGTAAGAATGGATGTTAGAAGATTTGATACAATTAAACAGGGTGATCAATTTTTAGGAAATAGAACACGTGTAAAGATTGTTAAAAATAAGGTTGCGCCACCATTTAAACAAGCTGAATTTGATATCATGTTCGGAGAAGGTATTTCTAAGGAAGGAAACATTTTAGATATAGGTGTTAAAGAAAACATTGTTCAAAAAAGTGGAGCTTGGTTTTCATATGGAGATATACGTCTTGGACAAGGAAGAGAAAATTCAAAGCAGTATCTAAAAGATAATCCTAATATTGCAGTTGAAATAGAGAATAAAATAAGGGCAAAGTACAATTTGCCACTTGCACAAAACAATAACATTGTAAATGATGATAAAAAGAAAGAAAAAGATAAAAAATAATCTACATTATTTATAAAAAATCACGGGAAGTAATGCCTGTGATTTTTTATAAATAAAAAAAATGGGCATAATAGCTACTATAGAAATAGTTAAACTAATTTCAAAAATTCTATTATCTTGACATAATTTGAAAAGTAATATACAATTAACGTGAGTGCTATTTTTGCATATTGAAAATACTGCTAAGTCTTAAAATATGACACCTTTTCAAACTTTAACGTATACCCGTTAAGTCATACATTACCGACTAAAGGAGGTGTTATGGTATGAGAACAGACTTGATTTTAATTGTGTTAGCTGCTAGTATTGTGGGTTTAATTGCAATTTTTGTTATTATATATACAAGAAAAAATATATCTCAGGCTAATATTGCAAAAGCTGAGCAAGAAGCGAATCGTATAATTGAAGAAGCTAAAAAGGAAGCTGATGCGAAGAAAAAGGAATCTATCATTGAAGCCAAAGAAGAAATACATAAGCTTCGTGCAGAACTTGAAAAAGAGTCAAGAGAAAGAAGAAATGAGCTTCAGAGGCTTGAAAGAAGAAATTTGCAAAGAGAAGAATTTCTAGATAAAAAAAATGATACATTAGAAAAGAGAGAAGAAATTCTTAACAAAAGAAGTCTAGAAATCGACAAAATGGAACAGCAAATAAATGAGCTTTATGTTGAGCAAAAAGAAGAGCTTGAAAGAATTGCAAATCTTACTACTGAAGAAGCAAAACAATTATTGCTTGAAGATATTAGTAAAGAAATTAAACATGATGCAGCTATGATGATAAAAGAAGTTGAAACTAAGGCTAAGGAAGAGGCAGATAAAAAAGCTAGAGAGATTATTACTTGTGCAATACAAAGATGTGCAGCTGACCATGTAGCTGAGTCTACTGTCAATGTTGTTTCCCTACCTAATGATGAGATGAAAGGTAGGATTATAGGAAGAGAAGGAAGAAATATTAGAACGCTTGAGACATTAACAGGTATAGATCTAATTATTGATGATACACCTGAGGCGGTCATTATTTCGGGTTTTGATCCTATACGAAGGGAAGTAGCTAAAATTGCATTAGAAAAATTGATTGTTGACGGTAGAATTCATCCTGCTAGAATTGAAGAGATGGTTGAAAAAGCGAAAAAAGAAGTAGAAAGCATTATAAAGGAAGAGGGCGAACAAGCAACATTTGAGACGGGTGTTCATGGACTTCATAGTGAAATGATAAGATTATTAGGAAGATTGAAGTACAGAACAAGTTATGGTCAAAATGTGTTAAAACATTCTGTTGAAGTTTCATTCCTTGCTGGTATGATGGCGTCTGAATTAGGACTTGATCCATCGATTGCCAAAAGGATAGGATTACTTCATGATATAGGTAAGGCTGTTGATCATGAAATTGAAGGGCCACATGCATTAATTGGCTCAGAAATAGCAAAGAAATATAGAGAATCTTCAGTCGTTGTGAATGCTATTGCCGCACATCATGGTGATGTGGAGCCTCAAACTATAGAAGCTATTTTAGTTCAGGCTGCAGATGCTATTTCAGCAGCTAGACCTGGAGCAAGACGAGAAACACTAGAAGCCTACATTAGGAGGCTTGAGAAATTAGAAGAGATTGCAAATTCATTTGAAGGTGTTGATAAGTCTTATGCTATTCAAGCAGGTAGAGAATTAAGAATTATGGTTAAACCTACTGAGATTGATGATTTGGGTGCTGTAGAAATGGCTAGAGGTATAATAAAAAGAATAGAAAATGAGATTGAATATCCAGGGCAAATAAAAGTTAATGTTATAAGGGAAACACGTGCAGTAGAATATGCTAAATAGTATTAATAGATGTTTAATTTAATTGAGAATATAACCTTTTAATTTGTAAATTTTAGTACAAATTAAAGGGTTTTTTTTAAATTTGTAGAATATTATTAGAAGCAAGTATTAGAATAATAATGTATTTAATGCAGGAGGTAACTATGGAAATATTGAAAGTTTCAGCAAAATCAAATCCAAATTCTGTTGCAGGAGCTTTAGCGGGAGTATTGAAGGAAAATGGTACAGCAGAAATTCAAGCTATTGGAGCGGGAGCAATCAATCAGGCTGTCAAAGCAATAGCAATAGCTAGAGGATTTGTTGCACCAACAGGTGTAGATTTAGTTTGTATTCCAGCTTTTACTGATGTCAAAATAGATGATGAAGAAAGAACAGCAATTAAATTTATTATCCAAGCCAGATAATTAATAAAATTATCTTCTTGATATCTCTTGATCGATTCTATAAGACTCCCACTCCTATAAGTGGGAGATTGAAGCTTTTTGCTTCAGGTGGAATAGAGTCTCCGCCTGAAGTCTCGATGTTTTGCTTTAGCAAAACGAGTTAACTAATTTTTAGGAATATAGGGGGGAGGTAGACTGTTGCAGAATTATTATAAAAAGCTATAAAACTATCTAAAAAATTGTTAAGGATACAAGTACTAAATTTGTGATATAATTAGAGTTAGCTATTGTGAATCCCGTATATTGCGAAAGTGATATAACCATTGGGTAGAACCATGAGGGTGGTAGCTAGCAAAAACCAAGCAAATGTTAGTGAATACAAGTAGTTACACTTAAAAGTAAACTTGTATATGTAGGATTCGTTGTATCCGAATTTAAGCCCTCGGACTATTATATCAAACCAAAGTAGCTTCGGCAAAATGGGATAGGTTGAACAGGGAATTAAACAAGCTTTATAGAGTTTTATAAGGTTTTGGCAACGGAATGTAAATGAACTATATAATAAGACCTATACAAATTGAAGATGCTAAATTTATAAACGAAATTAGACGTATGGATGGCGTACGTGAAAACATAATGGGGATTAAATCTGATAGAATAAGCAAAACAGAAGAATTTATTAGAAATCTTTCACCAAACAATCATATATTAGTTGCTGAGATTCAAGAAAACAACATTAAGAAAGTTGTTGGTATGGTAGGATTGACTGTGAATCAAAGTCCTAGAGTAAGGCATTCAGGATATGTAGTAATTTTTGTTCACAAAAATTATCAAGGAATGGGTATAGGTAGAACATTACTAAACCAAATCATCGATTTGGCTGATAACTGGTTAATGCTTGTACGATTAGAACTAGGTGTCTTTACCGACAATGAAGTAGCTATTAATCTTTACAAATCTCTAGGTTTTGTTATTGAAGGAACAAAAAAATTTGCTGCAATACGAAATGGAAAATATGTTGATGAATATATAATGGGTAGATATTCAAATTTACATTAAATTTGTTTTTTACATTAGTAAAATTTAAGTTGATTTGCGTATTAATTTAATCATTTATATCCCAAAATACATATTTATTTATATTGAACAAAATACAATACTAAATTATAGGTATCAACATTATTGTGTATGGTAAATATTATTTTGAATTAGGTTTATATTGCTTTTTATACTTTTATTATTTACAACAGTGATAAATAGTGATATATTATTTATATGAAGGATATTATGCATAATAATATGTTGATGAAGAAATAGTTTCAATATAATAAATTATGTATCTTCATTACAAAATTAATTTTATGTATATGGGGGAATATTATATGATATTATCGAATAAAGCAAATCAAATTGCAGCATCATTAACTTTAGCTATAACTGCAAAGGCAAAAAAAATGAAGGCTGAAGGCATTGATGTTATAGGTTTTGGAGCGGGTGAGCCAGATTTTAATACACCTGATAATATTCAAAATGCTGCTATAGAAGCAATTAAATCTGGTAAAACTAGATATACTGCGGCATCTGGAATTTCTGAATTAAAAGAAGCTATATGTGCAAAGTTCAAGAGAGATAATAATATAGAATATACACCATCTCAAATAATAGTTTCAACAGGTGCAAAGCAATGTTTAGCTAATGCTTTTCAAGCAATATTGAATCCTGGTGATGAGGTTATAGTAGCTATACCATATTGGGTAAGTTATCCAGAATTAATTAAACTTGCAGATGGAGTACCTGTATTTGTAAAAACCACAGAAAAAAATCATTTTAAATATGATATTAAAGAATTAGAAGAAGCTATTACAGATAAAACAAAAGCTATTCTTATAAATAGTCCAAATAATCCTACCGGTACAGTGTACAGTGAAAAAGAATTGAAAGATATTGCTGAATTAGCCCAAAAATACGATTTAATAATAATATCAGATGAAATATATGAAAAGTTATTGTATGGTGAAGATAGCCATATTAGCATTGCAAGTATTTCAAAAGATGCTTATGATAGAACAATAGTGATTAATGGAGTTTCCAAGGCATATGCTATGACAGGTTGGAGGATTGGATATGCAGCAGCAAGTGAGACAATAATTAAGTTGATGTCAAACATCCAAAGTCATACTACTTCTAATCCAAATTCAATTGCACAATATGCTTCTTTAGAAGCATTAAATGGAGATCAAAATAATTTAAATTATATGATTGAGGAATTTAAACACAGAAGAGACTATATGGTAAATAGAATAAATAATATAAATAATTTATCATGTATAAACCCAAATGGAGCATTTTATGTGATGCTAAATATTTCAAAAGTACTTGGTAAATCGATTGATGGAGAAATTGTTAATGATTCATTAGATTTCGCTAGAATTCTATTGGATAAGGAAAAAGTTGCTGTAATTCCTGGTGCAGCTTTTGGTGTCGATGAATTTGTTAGATTATCTTATGCAACATCAATGGAGAATATTATTGAAGGATTGAATAGGATTGAAAATTTTATAAAGAACATATAAAATAATTAAATTTGTGTTATTAATAAAAGCTGTCTTCTTTTAGACAGCTTTACTTATTTTGTTCACAAATCTGTAAGATTTCTTTTTATAAGTAGTAAATTAAAAATTAATTCTTCAGTAAAACGAGTTCGTTTTCATATGCTATAATGTTGTTATAGAATTATAAATTTAAAACAAATGATAGAAGACTATATAATTTGCAAAGAGAGAATAGTAATGAGGTGATAAGTGAATTATGGAAAATAATAAACTTATTAGTAAAATAATAAACGAAATAAGAATCCCTGAAAGAAAGCATTTTATTAGATATTTTTTAGATTTAAAAGCAAATAAAAGTAAATATACTGCAAAAAGTTATGAAAAAGATATTATAGATTTTTTCAATGTAGATGATATTGAGCATATTACTATAAACGATATAATCAATGTTACAATATTTGATGCGGAAAACTTCATTTTAAAGTTATCTCATGAAGGTAAATCTTCTGCTACGATTAATAGGAAAATATCTGCACTCAGTTCATTGTATAGATGGTTACTGAAATTTGGTGATAATTCGACTGGTATTCAAATAATAAAATACAATCCTTTTGCAAATTTAAAAGAAGAAAAACCTAAAGTCATTAATAAAGAAACTGAATTTCTTACAAAAGAAGAGAGTGTTAAACTTCTAGATAGTATAGATACTTCCACAGTTCTTGGATTGCGAAATAAGGCAATACTCTCATTAGCACTTACAACTGCATTGAGAAAATCAGAATTGATCAATATAAAGTTGGGAGATATTATAGTATATAATGGTATAAGTGCTATTAAAGTAATAAGGAAAGGTAATATAAAGGATATGGTTAAATTACAACCATCGGTAGAACAGCTTATAAATGAATATATAAAAAAGACAGGACGAAACAAAAATGATAATTCAGATGAATATCTCTTTATTGGACATTCATCTAATGGGCTTAACGGTAAAAAGCTAAATCCTAATACGCTCAACTTAATGATAAGAAAGGTTTGCAAAAAAGCGGGAATAAATAAAAAGTTAAAGGTTCACTCAACTCGACATACAGCTATTACTCTTGCTATAACTGCTGGAGCTTCTATTGAAAAGGTAAGGGATTTTGCAGCACATAAAAATTTAGCAACTACAAATAGGTATATTCATTCAATTGATAAATTAAAGAATAATGCTAGTGATTTTATAGATATTGTTTAATACTCTATTTTGCTCCCTCTTTTTGTACTGAATTAATAATCAATATAAACCATAATTTTTATTTTTATAAGCAGAAAACTTAATACTCATACCCGTATAAATTATAATAATAATTTCATTTTCAACCACTAGATATAATAAAAGTTATATCTAGTGGTTGATTTTTGCACAAAATTAAGGTAAAATACTAGTATACAATATGTAAACATATCGTATACCTTTTAAATACTTATGTTTACATATGTAAACATAAGTATTTAAGGAGCGGTGATATCGTTTTTTTATATTTAAATTTATAAGAGAGGTAGGTGAAATACCAATTTACTGAAATATGTTAAATTGGTGATGTATATGGGAGATTCAATTATAAGCGTAAGAATTAATGAAGAACAAAAGAAGAAATTTAATGAAATGGCTCAAAAAATAGGAATAAACAATAAAGAATTCATGGAATTACTAATAAGTTCTTATGAGTTAAATAAAGCACAAGAATTAAATACAGATATGTCAAATGATATTAAAGAATTGCAAAGATTATCAAAAAGAATTGTTGATATATATGTAAATTCAATTGAACGTTTTGAAATTAAAAATATAGAGAGCAGTAAAGAATTTCAAAGGAGTATAAAAGAAAAGAATAATAAAATTAACGAACTAAAAGACATGGTATCAAAACTTCAAGAAGAAGCTAAAAAGGTCAAAATTAAAGAAAAAGAGATTATAGAATACAAACAAAAGATCCAAGGGTTTGAAGAAGCGTGTAATAATTTAAAATCTCTAAATAAACTCCAAGAAGAGAAACTAAAAAAAATGGAGGACAGCAAAGATGATATAAAAAAAATGCTTAAACAGACTTCAAATCTAAAAGCTATAATAAGTGAATTGGAAAATAAAAATAGAGAATTATCAACAATAAATGCAGAATTGACAAATGAAAATAAATTTTTGAAAGAGAAATTAATAGATATAAACAAAAATTTCGAAAACGAGATTAATTCACTGAAAAAAGACTTTGATAATAAATTGCAATTTACCAATGAAAAATTTGAATTAGAAAAAAATAATATATATTTAAAACTTAAGCAAGAATATAACGAGAAAATGGTACAACTTCAAGAAAAATACGAAAATAAACTATATAAACTTATGAAAGAAAAAGAAGATTACTATAATCAATATATTTTACTTTTAAAAGAAAATAACAGTAAAAGAAATGGACTAAAATAAAAAGTCCATTTCTTTTACTGTTATATAGATATAAATATTCCAAAATATATTACATTAAGAAATAAATATTAATAAAAATAGTGCACATATTTAAAGATGAAAATACATACTTTATATTATAAAGCCTTGGAATTCAAGCTATTTAGCGTTTTTAGCAACTTTTCAATATAAATCTAAATTTTTTGAAAATAAAAAAATAATCAAAAATTTAGCATATTTATATTGAAATTATATTTCTAATATGGTATTATACTCTTGAAAATGGATTAGTCCATTATTCCATTTTTATGGACTTGCTCTATTAAATATGGAATTTAAATAATAAATATGATTGAGGGGGCTTAGATAATATGGCGAAAAGTATTGTTCAGAAAATATTGGAAAACCATATTGTAGAAGGAAAGTATGAACAAGGTAAAGAAATTGGTATCAGAATTGATCAAACATTAACACAAGATGCTACTGGTACAATGGCATATTTGCAGTTTGAAGCGATGGGAGTACCTAAAGTTAAAACTGAACTCTCTGTAAGTTATGTTGATCATAATACTGTTCAAATTGGTTTTGAAAATGCAGATGATCATAAGTATCTTCAAACTGTAGCAGCAAAGTATGGTATAGTTTATTCTAGAGCGGGTAACGGAATTTGTCATCAAGTTCATCTTGAAAGATTTGGTAAACCGGGCAAGACTCTTCTTGGAAGCGACTCGCACACACCTACTGGTGGTGGTATAGGTATGTTAGCAATTGGCGCAGGTGGATTGGACGTTGCTGTTGCAATGGCTGGAGGATGTTTTTATCTAAGTTGCCCTAAAGTAATAAAAGTAAACTTACATGGAAAGCTTAGACCATGGGTAGCAGCTAAAGATGTTGTATTAAAAATGCTTGATATTTTCACAACAAAAGGAAATGTTGGCTGCGTATTTGAATATGGTGGAGATGGTGTTAAATCTCTTTCAGTTCCAGAAAGAGCTACAATAACCAACATGGGTGCAGAATGTGGTGTTACAACATCAGTATTTCCTAGTGATGAAGTTACAAGAGAATTTTTAAGGTCTCAAAACAGAGAACAAGATTGGGTTGAAATTGTTGCTGATGAGGGAGCAGAATACTATAAGGAAATTGATATAAATCTTGATGAGTTAGAACCTATGGCTGCAACTCCTCATAGTCCAGGAAATATTAAACTTGTTAAAGAATTAGAAGACATAACTGTAGATCAGGTATGCATCGGTAGTTGTACTAATTCATCATATAAAGATTTAATGACAGTTGTAAATATATTAAAAGGTAGAAAAACACATCCTAATGTGAGCTTTGTTGTAGCTCCTGGTTCAAAACAAGTTTTTGAAAATATTGCAAGAGAAGGTGCTTTAACTGATTTAATATCTGTAGGAACTAGAATTGCTGAATCTGCATGCGGATTTTGCATAGGAAATAGTCAATCTCCTAAGACAAATGCTGTATCATTAAGAACTAGCAACAGAAACTTTTATGGACGTTCAGGAACAAAAAGTGCAAATGTTTACCTTGTTAGTCCAGAAACTGCTGCAGCAGCTGTTATTACTGGTAAAATGACAGATCCAAGAAAGCTTGAAGATATGGGTATAGAATATCCAGATGTAAAAATGCCTTCAAAATTTCATATCGATGATAGTATGTTTATTTTCCCTAATGAAATTAAAGAGGATGTAGAAGTATACAGAGGACCAAATATAGGAAACCCACCTCAAAGTGAATCACTTCCAGAAACAATCCATGGTGAAATTACTATAAAAGTTGAAGATAAAGTTACTACTGATCATATAATTCCAGCAGGAAGCAAAATGAAGTATCGTTCTAATGTACCTAAGTATTCTGAGTATTTATTTGAAGTGGTAGATCCAACTTTCCATGATAGAGCTGAGAAAATAAAGAATGCAGGAGAACACAATATAATTGTAGCTGGATATAGTTATGGACAGGGATCATCTAGAGAGCATGCTGCACTTTGCCCAATGTATATGGGAGTTAAAGCAGTAATTGCAAAATCTATAGAAAGAATTCACAATGCTAATCTTATAAACTTTGGTATTGTACCACTTACTTTTAAAAATGAAGAAGATTATGAAAAGATAGAACAAGGTGATAAACTTGAGATACCAGATATACGCAATAGAATACTTAATGATTTACCTCTAATAGTTAAAAATAAATCAAAGAGTATAGAATTTGAGGTAAATTATAACTTCTCTGATAGAGAAAAAGAAATATTAGCTATTGGGGGAACATTAGAGTATATGAAAAAGCACTCAAAAAATGCTTAAGACAATCATATTTAGTGTTATATCAATTGATTTTAATTATGTGATTATTAAATTAATTTAAATATTAAAATTGAGGGAGTTGTGGAATATGTATAATAAAGAAATAGAAAAAGCAATGCAACACTTAGCAACCATTACAAAGAGTCAATTAGAGCGTATAGAACGCATGAAAGCTGCAGAAGAATGGGTGAATTTTGATGAATTAGATACAATCGTTATAGGTGTTGTTGGTGGCGATGGTATAGGACCTATGATATGTGAACATGCCAAAAATGTACTTGAATTTATGCTCAAAGATGAAGTGGAAAAAGGTAGAATTGAATTCAGAACAATTGAGGGCTTAACAATTGAAAATCGTGCTAAAGCTATGAAAGCAATACCTGATGATGTTCTTGAAGAAATCAAAAAATGTCATGTTATATTGAAAGGACCAACTACAACACCAAAGAAAGGTGATAAGTGGCCTAATATTGAAAGTGCAAATGTAACAATGAGAAGAGAATTAGATTTGTTTGCAAATGTACGTCCAGTTAAGGTACCAGATAAAGGTATAAACTGGATGTTCTTCAGAGAAAACACAGAAGGAGCCTATGTACTTGGAAGTAATGGAATCAATGTAACTGATGATCTAGCATTAGACTTTAAAGTAATAACAACTCAAGGAGCCGAAAGAATTATACGTTTGGCATTCGAATATGCTAAAAATAATGGAAACAAGAAGGTTACAGTTGTTACGAAAGCAAATATACTCAAAACAACTGATGGAAAATTTTTAAGTATTGCTGAAAAAGTTGCAAAAGATTATCCTGAAATCAAATGGGATGATTGGTTTATAGATATAATGACTGCTAAACTTATAGACCCAGAGAGAGCAAGCCAATTTGAAGTAATAGTAATGCCAAATTTATATGGTGATATTTTAACAGATGAAGCTGCTCAAATTCAAGGCGGTGTTGGAACAGCTGGAAGTTCAAATATTGGAAAAAGATATGCAATGTTTGAAGCTATACACGGAAGTGCTCCAAGAATGGTTGAAGAAGGTAGAGCTCAGTATGCAGATCCATGTAGCATGATTAAAGCAGGTGCAATGTTATTAAATCATATAGGGTATGCTGAAAAATCAAGAAGATTAGATATGGCACTTGATATATGCGTTCAATATGAAAAGAAATTAGTTATAACAGGACGTCCAGATGGTGCTAAAGGTGAAGAATTTGCTAAATACGTAATGGATACTTTAAGTGATCCAGGATTAGAAAGTAAATGGCAAAGTTATCAAAAATAAAAACTGTAGTGATTTTCTTTTGATTGTATTATAAAACTTTAGTGAGTCATATTATTTTTAGTTAAATAGTATGGCTCAACTAAAGTTATTATAATGTTTGTTAAATAAAAATTTTAGAACGGAGGCAGGAAAATGGAAATAAAAACTCGTGCTGTAGCCGGAACATCAGAATCAAGTGATATTACTATTATACTAGAACCAAGCGATTCTAATGAAATAAACATTAATTTAACAAGTTCAGCTGAAAAACAGTTCGGAAGACAAATAAGAAAAGTAATAAATAACACATTAATGGAACTTGGAATTACTAGGGCAAATGTTACTGCAATTGATTTTGGAGCTTTAGATTGTGTAATAAAAGCTAGAGTACAAACAGCAGCTTATAGAGCAGCAGAATCTAAAGAATATAAATGGTAGGGGGTGAATGAACATGATAAAATTACGACGAACTATGATGTATATTCCTGGTAATAATCCGGGTATGATAAAAGATGCTCATATATATGGTGCAGATTCTATAATGTTTGATCTTGAGGATTCAGTATCTTTGAAAGAAAAAGATGCAGCAAGATTTATGGTATATAATGCATTAAAAACGATTGATTATGAAGGAACAGAAACAGTAGTTAGAATTAATGGTTTAGATACACCTTTTGGTAGAGATGATTTGGAAGCTATTGTTAGAGCACAACCTGATATAATAAGACTCCCAAAAACAGAAAAAGCAGAAGATGTAATTGAAATGGACAAACTTATATCTGAAATAGAAGCAAAGATTGGATTAGAAGTAGGAAGTACTAAAATAATGGCAGCTATTGAAAGTGCTGTAGGTGTTATTAATGCATATGATATTGTTACAGCAAGTCCAAGATTAGTTGCAGTTGCTATCGGAGCAGAAGATTTTGTAACTAATATGAAGACAAATCGTTCCTTGGATGGAATTGAACTTTTAACAGCAAGAGGACAGATTTTGTTAGCTGCTAGAGCAGCAGGAGTTTATGCGCTCGATACAGTTTTTTCAGATGTTAAAAACGATGAAGGTTTTATAAATGAAGTAAAACATATAAAGCAGCTTGGATTTGATGGTAAATCTGTTATACACCCTAATCAAGTTGAATTGGTGCACAAAGTGTATACTCCTTCTGAAAAAGAAATACAAAAATCTATAAGAATACTTAAAGCAATTGAAGAAGCAGAGCAAAAGGGATCAGGCGTAATATCTCTAGATGGTAAAATGATTGATTTACCAGTAGTTGAAAGGGCACGCAGAGTAATAGCTTTAGCTAAAGCTTCAGGTGTATATTAGGGGGGTGAAATAAATGGTTAAAAATGCAGTTGGAAGAGAAATTCCAGAAAGAATTGAAGGCATAGGCGATTTAAAACCATATTGTGGTCCATTTGAATACAATCCTTTAGGAAGAAAAATAGGACCAAAATTAAGCAAGATTTTACCAGGTAAGAGTAAAATTTTAAATAATATTAAAGAAGCAATTATTGAAACAGGATTAAAGGATGGTATGACTATTTCATTTCATCATCATCTTAGAAATGGTGATTATGTTGTTAATATGGTAATGGATGTCATAGCAGATATGGGAATAAAAGATATTGTGGTAGCAACGAGTTCATTAACTAATGCTCATCAAGAATTATTGAGACATATTAAGAATGGTGTAGTAAGAAGAATAGAAACAAGTGGTATGAGAGGTAAATTAGGAGAAGAAGTATCTAATGGTTTAATGGATGTACCAATAATTATACGTTCACATGGTGGAAGAGCAAGAGCAATAGAATCAGGTGAAGTATCAATAGATGTAGCATTTTTAGCAGTACCATCTTGTGATGAATATGGAAATGCAAATGGATTTTCAGGTAACTCTATATGCGGTTCTTTAGGTTATGCAAAAGTAGATGCAAAATATGCAGATAAAGTAGTTTTGATTACAGATAATCTAGTTGAATATCCAAATGTACCTGCAAGTATATCTCAAGCGGATGTTGACTATGTTATAAAAGTAGATAGTATTGGTGATTCAAATGGAATTATGTCGGGTGCTACAAGATTTACAAGTAATCCAAGGGAACTTTTAATTGCAAAGAGAGTAGCAAGATTAATAGAGGTTTCGGGTTATTTTGAAGATGGTTTTTCAATGCAAACAGGTTCTGGAGGAGCTTCTTTGGCAGTTACTCGCTTCATAAAGGATAAAATGATAGAAAAAGGTATAAAAGCAAGTTTTGGATTAGGCGGAATAACTCAACAATTCGTTCAATTACATGAAGAAGGATTAATCAAAAAATTATTTGATACTCAAAGTTTTGATTTAACGGCTGCAAATTCTGTTGGCAAAAATACTAATCACATTGAAATAGATGCATCATTATATGCAAATCCACATAATAAAGGATGTATAGTAAATAAATTAGATTTTGTTATTTTAAGTGCACTTGAAATCGATTTAGATTTTAATGTAAATGTAATAACTGGTTCTGATGGTGTAATAAGAGGTGCATCTGGTGGACATTCTGATACTGCAGCGGGTGCTAAAATGTCTGTAGTTGTTGCACCACTTGTAAGAGGTAGAATACCTTCCATTGTAGAAAGGGTTAATACAATAGTTACTCCAGGTTCAACTGTTGATGTTGTTGTAACTGATAGGGGAATAGCCGTAAATCCTTTAAGAAAAGATTTAATAGATAGATTTAAAGCAGCTAAAATTGATATCTGTTCTATTGAAGAATTGAAAGAAAAAGCTTATAAATTAACAGGTACTCCAGATCCTATAGAATACACTGACAAAATAGTTGGGTTAGTACAGTATAGGGATGGAACAATAATTGATGTAATAAGACAGGTAAAATAATGAAGGCGGATATTTTGAGTAGTGAAAAAGATATTTTGTTTAAAATTCTTTTATCAAGAGAAAAGAGAGCTGAAAAACAAAAATATTTGGTTAATAAATACAAATGTAGCTTAATTTCATTTACTCTCAATATACCAGGAGCTACTAAAGATAGTGAATTATACAGAAGAATTCATAGAGAAGGTATAAAAGAGATATTAAGTGCATTAAATAATGAGCATTTACCTATACTTTGTAAGGAAGAGATTTATGAAATAACAGGAGCTGAATGCTATATATGTATAAATGTAGATGGACTTAAATTAAAAGAACTAATGGTAAATATCGAAGAAAATCATGAATTAGGTAGAATATTTGATATTGATGTATTTGACAGTAATTTTAGAATTATTAAAAGAAAGAAAATATGTTTAAAAGAAAGAAAATGTTTTATATGTAATGATGATGCTATAGTATGTAGACGTAATAATAAGCATACAACCGAGGAACTACTAAAAAAGATAAATGTCATGGCTTCAGATTTTTTTAGGGAACAGAGCAAGTAAAATTTTAGGCAAAACAGGTGACACAGATGTTGTCACCTGTTTCAATATAAAAAAACACATAAATGTATAGTAAAATATATCAATATTTAGTATAATATTTTATGGAAAGCAAATTAAAACATTAAATTTTGTTCGGGAGATGATTGCATGGAATACAAAAACATTTTATTAAAAAAAGAAGGTAATATTGCTATTTTGAGCTTTAACAGACCTAAAGTTTTAAATGCATTAAGCACTGATGTTTTAATAGAATTAGATAAAGCAGTAGACGAAATAATAAAAGATGAAGATATTTTTGTTTTAATATTAACTGGAGAAGGTAAAGCATTTATTGCTGGTGCAGATATTTCTGAAATGAAGGATATGAACCCAAATGAAGGAAGAAATTTTGGTGAATTAGGTTCTAAGGTTTTCAGAAAAATCGAATTAATGGAAAAGCCAGTTATTGCAGCTGTAAATGGTTTTGCATTAGGTGGAGGATGCGAATTAGCTATGAGTTGTGATATAAGGATAGCTAGTGAAAAAGCTAAATTTGGACAACCTGAAGTGGGCTTAGGAATAACTCCTGGTTTTTCGGGCACACAAAGATTATCACGCTTAGTTGGTGTTTCGAAAGCTAAGGAACTGATTTTTACAGGTGATATTATAAATGCTAAGGAAGCAGAAAGGATAGGTCTTGTAAACAAAGTTGTTGCACAAGAAGAACTTATGAATGAAGCTATGAAAATGGCTAATAAAATTGCATCCAATGGTCAAATAGCAGTTAGATATTCTAAAACAGCTATAAATAAAGGTATTGATACACATATTGAGGCCGGCATAGAAATCGAAAAAAATTTATTTGGTTTGTGTTTTGGATCTATAGATCAAAAAGAAGGAATGTCAGCTTTCTTAGAAAAAAGAAAGCCTATGTTTTCAAATAAATAATGAGTAAGCAAAAATATGCTGGGATATGTTTTATATTCCTAGCATATTTTTTATATATTTCTGTGTGAAAAATAATGTGTTTAATATATACAATTTTGATATAATATTATGTGAACTAGAAATTTTCTATTAACTAAGACAAGAAATTTTACAAGGAGTGATGATTTTGGTAACTACTAGCGTAGAAAATATCAATGAAACTATGGATTATATGTATACTAATGTTCCTGTAATACACAGAGGAGACATTGTATTGGGAAAAGTAATTTCTGTATCTGAAAACGAAGTTATGGTTAATATAGGGTATATGGCAGATGGAATTATATCAAAAGATGAATTATCCTATGATAAAAATATTAATACAAAAGATATTATAAAAGAAGATGATGAAATTTATGTATATATACTAAAAGTTAGCGATGAAGAAGGTAATGTAGTTTTATCTAAAAAAAGAGCTGATAGCATCAAAGTTTGGGATGAATTGAAAGAATATTATAAAAAGGGTACAAATTTAGATATAGTTACTAAAGAGAAAGTAAATGGTGGATTAACTGCTGAAATCAAAGGATTAAGAGCATTTATACCCGTATCACAGCTATCAATATCGTATGTTGAAAACTTAGATGATTATGTTGGTAAGAAATTAACTGTTAAGATTATAGATTTAGAAAAAGATAAAAAAAAGATAGTGTTATCAGCTAAAGAAGTTCAAAAAGAAGAGTTAAAAGCTAAAAGAGATAAATTATGGGCTGACATAAAAAAAGGCGAAAAAAGGAAAGGTAAAGTAAGTAAACTTACAAAATTCGGAGCATTTGTTGATTTGGGGGGAATAGATGGATTAATACATATTTCTGATTTATCGTGGAGAAGAGTAAGTAACCCTTCTGAGGTTGTTAAAGTAGGCGATTCTGTAGAAGTATATGTACTTGATTTTGATAAGGATAAAAAAAGAATATCATTAGCATTAAAAGATGTAAATCTAAATCCTTGGGATAAAATAACACAAAAATATAAAATTGGAGATATAGTTGAAGGTACTGTTGTTAAAATTGCTGATTTTGGTGCATTTATAGAAATTGAACCAGGTATTGAAGGGCTTGTTCACGTAACTGAACTATCAAATGAAATGAATATGAAACCTTCAAGCATAGTAAACATCGGAGATATCGTTAAAGTCAAAATACTTGACATTGATGAAAATAAAAAGAAATTGAGTTTAAGTATGAAAGAGGTATCTGATAAAACTGATGACGAATTTATTAGTTATTCTGAAGATGAGGAAAAAGTTACTGTAGGAGATTTATTAAAGGATAAATTAAAAAATTTAAATTTTGACTAATTTAGTTATTGAATTTGTTCTAAAATAGAAAAAGAAATTATAAAATAAAATATAATTTCTTTTTCTATGGTGAATATTATGAATGATAGAGTAATTATTCCACTTTACATTAACAATGTTATAATTAAAAGTTTATTTACAATAATTCTCAATGAATTCGAGGAAAGTAGAACCACGAATTCAAGAAACCAAATGTCTATTAATATTAATACTCCATTGAGTGAATTGACATATGATAATTGTAAAAAATATATACAAGGTGATATGAATATACAATTTCTCAATGAATTCTCAAGAGAACATACTGAAAAAAATATATCAATTGACATTGAAATTATGGGTAGAATCAGAAAAATATTGGATAGGAATAATTTATTAAAAAAAATTAGTACTGCCTCCAACTTAGAAAAAATTAATGAAAAAGACTTTGTAGAGTTTCAATGCATACTAAAAAAGAATCCCATATTAGAATATGTATGTGACATAATTAATGCTATTGAAATGGAACTTACTTTTTTACCATTTGATAACAGTAGAGATATTAATAAAAATTTTAGATATGAAGTTTTAGAAAAATTAAAAAAACAAGTAAATGACTTAGCTAATAACAGATGTTTAAATTATATAACTGAAAAATTGTATGGTTCAAACTCAAGAATGATTGTTCCGTTAGAAAATAGATATCTACTAGATAACATTGATTATATTGACAATGAACGTGTTACTATTTTAGGTAAAATAACAAAAAAGATGAAAAATACTAATAATAGAAATATTGTTCATATGTTAAATGGAACTTGCTTTGACTTACTCAATGAAGAATGCTCTAATCAATTCATAAATAAAATATTGATAAATACTGATTTAATTGAAAATTATAATAGCTATTTGCAGAATATTGATGGTTCAATGATAGAAGTTTTACCAATTGCAATATATATTTAATTTCAGATAAAAACAAATCTTTGTATTTCGCAAAATATACATTGTATATTTTAATTATTTATTTTTATATGCTTAATGATAAAACACAGGGTTATAAATTAACCTGTGTTTTATCATATTATGAAGCTTCATTTTTTTACTTTGATTGCCATTACAAGAAGATTCATACCCGAAACTCCTATTAAAATATAAATTATTCTTTCTAATACTGGAGATAAGTTTCCAAATATGCATCTTATAAGATTGAAATCAGCTGTTAATCCAAAAATGCACCATGTTATTGCTCCAATAATAACTAATACAAATGATACTTTATCAAATAAATTAAATTTATACATAAGAACCTCCTTTTATATAACGAGTATATTATAAAGTTATTTATTAAAAATATATTTATATGGTAACGAAAATATTACTACATAAATATTTAAGTTATCCGAACAAAATTATTATCATTAAACAAACTATATGTTATAATATGAATGAATAACAATAAAATTATGTTTATGTACGTATATGGAGGTAAATTATGAGAACAAAATATAATACACCACTAAATAGCAGATACGCATCAAAAGAAATGTCTTATCTTTTTTCTGATGATATGAAATTTAAAACATGGAGAAAACTTTGGGTAGCACTTGCAGAGAGTGAAATGGAATTAGGACTTAATATTAAAAAAGAACAGATACAAGAACTAAAAGAAAATATTGATAATATTAATTATGAAGTTGCTGAAGAAAAGGAAAAAGAAATTAGACATGATGTAATGAGTCATGTATATGCATATGGTCTGCAGTGTCCAAATGCAAAAGGAATAATACATTTAGGTGCAACATCTTGTTTTGTTGGAGATAATACTGATTTGATAATTATGAAGGAAGCTTTAATACTAATAAGAAAAAAAATAGTAAACATAATATATTCTCTATCAAATTTTGCTTTAAAATACAAAGATTTGCCAACATTAGGGTTTACACATTTCCAGCCTGCACAATTAACTACTGTAGGTAAGAGAGCATCTTTATGGATATATGAATTAATACTTGATTATCATAATTTAAATTTTGTTATAGATAATATTAAATTAAGAGGAGTAAAAGGCACTACGGGCACACAAGCGAGCTTTATGAAGCTTTTTAATGATGATAGTGATAAAGTTAAAAAATTAGATGAGCTTGTTGCAAGAAAAATGGGTTTCAATGATACATATCCAGTATCAGGTCAAACTTATTCAAGAAAGATAGATTCTATAGTTTTAAATACACTTTCAGAAATAGCACAGAGCGCATATAAATTTAGTAATGATATAAGACTATTGCAAAGCATGAAAGAAATAGAAGAACCGTTTGAAAAGAAACAAATAGGTTCTTCAGCTATGGCATATAAAAGAAATCCTATGAGAAGTGAAAGAATTGGTGCTTTATCAAGATATATAATTGTAAATTCGTTAAATCCTGCTATAACAGCTTCAACCCAATGGTTTGAAAGGACTTTAGATGACTCTGCAAATAAAAGAATAGCTATATCTGAAGCATTTCTTGCTCTTGATGGTGTTTTAGATTTATATTTAAATGTTTCTAAGAATTTAGTAGTATATACTAAAGTTATCGAATCACACGTAAACAGAGAATTGCCATTTATGGCAACTGAAAACATATTAATGGAAGCCGTTAAGAGAGGAGGAGACAGACAAGAATTACACGAAAAAATTAGAGTACATTCTATGGAAGCTGCAAGAAAAGTTAAAGAATTTGGGCTTGAAAATGACTTGATAGATAGAATTATCAATGATAAAACTTTCAAATTATCTAAAGAAGAAATCGAAAATATTATTGATCCAGTTAAATTTGTTGGAAGAGCACCTCAACAAGTCGAAGAATTGATTAATGAGTATGTTAAGCCTATGATAGATGACAACAAAGAAATTATTGGATTAGAATCTAATATTACAGTATAATATTTAATCAAAATTTTAGCATTTTCAAAAATAACTAATCAGTAAGCTTGTTATTTTCTTTCAAACAAATGCTTAATCAAAACAAATTTACTTAAAAGCATATAATGCATAAAATTATATAGCATTATATGCTTTTATACTTTATTCTATATTCAATTTTTGATAAAATTGTGGTGTGGGTATTTTTGATGTAATTATTAGAAAAGAGCAGAGTGTAATCCTATTCATAACGTCGTGAAATATAAATTTCACGACGTTATGAATAGGAATCGATTGGGGGATATTATGAATTACAATATTAACAAGATTTACGATACTGAAATTCCAAAAATATTGAATAAATTTCTAAATTATTTATTTGCTATCGAAGGAAAATCTATCAATACCATAAATGGATATAAGTCTGATTTAAGTTTGTTTTTTAAATTTATTAAAATTTACAAAGTTGGAATTACACAAAATATCATTACAGAACTTGATAAAATAAAAATAAATGATATAAATGAGGATTTAATAAAAGAAATTGAATTAGATGATTTAATTGCCTTTATAACCTTTTTAGAAATAGATAGAAATAATAGTAACTATGCTCGTGCAAGAAAAGTAGCTTCTCTTAAGTCGTTTTTTAAGTATTTGAAATGTAAGGCTAAAATGATTAATGAAGATCCTTCTGAAGAACTTGAATCTCCAAAGCTTATAAAAAGAAACCCTATTTATCTAACTTTAGACGAAAGCAGAAGATTATTACAAGCAATTGATGGTAAAAATAAAGAAAGAGATTACTGTATAATCATGTTTTTCTTAAACTGCGGTCTTAGATTATCAGAACTTTGCAATATAAATATCAATGAAATAAATTACGATACATTAACTGTTATAGGCAAAGGAAATAAAGAGAGAACTATATATTTAAATAAGGCTTGCATTTCAGCACTTGAAAATTATTTGCCAATTAGAGATAAAATAATTGATATGGCTCCACCTGAACATAGTAATGCATTATTTATTAGTTCAAAGAAAATGAGGATATCTGCTAGAGCAGTTGAAAGAATGGTTAAAAAATATATTGAAAAAGCAGGATTAGACAAAAATAAGTATAGTCCTCATAAATTAAGACACACTGCGGCTACCTTAATGTACAAGCATGGCAATGTTGATATACGAAGCTTACAAGTACTCTTAGGTCATGAAAATGTTTCAACAACTCAAATTTACACACATGTTGATGATGAAAAGCTAAGAGAAGCTGTTAGTTTAAATCCTTTATCAAGCGAATAATAGGTATATATAATACCATTATTCGCTTACATTTTCCTTCCCCTACCCTTTTCTTTTATTAAGTACAACAAATCCAGGATATTCTTCATGTGCTAATTTATTAAGAAGACTTTCATTATTAAGTATTTCATTTAAATTCTCAATATCATCAATATATTCCCACATATCATCATTATCTAAAATATCAAATGAAGTATCTGAATCACATTGCGAAGTATAAAAATCCTCTGAATAAGTTATGCCAAATTTTTCTTCATATAAATCTGTTTCAGTGCTATCTGTACTATCAGTGTTATTTGTAGTATTTTCAATAACATCAGTTATTTTGATAGCTTTAACATCATATCCTTCTAATTCTAAACATTTACCGCAGTTAGTACATTTTTTATTAGGATAAAGTAAGCATGTTTCACATTCACCACAGTTGTTGCATATTTTATTCGAATCAAAAATACAATATTTAGACATACCATCAACCTTCTTTTACCAGTATTTTGACTATATTTCAGTATGGTATTATATCAGATTAGACACTAATATGCAAATTTATATTGTATTTTATTAGAACATAGGTTTGATAATAATTTATTGCTATGCTATAATTCTTGTATATGGCTATATTTAGGAGGGAAAGGTATGACTAAAAATAGAGATATAGGCAAAAAACAAAGAGAAATATACGAATTTATAAAGTGTCAAATTCAAGAAAAAGGATATCCTCCATCAGTAAGGGAGATATGTTATGCAGTTGGTTTAAGTTCTACTTCTACAGTCCATGGTCATCTGGCTAAATTAGAAAAATTAGGATATATAAGACGTGATCCAACTAAACCAAGAGCCATAGAATTGTTAAAAGACTCTATAATAAAGAAAGAGATGATAGATATACCTATTATAGGTAATATCACAGCTGGTTCTCCTATTCTTGCAGTTGAAAATGTTGAAGATACATTTTCAATTCCTTTACAATTTGTGAAGAAAAACAAAGACCTTTTCATTCTTAAAGTCTCTGGAGAAAGTATGATTAATGCTGGAATATTAGATAGTGATTTAGCAATTATTGAAAAAACTTCAGTTGCTGAAAATGGAGACATAGTAGTTGCATTAATTGATAATGAAGCTACATTGAAGAGGTTCTTCAAAGAAAAGGAATACATCAGATTGCAACCAGAAAATTCTAATATGGAACCTATCATTGTGAAACAATGTGATATTCTTGGAAAACTTGCAGGTATATACAGACAATATTAAAAAATATCTTCAGCTAATAAAAATTTTACTTAGCTGAAGATATTCTACTTTCTAAACAGTATAAACACATAATTTAGTAATTCACATCTATTTTTTATCTGATAGCACTTTAGAAAGCGCAATTAATATACCAATTTTAGCATGATCAAATGTTAAACCACCTTGTAAATAAGCAATATATGGTTCTCTGATTGGTGCATCTGCTGATAATTCTATAGAAGAGCCTTGAATAAATGCTCCAGCTGCCATAATAACTTGATCAGAATATCCAGGCATATCCCATGGCTCACATTCTGCAAATGAATCTATTGGTGAGCCATGTTGTATACCTTTACAAAATTGAATCAATTTTTCTTTATCATTGAATTTAATAGCTTGTATAATATCGCTTCTCTTATCATTATATTTAGGCAAAACTTCAAAACCAGCAATCTCCATAATTCTAGCACAGAGTATAGCACCTTTTAGTGCTTCCATTGATATATGCGGAGCTAAAAACAGTCCTTGATATAGTGAGCGCATAACTCCAAATGTTGAACCACACTCCCCTCCTATACCTGGAATTGTTAATCTATATGATGCTTGTTCAACATATTTATGCTTTCCTGCTATGTATCCTCCAGTAGGTGCTATACCACCACCAATATTTTTAATTAATGAACCAGCAATTAAATCTGCACCTACATCGGTTGGTTCTTTTGTATCAATAAATTCACCATAGCAATTATCTACAAAGCATATTATTTCAGGATTTATTTGTTTTACAGTTCGTATTATTTTTTCTATTTCTGATATATACAAAGATTTTCTCCAACCATACCCAGTAGAACGCTGTATGTGAACTAATTTTATAGATGAATCATTTTTAATAACATTTTCTATTTTATCAAAATCTATTTCATTGCTTTCTGTAAAATCTATTTGTTTATATAATACCCCAAATTCAGCCAATGAGCCTATACCACTATTATTATCTATCCCTATGATACTATGCAATGTATCATAGGGAGAACCACATACCGACAGCATTGTATCTCCTGGTCTTAGGTTTCCAAATAAAGCAGCTCCAATTGCATGAGTACCATTTACAAAATGCGGTCTTACTAAAGCACTTTCACAATTAAATATTCGTGCATAAACTTTATCTAATGCATCTCTACCAATATCACCATATCCATACCCAGTAGAATTTGTAAAATGAGATTCAGCAATCATTTCAGCTTGTAATGCATTTAGAACCTTTAGTTGATTAAACTCTCTAATTGAATCTAACTCTTTAAATACATCGCTTACATCTTCAATCGCTTTATCATAAATATCTAATACATTTTCGGTTATATTATACTTTTCAATAAGAAATTCTTTTGTTTCTTTTATCATAGTTGCTCTCCCATTAATACTTATTTATTCTAAAAAACTCCCACTTCTATAAGTAGTATATTGAAGTTTTTGCTTCAAGTGAAATAGAGTCTCTGCATAAAGACTCTATGCTTTGCTTTAGCAAAACGATTTCATTTTAGCAAAACTGTAAGAAATATTTACTTCTCTTTTGAGTTATCAATATATAATATTGGTTTATCAGGTGTAATAGATGATATTGCATGTTTGTATATTAACATTTGCTTACCATCTAAATTCAATATAACTGTGAAATTATCAAATCCTGAAACATTACCCTTAAGTTGATATCCATTTAGTAAATGTATTGTAACTGATATCTTATTTTTCCTAGCATTATTTAAAAATATATCTTGTAAATTATTATTTAATTTAGCCATATAGTCTTTACCTCCATATAAATTATTAATTTAATTATACAAATTAATTATCAACAAAAATACTCTTTTTGAAGAGGTTTATAAAGTACTGTTACATTTATAATGTTTAACTATCTCATGTGCAACACTTTCATCATTTTTAAAATTATCCTTATCAATCCAAATAACTCTTTTATCCTTTCTAAACCAAGTAAGTTGTCTTTTAGCATAATTTCTACTGCCTTTTTTAATCAAATAAATTGCTTCATCTAAAGAAATATCACCATTTAGATACATCAATATTTCTTTATACCCTATACCTTTCATTGATTGCATATCTTGAGTAAGCCCCATGCTTTTTAGACGTTTTACTTCATCAATCAGTCCGTTTTGAAGCATTATATCAACTCGCTTATTAATGCGTTCATAGAGCATTTCTCTATTCATAGTTAATACATAGTAATGTACTTTATATGGAATATCATAAATATCTATTTCTGAATTCAACTGAGCAATTGTTTTACCTGTGACTTTATAAACCTCTAAGGCTCTTATAACTCTTTTAATATCATTAGGATATAGCTTATTATAAGATTCGCTATCGCAATTTTTTAATAAATTATGAACATATTCATTTCCTTTTTCTTTTGCTAATCTATGTAAATAAGCTCTATATTCTTCATCTTTATTAGTTTCGGCAAAATTATAATTAAATATTAACGAATTTATATACAATCCTGTACCTCCAACGATAATTGGAAGTTTACCTCTTGATGTAATGTCCTTAATAAGGTAGTCAGCTCTATCATGAAATTCTGAAACACTGAATTCTTCAGTAGGTTCTATTATATCAATCATATGATGAGGAATACCCTTTTTTTCTTCATCTGTAATTTTTGCAGAACCAATATCCATATGTTTATATATTTGCATTGAATCAGCTGATATTATTTCTCCATTTAGAGCTTTTGCTAATAATATTGAAATATTTGTCTTTCCTACTGCTGTAGGGCCTGCTAATATTAATATATTCGATTTCATCAAAATCACCTTTTACTGAATTCTCTTAAATTTTTTCTCTAGTTCATTTAGCGTAAATTTTATTATTGTTGGTCTTCCATGTGGACACGTAAATGGGTCATCACACTCTCTTAAATCATCAATTAAACGAGCCATTTCATCTAAAGAAAGTTTATCATGTGCCTTAATAGCAGCCTTACATGCCATTTTTGCAATAACATCATATTTTACTTCTGTAGTCTTACCAGTTCCCATATTTCTTAAATTATCAACTATTTGCTCAAATAAATTTGATAAATCTGGTTTCCCTAATATTACAGGAACTTCTCTAATAGCGATAGTATTTTCACCAAAGATTTCAATATTAAAACCTGTATCAGTAAATATATCGCTATTTTCAGCATAAATAACAAATTCTTCAGGAGTCATTTCTTTTACCAATGGAGTAACAAGCATTTGTGAAACTACAGAATTATTGGCAATACCTTTTCTGAACTTTTCAAATAATATTTTTTCATGTGCAGCATGCTGATCAACAATGTATAACGTATCATACGACTCAGCAATAATGTAAGTGCTATTAAACTGACCAATTATTTTTAATTCAGGGAAATTTACTGTTGTATTTGTATTACTATTAGTATTGTTACCTAAAATAGTATTTTCATAATTTAAGCTTTTTGCATCAGCCCTAATATATTGCTCAATATTAGAGGTAATATTAGGTTTAGTATTCTTATCCGTAGTGTTTTCAAAAACACTTTTTGTTTCCTTTATAAGAGTTTTATTCATATGTTCTTCTTTAGATGGAGACTTTAAATCAATTGGTATTTGAGATATAGTAGTAGATTGACTATTATTCTTTTCAATTGATGGAAAATCATTATTTATGTTAAAACTTTCTTTAAGACTATTTCTTAAAGCTTCATGAACAGCATCAAAAACCAATTTGAATATAACCTTATCTTGTTGAAATTTTATTTCTGATTTTGTAGGATGAACATTCACATCTATATATTCAGGGAAAATATCTATAAACAGAATAAAAAAAGGAAATTTATTTATAGTTAAAAAAGACTTAAAAGCATTTTCAACAGCTGCAGTTATTAACTTGCTTTTTATTAATCTTTTATTAACAAATATGCTTTGTCTATTTCTACTGCCCCTACTTATTTCAGCATTTCCTACGTAACCATGTACAGAAGCTATATCAATATGCTTTTCAAAGCTAATAATATTGTTATACACTTCTTTCCCATAAAGTATTCTTATATTTTCTAAAACATTATCATTTGCATATGTTATAAATGATTTTTTACCATTTTTATAGTATTTGAAAGAAATATCAGAATTTACAATTGCAATTCTGGTTAACATATCTGAAATCAAAACAGCTTCTCTTTGTGCAGATTTGAGAAATTTTTGTCTAGCAGGAACATTATAAAACAAATCATTCACTTCAATAGCCGTTCCATTACTACAACCTATCTCTTTTATATAGTTTATATTTCCACCACTAATGCTTATTTCCTTACCAAAATCAAAATACTTAGTTTTAGTTTTTAAAACAACATTTGAAACAGAAGCTATACTAGCTAGTGCTTCACCTCTAAATCCAAGAGTATTTATTGAGTAAATATCAGCAATTTCCTTGATTTTACTTGTTGCATGTTCATTAAATGCTTTTTCAATATCTTCTGGATGAATACCAATACCATCATCAGAAACTTTAATACTTTCTTGACCACCGTCATATATTTCAATACAAATATTTTTTGACTCAGCGTCAATACTATTTTCAACTAGTTCTTTAACAACAGAATAAGGTCTTTCTACTACTTCACCTGCAGCTATTTTATTTGAAGTTTGTTGACTAAGTACATGTATCCTCTTCATTACTCCATCTCCCTAAGTATGAACTTATCTACAAGATTAAATACTATTCGCCTTTTTAATTATATCATATAACTTATTAAATCCATCTATTAGCGTAAGATTTAATATATCAATATTCTTTATTTCATTTATAAGGTTATCTTTTGATATATCTAAAATATTTAATTGCTTAGGTAAATCACCTTCTTTAGAAGTATACTCTTTTGATTCTTCATTGAATTCTTCATTGGTAGTCATTGCATCAGATTTTTTATCAGTTAATAATGTTTTATTTTCCTTAGCAATACAATTAATGTTTGCTGTATCATTTGTACTCTCAAGTTCAGCCAATATCTCTTTTGCTCTTTTTACAACATCATTCGGAAGACCAGCCAACTTTGCGACCTCAATACCATAAGATTCATCTGCTCCTCCAGGTACAATCTTACGCAAAAACACAATTTCACCATCGATGTTTTTAACAGCAATAGAGTAGTTTTTTACTCCTGTAATTTCACCTTCTAATTTAATTAATTCATGATAATGTGTGGCAAATAAAGTTTTACATCTTATGCGAGGAATACTGCACATATATTCTATTATTGACCAAGCAATACTTAATCCATCAAAAGTACTAGTACCCCTGCCTACTTCATCAAGCAAGACAAGACTTCTATTTGTTGCATTCTTTAATATATTAGCTACTTCGCACATTTCAACCATAAATGTGCTTTTACCAGCAGCTAAATCATCAGATGCACCAATTCTAGTAAATATCTTATCGCAAATTGATATATTAGCTGTATTTGCAGGTACGAAGCTTCCAATTTGAGCCATCAGAGTAATGAGTGCAACTTGCCTCATGTATGTAGATTTTCCAGCCATATTTGGACCAGTTATAATCAATAGTTGATCATCTTTATTGTCTATATAAGTATCATTTTCAACAAAACTATTATTTTTAAGTACTTTTTCAACTACAGGATGTCTACCACCTTTAATTTCAATAACTCCACTCTCATTTATTTTAGGTTTAACATAGTTATTTTCTAGTGCAACTGTTGCCAAAGAACTTAAACAATCCAATTCAGATATTATTTTAGCGGCTTTTTTCATTCTGTCATTTTCCTTTTCAATGCTTTCCCTTATACTAACAAATATTTCATATTCTAATTTAATTAATTTATCTTCAGCACCCAATATTTCCTCTTCCATCTTTTTTAGTTCAGGTATTATAAATCTCTCAGCATTTGACAATGTTTGTTTCCTAATATATCTATCTTCAGGTATTAAATGAAGATTGGCTTTTGTCACTTCAATATAATAACCAAAAACCTTGTTGTACCCAACCTTGAGAGATTTTATTCCAGTTAATTCTCTCTCATTTTTTTCGAGATTTGAAATCCAATTTTTGCCATTGATTTTTGCTTCTCGTAATTTATCTATTTCATCATTAAATCCTTGCTTAATTATGTTGCCTTCTTTCATATTAATTGGAGGATTTTCATTAATGCTTTTTTCAAGTAAAGAAAAAATATCTTTTAAATCATCTAATTTTTCATTCATAGATACAATTAAATTCGAATTAAATTCTTTAAGCAAGTATTTTATTGAAGGAATTTTGCTAATAGACTTCTTCAGTGTAATTAATTCTTTTGCATTTACACTTTTACAACTTATTTTTCCAACAATTCTTTCAATATCGTATATGTTTTTTAAGCTTTCTTTTAATTCTTCATGATAATGTATGTTGTGAATTAATTCTTCTACTGCTAAAAGACGCTCTGTAATTTTACTTTCTTTTACTAAGGGTTGCTCCACCCATTTTCTAAGTCTTCTAGCACCCATAGATGTATTTGTTTTATCAAGCACCCACAATAGAGAACCTTTTTTACTGTTATTTCGAATTGTTTCAGTTAATTCAAGATTTCTTCTTGAATTAGAATCTATCACCAAGTAATCAACAATATTATAATATTCTAATGAATCAATATGAGATAACGCTGACTTCTGAGTTTCAATTATATATTTAAATAACCCACAAACCGAATAAAATAATTCATTTGTATATAGTTCTTTATTATAATTATTAAACTGTTCTCTTAAAATATTTTCAGCATTATCCGTAAAAAATTTATTTTCAAAACAAGTATAAAGAATAGGAAACTTTTCTTTAAACGTATTAATAACACATTCATCAATTGTATCTTGATAAATAATTTCAGAAGGATTAAATTTTGAAATTTCATCTATAATTATTGATAAATTAAACTTAGTCTCAGTACAATAAAGTTCTCCAGTAGAAATATCAGCAAAACTTAAACCACATAAATCTGTTTCATTATCTATAAAAATACTCATTATAAAATTATTTTTACCTTCTTCTAAAAAATTAGAATCAGTATATGTTCCAGGAGTAATAATCTTAACTATATCTCTTTTTACAATGCCTTTTGCCAATGAAGGATCTTCAATCTGTTCACATATCGCTACTTTATATCCTCTACCAACAAGCTTACCTATATATGAGTTTGCAGCATGATATGGTATGCCACACATTGGAGCTCTTTTTTCAAGTCCGCAATCACGTCCAGTAAGAACCAATTCAAGTTCTTTTGCTGCGATTTCTGCATCATCAAAAAACATTTCATAAAAATCTCCAAGTCTAAAAAACAAAATACAATCTTGGCATTTTTCTTTAATTTGAATATATTGCTTCATCATAGGAGTAAGAGCCAATTTAGGTACCCCCTTTATACTTCTTCACCGATTAATGAAAATGATTTTGCCTCAGTAATCTTAACATTAACTAATTTGCCTATATTTTTATGATCTCCTTTAAAATTAACAAGCTTCGAAGTTCTAGTTCTTCCCGTCAATTTTGAAGGATCTGTCTTGCTAGGTGATTCAACTAGTACTTCTACAATCTTATCTTCATATTCTTTATTTTTCTTTTTAGAAATTTCATTAACAACTTCGACAAGCCTATTAAATCTTTCATGTTTTATATTCTCGGGAATTTGGTCCTCATATTTAGCAGCCGGTGTACCGTTTCTTTTAGAATATAAAAATGTAAATGCAGAATCGTATTCTACTTCTTTTACAAGACTTAATGTATCATTAAAATCTTCCTCAGTTTCTCCAGGAAAACCCACAATGATATCTGTAGTCAATGCTACATTAGGTATAGCCTTTTTTATTCTATATACTAAATCTAAATATTGTTCTCTAGTATAATGTCTATTCATCTTCTTTAATATTTTCGTTGAACCTGATTGAAAAGGTAGATGAATATGTTCACAAAGTTTGTCGCATTCAGCTATTGTATCAATAAGTTCTTGAGATAAATCTTTAGGATGAGAAGTCATAAATCTTATTCTTTCTAATCCTTCTATATTATTAATTCTTCTTAAAAGCTTAGCAAAGTTTATTTCAGGCTTTAATCCTTTACCATATGAATTAACATTTTGACCCAATAAGGTAATTTCTTTATATCCTTTAGCAACTAATTCTTTTATTTCTTTCTCAATATCTTCTGGAGTTCTGCTTCGTTCTCTTCCTCTTACATATGGTACAATGCAATAAGTACAAAAGTTATTACATCCATACATAATCGTAACAAAAGCTTTAACGCTGCTTAATCTATCAACAGGAAGTCCTTCAATAATTTCGCCTTCATTATTCCAAATATCAACAATTTGCTTTTCACCATTTATTATTCTATTTAAATATTTAGGGAACTTATATGCATTGTGTGTTCCAATAATTATATTAACAAAAGGAAATTTTTTAGCTAATTCTTCAGCAACTCCAGGCTGCTGCATCATACACCCAGAAATTGCTATTATTAATTTAGGATTTTTCTTCTTTAAGTGCTTTAACTGTCCCAAATTACCAAACACTTTTTGTTCTGCATTTTCTCTTACAGCACATGTATTAAAAATTATTATATCTGCTTCTTCTTTAGATATTACTCTTGAATAATTTTTTAATTTTAACATACCCGAAAGCTTTTCAGAGTCTTCCTCATTCATCTGACAACCCCATGTTTCAATAAAATATTTAAGTTTATTATTCATACTCTTCCTCTTTTCTAGTATTTATTTATCATTAACTTATTATATAAAATTTAATAGCTTTTTTGAAGTAAATTTTAATATATATTTAGCATTTGACAAAAAAACAACATATTATATAAATTAATAAAAACTATAACTCATATATTTATTTACTTGAAAAAGATATATATCATAAAGTATAATATAGTTGGAGTTTATAGTACACAAATGTTCTTAATAATGTATACTTTTTCGTATAATAAATTTGGAGGTGTTTTTGTGGAATTGAAATTTGCAAATAGAGTTTCTAATGTTAAAGCTTCAGAAATCAGAGAATTATTAAAATTAACACAACAGCCTGAAATTATTTCTTTTGCTGGAGGACTTCCTGCACCAGAGTTATTTCCAAAAGAAAAACTCAAGATCATATTTGATAAGGTTATGGAAGAAAGCGGTAGTGTAGCTCTTCAGTACACTACAACTGAAGGATATCTTCCTCTAAGGGAAATTATTGCTGAACAAAGGATGAAACCAAGTGGAATAAACTGTACTGCAGAAAACATAATGATAACCAATGGTTCTCAACAAGGTTTAGAATTTTCCGCAAGATTATTTGTTAATGAAGGTGATGTAATTATTTGTGAAAGTCCAAGTTATCTTGGTGCAATTAATGCATTTAAAATTTATGGACCTAAATTTGTTGAAATTCCAATGGATGATAATGGTATGATAGTTGAAGAATTAGAAAAAGCTTTGAAAAAATATCCTGAAACTAAAATGATATATACTATTCCAGATTTTCAGAATCCTAGTGGTAAAACAATGAATTTAGAAAGAAGAAAAAGAATTGCAGAGCTTGCTTCACAATATAAGATACCTGTTATTGAAGATAGTCCGTATGGTGAATTAAGGTTTGAAGGTGAAAAGTTACCATGTATACAGAGTTTTGATACTGAAGGCTATGTAATAACTTTAGGAACGTTCTCAAAAACATTCTGTCCTGGTTTAAGAATTGGTTGGGTATGTGCTAATCCAGAAATAGTTCAAAAATATGTATTGGTTAAACAAGGTGCTGATTTGCAGAGTGGGACAATAAACCAAATGGTTGCAGCTAAGTTTATGCAAGAATATAATCTTGATGATCATATAGATAAAATAATAGATGTTTATAAAAAACGTAGAGATTTAATGTTAGATAGCATAAAAAAATATTTTCCTGAGGGAATTAAGGTTACTTATCCTGAGGGTGGATTATTTACTTGGGTTGAGTTAAGAGAAGATATTGATGCTAGAAAAGTAAATATGGAAGCACTTAAAGAAAAAGTTGCAGTTGTACCTGGAGGCTCTTTCTTCCCTAATGGTGGTAAGGAAAATTACTTTAGACTAAACTATTCTAATATGTCAGAAGATAAGATAGTTGAAGGTATTAAAAGATTAGGTAATGTGCTTAAAAAATATTATTAATTTTTATAATTTTTAATTTATTTATTTTCTCCTTATAGGTAATACTATCTATAAGGAGGGATTTTTATGTATAATGCAAAAGAAAATAATGTTTCTGATATGTTTTCTAATAATAAATTAAAGTATGATTGTATATGTGAAAGAATGTATTTCGAAATAAATCAAAATAGTTCAATGGTAAATGTAAAAAAATCTCTTATACCCATTGAAAATATTTTGGAGGATTAAATTGTTGAGAGGAGCAATAACAATGATATTATCTAACAGAATTCAAAACATGCAATTTTCACCAATTAGGAAATTAGTTCCTTACGCTGAAGAGGCTAAAAAGAAAGGAGTGAGTGTGTATCATTTAAACATTGGACAACCTGATATAAAAACTCCTGAAACATTTATAGAAGGTATTAGAAAGTATGATGATGAAGTATTAAAATATGCTAATTCACAAGGTATTCCAGAATTGATAGAAAGCTTTATAAAATATTATAAAGAATGGAATATAGAATTTGATAATGATGAAATAATTGTTACAAATGGTGGCTCTGAAGCGCTAATGTTTGCATTAATGGCTATCTGTGATTATGATGATGAAGTCATTATACCAGAACCATTTTATACTAATTATAATGGCTTTTCTGCAGTTGCTGGTACAAAAGTGGTTCCTGTAACAACAAAAGCAGAAGAAGGATTTCATCTTCCAAGTAAAGAAGTAATTGAAAGTAAAATAACAGATAGAACGAGAGCTATAATGATTTCTAATCCAGGAAATCCTACAGGTGTTGTTTATTCAGAAGAAGAAGTTAGAATGCTTGCTGATATAGTAAAAGAACATGATTTATTTCTTATTTCGGATGAAGTATATAGAGAGTTTGTATATGATGGTCTAAAATATACATCAGCACTTTATATGGATGATATAGTAGATAGAGTTATTTTAATTGACAGTGTTTCTAAGAGATATAGTGCTTGCGGAGCAAGAATTGGTTTAGTTGCATCTAAAAACAAAGAAATAATTAATCAAATTATGAAGCTTGCACAATCTAGATTATGTGTACCTACTGTTGAACAAATAGCTTGTGCTAATCTTATTAAAACTCCAAAAGCTTATTTTGAAGAAGTTTTAAAAGAATATGAAACAAGACGAAACATTTTATATAAAAAACTTTCTGAAATGCCTGGTGTTATTTGCAAAAAACCTACTGGTGCATTCTATGTGGTAGCAAAATTACCTGTTGAATCTGGAGAAGACTTCGCAAAATGGTTGCTTACTGATTTTAACTATCAAAATAAAACTGTTATGATTGCCCCTGCTGAAGGATTTTATGCTACAGAAGGATTAGGTAAGGATGAAATTAGAATTTCATATTGTCTAAATACTACTGCATTAGAAGATGCAATGAATATACTTGGTATGGCATTGGAAAAATATATTAGCATCAAAAAATAAAAGTAAAGGGCTATCGTACTAAATAGTTAGTGCGTAGCTCTTTTTTTGAGTAGAAGATAATTGATTAATTTAATTATCTCCTACTCGATTATAAAAATATTTTTCATTTAAATAAATCCTATTTTTGTATATAAATCAATAGCAATATTGTTTTTATACTCTACCCTTATTTTTACACTATCATAATCAGTATCCACTAATAAGCTTAACAAATAATATAATAGTTGTTTGCCATATCCATAACCTCTGAATTCCTTTTTTATACCTAGGTTTACTATCTGTGGTATATCATCTTGAAGTATTATTTGACCATAACCTATAAATTGCTCCCCTTTTTTTAAAAATATCGACCATTCATTTCTATAATAACTTTGCTTTTCATCCCAATATATATCAGTTACTTGTAGAGGAATTCTATATGGCGCATTGAAAATTTCATTTTGAATATCACAGCGTAACTGTTCATCTTTATCTATGGTAAAATTTACAAATTTTATATCATCATCATTGAATTGATACATTTCAAAGTCATTTAGATTATATGTCATTTCATATACTTCTATTTTGTTTATTTTATCATTAAGAAAAGAGTTTTGAGTAAATGATTTTTTTAAATAGTTAAATATTCTTGAATATACTTTTTTTAACTGGTACATGTAAGTTCTTCCTCGCAAATAGTTACTCATTAATTATTAGTGATAATCAATCAAAAAATTAATATACTCATTGATAAATGCATCTTGATATTGTAAATATTTTATAATTTTATTTAATTTATGAATGTACTTATCTTCAGACCAATTCTTATTATTTATATATCTCTTTTTGCCTAATTTCCAGAATTTATGAGGGAAAATTATAAATGCCAACATAATTTCAAGTTCATTCTTTGAAAGTTTATAAATCGAATTATAGCTTTCAATAATAGCTCTAGCTGAATTAAATCCCCATTTATACTCTTTTTTGTACATTAATCTTTGTATAAATTTTCCGAGATCATTAAATCTTAAATCAATTATTATACTATTCATATCAATTAAATAAAATTCTTTATCTTTTTTAATAATATTTTGATAATAAAAGCTATTGTGACATATTGTTTTTTTCGATGAATATTCTCTGGAAATTTTATGATATTGAGAAGAATTGAGTGTATTGAGTGCTTTTAGTCCTCTATAGTAGAATTTATCAATATTTGCTAAAAACATATTATCAAATTCATTTATTAACCTTTTTTTACTTATAGAATTCTCAAACCTCTCAAAATCATTTAAATTATCTATAAATATTTTGGACCAATTTTTCATATTATTTTTAATATTATATTTTTCTACATTTAGTAATTCAGTTGATTTATGAAATTCTGCCATAAGTTTAGCAGCTTTGCAAGCTTCATTTATATTGGATAAATCACATTCTACTCCATTTATCCACTCTGTTGCAAAAAATATCATATTCTTATATTTTACATATACATGTTCATTAGTTGTTTTTAAATATCTGGGGGTATTTTCAAATCCTAGCTTTCTTAAATCTTCTACCAATTTGTATGATGATAGTACTTTTTTTCTTCCGTTCTTCATTTTTTTTATACATATTTCTTTTGAATCTTTTAACTTTACTTTATATGCACTTCTAACTTTACTAGCCGTTAAAAATTTCAAACCATAATTTTTGCAAATTTCATTGAGTATAATTTCCTCTTCATAGGTACATTTAGAATTATCACTCAATTTTCTATAATTCATATTGTAATCCCCCAATAGTCATGCTACTAAAATTATATTAATTTTAATATAATTTATTACAAAAATAGAACGTAATTATACGTTCTATCAAAAACACACAAGTAATGTTAAATTTCTTCTAGAGCCTTAATACTTAAAGAAATCTTTTTATTTTCTTTATTGACATCTAAAATTTTAGCTTTGACTAATTCACCAATTTTTAAAACTTCTTCTGGTTTATTAATTCTCTTATGTGCAATCTGAGATATATGAATAAGACCATCTATACCCGGTTCTAATTCAACAAAAGCACCAAAACTTGCAAAGCGAACTACTTTTCCTAATACAACATTACCTATTGGATATTTTTCATCAACATTTGTCCAAGGATCTTCTTTAAGTTTTCTAATACTAAGTGACAATTTTTTATTTTCTTTATCTATATCAAGAATATAGACATTTATTTTTTGACCAATCTCTAATTCATCTTCAACTTTAACAACTTTACCCCACGATATTTCAGAAATATGAAGCAATCCATCCACACCGTTGATTTCAACAAAAGCACCAAAATTCGTTATTCTTCTAACTACTCCTTCAACTACAGCACCTTTTTCTAGCGATTTCCATGTTTCGCACTCCATTTTTTCCTTTTCACTTCTTAATATTTCTTTTCTAGATGCAATTATTTTTGTTTTTCTTCTTTCAACTAAATATTCAATGACTACAACCTCTAATTCTTTTCCTAAATAATCTTCCATATTAGCTACGTGGTGTAAATCTATGTGTGATGCTGGAATAAATACTCTAATCGATTTATAGCTAGCTAATAATCCACCTTTAATTACTTGTTTTATTAATACTTTGATTACACGCTTTTCCTTAAAAGCATCCTCTAATTCAACATAAGCTTTTTCTCTATCAATTTCAATCTTTGATAAAACAACATTGCCATCAGAGTTTTTTACATTAATTACTTTTGCTTCAACTACATCACCAATATTAAATATATCAGTTAATACAGTATTTTCATCTTTAGTAACTTCATTACGAGGAAGTAATCCGTCAGATTTGTATCCTAAATTTACATAAGCTTCATTTTCAGTTAAAGATATAATTTCACCCTTTATAACCTTACCTACATAAATTTTTACATCGTTTTCTTCCATAAATTTTAATTGTTCATTCATTTGAGTATTTTCGTTGTTCATTTTTAATATAACCTCCTTTATAATCCAATCTGGTGTCGAAGCACCAGCAGTAACACCAATATTTACTATATTGTTGGAAAAAATAATTTCTTCTGGAATCTCTTTGGCACTTTCAATATGAATTGTTCTAGAGCAATTGCTTTTACATATTTCATAAAGTTTAGTAGTGTTTGAACTATGCTTACCACCAATTACAATCATAACTTGAACTTTTTTGGAAAGTTCATATGCAGATTTCTGGCGAATACCAGTAGCACTACATATAGTATTAAACACTAATGTTTCACTGCAATTGTCTATCAATTTACTAGCTATATTTTTAAAAATTTCATATTTTTCAGTGGTCTGTGAAACAATGCAAACTTTTTTAGAAAAGTTAGGAATATATTTCTCTCCTTTTGTTATAAATGCATCATCATCGCACCATCCATTAATTCCAATTACTTCTGGATGATTTTCATCTCCAACAATAACAATCTGATAACCTAATCCATGGTACATCTGAACTTTATTATGAATGGCTTTAACATATGGACAGGTTGCATCGACTACAATTAAGCCTTTGCTTTCTAGGTCATTTAATATATTTTTTGACACCCCATGCGAACGTATAATAACAACATCATTTTCATCTAAAGAATCTATATCTTCATACTCAATAGGATATACACCTTTTTCCTTAAGAAATTTAACTACATCATTATTGTGTATTAATGGTCCAAGAGTATAAATTTTTCGTCCATATTTATTCTTAGTATTCAACGAAATATCAACAGCACGCTTTACGCCATAACAAAATCCAGCATTTTGTGCTAAAATAACATTCTTCACAAAATCACCACTTTTATTTAATTAATTTTTTGTTATATATTCTTCCATTATTAAAACAACCTGTTCAATAGATAAATTAGTTGAATCAATTTCTATTGCATCATCTGCCTTTTTTAGAGGAGCTATTTCTCTATGTGAATCCATATAATCTCTTTCAATAATTTTTTTCAATAAAGAATCATAATCTACTTCAATATTCTTCTTCACCAATTCATTATAACGTCTTCTTGCCCTCTCCTCTGGAGAAGCAATTAAAAAAAATTTAAAAGGAGCATTTTTTAAGACAACAGTACCAATATCCCTTCCATCCATAACCACATTAAACTTCTCTGATATATACTTTTGTACTTTTACTAATTTTTGTCTAACTTCTGATATTGCTGCATATCTTGAAACATTTTGACTAATTAAAGGAGAATAAATCTTATCACTTGTGTTCACACCATTAACTATCAAATCATTTCCATCAAAATACATATCCATTGAATCAATTAATTCACATAGCTTTTGAACATCATCAGGCTCAATATTATTTTCCAAAGCTTTTAATGTAACAACTCTGTACATAGCACCAGTATTAATATACATAAAATCCAATCTTTTTGCTAACAACTTTGCAACAGTGCTTTTTCCTGCACCTGCAGGTCCATCAATCGCAACACTAATCAAATTATTACCGCCTTTCTAAAAACGTATACCATAATAGTATTCTATGTAAAAAATAAAAATCCTCTTTAAAATACACTATTTGAATAAATCTTCCCTTAATTTTTTTGCATCGTTTAGATAAACATATTCAGCACAAGTTTTATTTTCATCATTCGCAATTAATAGTATTCTTATACATAGTTTTAACGAATTTTCAACATTCATTTCGTTAAAATGCATTATTGCTGCAGAACTCAAATTATAATGTTCTCGTATTATTTTACCAGGATATTCTTTTGTAATATCACTAGTACATGAAAAAAGAATAGCCTTGATTGAATCAAGTTTTAAATTATTTCTGTTAATAATCTCTGAAAACAACAGTATTGAATTTTTCTTAATTTCTTCAATAGTGTTATTTTTTATTGTTATTGCACCTCTAATAAATATCATGTTATTTCACCACACTCTTACCAGCTAAATATCCCGTGGAAAAGGCTATTTGCAAATTAAAACCACCTGTAAATGCATCAACATCGATTATTTCTCCTGCAAAATAAAGATTTTTAATTATTTTCGACTTTAATGTTGAAGGATTTATTTCTTTTGTATCAATACCACCTTTTGTAATTATTGCTTCTTCTATTGGACGAAAACCTTTAATATGCAAAGTAAAATTTTGAATAACATATAAAAGCAATCTTCGTTCTTCCTTTGTGATTAGGTTTACTTTTTTATTTGGATCAATTTTCGATAATAGTATTACTGTATCTATAATTTTTTTAGGTAATAAATCACATAGTGAATTTTTAAAATCTTTATTTATGTACTTTGAAAAATCCTTTTGTATTCTTTTATCTAAATCACTACTGCTTAAAGCTGGTTTAATATTAATAATTACTTTTAAATCCATTTTATCAATATATTTATTAATTACACTACTAGCACTCAATATGATTGGGCCTGAAATTCCATAATGTGT
The DNA here is from genome assembly GCF_001594005.1 of Clostridium tepidiprofundi DSM 19306. Taxonomy (GTDB): domain Bacteria; phylum Bacillota; class Clostridia; order Clostridiales; family Clostridiaceae; genus Clostridium_AC; species Clostridium_AC tepidiprofundi. Next base: position 128,843 of record NZ_LTBA01000001.1, on the reverse strand, counting down.
AAATAACATTTCACCAAAATCTTTATATAACAGCTTATTATTCTCATTTGTTACTTTGATTTCTACATTTTTCAAAGATAATCCCTGTAAATCTTTTATCCAATCTTCTTTAACTTCAATTGGTACTAACGCACCCATTGGAGTTATAACATTATGACCTAATTTTTTAGAAAATTTAAATCCATCTCCAGTTGAACCTGTTTGAGGATATGACATACCACCTGTACAAAGAATAAAGCAGTCTCCTTTAATCACATCATTATTTGATAATACAACGGCTGTAATCAAATTATCATTTACAATAAATTCTTTAACATTAGAATTAAGCATAATATGTACATTATTATTTTCTAAGGACTTTTCGAGTGCTTTAATAATGTCAGATGACTTATCAGATTTTGGAAAAACTCTATCTCCTCTTTCTATCTTGAGTTTAACACCATTATTTTCAAAAAAATTCATTACATCTGTATTAGAAAATGTGTATAACGAGCTATACAAAAAATTAGGATTTGTAGGAACTTTATCAAAAAAATCACTAATATCTTTCGCATTAGTAACATTACATCGTCCTTTTCCTGTAATAAATAATTTTTTGCCCAATTTTTCATTTTTTTCGATTAATATCACATCATTATTTTGACTAGCTGCTATTGCAGCCATCATACCGGCAGGGCCTCCTCCTATTACAATAACTTTTGCCATTCTAGTATCACCTCACATTCTTACTCTATATAATTTAATACATTTGAACTTTTTATTCAATAGTAACTGAAAAAAAGAGAATCCCTAAAGGATTCTCTTTCAATTAAATATTTTTAGTAATTACCTTGGGCATGCATAGCATCAGCAACTTTTATGAATCCAGCAATATTTGCTCCTGCTACTAAATTATATCCAAATCCATATTCCTCTGCAGCCTTCATAGCACTATTATGAATATTAATCATAATATCATGAAGCTTTTTGTCAACTTCTTCAGCAGTCCAAGAAAGTCTCATACTGTTTTGTGCCATTTCAAGAGCTGATACAGCAACTCCACCAGCATTAGCTGCCTTTGCAGGTCCAACTATTACACCATTCTCTTGTAAATACTGAACAGCTTCATTTGTACAAGGCATGTTAGCACCTTCACAAACAAATTTTATTCCATTAGCAACAATCTGTTTAGCATGATCTAAATGAATATCATTTTGAGTAGCACATGGTATAATAATATCAGCTTTAACACCCCATGGCTTTTCTCCTGGGAAGAATTGAACACCAAATTTATCAGCATAATCTTGAACCTTATCTCTTCCTGATGATCTCATTTCAAGTAAATAATCAATCTTCTCACCAGTAACCCCATCCGGATCATATACATATCCATCTGGTCCAGAAAGTGTAACTACCTTACCACCTAATTGAGCAACTTTAATACATACTCCCCAAGCAACATTACCAAATCCAGAAATAGCAACTGTCTTTCCTTCAAAACTTTCGCCTTCATGTTTAAGCATTTCTTGACAGAAATATGTAACACCAAATCCTGTAGCTTCTGGTCTAATCAAGCTTCCACCATAAGATAATCCTTTTCCAGTAAGAACTCCATTTTCAAAAGCTCCTTTGATTCTTCTATATTGTCCATAAAGATATCCTATTTCTCTTCCGCCAACACCTATATCTCCTGCTGGTACGTCAACATTTGGACCAATATGCTTGTATAATTCAGTCATGAAACTTTGGCAGAATCTCATGATTTCGCCATCAGACTTTCCTCTAGGGTCAAAATCGGAACCACCTTTACCTCCACCAATTGGTAGACCTGTCAATGAATTTTTTAATATTTGTTCAAAACCTAAGAACTTGATAATACCAATATATACTGAAGGATGGAATCTAAGACCACCTTTATAAGGTCCTATAACTCCATTAAATTGAACCCTAAAACCACGATTAACTTGTACATTTCCTTCATCATCAACCCATGGTACTCTAAAGATAATTTGTCTTTCAGGTTCACAAAATCTTTCAAGAAGATTTTCTTCAATATACTCTGGATGTTTTTCGATTACTGGAGTAAGAGAAACTAATACTTCTTCTACAGCTTGTAAAAATTCAGGCTGTTCAGAATTTCTCTTTTTAACATTCTCCAATACTCTTTCAATGTAGGCTTTTGCATTAAGGTTTTCCTTTGCCATGGTAATTACCTCCTAAAATGAAAATAAAAATTCATAATTTATTTTTTTTGAAATAAATTTTTCTTTATGCTTATTATATTCTATACTTATCTTAATATTCCTTCTTAATAAAATAAAAAATTTATATTTATTATATACTTTTTTTTATTTTATTATACATTTTTTATTGATTTATTATTATTGATTGTCTTTATCCTTGTCTTTATAATCATAAACCTGATATTCTTCCCATATGTGTTCAAGCCTAGAGAATGTATTAGATATTTTTTCTTTTTCTCTTAATCCAACGGCCATTATTAATGCATTAATTACGCTTAAAGGTGCAACCAAAGAATCAACAAAAGATGCCATATTGCTTTGAGCAATTAAAGTATAATCTGCTTTTGCAGCTAATGGAGACAATAAACTATCAGTTAATGCAACTACTTTTGCATTTCTATTCTGAGCAAATGTTAATGCATCTATTGTTTTTACAGCATATCTTGGAAAACCAATTCCTATAACCAAATCATTTTCATTAACATTAATCATTTGTTCTAAAATATCACTTATACCATATCCAACAACCTTAACGTTATCCAATATTAGATTTAAGTAGAACCCTAAAAAATCAGCTAATGCAGTTGAACTTCTTAAACCAATTATGTATATATTTCTAGCCTCAAAAATTGAGTTTACTACTCCATCAAAAGTATTATGATTTATTTTTTCTAATGTTACTCTAATATTCTCCATATCAGCTTTAAGCACACCTTTAAGTGCATTTCCTTGACTAATATAATCATTAGATAATTCTATCCTTTGTACTGAAGTAAGCTTGTTTTTTATCATTTCTTGAAGTGATTTTTGCAAATTAGGATATCCACTAAAACCTAATTCATTGGCAAACCTTACAACTGTAGATTCACTTACACCAACGCTAGTACCTAACTTTGCAGCTGTCATAAATGCTGCTTTATCATAATGCTTTAAAATATATTCTGCTATTAATTTTTGACCTTTGCTCAACCTTGAAAACTTTTGTTGAATTATTCTCATTAAATCTTTTGAATTATTATCCATGCTATCAAGCTCCTTTTAAATTTTTGATATGAAACAAATAATTCATTTGAATGTATACTGCAATATATAATTCATCTTAACATTAATTGCAATTTTTTTCAATCATTCATTCATAAACTTTTTTAAAATTATTTCTTTTCTATTACTGCAAGTATGGGTGCATCAGCACTTCTATTATAAAAAGTATGAAGTAATACACCATATTTATTTTTAGGTAAGTTATTCAATAACTCAAATATCTCATTTTTTTCTTTCTGACCTTGCTCATGACCATGATAAATAGAAATAGTAATCAATCCTCCACTAGATAGTAGTTCTAAAGAATACTTAATGCTTTTAACTGTTGTTTCTGCAATTGTTGTTATTTTTTTATCTCCACCAGGTAAATAACCTAGATTATAAATGAAGCAATTTACTTTTTCTTTAATGTATTCATTGAATTTATGATGTGAGTCGTTTATAATCACCACGTTTTTGTTACATATATTTTTTTCTTTGTATTTTTCAGTTGCACATTTCTGAATATCAAATGCATAAACTTTTGAAAATATTTCTTTTAGAAAATCTGTATCATATCCATTGCCAAGTGTAGCATCTACAGCTACATTAAAATCTCTGCAATAATTTTTAATTATATTATGTGATAAATCACTAACATCTGAAACATATTTAAACATAATTAATACCCTTTCATGTGAATTTTAAATTTTTAGACTAAATATTTTTTATATATTCTAATTCATTATCATCTAAATAACGCCATTTACCTAATTGTAAATTATCTAATTTTATTTTACCTATTGAAACTCTCTTTAGATTGATTACAGAATGTCCAATTGAATCACACATCCTACGTACTTGTCTGTTTTTTCCTTCATGAATTATAATTTTCAATTTTGTATTATTATTATTATTTATAGACAATATTTCTGCTTTTGCTGGAGCTGTAATATACCCTCCAATATCAACTCCATTGCATAATTTTTTTATTTCTTTATACTCAACTACTCCCTTAACAACTGCTATATATGTTTTATCCAAAGCTTTTCTAGGATGAATAATTTGATTATATATTTCTCCATCATTAGTTAATAATATCAAACCTGAAGTATCACAATCTAATCTTCCAATTGGGTAAATTCTTTCTTGGATATCTACTAAATCTAATATCGTTTTTCTTCCCTTTTCATCTTTTACAGTAGAAATATAACCTATTGGCTTGTTTAGAGCTATGTAAATTTTATTATTCTCTGGTTTGACTATATTATTTTCAAATTTCACTACATCTAAGTCTGGATTTACTTTGAACCCTAATTCAGTAATTATTGAATTATTTACTTTTACCTTTCCCTGTAATATCAAATCTTCACATTTTCTTCTTGAAGCAATACCACATCTGGCCAAATACTTTTGCAATCTTTCGCTCATACTATCACCTGCTTTTTCTATAGTTAAATATAATAAATCTAAAACAATTATAACCATAAATATATATATATACAATAACTAGGTTTAAGCTAGTTGCCATAATATATAATCATTCATTATTCTTTTCTTTAATTATTTTAAATAATACTATATAATGAAATCAAAAACATAGAAAGTAGGAATATTTATGGCTAAATTCGAATTAGTTGCTACTTCAGCATTTGGTATTGAATCAATAGTTGCAAAGGAATTAAAAGAATTGGGTTTTTCTAATTTAAAAGTAGAAAATGGTAAAGTAACATACATTTCAGATGAAAAAGGAATATGTTTATCTAATTTATGGCTTAGATGTGCAGATAGAGTTTATATTAAAATAGGTGAATTTAAAGCAAAAACATTTGAAGAGCTCTTTCAACAGACAAAAGCTTTACCTTGGTCTCATTATCTTCCTGAAGACGCTAATTTTCCAGTTTCAGATGCAAAATCAGTTAAATCTCAGCTATTTAGTTTATCAGATATACAATCAATTGTAAAAAAAGCTGTTGTTGAAAGCATGAAAGAAACTTATTACAAAGATTGGTTCAAAGAGACAGGAAGTAAGTATCCCATTCATGTTTCAATATTGAAGGATGTAGTAACAATTTTAATTGATACAAGTGGAAGTGCACTTCATAAAAGAGGTTATAGAGAAATAGGAAGCAAAGCTCCGTTAAAGGAAACATTAGCAGCTGCATTAATTAAGATTAGCAATTGGAAAGCTGATGCTCCATTAATCGATCCATTTTGTGGTTCTGGTACAATTCCGATTGAAGCAGCACTTTTAGGTATGAATATAGCTCCTGGATTAAACAGACATTTCATTAGTGAAGATTGGGACATTATTTCTAAAGATACATGGAAACATACTAGAAAAAAAGCTTATGAAGCAATCTATTATGAAAAAGAATTACATATATTTGGATACGATATTGATGGTAAAGTTATTTCTATTGCTAGAAAAAATGCTGAAATAGCTGGCGTTGATGATTGTATACATTTTCAAAAACAGCCCTTAAGTGAATTGCGTACAAAAATGAAAAATGGATTCATAATATGTAATCCACCCTATGGTGAAAGATTAGAAGAAAGTGAAACTATTAAACAACTCTATTCTGAAATGGGTAAAATTTATAAGAAACTGAATTCGTGGTCATATTTCATAATTACATCATATGATGAATTTGAAAAATGTTTTGGGAAAAAATCAAATAAAAACAGAAAATTATATAATGGTAGAATTAAATGTTACTATTATCAATACTTTAATTCTTTTAAGAAGTAAATTCGTTCTAATAAGGCAAAAGATTCAATACATTGTCCATAGAATATGAAATATTACAAACTTATTAATTACATATATTTCCTGGGAAATGTATGTAATTAATTTTCTTCTATTTAAAGAACTGTTTCTAAAATTATTAGTTTAGAAGCAGTTCTTTTATTGTGTAGTTATTTATTATGGATAATATGCTTTAACTTGGAAACACTAGATTTGGGTGATGATTATATTCTTAATGAAAGGAATGATTATAAGTTGCATTCAAATAAATTATCTAACACAAAGTTAAAAGAATTGGATGAATTTATAGAAACTGTACCCCAAAATCAAAGTTCATTAATTGCAGTATTGCATAAAGCTCAAAAACTATTTGGATATTTGCCTAGTGAACTTCAGGAATATATAGGTGAAAAACTAAATGTTTCAACTGCAAATGTATTTGGAGTAGTTACTTTCTATTCATATTTTACAACAGAACCAAAAGGAAAACATGTTATAAGCATATGTATGGGAACAGCTTGTTTTGTGAAAGGTTCATCCGATGTATTAAATGAGTTTGAAAGAAAACTCGGTATCAAAGCTGGAGAAACAACACCTAATGGTAAATTTACTATAGAAACAATAAGATGTATTGGTGCATGTGGACTTGCTCCAGTAATAACTATTGATGATAAAGTTTATGGACACTGTACAGTTGAAATGGTTGATAAAATTCTGCAAAATTTTTCAGAATAGGAGGTTTTATATGTGGAAAAGATTCAATCTATTGGAGAACTAAAAGAACTTCACGAAAGATTTAAATCCCTTTTGGTATTAAGAGAAATTCCAAAATCAGAAAATAATTTTATTAAAACAAAAGATTTTGACAAAAGAGAAGTACTAGTGTGTGCAGGAACAGGATGTAGATCTGCCAATAGTAAAGAAATTGTAAAAGAGTTAAATAAAAATATTATTGAGGCTGGATTAGCTGAAAAAGTAAAAGTTCATATAACTGGCTGTTTTGGTTTCTGCGAAAAAGGCCCAATAGTTAAAATTTATCCTGATGATGTGTTTTACATAAAAGTTAAACCAGATGATGCATATGAAATCGTTAATAAACACCTTAAAGAAAACCAAATAGTTGAAAGGTTATTGTACGAAGAACCTTCCTTAAAACAAAAAGTTAAGACTCAAAATGAAATGTCATTTTATAAAAAACAATTTAGAATTGCACTAAGAAATTGTGGTTTAATTAATCCAGAAAGTATTGATGAAGCAATTGGTTCTAAAGCATATTTAGCATTAGCCAAAGTCCTTACTGAAATGTCACCTGATGATGTAATAGACTATATATACGAATCTGGTTTAAGAGGAAGAGGAGGAGGAGGTTTTCTCACCGGTAAAAAATGGAGCTTTGCGAAACAAAGTAACTCAAAACAAAAATATATTATTTGCAATGCAGATGAAGGAGATCCCGGTGCATTCATGGACAGATCTATACTCGAAGGAGATCCTCATAGCGTATTAGAAGCAATGGCAATTGCGGGATATGCTATTGGAGCATATCAAGGATTTATATACATAAGAGCAGAATATCCATTAGCAATAGATAGATTACAGATTGCTATAAAACAAGCTAGAGAATATGGACTCTTAGGAAATAATATATTAGGAACCGGATTCAATTTCGACATAAGTCTAAAATACGGTGCAGGTGCTTTTGTTTGTGGAGAAGAAACAGCATTAATTCATTCAATAGAAGGATTTAGAGGTGAACCCACTTATAAACCACCTTTCCCTGCTATACAAGGTTTATGGAAAAAACCTACGATAGTAAACAATGTTGAAACATTAGCTAATATTCCTGCTATCATAAACAATGGAATAAAATGGTTTACATCAATCGGTACAAAGACATCAAAAGGCACAAAAGTATTTGCCTTAGCTGGCAAGATAAATAATGTAGGTTTAGTAGAAGTACCTATGGGAACAACATTAAGGGAAATTATATATGACATAGGTGGTGGTATCAAAGGAGAAGCTGAGTTTAAAGCTGTGCAAACCGGAGGACCTTCTGGTGGCTGTATACCTGCATCACTTTTAGATACTCCTATAGACTATGAATCCTTAAATGAGATAGGATCAATGATGGGATCAGGTGGAATGATTGTTATGGATAAAAACAATTGCATGGTAGATATAGCAAAATTTTATCTTGAGTTCACACTTGAGGAGTCATGTGGAAAATGCACTCCATGTAGAATAGGAAATACTAGACTATATGAAATATTAGACAAAATCACTAAAGGTAATGGAACTAAACAAGACTTAAAAGATTTAGAAGAATTAAGTCAAATCATAAAGGATACAGCATTATGTGGATTAGGTCAAACATCTCCTAACCCAGTTTTGAGTAATTTAAGATATTTCAGAGATGAGTTTGAGGCACATATAAATGATAAAATATGCCCTGCTGGTGTATGCAAAGAACTTGTCAGATATTATATAACAGATAAATGTATTGGATGCACAAGATGTGCAAAAATTTGTCCAGTAGGTTGTATAAGCGGTAATATAAAGGAAAAGCATATAATCGATCAGGATAGATGCATAAAGTGTGGTTCATGTTTTGAGGTATGTCCCGTAAATGCAATAATAAAATAGTATTTAAGAAAAGAGGTGTTAATATGATATCCTTGACTATAAACGGACAAAAAACAGAAGTTGAAGAAGGTACTTCAATATTGAAAGCTGCGCAAAAATTAAATATTCATATACCTACGCTTTGTCATTTTAAACTACATGATGACAGAACAATAAACGAACCTGGTTCTTGTAGAGTTTGTGTTGTCGAGATTGAAGGAAGACGAAATCTTGCACCTGCTTGTGCTACTCCAGTATCAGAAGGCATGATTGTTACTACTAATTCAATAAGAGTAATTAAAGCAAGAAGAGCTATTGTAGAACTATTGTTGTCAAATCATCCTAAAGAGTGCTTACTATGCGAAAAAAATATGAATTGTGAGCTTCAAAGTCTAGCTGCGGAATTATGCATAAGAGAAATTAGATATACAGGAAAGAGGACTAAATTTAAAAGCGATAACTCAAGCTATTCTATAATAAGAAATTTGGATAAATGTATTTTGTGTAGAAGATGTGAAACTATGTGTAATGAAGTCCAAACATGTAATGTTTTATCTGCAATTAATAGGGGTATGAATACAGTTGTTGCACCAGCTTTTAATCTTCCTATTGCTGAAACAAATTGTACATTTTGTGGTCAATGTGTTGCTGTTTGTCCTACTGCTGCTCTTACTGAAGTTCATTTTATACCAAATGTCATTGATGCACTTATTGACAAAGAAAAATTTGTTATTGTAGAAACAGCTCCTGCTGTTAGAGCTGCTCTTGGAGAAGAATTTGGTTTTGAACCTGGAACAGCAGTTACAGGTAAAATGGTTACCGCACTCAGAAAACTTGGTTTTGATAAAATATTTGATACCAATTTTGGTGCTGATTTAACTATAATGGAAGAGGCAAAAGAGTTTATTTATAGATTAGAAAACGGTGGCAGACTACCTATACTTACTAGTTGCTGCCCAGCTTGGATAAGGTTTATAGAACATAATTTCCCTGATTTATTAGATATACCATCTACATGCAAATCGCCTCATCAAATGTTTGGCACAATCGCTAAAACATATTATGCTAAAAAAATAGGTATAGATCCTAAAAAAATTGTTGTTGTTTCAATAATGCCTTGTTTAGCAAAAAAATATGAAGCTCACAGACCTGAAATGGAATATAATGGTCTTAGAGATGTTGATATTGTTATTTCAACAAGAGAACTCGCTAAGATGATAAAAGAATCAGGAATTAATTTTAGTGAACTTGAAGAGGGTGAATTCGATAACCCATTAGGATTATCCTCTGGTGCAGCTGACATATTTGGTGCCTCAGGTGGTGTGTTAGAAGCTGCTGCAAGGACAGCTTATGAATGGCTTACACATAAATCGAGTTCTCCTCTTGAATTCCATTCTGTGAGAGGAATAGATGGTTTTAAAGAAGCTTCTCTTGATATCAATGGCACAGAAATTAAAGTGGCCGTAACAAATGGATTAGGAAATGCAAGAAAATTATTAAATTCAATTAGAAATGAAGAAGTTCAATATCACATGATTGAAATAATGGCGTGTCCTGGTGGATGTATTGGTGGAGGCGGACAGCCATATATATATGGAGATACTTCTATTCTTAAGAAGAGAATAGAAGCATTATACAATGAAGATAAAAATAAAAATTTAAGAAAATCTCATGAAAATCCATATATATTACAGTTATATGATGATTTTTTAGGTGAACCGTTTGGTGATAAAGCACATAAACTCCTACATACTCACTATACTAAAAGATAATGATAAGCAAGAAGTTCTGGTTATACAGCAGAACTTCTGCTTAAAAATTTAAATCATCATATTAATTTATTATCAAATATTCCATATAGCCCCAGATTACTAATTCTTTCATTTATTTCATCTATATCAGTAGTATATAATCCTATCGCTTTCATCCTTTCAAAATAGATTGAACCAGAAAAAGTATATCTACTTTTCTTGTCATTTTTCTTAAGGAATCTGTAATTTGCAAAAGATATTATGTCACCAATTGCAGTTTTCTTTGGAAGAACTAACGTTCGAATACCTTTTAAATACCTTACAGCATTATGACCTGCCAATGAACCAGTGCATATAGCTTCAGTATGTCCAACGAAAAGTCCTGATTTTTCACCTGCACAAAAAAGATTATCTATACCTACAACTTTTAAATCATTATTCCTTTTAGCACATGAAAGATATCTTATTGAGTTTCCTTTCCCACCTGAATAAGGATCAACGTACTTGGCATTCTCTAGACCCTTAATTTTTCTTAATTTATCCAAAGGATAATAACTAGTCATTAATTTTGCATACCCAGTATCAAGTAATATTATATTTTCTGCAAATTCCTTCAATGCGTACTGCTGACAAACCTTTTTAGATAACTTATCCATATCTATATCTTCTATTGGAACCTTTAATATGACAACTCCCTTTTCATTTAACTCATTTCGTATTTCCTCAGATAAACTTTCCTTTGACAGTTTACATGATCCACTATATGCACCGTAAATTTCTTCTGCTCTTTCTCCTTTCATATCTTCGAGTCCAGCTCTTTTAGTTATGCTAACTCTAGGTCCAAATGAGGGACACCTTAATACACACATAGAACATCCATTCCCATATCTTAAGCAGTTTCCCATAGGTCCTGTCGAACCTGTTGTCTCTATAAATACATCTCCTTTTATATAAGTACCATCACATAGATAAATTCCTAATATCTTTCTATTTTTCTTTTCTATATCTACAACTCTTTTTACTGTATGAATTTTAATATCCATTTCTTCTAAGTGTCTTTTTACAACTGGTTCAATATTATTAACATCGTATAACCATGCATGTTTATGCCCCGGAAAATCTAAGTTCTTATGAAGTGACATGTTATCAGTAATATTAATAAGATCTCCTGCACCTAAAGCTTTAATTTCCTCTGCTGCAGTGAATCTACCATTATTTCTCATAATGCCTCCTATATTACCCAACCCTAAAAGCATATCTGTTTTTTCAAAAATATGAACTTCTGCACCTGCTTTTTTTGCCGTTATTGCTGCCGCACATCCAGACCAACCTCCACCTATAATTATTACCTTCAAAACAATCTCCTCCCCTCTAAAACATATTTAGGATCAGTTTGCATTTTACACATTCTTCTCAATTTGTGGTCTTTATTTTTTCGCGTACAACAACCACAAATTCCTTCACCACAACTCATTTTAGCATTATTACAACAAGTAAATTTAATACTTGGATTACTTTTAGACATAATTTCATTTATATTATTCAAATCAACTGCATATAAGCTTTCACTTACATTCTCAACTATTTTCATGACATTATAATTTAATATATCAGCTGCACTACAATGAACCAATTTAATATTATTTTTTAACAATATATCAATTAATAGCTCTTTGAATTCAGTTGTCAATTTTCCATTTTCAAATGTATTGCAATGTATTATTTCACAATCATAGTTTAGTAAATACTCATATATAAAATTGTCATTATAGTTTCCCTTATCAAGTATTGAAATTATTTTATTGTTATTTTTGTATAATTTTTTGAGTACAGGAACTAAAGGTGCTTGCCCTATTCCCCTTGCAATTGTTAAACACACACTATTTTTAACATTGTTTATATTCCTCAATCCTAATACACCGTTCCAAAATGGTCCTTTAACTAGTAGTTCATCCTGTATTTTCAATTCATTTACCTTTTTTGTTTTTATACCTTTAAGTTCAATTGCAAATGTCAAACTACTATTTTGTATATCAGCATCCATTATTGAAATAGGGAAATCATAAAATTGATCCGTATTTGGATTTCTTAAAAATACAAAACTTCCAGGATAAATTAAATTATTAACCAACATTTCTGGAGCTTTTATAGTTAAAATAATAGAATTTTCACTAAAGTTTGTTTTTCTGATAATAGAACATTTATAGTATTTTCTACCCGACTTAGCTTTTTTGTTATTCCAAATATATTCTTGATAGATACAAACTCCTTTCCAATTTGCACAATCACATCCTGTTGCCCCTTGAAGCTGAGAACATATTATGCAGTCACCAGTCTCTGCTAGATGGCAAGGACAAGGTAGTAACACTAAACTGCGATAGTAAACTTGCTTATACAAAAGAAAATGTTATAATTTAATAAAAAAAAACAAGAGACTGCTTTATAAAAAACAATCTCTTATAATTTATGTATACTAATCTATGTTATTATTTTTACCTAACATAGCGGCACCAATAATTCCAGCTTCATTGCCTAATTTTGCTATAGTAATTTTTCCAACTGAAAAACTCTTAAAATATCTATTATCTAAAACACTCGATTGAATTTTTTCAAGTAAAAATGTTCCAGCTTTTGAAAGCCCTCCACCTATAACAAATATTTCAGGATCAATAATAGAAACAATATTCATAATGCCAATACTCAAATATTTTACCATTCTATCAACTGCTTTATTAGCTAATTTATCACCCTGTTTTGCCGCATCAAAAATCATTTTTCCATCAATATTATTTATGTTACCATCACTTAATACATTTAAAATAGATTCTTCATTATTTTCTTGAAGTAATTTTTTAGTATAATTAATTAATGCAGTTGATGAAGAAAATGTTTCTAAACAACCATTTCTACCACAATTGCAATTATAATAATTCTCTCCTACAATCATATGTCCAATTTCTGAACCTATTCCATTAGAACCCGTATAGACTTTGCCATCAATGATTATGCCCCCTCCTACACCAGTTCCAAGAGTTATAAATACCCCATTCCTTACACCTTTCATTATACCAGCCTCATATTCTGCTAAGGCTGCAACTGTCGCATCATTATTAATATAAACTGAAACACCTATTTTTTTTTCTAATATAGATCTTAAAGGTACATTATGCCAATTTAAATTAACACATTCTATTACATCTCCAGTGCATTCATCTGCTAATCCAGGTATTCCAATGCCTATTGATTCAATTTCACTCTTATTAGTTCCAGCTTTATCAATTATTTTAGTAATTAATTTCTCTATGTCACAAATTATATCATATGCTTCTCTTTCTTTATATGTAGGTATTGATTCATTATGCAACAACTTTCCATATGCATCGACTAAACCTGCTGCTATATTAGTTCCTCCTAAGTCTACTCCTATAAACATAATTTTCCCCCTTAACACTATAAGGTTTCTATAATATTTCTGTCACGTACCGATTTTCTAAATATTATATTAGTTTTAATTATTTTTTTTCCTATTTTTCTTTCACCTTTGATATACTTAAGTAAAATTTCAGCAGCTGAAAAACCTAAATCATAAGAATTAATATCAACTGACGTTAAAGGTGGCATAGCAAACTCAGCCAAAGGTACATTATTGAAGCTAACAACCGAAATATCATCAGGAATTTTATATCCATATTCTCTAATAGCTTTCATTGCTCCAAAAGCCATCAAATCATCCGTTACCAGCACAGCAGTCGGTACCTCGGGTGCCTCTAAAATCTTCTTCATGCTTTTGTATCCACCTTCTTGCTCGAAAACATTAGATATTACTATTCTTTCATCTATGCTCAATCCGTACTCATTAAAAGCTTTTTTATACCCTTCATATCTATCTGCAGAAACTGTAAGATGTAATGCTCCTTTAATAAGACCTATTCTTTTATGTCCTCTATTTATAAGATACTTAACAGCTGTATATGCAGCTTCAACGTTATCATTATCAACATAATTAATATTATCTGAATCAACCGGTCTTCCAATCATGGAAAAAGGTTTATTCAACTTTTTTAACTCTAACAAAATAGGATCATCAGGCTTAGAATACATTATTATTACTCCATCAACCCTGCTTCCCCTAACCAATGCATTAAGTGAAGCAATTTGTTCCTCTTCTGTTGAACCAGCAGAAAGCAAAATAAAATAACCATAATCATGTGCTGCTTTTGAAATTCCTCTAAGAACTTCTGGAAAAAAAGGATTGGTGAATGCCTTTTCAGTAGAATAGGGCATAATGATTCCTATAGTATTAGTATATTTCGAAACCAAGCTTCTTGCCATTACGTTAGGATGATAATCCATATCGTTCATTATCTTTCTCACTCTTTTTTTAGTTTCATCACTAATCCTAGAATCATTTGATATTACTCTAGAAACAGTTGAAGGAGATACCCCTGCTTTCTTAGCTATTTCCTTTATTGTAACCATAAAATCCACCAATCTTTCAACAATATTTTATTTATAATTAAACTGTCATTCTCTTTATACCATTAATATTCTTACAAGCATTAAATTGAAGTTTTTCACTTTAACCAAACAAGTTAATTGGATAATATTCCTATGCTATTTAGTATACAGCTTTTGATAATATTCTTCAACCATTCTTTCCATATCAAAATATTCTCTGGTTGTTTTTATACTTTCTTTCATCATTTCTTCCCATTTTGTTTTATTATCATAATATATTGGTATTACTTTATTTAGTAATACATCATACAATGCCTTTAGATCGTGCCTATCTTGTTCATCAATATTATCGCTTTCAAATCCGTCCCCAAACTGCCAACCATTAACTTCATCTATACATGCTTCTGGCCACCATCCATCTAGTATAGAACAATTTAATACACCATTCATAGCAGCTTTCATTCCTGAAGTACCACTAGCTTCCATAGGTCTTATAGGATTATTTAACCAAATATCTGCTCCTCTTGTAAGCATTCTACCTATATTCATATCATAATTTTCTAAGAAAACAACGCTTCCTGGATATTTTTGCATCATAGTTACTAAATTAGAAACTATATTTTTACCTGTATCATCCAATGGATGAGCCTTTCCTGAAAAAACAATTTGAATTGTATGTTCTTTTAGCAATTTCTCTATTACATTCAAGTCTCTAAAAATCAAATCGCTTCTCTTATAAGGTGCTGCCCTTCTTGAAAAACCTATTAGCAATTTTTCGCTATCGAGCTTAACAGAAGTTCTATCATATATAAAGTCGATTAATTCATTTTTTATTTCGTTGTGCACTTTCAATAAACTTTTACCTTCTTCGTATGCTTTTATTATTCTTTCATCCACCCATGTTGGCACGTGAATCGCATTTGTGATTCCTATAATATCACTCTTACCTGCAGTTGATTTCCACATTTTATTAGCTGTCTCTGCATGAAGTTGCGCCACTGCATTAGATTTTCTTGAAAGTCTCAATGCAGCCACTGTCATATTAAATGGTTCCCCTCCAAGTCTAATCATTTGTTCTCTTTTTAATCCATTGAATGCTCCCATATATTCTAATGTAGTTAAATCATGAGACTCATTTCCTTGAACAATAGGTGTGTGAGTAGTGAATACAACTTCATCTCTAGTTTTATTCCAAGCCTCTTCAAAAGAAAAGCCACTCTCCATTTTTTCCTTAATTAGCTCTAAAGCCGCTAAAACAGCATGTCCTTCATTAAAATGATAAGTATCGATTTGAATATTCAATTCTCTTAAAAGTTTAATTCCTCCAATTCCAAGTACGATTTCTTGTGCAATTCTTTCCTCTTTAAACCATCCATAAAGTTGACCAGTAATCCATCTGTCTTCTCCACTATTTTCTGGTATATCAGTATCCAAAAGATAAATAGTATTATTATTAAAATTTTCAGTTTTCCAAACTTTACAATATACATCCTTATTTCTTATTTTAACTTTAACAATGATACCTGTATCTTCTAAAAAGTCATATTCATTGTTATAATATGCGTCATATGGTTTTCCATCTTCCCCTATTTTCTGTTCTGTATATCCCTGTTTCCATTTTATACCTATACCTATGATAGGAACATTTTTATCTTTAGCACATTTTAAATAATCACCTGCTAAAATTCCAAGTCCACCAGCATATATTTTGAAATCTGATTCTAAGCCATATTCCATACAAAAATATGCAACTGAAGGCAATTTATTTTCTTTCATGACAACAACTCCTCATTATTATTTTTTATTGTGCAAACGTTTGCTCAATAAAATTCTATCACGTTATAGCGTATTTTTCAATGTTTGCTTTTCAATTTGTAAAAGTCCTACCATTTAAGAATATACGTATGAGTTTTTAATATTTTCTCGATTCTATAAGACTCCCGCTTTTTATAAGTGAGAAATTGGAGCGTTTTGCTTCAAGTAGAGTAGAATCTCCGCCTGAAGTCTCTATGTTTTACTTTAGCAAAACGAGTTCACTTCATGAAAACAAGTCCACTATAATTTTTCAATATATTTAAGCAAATTATAAAATTATAATCATTAAAATTTGTAGATTACTACAAATTTTAATAAAAAACCTTAACATATAATCAATTCTTATGCTATTCTATTTAATATAACCATTTTGATTGTAGGGGGTACATATGAATAAAATTAAAGCATGTTTATTTGATTTAGATGGAGTACTAGTTGATACTGCTAAATATCATTTTTTAGCATGGAAAAAATTGGCCAATGAATTGAACATTGAATTTTCAGAAGAGGACAATGAAAAATTAAAAGGAATAAGTAGAATGGCATCGCTAGAAATTCTACTTAGCCTTGGCAATATGGAGTTAAGCAATGAAATGAAATTAAAATTTGCAGAAAAGAAAAATAATTGGTACGTTGAATATATTTCAAAATTAACTCCAAATGATATATTACCTGGTGTAAAAGAATTTCTTACTTTATTAAAATGTCATGACATAAAAATAGCACTTGGCTCAGCTAGCAAGAATTCAATGCTTATTCTCAATAAACTTAATCTTGTTAATTATTTTGATGCTATTATTGATGGGAATAAAATAACTAAAGCCAAACCTAATCCAGAGGTATTTTTAAAGTGTGCGGAAGAATTAAATATATCGCCAAAACACTGTGTTGTATTTGAAGATGCAGAAGCTGGAATAGAAGCTGCAATAAATGCTGGCATGTATTCAATTGGAATAGGTTCACCATCAATATTAAAAAAGGCAAATTTTGTTGTAGACAATCTTAGCTACATGAATTTAGAAAAATTAAGCTTATTAAAATAATACTTTAAAATATTTAGTTAGTTCAGAGCTAACTATTAATTTATCAAATCTATGCAATCGTTTGAATGGAGGGTTTTTGTATGGAACAATATTACAAATTAGATAAATGGCATATAATAGAGCATGGATTCAATCCACAAAAAAATGAAATTTCAGAAAGTGTATTTAGTATAGGAAATGGTTATATGGGACAAAGAGCTAACTTTGAAGAACAGTATAGCGGTTCATCATTACAAGGTTCTTATTTAGCTGGTGTTTACTATCCTGACAAGACTAGGGTTGGATGGTGGAAAAATGGATATCCAAGCTATTTTGCAAAAGTATTAAATTCTACTAACTGGATAGGAATTGACATTAAAATTAATGATTGTATTTTAGATATTGCAAAAGGCACGCTTAAAGATTTTAAAAGAGTTCTTAATATGAAAGATGGATACTTAGAAAGAAGTTTTACACTAGTATTAGAAAATAACAATGAAATTCATGTTAATTCAAAGAGATTCATAAGTATGACACGTGGTGAAATTGGAGCAATACATTATACAATAACACCTATTAATTTTAGTGGAGAGATTACAATTTCACCTTATTTAGATGGAAATGTAAAGAATACTGATGCAAATTATGGTGAAACTTTCTGGGATGAAATTTCTAAAAAAGCAGAACCTTTTGAAGGCTATGTAATGTTAAAAACAAAAAAATTAGATTTTAACATATGTACTTATATGACATATGAATTGTGTAAAAATGGGGAAATTATAACTCCTAATGTAGAACTTTTGGAAAAGGAAAAATTTATTTCGAATACAGCTAAGATTTCATGCAATAAAAATGATAAAATAGAAATATTTAAATATGTAGCAAATACTTCTTCAAGGTATTATGAAAAAGATGAATTAGTGTCTATTACTAGAAAACTTTCAATAAAGGCAAAAAACGATGGTTTTGTAAATTTATTGGAAGAGCAATCAAATGCTTGGAAAGATAAATGGGAAGAAAGTGACATAGTTATTGAAGATGATATCGCTGCACAACAAGGAATAAGATTTAATATTTTTCAATTAAATCAAACTTATACAGGTAAAGATGAAAGGCTGAACATAGGTCCAAAAGGATTCACTGGTGAAAAATACGGAGGTAGTACATATTGGGATACTGAAGCTTACTGTATACCATTCTTTTTAAGTACTGCAGAACCAAATGTTTCAAAGAACCTTCTACTTTATAGATATAAACAACTCAATAAAGCAATAGGAAATGCTGAAAAATTAGGTTTTAGTAATGGAGCAGCATTATATCCTATGGTAACAATGAATGGTGAAGAATGCCATAATGAATGGGAAATTACATTCGAAGAAATTCACAGAAATGCTGCAATAGCTTATGCAATATATAATTATGTGAATTACACTGGTGACAAAACTTATATACAAGAATATGGTTTGGAAGTTCTTATAGCAATATCACGTTTCTGGGCTCAAAGAGTTAATTTTTCAAAGCAAAAAAATAAATATGTTATTTTAGGTGTTACTGGCCCTAATGAATACGAAAACAATATCAACAACAATTGGTACACAAATAGAATGGCTAGTTGGACATTAGAATATACTATTAAAGCTATAAATTATTTAAAAGAGAGTAATCCTGATAGATTAATGGATATTATGAAAAAAGTCAACTTTAAAGATGACGAAATATCAAAATGGCATGATATAATTGATAATATGTACTACCCTGTTTGTGATAAACTTGGAATTTTTCTTCAGCAAGAAGGATATTTAGACAAAGAACAAATACTAGTAAAAGATTTGGACAAGAGTAATCTACCTTTAAATCAAAATTGGTCTTGGGATAGAATTCTTCGTTCATGTTTCATTAAACAAGCTGATGTACTTCAAGGTCTTTACTTTTTAGAAGATGAATATGATATAAATACTATTAAAAACAATTTTGATTTTTATGAACCTAGAACAGTACACGAATCTTCATTATCACCTTGTATTCATTCAATATTAGCAAGCAAAATTGGAAACCATGACAAAGCATATGAAATGTATTTAAGAACTTCTAGGCTTGATATTGATAATTACAATAATGATACATGTGATGGATGTCACATAACTAGTATGGCTGGTACATGGATGTCAATAGTTCACGGTTTTGGTGGGCTGCGAGTTAGAAATAATAAATTAATTTTAAACCCATTTATACCTGAGCATTGGAAGTCTTATTCATTCAAAATACGATTTAGAGGAGCATTATTAAAAATAAGCATTACTAATAAATATGTAAATATATCAAATGAATTAAATAAAGATGTTATAATAGAAGTGTACAGTAAAGATTACAAATTAGCTGGCAATAGCAACATTATAATTCAAAGATAATAAAAACGCCTTTCTAAGGCGTTTTTATTATCTTACATTATTTTATTCTGTCATTTAATTCTTTTCCTAATTCCTCATAGCCAGGTTTTGATAGCAAAGCAAACATATTCTTCTTATATGCTTCAACACCAGGTTGATCGAATGGATTTACTCCAAGCATATAACCACTAATTCCACATGCTTTTTCAAAGAAATAAATCAATTTTCCAAAATAATATTCATTTAGCTCAGGAATATTCAAAATTAAATTTGGAACATCACCATCAACGTGAGCAAGTAAAGTTCCCTGAAAAGCTTTATTATTTACAAAATGCATTGTTTTACCACTTAAATAATTCAAGCCATCCAAGTTTTCGGCATCCTCTTGAATTTCTAAATTAACTTTTGGAGTTTCAATATTTAATACTGTTTCAAATAGATGTCTTCTACCGTCTTGAATATATTGTCCTAAAGAATGTAAATCCGTAGTAAAATTAACCGAAGCTGGGAAAATACCCTTATTGTCTTTTCCTTCACTCTCTCCAAAAAGCTGTTTCCACCATTCAGAAAAATATTGAAGACAAGGTTCATAATTAACAAGTACTTCTATGCTCTTACCCCTATTATAAAGTACATTTCTCACAGCTGCATATTGATAACATACATTTTTATCTAAATCAATTTCACTATATTCCTTCATTGCATCTCTAGCACCATTTAGAATTTTATCAACATCAATACCTGCTACAGCAATTGGAAGCATACCTACCGGTGTAAATATAGAAAATCTTCCTCCAACATTATCAGGTATAATAAATGTTTCACATCCTTCCTTATCTGCTAGTTTTCTCAATGCTCCCTTTGAAGCATCTGTTGTTACAAATATCCTTTCTTTTGCTTTTTCTTTACCATACTTCTTTTCGATATGAGCTTTTAACATTCTAAACGCAATAGCAGGCTCAGTAGTCGTTCCTGATTTTGATATTACATTTATACTAATATCTCTATCACCAATCACATCAAATAATTGGCTTAAATATGTACTACTTATATTATTACCTGCAAAATATATTTCTGGTCCATCTTTCTTTTCTTGAGGCAATGCATTATAAAAGAAATGTCTAAGAGATTCTACAGCTGCCCTAGCACCAAGATATGAGCCACCAATTCCAATAACAACAAACACTTCAGAGTTTTCTCTTATTTTTTTAGAAGCCTTCTTTATTCTTTCAAATTCATCCTTATCATAGCTCTCAGGATAATCAATCCATCCTAAAAAGTCATTTCCTGCCCCTGTTTTATTGTGAAGCATTTTATGAGCTTCCTCAACTCTTTCTTTCAAATTCACTATTTCATGTTTGTTTATTTTTGCATTTGAAAAATCAAAACATATATTATTCAAAATATCGCCTCCTAAATTAAGTCATCAACTAAATATATTTTATATTGAATTTTTCTTTCTTATCAAGACCATCATGCAATAATTTAATAGAACATTCTTGCCTATTATTCTCTCCATAGTTAACAGAATTTATTTCATATAAATTATATTTGCCATTTTTATAATCCATACTTATTCCATCATCTTGATAAAATATAGTCTTTCCATTTCCTCTGAATACTTCTAATGTTATTGGTAAATCTTTTTCCCCTATATAATTATAATCTTCATTATACACAGGAATTATTGCTCCCTCTTTTACAAAGACACATATCTCATTTAGACTAACTTCAAATAAATAGTGCTTACCTCCTTCATATTCTTCATGGGTAAAATAATTATACCACTTTCCTTTTGGTAAATAAACCACTTTATTTCTATCAGCTTCATGTAAAACTGGTGCAATAAGCATACTATTTCCAAACATAAATTGAGAATACATATCTACAACATTTATATCATGAGGAAATTCCATTATCATAGGTCGCATTACTGGTAATCCATTTTTATGAGCATTATAGTATTGATTGTAAATATAAGGAATCAATTTATATCTTAATTTTATAGCCTTTTTTGCTATTTCTTCTGCTCTTTTTCCAAAACTCCAAGGTTCTTGTCTTCTTGTAAAAATTGCTGAATGATTTCTGTATATAGGTATAAATGTACCTAATTCCATCCATCTTATAAACAATTCTTCAGTACAATTTCCTCCAAATCCGCCAACGTCATTTCCAATATATGCAAACCCCGAAAGTCCTAAATTACAATTCATAGGAATAGACATTCTCATATGGGCCCATGTACTTTGATTATCTCCTGTCCAAATAGATGAATACTTCTGTCCTCCTGCAAATGTTGCTCTTGTCATGGAAAAAGATCTAGTATTATTTCTCAATTCTTCTTGAGCTTCTTTAGAACATCTACTCATAAACATTCCATACAAATTATGAAATTCAGCATGCTCAATTATTCCTTCATCAGAATTATGTATACAATCATCAGGCATTGATTTAATATCATTATCAAAAATAGCTGGTTCATTCATGTCATTCCATATACCTTTGATTCCAATGGAAATAAAATTTTTTAATTCTTCTTTCCACCACTCTCTAGCATCTTTATTAGAATAATCAGGGAATGTACTTATTCCTGCCCAAACTTCTCCCTCATATATATCACCATCATGTTTTTTTACATAGTGATCACCTTTTAAACCTCTCTCATATACTCCATAATCATTTTCTATTTTTACACCCGGATCTATAATAGTAACAATTTTAAAGCCATCCTCATTCAATGTTTCAATCATGTCTTTTGGATTATTAAATGTTTCTTCATTGAATGTCATTACTTTATATTTATCCATATAATCAATATCCAAATATATGGTATCACATGGAATTTCCTTTTCTCTCAATGTTTTTGCTAATTCTTCTACTTCAGCACGTGAATTATAACTATATCTACACTGCTGGTATCCTAATGTCCATTTTGCAGGCATATCCATTGTACCTGTCAATGTAGAATAATTTTTCACTACTTCTTTTATATTATTACCAGGAATAAAATAATATTGAAGTTGTCCTCCTACTGCACCAAAGAAAATTCGTTCTTTATTGCTTTTACCCATATCAAAATAGCTTCTAAAAGAATTATCAAAATATATTCCATAAACTGAATCATTTTTCATTCCAATGTAAAAAGGAATAGTTTTATAGAAAAGAGTGGTTTCATCATTATTATCTGGATCATCTGTGTTGTAATTTTCAATATAGCATCCCTTTTTATTTAAGCTTCCCCCTTTTTCTCCAAAGCCATAATAAGCAATGCAATCGTTTGTCTTGGAAACAAAAATATTCTTATCATTTCTACCTGATGATAAATAATCTTGACATAAAACATTTTTAAATTTATCCATAAATAATATCTTTAAGGTTTTCTTGTTTATAAAAGTATCTACAATGTCGCCTTTAATATGTATAAATAACTCATCTTCACTACAGTCAACTTTTTTCTCTTTTATGTTTTTATTTACAGCAACAGTCGGTCTACTAATTTCATCTTTATCGCCTACAAATATTTTAATAATATCATCTTCATAATATGTAATTTCTATTTTACCATTTTCACAATATATAACAATTGAATTTTTATTGATTTCTGTATGCTTATAATTTCTAATAAAATTTATATTTTTGAATTCAACATTTAAAGTTTCTTTATGATTTAGCATTTTAAGTACTCCTTCCAACTATTTTAATCTTATCTTAAATTTCTTAAAAAACCATTGATGTACATTGCGATTTTAAAGTTAACAGAATCTTCAAATATCCTCAAATCATAACCTGATATATTTTTTATCTTATTCAATCTATATATTAATGTATTTCTATGAATATATAGTTTTTTAGCTGTTTCACTAATATTTAAATTGTTTTCAAAAAATTTAAATGCAGTCAGCATTAATTCGTTATTTAGTAAAATTTCATCTAAGCTACTGTTCATATTTTTATATAAATACTCCAAATTTTTAATATCCATATTGTTTATCAACACTGGAAGTGCAATATCGCTATAATAAAATATATTTTTATTATAATTAAATATTTTACCTAACTTTAGCGTTTCCAGCGCTCTTTCATACGACTCATGTAAATATTTAATATTTTCAACCACTGTACCTACTCCAATTTTTGCTTCATACAGCAATTCACCATATATAGAATTGAAAATATCTTTTTCGATTTCAGTATTCTTATCTGATAAACTTTTTATAAATGCAATATTATTAGAATGCATTTTAGTAAATAATCCCGATGGATAAATTTGATGAAGTAAATTTTCTACTTCGTATTCTAAATTTTCTTTTATCTCAATAACTATTACCTGCATATTTTGAGTATATTGTACTTTAAATCTTTCACAAAATACATTAATCTCATCATATTTGATTTCCTGTAATAAGGCATTTTTAAGCATGCTATCTGATGATACTTCTTCAAAACATTGTGTAATAAACACACCAATAATCTCAACTGCTTTTCTATAAAAAGGAGTGCTCTTATCTATTGAAATTATTATTTTACTATCAAAATTATCTTTATACGCATAATAAATTTTGTTTTCTAGTTCAATTATACCTTGACTAAATTCTCTATTCTTTATTTGCAAATCGTATTCTCCAACACAATTATTATTCGTGCTTCCAATAATGTATCCGGAGTCTTCCATTATATTAATTTCACCATTTATTATATTTTTCAATTTACTTAATATTTCATTAATATTATTAATATCCATCAAAATCACCTACTGAAATCAAAGTTGAATTGCTTACCAAAATCAAACATATTATAGGACTAATGAAAAACACTATCAGTTATGTAATTGTTGATAGTGTTTAATAAACTCTAAAATACAGCTTTTTCAGTTTCCTTATCAAATATATGTATTTTTGAATTATCAAAAATAATTTTTAAACTACTTCCAACCTGTGCATGTGAATTTGGCTCTACCCTTGCAATAATATTACTATTATTCAGTTTTAGATACAAGTATGTTTCAGATCCTAACATTTCTATAACATCTATCTTGCTTTCAAAACCATCATCATCTTTAGAAATCAAGATTCCCTCAGGTCTTACCCCAAGTACAACTGCTTTGTTTATATACCCATTTTCTTTTAGAAGCTTAGCATTATCGCCTAAAATTTCCATACTATTTCCATCAAATTTTGCATAAATCTTAGAATTTTCTTCAATTATATTACAATCAATAAAATTCATTTGAGGTGCACCAATAAACGATGCAACAAACATATTTGCTGGATGTTGATATATTGTTTGTGGATCTGCTATTTGTTGAACTACACCATCCTTCATAACAACAATTCTCGTACCCATAGTCATTGCTTCTATTTGATCATGTGTTACATAAATAAATGTAGTTTGAAGCCTTTGATGTAATTTACTAATTTCTGCTCTCATTTGAACTCTCAATTTAGCATCTAAATTTGAAAGTGGTTCATCCATCAAAAACACCTTAGGTTCTCTTACAATAGCACGTCCTAGAGCAACTCTTTGTCTTTGTCCACCTGAAAGTTGTTTAGGTTTTCTATCTAATAGATTTTCAATACCTAATATTTTTGCTGCTTCCATAACCCTTTTTTTAATATCTGCTTTTGATTTTTTTCTTATCTTTAAACCAAATGCCATGTTATCGAAAACTGTCATGTGAGGATATAATGCATAGTTCTGAAATACCATTGCAATATCTCTATCCTTTGGTGCAACATTATTAACCAATTTATCTCCAATAAACATTTCACCTGAAGAAATATCCTCAAGCCCTGCTATCATTCTTAACGTTGTAGACTTTCCACAACCTGATGGACCAACTAGAACAATAAATTCTTTATCTTCTATTTCTAGATTAAAATCCTTTACGGCATGGAAGCCATTTGGATAAATTTTTTCAATATGTGACAATTTTAATCCAGCCATCAACTATTCCCCCTAATCTAATATGATTCTTTATAATAATTGTAATCAAAATATAAAAATCTGTAAATTGTAATATGTTACAAATATATTGCATACTTTTTATACATATATATTAATTCATAGCATATATATTAATTCATAGCATACTCTGTTTCCTTTATTACCAAATCAAGCTCACTCATCATATTGATTACTTTACCTATAGTTGATACATTATCACTTTTAATTACTTTTACAATTGGTCTTAAAGCAAAATGAGGAAAAATTTTTTCTACAACAGCAACATCATTGTTACTCAGTCTAACCAACGTACCTACTGGATATGGAACTATACATTCAGAAAAAACCTTAACCATTTCAAAATCAAAATAAGTTTGACCACTTCCTAGTATATATTCAATAGCTTCATTAGGAGACATGGCTCTTCTATATGGTCTATCAGATGTCAAAGCATCATAAACATCTGCAATCGCAACTATTCTAGCTAATTTATTAATATCATTACCCTTTTTCCCATCAGGATAACCAGTTCCATTAACTTTTTCATGATGCTGAAGTATTATTATTCTTGATACCGGTGAAATATCTATGTTATTTTTTAAGTAATTATATCCTTTCGTGGTATGTTCCTTAATTAAATCATATTCTTCTGGTAAAAGCTTTTCTTTTTTCTGTATTATTTCTTTTGGAATAAAGACCTTCCCTATGTCATGTAATAATGCTCCTGTACATAATTTATAAAGCTCGTCCTTATTCAATTGAAGTTGTATGCCTATAATCAAAGACAAAATAGCAACATTCACACTATGCTGATACGTATAATTATCCATACTTTTGATATCTACTAAATTGACCATTAAATCATTTCTACCAGCTAATTCATCAATAATACTATTAGCAATATCAAAAATAGAACTAAAATATTCCTCATTTTTTTTGTGATAATTTTGAATATGCGAAAAATAATTTTTCAATGTTTTAATTGATTTTTGTCTTAACTCAGGCTTGATTATATCCTCTATTTCAGCTGAACTGTATTCATCATTTATGTAAAGGGAAAAAATCCCAAGTTGTCGTATTCTATCAATATAATTATTATTCAATATTACACCTTGTCTTAAAAGAATTCTTCCATCATTGTCATAAATCGTTTTGCCTAGAAAAGCTCCTTCTTTAATACACTCTATTGGTACAAGTCTCATAAATAACACCTCTTATAAGTTTTTATCTTTTGCATAATATTACTATGTCATAAAAAATTGTTGGAATGGAATTTTATGAATACTGCCAACACCATTATTATAATGTACCTACTTATTTAAATCAAGTTTTCAAATATATCATAAAAGGCAGAATTTGAAATTCAATAAAAATGTGATACTATTATAATATAGAATACATTAATGGAGGAAACAACCATGCTTGAAATAAGAAGAGCAAACAAAGAAGAATTACAAGGTAAAATATATTTGAAAAATATCAACCTTCCAAATACATTATTTATTATAGAAAATGAAAATGTTTTAGGGTGGGCTACTTATGATTTAATCAATAATTATGGAATACTTAAAGAATTATATATAAACCCTATGTACACAATTTTAAAAGATGCCTTAATAAGATCAATATTGAATATGATGGATTATTTAAACGTAAACTACTTCTTATTAGAAAATGATGATGAAACTCTCTATAGAAAAATAGGATTCAAAAATTTAGAAACCAACAATATATTTCATATTGACTCTAATAAATATTTATATATAAGTATTGAAGAATTTTTCAATTCATCATGCCAATGTAGTTGTAATAAGACCAATTAAATATATAACTTCAATTCGTAATATGCACTATATTTAATATCATATATTTTGTATTAATATGCACTATACAAATCTTTACATACTGCATTCTTTCGTTGTAATATATGTGCTAAAAATCTAAATTGCGAATTGAATTTATAAAAAAATAAGCTTGCATAAATTGTAACAAGCTTATTTTTTTATAAATTCATAAAACTCCAAATTGCATAAGCAAAATATTGAGCAATATATTAACTACTTGTGTCCCTCTTCAGGTACTATACAAATAAACTCAAGCTCTTCATTTCCAACATTCATGAACTGATGTTCTTTGTTTGAAGGTATATATGCATAAGAACCTTCTTCTACTTCATGCTCTTTACCATCAAGATAAATTTTACCTCTCCCACTAATTATATAATTAATATGCGGCCAAGTATGTGAATGTCTTGGTGTATATCCATCTTTTCCAATTTTGAATACGCGCATTACATATCCATCCCATCCTTCTTTTGGAGATATTAAAACTTTCATTAAGGCATTTTTAGCATTTGGGTTATCAATCTTTATTTCTTTTACATTCTTTTTGTTAGAAACTATCATGTTTTTTCGCTCCTTTCTAAAACTATTTTATAATTATTTTTCTTATTAATGTCATTCTAACATATTTCAAAAATTCTATAAAGAGGCTTATACCAGTCTAACGAACTCTTTTGCTAAGCCAAAAGTTTTATAAACAATTCAATAAAAAACACTGTAAATCCTATAAAATGGTTTACAGTGTTTTCATGTAACTATATTAATGCATCTTTATTTTATATTCTTATTTTCTTTATTTGCATCTTTGTTGTTTCCTTCAAAAACATTTATATACATCTGTTTTATTTCACTTATTAGTGGGTATCTTGGATTTGCTCCTGTACACTGATCATCAAATGCTTGTTCACTCATTTTATCTAATGTAGCATAGAATTTATCTTTAGATACTCCTGCCTCTCTAATTGTTTTTGGAATATCAACCTTAGCTTTTAATTCTTCAATAGCTTTGATTAATAATTCTACTTTTTCGTCATCAGTATTACCACCTAATTGTAAATAATCAGCAATTCTAGCATATCTCCATTTTGCATTAGGATATTTGTATTGTGGAAATGCTGCTTGCTTTCTTGGATTATCTACTGCATTGAATCTTATAACTTCATTTATTAATAATCCATTAGCCACTCCATGAGGTACATGATGCATTGAACCTAATTTGTGTGCCATTGAATGACATACTCCTAAGAAAGCATTAGCAAATGCCATACCTGCAATAGTCGATGCATGAGCCATTTTTTCTCTAGCTTTAACGTTGTTAGGACCATCTTTATAAGCATCTGGTAAATATTCAAATATTAATCTTATAGCTTCCAATGCTAAACCATTTGTATATTCTGAAGCAAGTACTGAAACATAAGCTTCTAATGCATGTGTTAAAGCATCAATACCAGAAGCAGCAGTTAATCCTTTAGGCATATTCATCATTAATTCAGCATCAATTATAGCCATATCTGGAGTTAATTCATAATCTGCAAGAGGATATTTTACACCTGTTTTTTCATCTGTAATAACCGCAAATGGCGTTACTTCTGAACCAGTACCTGCAGATGTTGTAACAGCAACCATCATAGCTTTTTCACCCATGTGTGGGAATTTATACACTCTCTTTCTTATATCCATAAATCTCATTGCAAGGTCTTCAAATCTTACTTCTGGATGTTCATACATCACCCACATTATCTTAGCAGCATCCATTGAAGAGCCTCCACCTAATGCTATAATTGTATCAGGCTCAAAATTCTTCATTTCTTCGGCACCTTTTTTAGCTACATTAAGAGTTGGATCAGGCTCAACATCATAAAATACTTTAAAATCTATTCCTATTTCCTCAAGAATTGTTGTAATTTTTTCCACATACCCTAATTTATAAAGAACTCTATCAGTTACAATAAATGCCTTCTTTTTACCCATATCCTTTAGTTCTTTTAATGCAACTCCAAGACATCCATATTTGAAATAAACCTTTTCAGGAACTCTGAACCAAAGCATATTTTCTCTCCTCTCAGCTACACTCTTAATATTCAACAGATGTTTAACACCTACATTTTCTGAAATAGAATTTCCGCCCCATGAACCACAGCCAAGAGTTAATGATGGTGCTAATTTGAAGTTGTATATATCTCCTATAGCTCCTTGTGATGAAGGCATGTTAATAATAGTTCTTCCTGTTTTCATAGTTAAACTAAACTTTTCTACTCTATCTTTAGATTTAATAGTATCAGTATATAGAACTGAAGTATGTCCAAAGCCTCCTAATTCAACAAGTCTTTCTGCCTTTACTAATGCTTCATCAAATGTTTTTGCCTTATACATTGCTAATATTGGAGACAATTTCTCATGAGAAAATGGTTCCTCAAGTTCTACTGATTGAACTTCACCAATCAACACTTTTGTTTCTTCAGGAACTTCAATTCCAGCCATCTTTGCAATTTTACTAGCTGATTGTCCAACAATATTTGCATTAAGTTTTCCATCTATTAATATAACTTTTCTCATTTTATCTACTTCATTTTTGCTTAATATATATGCTCCACGCTCACTAAATTCTTTTTTTACTTCGTTATAAACTTTATCTAAAACTATTACAGATTGTTCAGATGCACATATAACTCCATTATCAAAACTCTTCGATAAAAGTATAGAATTTACAGCCATTTTTATATGAGCAGTTTCATCAATTATAGCAGGTGTATTTCCGGAACCAACTCCAATAGCTGGTTTCCCTGATGAATATGCAGCTTTAACCATTCCTGGACCACCTGTTGCTAGAATCATATCACATTCTCTCATAACAACTTGAGAAAGCTCTATTGAAGGTTCATCTATCCATCCAATAATTCCCTTAGGAGCCCCTGCTTTAACTGCTGCATCTAATATTATCTTTGCTGCAGCAATTGTACATTTTTTTGCTCTTGGATGTGGAGAAAAAATCATACCATTTCTTGTCTTTAAAGCTATCAATGCTTTAAATATTGCTGTTGCTGTTGGATTAGTTGTTGGAACAATCGCTGCAATTACACCTATTGGCTCTGCAATTTTTTGCAATCCAAATGATTCATCTTTTTCAATAATCCCACATGTCTTTTCATCTTTATAACTATTATATATATATTCTGATGCAAAATGATTTTTTATTACTTTATCTTCAACAATTCCCATCCCAGTTTCTTCAACTGCCATTTTTGCAAGCTCAATTCTCGCATTATTTGCAGCCATAGCTGCTTGCCTAAAAATTTCATCTACCTGTTCTTGAGAATAGTTTGAAAATACCTTTTGTGCTTTTTTTACTTCTTCTAACTTTTTCATTAATTGCTCAGTATTATTTACTAACATACAATACACCTCACTAAAATTTAATATTATTTTCTAATATGGTAGTATTTACTCTATCAGCTAAAATAGTCGCAACAGTTTGTTAATATTTTAACTAATAACCCTAAAAAAATATAATACTCTAACACAGTTACTATCTTTTTATTCCTTGTTACACGTTAATTATATCACAATGTCTTGTAATTGCAAGAGAAATTTTATTTTTTTTTGATTTATTATTTTACACAACATTTTATGCAATATTTTATGCACTAATTACTTTATAACAACTATATTTTAAGATTTATGATATATTCATTCAGAATCGAATTGATTATATTTTAACAATTTACTGTATTTTTTAAGACATGAAGCTTTTGGTTTATACTTCATGTCTTAAATATTTAAAAGCAACAAACAGGTATCTAATTAATATCACCATTTTTAATTTTGGTAAGTAACTCTATTAAATATTCTGTTTCTAATTTATTAATTAATATATTAGAAACAATTTCTGTAACTGTTTTCTCAATATATATTGAACTAAAAGGTAAAATCATTTCAACTTTATAAACTTTTTTAATCATAAACACCTACTATACCTGATTTTACTCATACTTTATACTATGAAAGTTTTAATATTTTGTTACAAATATTTTGTAAATAAGGTTAAATTTAATAGATAATGCAAATATAATTTAATATATATCAAATTTAAGGTGAGTGTATGAAGAAAGCAGCCATTTATTCTAGAAAATCAAAATTTACCGGTAAAGGTGAATCTATAGAAACACAAATTGAACTTTGCAAAAAATACGCTTATAATATCGGCATAACTCAATTTTTGATTTATGAAGATGAGGGGTTTTCTGGCAAAAATATCGACAGACCTCAATTTAAAAAAATGATAAAAGATGCTCATGAAAAAAAATTTGATACATTAATATGTTACAGATTAGATAGAATAAGTAGAAATATTGCAGATTTTTCCACGCTAATAAACGAATTAGATAGATTAGAAATTAATTTTATAAGCATAAACGAACAATTTGATACTTCAACTCCCATAGGAAGAGCTATGATGTATATTGCATCAGTATTTGCTCAACTCGAAAGAGAAACTATTGGAGAAAGAATAAAAGACAATATGCTTGAATTATCAAAATCTGGCAGATGGCTAGGAGGTCAAACCCCCCTAGGCTTTGAGAGTACATCTACAACAATTACAGATGAATTTGGAAGAAAGAAAAAAATCTATTTTCTTACTCCAATAGAATCTGAACTTACAACTGTTAAATTAATATATTCAAAATATATTGAATTTAAATCTTTGTCTAAAGTATATAAATATCTTTATATACGAAATATAAGAACCAAAAATGGTTATAACTGGACTAAGAAAAAAATTCAACTTATTTTAAAAAATCCTCTTTATGTTAAAGCAGATGATAGTGTTATGCAGTATTTAAGTAATCAGGGCATGATAACATGCGGACAACCTGATGGAATACATGGAATCTTAACTTACAATAAAAGCAGAGGTAATAAAATTTATAGAAATATGAGTGAGTGGATAGCTGCCATTTCAATGCATAAAGGAATTATTAATGCTAATGATTGGCTAAAAGTACAAACAATATTGAATATAAACAAAAGTAGAGCCCCAAGAATAGGAACTTCACATACTGCTTCTCTAACAGGAATTTTAAAATGTCATTATTGTGGTGCTAATATGATTGTAAAACATGGTCATATTAGCAAAAAAACCGGTAAAAAATTACTATATTATGTTTGTAGTTGCAAAGATATTTCTAATGGTAAAAAATGTTCAAATAAAAATGTTAGAGTAGATGAATTGGAATATGAAGTTATAAAAAAATTAGATGATATCAAAATTAATAGAAATATGTTAATTTCTTTACTAGAAAAATATATTTCGCACCAAAAATGTAATTATGATGATGAAAATTTAAATAATCTAAAATATATAAAAGAAAAACAAAAACAAATCGACAACCTAATTACACAGTTATCAAAAGAACCATCATTATCAGAATATATTATCCCCAAAATATACCATATAAAATCTGAAATAGACTATCTAAACAATGAAAACAATAATGTTTCCCAAAACAAATTTAAACAAACTATTTCAAATACTAATGAAAATGTTTTATTCAATAAAATTTGTAGCTTAAAATATATATTTGATATTTGTGACATAAATGATAAAAAAAAATTATTTAAAAGCCTAGTTAAAGAAATTACTTGGGATGGAAATAGTGGCACTGTAAAGATAAAACTAAAGGAAGATATGAAGATAACATTTTAAAGCAACTTTTATCTTCCTTTAATCGCATTATAGTGTATCAAGCACAATATTCCGTTCCTGCATCAATACATTCAAAAGGTTCATAGCTCATGTAAATACCTCCTAAAGTACTATACTATTAAAATATTTTTCCACTACTACTTTTGTTACATTATTTTGATGATATCTTTTCTATTATATAATCAAAATAATGTAACAATCCATTCTTAACATCTATATCATCATTTGATACTGTGTTTATCCTCATAATAACTTCTTCACCTTTTTCAACTTTAACTATATCAATATGACCAATTTGCATTCCTTTGTATATAGGTACATCCATTTCAAAATTAGGTTTAACTACTCTATATAAATAATTTGCCCCTTTCTTAATTGGAATATTTACGTCCACAGGACTAACTAATTTTATACTTTTATTTAATCTTTTCGAACTTATTTCACCTAAAATTTTATTGCTATTTATCAAACATTTATAAGAATAATTTTGATTTACATAATTATAAATCTTTTTAGTTTCATTCCATCTTTGATGGCAATTTAATACAACAATAACAATATCATTGTTGTTATAATCAATAGAAGAAACTAAACATTTTCCTGCATTTCCAGTATAACCTGTTTTTACTCCATTAGCTTTTGGAATTAAATATAATATTTTGTTTATATTATGATAGCTTCTCGTAAATCCATATTGTTCAGCACTTATGTCTTTTGTACTAACTATTTTATTAAAAACATCATTTTCTTTAGCAATTGAAGTTAATAATGCTAAATCATATGCTGTTGTATAATGGTAATTGCTATCCAATCCATGTGGTGATTCAAAATGAGTATCTCTTAATCCTATTTCAACAGCATATTCATTCATTAAATCAACAAATTTTTCAACAGAACCTGAAATACCTTCAGCTATAGCAATTGCAGCATCATTACCTGACCTCAGCATAAGCCCATATAAAAGCTCCCTTAAAGTTATTTTTTCACCTTTTTTGTATCCAACCTGTGAACCATGTATATTAGCTGCATTACTAGAAATTTCAATCTTTTCATTCAGATTACCATAATTAATAGCTATAAGAACAGTCATTATTTTTGTAGTACTTGCCATTGGAATTAATTCTCTAGAATTTTTTTCATACAAAACTATTTTACTTTTACTGTCCATGGCAATTGCACTTCTAGCATTAATATATAAATCATTTGTATACGAATAAACATTATTACATAAAGCAATTATTTGAATAGCTATTAACATAATAGTTACAATTATTTTTTTGATATTAGCACTCATTTTTAGCACCTCAAACTTTAAAATTGATATATATTTACTCAATATTGGTTAAACTATACAATATGTGAAATATAGGGAGGGTTGTTAATGCTTAAAACAATATTAATTTTTATTATAATCTTTACCGTTTTATTATTCCCTATTAAGATTAAATTATCTCTGAAATATATTAACAATAAACTTAAAATTTATTTTAACTCCAAAGAAATAAGTATTGAAAAACTCACTAAAAAAAAGGCTAAAAAAAGACAAATAAAAAAATTTTCACTAAATGACTATTTTTTTATTTTAAATAGACTACAGAATAATAAATTTAAACCAAAATTAATTTTAAAAATATATGGAGATTTCGGTCTTAATGACGCTGCACTTACAGCATTAACTTATGGATACTTAGGTTGTCTTAATCCAATTTTATATAATTTATTAAATTACATATTAAATGTAAAAAGTATTGAAATAAAACTCAAACCTAAATTCAGTGAAAGAATTTTTAATGTTACAATTAAATGCATAATTATTATAAATTTAGCCAATATTATCTATGTAACGTTATTATTGCTAAGAACATACTTGCATATTAAAAAGAATCATAAAAGTATTAATTACGATTAAGGAGGAGTTAATGATGGAAAATCACCCTATTGAAAACTTAATGAAAAGCACTATGGAAAATATCAAAAATATGATCGATGTAGATACTATTATAGGAAACCCTGTTGTAGCAAATGATAATACTACTATTCTACCAGTTTCAAAAGTTTCCGTTGGTTTCGCTTCTGGTGGATCAGAATTTTCAAAAGATAACAAAGAAAAAGTAGATGAAAAATATCCATTTGGCGGAGGTTCAGGAGCAGGTGTAACAGTTAAACCAGTCGCATTTTTAGTAGTCAAAAAAGATTCCGTTAGATTATTACCAGTCGATCAAACCAATACTTACGATAGATTAGTTGATAGCATTCCTCAAATATTAGATATACTAAAAGATTTTTCTAAGAAAAAATCAAGTAATTCATAAAAAACACTCCATCTACTTATGATGGAGTGTTTTTTCGATATACTTATCTATGTTTTCACCAATGTTATCTTCCTTAACATCAAAGCTTTCTAATTTTGGCATCTGATTTAAATTTTCTAACTGAAAATGTTTTAAGAATTCTTCGCTAGTTATATAAAGAAGAGGCCTACCCGGTACATCAAGCTTACCATTTTCTTTTATTAATTTTTTATTCAATAATGTAGTTATAGCTCTATCGCTTTTTACTCCTCTTATTTCATCAATTTCAAGCTTTGTGATAGGCTGTTTATACGCAATAATAGCCAGTGTCTCTAGTGCTGCTTGCGAAAGAGACTGTCTGCTATTCTTATTGAGAAGTTTTTTAATAAAAGTGCTATTATTAGGCTTAGTAACCAATTGATATGAATCATTAATCCTTATTATCTTTATACCTCTACTATTGTCTACCTCATATAAATGTATAAGCTCGTCCATAAGTTTTTTAGTAAAACTGTCACTGCACTCTATTATTTTAGATATATCTTTCAATTTAAGAGAATCTCCTGAAACAAACAGTAAAGATTCAATAACTGAAAAATACTTTGTTTTATTTGTGAGTCCCTCAATCTCTATTTGACTAAAATATTCATCACTCATTTTCTTGTGTCCTTTCAAAATATATTTCTTTGAAGTTATTCTCCTGAACAATGCTTATAGTTCTTAACTTAATCATCTCAAGTAATGCTAAAAAAGTAACAATTATTTCTATTTTACATGAGCATTTTCTTACTATAGATGAAAATTCACCCCTTTTATTTTTATTGATATAATCAGTTAATTCATTAATTTTATCATCTATTTTATATAAGTCTAAAGGAATTTCTTTTTGTATATTATTTTCAACATTAATCTTACTGTGAAATAAAAATATTATATCATTATATAAATTATATAGCTGAATGAGAGTTACATTTTTTAATATTTCACCCACCTCAGCTTCGTTTTTATCTTCAATAATCTCTGGTTTTTTTGCAAACATCACTCCTTTTTTGTCCAATCTTTCTTTTAAAAATTCAGCTGCATTCTTAATCTTTTTATATTCAATAAGTTTTTCTATAAGACGTTGTTTAGTATCTTCTCCATCGCTTTCATCCTTATTCGTTTTTTCACTTTTAGGTAATAATTCTTTAGATTTTAATTCTAAAAGAATTGATGCCATAACAATAAACTCTGAAGCAATATCCAAATCGAGTTCCTTCATTTCCCTTAATAATTCTAAATACTGATTCGTTATTTCACATATTCTAATATCATATATATTCATTTTATCTTTCTTAATCAAATGAAGTAATAAATCAAATGGTCCCTCAAAATTTTGTGTTTTAACGCTCAAAGCCATAAACTTCTCTCCTCAATACTTTATAAGGACACTGGCAAACAAAAACATTAACAAACAGCCAGTGACCGATGATATAGCTATAATTCATTCTATCATATACAGTTAATCATGTCGAACATCAAAATACACTAAATTGAAAAGTCAAATAAACTATTCAAATTTATTAATATATTTTGTATAAAACCTCCAATTTTCAAATCCCTATCAGAATATAAATCTATATTTCCTATATGCGTTCCATTTAAATATACTTCACAATATCCTACCATTTCACCTTTCTTGTAGAATTTTTTATCCTTATCAATATGACATTTATACGTAACTTTATTATCTTTTCCTCTTTCAACGGCAATTGCCAAATCGCTACTTGCTTTAGCTATAAAAAATTTATCTCCTTTTTTGTTAAAAATCACTTTTTCTATATCATTATCCTTCTCAACTAATTTTTTGTATTCAAATTTTGAAAAACCATAATTCATTAGCATAGATGCTTCTTTATTTCTAATTTTATATGTTGGTGCACCCATAATAACAGCCAACATTCTAACATTATTTCTTTTAGCGGTTGCAGATATGCAATATTTAGCCTCACTGGTGAAACCAGTTTTTAAACCATCACATCCTTTAAAAAACCTAACTAATTTATTATGGTTTACGAGTCCTATTGGTGTTTTTCTCCCTTCAGAAATAGTTTCCATATAAGTACCCGTATATTTCAAAATAGCAGGATGTTTTAATAACTCCCTAGACATTATAGATATATCATAAGCAGTAGTCAAGTGTCCCTCTGCAGATAGGCCGGTACAATTTTTAAATGTTGTATCTTTCATTCCTAATTCAGTTGCTCTTTTATTCATCATATCTACAAAAGCTTCTTCACTACCTGCAATATATTCAGCTATCGCAACAGCTGCGTCATTACCAGAAGCAATACCTACACCCTTTATCAGTTCCTCAACCGTTCGTATTTCTCCAGTATCTAGAAGCATTGAACTTCCACCCATTTTCTTAGCATTTTCACTTACAGTTACTTTATCACTCATTTTTATATTACCACTATCAATTGACTCCATAGTTAAAAGCATAACCATTATTTTAGTCACAGATGCAGGTGCAAATTTTTTATGAGAATTGTATTCATAAATTATTTTACCGCTATTTGGTTCCATTAACAAAGCAGATTTAGCTTCAATTTTTATAGAACCATCGCTGTTAGCTTTTTCATCAGCATAAACCTTCATTGGAACAATAAAAATATTTACTGAAAAAGTTAATAATAATAACCAAATATTCAATTTTGATTTCATTACATACAGCCTCCTCTTAAGTATTTTTCATAATTATTTTTACCAAATTCACGTTTTATTATCACAAATCTTTTTATATAGTAATTATCAAAAAAATAGAATGTCTGGCGATAACAAACGCCAGACAAAATACAAAACTATTTAATTATATTATATATCAAAGGAATATCATTTATATAATTTTTACTAATAACAAAATTCTTTATTATTTGTTGTTTCGCTTTTTCAGCCTTTTCAACATCATTTGCATGAACATATGCTAATATATCACCTTTACTTATTTTATCTCCTCTTTTTTTACTTAATACAATACCAACAGCTAAATCAATTTCGCTCTCTTTCGTAGCTCGACCAGCCCCAAGTTCCATAGCAATCAATCCCATATTTTGAGCGTTAATTTTTTCAACAACACCATCTCTGTCACTCTCAACTGGAATAATATATTTTGCTTTAGGTAGTTTATCTGGAAAATCAACAAATGATGAATCCCCACCTTGTGCATCTATGAACTCTTTGAATTTTGCTAAAGCACTTCCATTAGATATAGTATCCATTAACATTTTTCTAGCTTGATTCAAATCTTCAGCTTTTTTCGCAAGAACTACCATATTGCTGCCTAATGTCAAACATAATTCAAGTAAATCAGCAGGTCCTTCACCCTTCAATGTACTAATAGCCTCTTTTACTTCTAATGCATTCCCTATAGCAAAGCCTAATGGCTGATCCATGTCAGAAATAACAGCTCTAGTTTCTCTTCCAACTCCATTTCCTATTTTAACCATTTCTTCTGCTAATGCTTGAGCATCTTCTGGTGTTTTCATAAATGCACCATCCCCAACTTTTACATCAAGTACAATGGCATCAGCACCTGCTGCTATTTTTTTACTCATAATACTCGAAGCAATGAGAGAAATATTATCAACCGTTGCAGTAACATCCCTTAAAGCATACAATTTTTTATCTGCTGGTGCAAGTACCCCTGTTTGTCCGCCAACAGCTATTTTATGCATATTAACATTACTTATAAACTCATCTTCACTCATCTCAACAGAGAATCCTTCGAATGATTCCAATTTATCTATTGTACCTCCAGTATGACCTAATCCTCTACCTGACATCTTAGCTACTGGTATCCCTAGTGATGCAACCATAGGTGCTAAAACTAATGTAGTAGTATCGCCTACTCCACCAGTGCTGTGCTTATCAACCTTAATACCTTCTATTTTAGACAAATCCAGGGTATCTCCTGAATTAACTATAGCCATTGTTAAGTCAACTGTCTCTCTCTCAGTCATTTTTTGAAAAAATATAGCCATTAGCAACGCAGAAACTTGATAATCAGGTATATTACCTTGTGTATAGTTTTCAATAAAATAATTTATTTCCTCTGTAGTTAACTCTTCACCATTTCTTTTTTTGAGAATCAAATCATACATTCTCATTATATCAACTCCTCATAACATGTAATTTAACCCATATTTTTGCAAATTAAAGTTCTTTTATAACCTCTTTTACTAAATTAACAAATTTCTTTTGTGCCCTGTTTGCAGTCTCAACAACTTTTGAATGTTCCAATGGTTCTAATTCATCAGCAAGTGCCATATCAGTTATACATGATACGCCTAATACTTTCATACTCATGTGATTAGCCACAATAACTTCAGGCACAGTTGACATACCTACAGCATCTCCACCAATAGTTCTAAGCATTTTCAATTCTGCTGGTGTTTCATAATTTGGACCTGAAACAGGTATATAAACACCCTCTTTGATATCTATATCTAATCTTTTAGCACAATTCTTAGCAAGTTCTATTAACTGTTTGTCATATGCATTAGACATATCTGGAAATCTTGCTCCCAGTTCATCATAATTTGGTCCTATTAATGGATTATCTCCAATCATATTTATATGATCAGTAATAATCATTAAGTCTGCTGGTTCAAATTCTGGATTCATTCCCCCAGCCGCATTGGTAACAATCAATTTTTCTACTCCTAAGAACTTCATTACTCTAACAGGAAATGTAACTGTTTCCATGCTATATCCTTCATAATAATGAAATCTACCATTCATAGCCAGTACTTTTTTTCCCTCTAAATCACCTATAATCAATTCTCCAGCATGACCCTTTACTGTAGATTTGGGGAAATTTGGTATATCAGAATATTTTATTACAACTTTATTATCAATATATTCTACTAAAGAACCTAATCCTGAACCCAGTATTACAGCAACATCAATTTTACCAGAGTATATATTTCTAATGTAATCTGCAGCATATTTAATTTTATCTATAAGACTCATAATACCCCCTCCTAATTTACATGTTTTTTATCAATTCAGATACAAAATCAACAAATATGCTCCTAACTTTATTAGATGTTTCAATTACCTCTGCATGATTTAATGGTTGTTCTAATATTCCAGCAGCCATATTTGTAATGCATGAAATTCCCAATACCTTCATACCACAGTGATTAGCTGCTACTACCTCTGGTACAGTTGACATACCAACTGCATCTCCTCCCAATATCCTAATCATTCTAATTTCTGCTGGTGTTTCATATGAAGGACCAGTCATCATAAAATATGTTCCTTTTTTAATATCTATATTCAATTCTGCTGCTGTATCTTCTGCAAGTTTAATAAGTTCTCTATCATATGCAGTAGACATATCTGGAAATCTTGGTCCAATTTCCTCATCATTTTGTCCAATCAACGGATTGTTAAATGAAAAGTTTATATGATCTTTTATTATCATCAAATCTCCAGGAGAATATTCCGTATTAACACCTCCTGCTGCATTAGTAACTATTAATTTTTCAACCCCTAAATATTTCATTATGTAAACAGGTAATCCTAATAACTCCATCGAATTTCCTTCATAGTAATGAAATCTTCCTTGCATCATAATTACTTTCTTACCATTTAATTTACCATAAACAAATTGACCTGCATGACCTTTAACAGTTGAATTTGGCATATTAGGAACATCTGAATACTTGATTATTATTTTATCCTCTAAACTATCTGCCATAACACCAAGCCCTGAGCCTAGTATTGCTCCAATTTCTGGTTCTTCCTTAATAATATTTTTTATATAATCAACACTTTCTTTTATCTTTAATAAATTCATTTTCGTATTCATCCTCCTGTTTTTGTTTAATTAAATTTTAATTATTAATATTTATTTCTATACTTAGTGCTTATCTTGTAAAATTAC
This sequence comes from Clostridium tepidiprofundi DSM 19306, assembly GCF_001594005.1. Taxonomy (GTDB): domain Bacteria; phylum Bacillota; class Clostridia; order Clostridiales; family Clostridiaceae; genus Clostridium_AC; species Clostridium_AC tepidiprofundi. Next base: position 87,086 of record NZ_LTBA01000001.1, on the reverse strand, counting down.
TTTTTTGAAACTTTCACCATTTAATTCATTTTCAATATTCAACACATCAAGAATAGTTTTTCCTATATCACAAAAACATTTTCTTGTACCTATATTCACATTTGGTTTTATTTGTGAACCGTAAATTAAAACTGGAATATACTCTCTTGAATGATCTGTACTGCTTGTTGTAGGATCACAGCCATGATCAGCCGTTATTATTAAAACATCTTGTTCGGACATAGCATCTATTATTTCTGGAAGTCTATTATCAAATTCAACAAGAGCATTTGCATAACCTTCAACATCATTTCTGTGACCATATTTCATATCAAAATCAACAAGATTAGTAAATATCAACCCTGCTTTGTTAGTCTTAATATATTCTAAAGTTTTATCAACTCCATCCATATTTCCTTTTGTATGAACAGCATCTGTAATTCCTTTTCCATTGAATATATCCTCAATCTTACCTACTGCCATCACATTTAAATCTTTTTCACTTATGTACTCAAGTATTGTTTTATCAAATGGATCAATAGCATAATCGTGCCTATTTGCAGTCCTTGTATATTCACCTTTGTCACCAATAAATGGTCTTGCAATTACCCTTCCTACCATTTTATCGCCAACTAACATTTTTCTTGCAATCATACACATATCATATAATTTTTCAAGGGGAATTACATCTTCATGTGCCGCAATCTGAAAAACACTATCAGCAGATGTATATACAATAGGATATCCTGTTTTCTGATGTTCTTCACCTAATTCTTTGATTATTTCTGTACCTGAAGCAACTTTATTTCCTAAAATTTTTGTACCTATCTTTTCTTCAAATTCTTTTATTATGTCATCAGGAAAACCATTAGGATAGGTATTTAATGGAGTATTTAAAATAATACCTGACATCTCCCAATGTCCAGTTATGGTATCTTTCCCTTTTGATAATTCTGCACATCTTCCGTATGCACCAATTGCATCTTCACACTTTTCTATGCCAACCATACCATCAATATTACCTAATCCTAATTTTTCTAAATTAGGCAACTTCAATCCACCAATTTTTTTTGAAATATTTCCAATAGTATTACTGCCTTTATCTCCATATTCTGCAGAATCAGGAAGTTCACCCATGCCAACACTATCTAACACTATAAGTATCACTCTATTTGTCATAACTTTCGCATTGAACAACATTATTCAAAAACACTATGCTATTCTGTTGTTCAATGTCCCTCAACTCCTTTCTAACAATAAATTATTGTGCTAAAAATATAATTTTAACATTCCACTAGTATTATTTACATGTATCTATACTATCATTCTACATATTTCATAGCACTTATATATTACGAGAACTTGTAAATATTATTTTACTATTTTCATAAATAGTTGTCTAGTAAATTTAAATTCTTAACAATATTTTTTCATTATTATTTCAATGCACTAAATTTTTAGCTAATATATCCATAGAAATACTACCTGTTAAACCTTCTACTAAAAATCCTATTGACATTATACAAAATATTATTACAAATGTAATGAAATATGAAATAACTTGACTAAAAAAACTTTGTGATTTGTTTTTGTTCATATTTTTCAAATTAATTTTTAGTGAAAAACGCATTGAAATAACAGAAAAAATCACTACACTAGGTATAAAAATGACATTTTGAAATATAATAAACATCAACACTATCCATTTAGCTTTGTAGTCTAATACTAAAAGTAAAAAATAAAAAGTAAAACCCACAGTATATCCTTTATACATATCTAATAATATTGTAAATGGTATTCCAAATATTGTAAATCCGAAAATCCAAATATATATTACAAAAGGTAAATACCCTACCAAACTATTCAAAAACAAATTCTTGAATGTAATTGTATTGTCTTTAAGCATATTAATATAATTATTTAGATTCAAAATCATTCTATTAATGTGATCAGTATGCTTAACAACATTAACACCCAATACTATTCCTATTAAAACACAAAACACAGAAATAGCATATAAAACAATATTGTTCTTGATATGCTTTTTGAATAATACAAAATTTTTATTTTGAGTAACCATAGCAATCCTCCCTAATCAATCTTATTTAAATATTTATGTTAATCAGGAAGGTTATATGCAAAAATATAAAACCTACATGCATCTGCACATAGGTACCTCATCTATCTAGCTTACCCTATTTTCTAATCTTAGCTTATCAGCTACCATTGCTATAAATTCACTATTAGTTGGCTTACCTTTGGTATTATGCACAGTATAACCAAATAGCTTGTCAATAGTATCAACTTGCCCTCTATTCCAAGCAACTTCTATAGCGTGTCTTATTGCTCTTTCAACCCTACTTGCCGTAGTATTATATTTCTTAGCAATTGATGGATATAATTCTTTTGTAACAGCAGACAATAATTCCATATTATTAACAACCATTGTAATAGCTTCTCTTAAATACATGTATCCTTTTATGTGTGCTGGTACACCAATTTCATGAATAATACTCGTTATCTCAGCTTCTAAATCAAAAGTTCTACTTTTGTCACTCACATTTACCCTCTCAACGCTATCATTATGCACCGTTTTCGTAACATTTTCGTTAACACTGGATATCGTATTATTATACATTTGTCGAATTCTTTTCGTAAATACATCCATGTCAAAAGGCTTTACAACGTAATAATCCGCACCCAATGTTATTGCCCTCTGAGTTATTTTATCTTGTCCAACAGCAGAAAGAACTATAATCTTAGGTAGTGAATCAATCTCCATAGTATGTAATCTTTCTAGCACACCTAAGCCATCTAACTGAGGCATTATAATATCTAGCACAACAAGATCAGGTTTCTTTTCCTCAATAAGTTCTAAGGCTTCAATACCGTCTTTTGCAATGCCTACAACAAGAATATCCCTCTGTGTCAATAGATAATCACTCAAAATACTACAAAATTCTTGGTTATCATCTGCAATTAAAACTCTTATTCTCGATTCTTCCATAAAAAACTCCCCTTTAAAATAAATTGCTAATTTAGAATACTAAATCAACTTCCATATACTAACAATCATAGTATTCTACATAAAACTCATAATTCCTTCTAAAAAGAGTGAATTTCTGTTCTTTTGTTGTAAGAATATTCTAAAAAAGATAATATGCACTATCCTTTTTAGAATATTTCTACATTTCACACTTACTACTTTCAATTAAGCGACACCAAAATACCAGAATCTCTGAGCATCCATTCTATATATATTCCATAACCTACATCTGGTCTATTCACTAACACATGCGTTACAGCACCCACAATCTTTCCATCCTGAATAATTGGGCTTCCACTCATTCCTTGAACTATTCCACCTGTTTTTTCTAGTAATTCTTTATCAACAATCCTAATTATCATACTCTTAGATGATGGCTTGTTTTGTTTAATTAACTTCTCTATTTCAATATCATACAATTTAGGAACACTACCATCAATTGTTGTTATTATTTGAGCTTTTCCTACTTTTACTTCATTTTTCGAGGCAACAGGTAATGGTGTACTAAAAACACGATTATATATATTAACTCTTGCCACTCCAAATATACCACATTCAGTATTCATTTTTATACTACCCAATGATTGATCTTCGCTAGTAAATATACCTCTTAGTTCACCTGGAACTCCTCTTACTCCTTTTTTTACCGATAATATTGTTGACGGTACTATCTCACCATCTCTTACGCTCATTATTTTCCCTGTATCTATATCAGTTATTCCATGTCCTAGTGCTGCAAATTCATGATTATTTGGACTGTAATATGTTAATGTTCCAATCCCTGAAGTACTATCCCTTATCCACAGACCTATCTTATATTTGTCATCAGATATGCTCTTTACAGGCTTTATTTTCTTTATTGAAACTTCACCATTCCTTTCTATTTGAATATCTATTTGCTTATTCTTGTTGTAATTAACTACTCTTGAAACATCTTCAGAATCGTTTATTTTCTCGCTATTAATCTTTAAAATGGTATCACCTATCTCAATTCCAGCTAAAGCAGCAGGACTGTCTTTTATACCCATATCTGTTTTTATATCAGAAATTCCGACAACTAAAACACCTTTTGTATTTATTTTAATGCCAACAGGCTGTCCTCCAGGATATAATCTAACATCTTTTATTGATTTTGTGTTTGAACTTTTTATATTGGCCTTGTTTGCAATGTGCTTACAATTTGCTTTTATTTCAGAAAAATTTTTATTAGAATTATTTTTTTTATTTAAAAAGCACATAATTTCATTCGATGAATATTCTTTATGAAACATACTAAAGTCTTTATAAGCATACAGTGAACTCGTTTTGCTAAAGCAAAACATCGGGACTTCAGGTGGAGACTCTACTCCACCTGAAGCACAATCTTCAATCTCCCACTTATAGAAGTGGGAGTCTTGTAAAATCGATAAATTAAATATTCCAAAAATCAGAATAGGAAATAAAAAATAATTTATCATTTTTTGCTTTATCTTCATAATTAATTTCCCCCCAATTTTCTTTCGTTAAATTTAAATTTCCCAATAAAGACCTATATTATGCTACAATATAATTTGAATTAGTACCAAAGAATTTTATTATTAAAACTTTATAGGTAAAATAATAAAGCCATAGTTCATATGAATCATGGCTTTACAAACTTCTTCTTTTTTTCTTCAGCTATATATATCATTTCTTTTGAATGTTCTATAGCTAAATCGGTTATATCACTTCCTCCAATCATTTTTGCAATTGAATTTAATTTTTCAAGATGAGTCATTTTAGTAACAAGAGTATATGTCTTATTATTCTTTATTTTTTTACTAACCAAATAATTATGATCTGACATACTTGCTATTTGAGGTAGATGGGTTATACAAAATACTTGATGGATTTTTGATATCTGATACATTTTTTCACCAACACATTGTGCAATTCTTCCACTTATACCAGTGTCTATTTCGTCAAAAATAACTGTTGGTATATTATCATTTTCAATAAACACTGTCTTCAGTGCTAACATAATTCTCGATAGTTCTCCACCAGAGATTACGCTCTCTAATGGTTTTAATGGTTCTCCTGGATTCGTAGATATATAGAATTTAACATTATCGCAACCTCTGCTATTATAATTTGATTCCGAAATAACATTTATTTTTATTTTTGATTTCTCTAACCCTATAAAATTCAACTCTTCATGAATTCTCTTTTCTAATTTAGAAGCAACTAAACATCGTATTTCATGAAGTTTCTTAGCTTGTTCTCCTAAAATATCATCTATATCTTTCTTTTTTTGTCTTAAATTTTTAACAATATCTATGCTATTTTCAATTTCATAATATTCATTTTCTAGTTTTTTTCTATAATCCAATATATCTTTAATACTCTCTCCGTATTTGTTTTTATACTGTTCTATCTTATATAATCTTTCATTAACATAGTCGATTTCATTCTTATCATAGTAAATAGTATTTCTTATTTCTGAAATATCATGAATACTTTGTTCAACATTATAGTAACTATTCTCCAATACTTCTATTATGCCTTTAACATCTTTTGAATATGTTTCAATGCTCTTAAGTTCCCTTATAACACTATCTAAGTTATCATAAACCGATTTGAATGAATCAGTACTATTATATAATGTTTCATGACATCTATTTAATACTTCATCTAATTTTTCTGCATTTGATAACATCAAAAATTTGGATTTTAATTCCTCTTCTTCACATTCTTTTAAATCAGCATTATCAATATCTTGAATCTGATATTTAATAAACTCTAATTTTTTATTTGCTTCTCCTTTTTGTGATTCATAGTTACGAATTTTTTTTTCAATCTCCTTACTTAAATTATAATTTTCTTTATATTCAGTTAAATACTCTTTAAGCTCATTTTTTCCATACCAATCTAGGTACATAATATGCTTACTTGGATTAAGTAAATTTTGATTATTATGTTGTCCATGAATATCTATCAAAACCGATGCAATTTTTCTTATTTGGGAAAGTATTAATGATTTTCCATTTATTTTGGCAATACTTCGCCCAGACCTAAATGTTTCTCTACTTATGATTATTAAATCATCATAATCAATACTATTTTCATCCAAAAAAATTTTAGCTTCCTCATTATCAATAGTAAAAATTCCTTCTACATATGTTTTTTCTTCGCCAGTTCTAATACAATTTTTATTGAATTTTCCACCTAATACATAACTTATTGCATCAATTAATATAGATTTACCAGAACCAGTTTCTCCTGTAAGCACATTAAATCCCCTATCAAATTCTATACTCAATTCTTCTATAAGAGCAAAATTTTTAATATTTAACTGTAAAAGCATATATTTCCTCCTATTTTTATAACTTATATTTTACAAAAATCTAAATTATATAAACTAATCATTCATCAATTTTATAATTTTGCTCACCATTATCTGTGCTTGCTCATCATTTCTCATCAATACAAAAATAGTATTATCGCCTGCTATGCATCCTGCCATGCCTTCTAAATTTAACGAATCCAATACTTCTGCTGCAGCAGAGGCAGAACCTGACATGGTTTTTATAACAATAAAATTATTGACCTTTTCTACGTTAACAACAGTTTGTGCAAAAATTTTTATAAGTTTATCAGATTTTACATTATTTTTATGTGATATAGACGCATACTTATATTTTTTATTATCTGATAGAACCTTAGTTAACCTAAGTTCTTTTATATCACGTGACAATGTTGATTGCTTTACATCAATTCCTTTAAGTTTTAGTTGTTTGGCCAATTCTTCTTGAGTTTCTATATCCATACTATTAATTATTTCAAGTATTCTAGCATGTCTCTCAGTTTTCATTATTTTCACCCTCAAATCATCGATTTTTTGATATGATTTTATTTCTTAATATATTAAAATAATTATAACCTTCTAATTTAATTAATCTACATTTTTTATCATTAACTTCAATGTTTACCTCATAGCCATCTTCAAATCTAATTACTTCTTGACCATCAATAGTCAAAAACACATCGTTATTGTTGTTAGTTCCGTTTACCTTAACTCTAATATTAGATTTTTCATCAACTATCAATGTCCGCATAGCAAGAGTATGAGGACAAATAGGTGTTATAGAAATAACATTTAGCGTTGGATATATTAACGGTCCTCCAGCTGAAAGAGAATACGCAGTAGAACCCGTTGGTGTAGAAATAATAACCCCATCAGAATTAAAATTTGTATAGAAACTATTATTAATTTCTATGTCAAATTCAACTATTCTAGACAAAGTTCCCTTGGTAATAACAATATCATTTAAAGCAGCAAACTTTAATTCTTTTCGCACCTTTCCATATTTACATATATTGCACTTTAACATCATTCTATCTTCTATATAATACTTACCATTTACAATTTTCTCTATAGCATACTCAAATTCTGTAATCTCAACACTTGCCAAAAATCCAAGATGACCAATATTAACACCTAAAATGGGAATATCAATATCTCCAATTGCTCTCGATGCTCTAAGAATTGTACCATCACCACCAAGTACGATCAGCATTTCAAGTTCAACAATATCTTCTTGCTTAATAATTCCGTCTTCAAATACTTCAATATACGAATTTTTAATGTTATTTTTTATGCATTTAATAACGTACTCTAGCACTTTCCCTTGCGTATCTTTTGTTGTATTGACACTAATCCCTATTTTCCTCATAATATATCACCCATTATAATTTTTCATGTGCTTTATCTACAATCAAGTCAGTATTCCTAATTGAAAAGCTTGAATCAAAATTTTTATTTTTAGTTAAACATAATAAATATTCAATATTCCCATTTGGACCCTTGACTGGCGAATAATTTAATCCTTTAATGCTCAAGCCAATATCAGTAGTAAAAGAAATAATATTATTAATTACCTCTTTATGTACATTTTTATTCTTTACAACACCTTTTTTATTAATATGTGCTTTACCAGCTTCAAATTGAGGTTTTATTAAAACTACAATATCACCATCGGCATTCAGTAATTTTATAACACTTGGTATTATTTTAGTCAATGATATAAAAGATACATCCACTGATGCAAAATCACAATACTCCCCTATATCCTCAATACTCATATACCTTGCATTAGTATTTTCTAATGAAACAACTCTTGAATCTTGTAATAATTTGTCATGTAATTGATTTTTACCTACATCTATGGCATAAACTTTTAAAGCACCATTTTGCAACATACAATCTGTAAATCCACCTGTGGATGCACCAATATCAATACAAATCTTATCTTCTAAACTGATATTGAAACTCTCTAGTGCCTTTTCAAGTTTAAGCCCACCTCTACTAACATACGGCAAAGTTTTTCCTCGAAAATCTATCAATGCATCAACATCAATTTTCTTTCCACATTTTGTAATAGGAATATTGTTTACAAATATTTTCCCTGAAAGTATACTCTCCCTAGCTCTTTCTCTAGAATTAAAAAAACCCCTTTTTAATAATAAAACATCCAATCTCTCTTTTGTATCTGCCATATTTTTATCTCCTACAACTCCATTAACTCAAATTGCTGATTATTTTTCTTACAATTCCCTGAACATCTAACTCATATACCTTGAACAACAAATCTACTTTTCCATGTGGAATAAATTCATCATTAAATCCTAAATTAATAACTTTACAACTATCATTAATTGTATTAACATACTCTAATACTTGAGAGCCAAAGCCTCCTCTTATAACATTATCTTCTAAAGTAACTATAGTCTTCCCTTTGCTTACAATTTCTTTTATCATGGATTTATCAATAGGTTTTATAGACCACGCATTTATAACAGATGCCTGTATATTCATAGTTTCCAATTTTTCCTTAACTAATACTGCAACTTGAACCATCTTGCCAGTAGCAATCAATGTTATATTTCCCTCACCATATAATACTTCCCATTTACCTAATTTAAAATTTTTTAATGGTGATAAACTAACATTTAAATTGTCTCCGCCTCTTGGATATCTAATCGCAATAGGATAATCTTGAACGACAGCCCAATTTAGCATAGTTTTAAGTTCATCAATACATTTAGGTGCTAAAATAGTCATATTAGGCATATGAGAAAGATAAGACAAATCAAATACACCTTGATGCGTTTCACCATCTTCTCCAACTATGCCTGCTCTATCTATTGCAAAAATGACCGGCAAATTTTGCATACACACATCATGAAGTACCTGATCATATGCTCTTTGTAGAAAAGTTGAATATACTGCAAAAACAGGCTTCAATCCTTGACTCGCCATTCCCGCAGCGAGTGTTACTGCATGCTGTTCAGCAATTCCAACATCAAAAAATCTATTCTTATATATCTTAGAAAATTTATTTAATCCAGTACCATCAGGCATAGCTGCTGTTATTGCTACAAGATTCTTGTGTTTCTCACCTAGCCTAACCATTTCTTCACCAAATGCTTTTGAATACGAGTTTTTTGAACTTACCGTCACCTTACCGCTTGAACAATCAAAAGGTCCAATTCCATGAAATTTATTTGGATTTTTTTCAGCAAATTCATAACCCTTACCTTTTTTTGTTATTGTATGTATTAACACCGGACCATCAATATTTTTTACCATTGAAAGCACATCAGTCATTTCCCTGATATTATGTCCATCTATAGGTCCAATATACTTAATACCAATATCTTCAAAGAACATTTTCTCCACTACAATTTGCTTTAAACCATTCTTTATCCTATGTATCGAATCCGCTACTCCTTTACCAACAGTAGGAATTTTCATTAAAGTCGAATTAACATCATTTTTAATCTTATTATATTTTGGTCCTACTCTTAATTTGCTTAGATAAGTAGAAATTCCTCCAACATTTTCAGCTATAGACATATTATTATCATTTAACACAATTACAATTTTAGTTTTTCTATATCCTATATCATTTAATGCCTCAAGAGCCATTCCTCCTGTTAATGCACCATCACCTATTATTGAAATAACTTCATAATTTTCTTTTTTCAAATCTCTAGCCAGCGCAAATCCTAATCCAGCTGATAGTGATGTACTACTATGTCCAGCTTCAAATTGATCATATTTACTTTCTTCTCTTTTTAAGAATCCACTTAACCCTCCAAAGCATCTTAACGTGTCAAATTGTTCTTTCCTACCGGTCAATATTTTATATACATAAGCTTGATGCCCAACATCCCATATTAACTTATCTTTTTCCATATTAAATACTTTTAACAAACTTAATGTTAATTCAACAACACCTAAATTAGAAGCCAAATGTCCACCTGTCTTAGATACCTTATCTATTAAGAATTGTCTTATTTCAGCTGCAAATAGTTCCAATTCATTCACATTCATACTGTTCACATCATGTGGACCATTAAAATTATCGATAATATTTTTCATAATCATCTGTCCTTTTTAATAAAATATATTAATTTGGCAACTTCAAAAACAATTTTATTTGAATTCTTAATAGCCAAAGTCTTTCCCATTGCTTTTCCACCAATAGTAGCAGCAGCAATAAAAGAACCTACAGCAGCACTTAATAAATTTGCTTTAAATGTCTCCTTTGAATTCGGTAAATACACTAGTATTTTAACTACTATTATTGCCCCTGCTGCTCCACTCACAATACCACAAATATCACCGATAACATCATTGCAAAAATTAGACACTTTATCGGCATTTCTAACTAATTTTACAGCAGTCTTAGCCCCTTCTACTTTCTTAGCTGCCATTGCGTGAAAAGGAACTTCATTAGCTGCTGTTACTGCCGTTCCTATCGTATCAAATATTACACCAATTAAAACAATAATAATCAATATAACAAAAGCTACTAATAAACTAGCTTCACTTAGTAGCGTGTCTGACAATAAAGATATACTTCCTCCAATTAGCAAAGTCCAAATTATTATAAGTACTATCCATTTAGTATTACTAATAGTATTTTTGTAGCTTCCCTTTTTTTTACTGTTAACTTTCTTTCTAGAATTTTTTATAAACACAAATTAATCCTCCAAAATAATAAAAATGGTGGAATACTAAGTAAATTTTGCGTCTTAGGTCCAGTCGGATTTCCCATAGAATTATCAAAATGTCACCATCTTGACGGTTTCCCTTTAAAATTCTACCCATAGTGTTGCCAAAGCTATGGTACTGGATTACCACTTAGTCCGCACTGCAATCCTTAGTATTCCTCATCAAAATATGAACAGCCTAGGAGCTTTCCTCAACAGTTGGCTAACTTCTTAGCCTCTTTTGCAGGATAGGTTTCAGCTGCTAAACGCTTCTCCTCTACCTACCCCACTCAAGGCAGGCTACACTGCACATAGCTCTTCACCACATTGCAGGTTTAATCCATAATCGTAGAATAGGTATCTAGCCCATTCCACAAGTTATGGTCTCCGCGGAGGTAGGGTCAGTTGCGCATGCCGTTGCGGCTGCCCCAACTCCTTACTCCCAGCACAAGCCCTTGACTGGGCGTCAAAAGCCAGCACCAGAAGCTTCATCGATGTGCCCTTTGGCGGATTTTTAGCCCCGCCTTAAAAGTTAGTTACCTGACTAGGATACTGCACCATTTTTTTCTCAAACATTATAACATATCAATCGTAATTATTCAAAGATAATATTTTTAAAATAAGACTAAAAATCTCTATTAAATAGAAATACTGTAATTTTTTCTAGTTCATTAGTATCTTTTCGTAATCTTTTCAGAATTTCTAAACATTCATCGTTAATGCTATCAAGCATTAGCTTACACTTTTCTAATCCATACAAAGATACAAAAGTAACTTTTTTATTAATCAAATCACTATTAGTTTTCTTACCAAGCTTATCACTATTTCCAATCACATCTAGTATATCATCCTTAATTTGAAAAGCTAATCCTAAATTTTCTCCAAATTGCTCAATAAGTTTTATATCATAATCACTAGCTTCTGCTAATACAGCACCTGCTAAAAGAGCAGCCTTAATGAGCTCACCTGTCTTCTTTTTGTGCATAAATCTCAACTCATCTTCAGAAATAGCTTTTCCTTCGCTTAAAATATCTACTATCTGTCCACCTATCATACCATAAGCAGAAGCACTTTTAGAAATTATATAAGTTGCTTTAATTTTTGAAATATCTCCACATAAACATTCCTTTAGCATAACATTAAATGCTTCATTTAACAAAGCATCCCCAGCAAGAGTAGCTACTGCCTCACCATAAACTTTGTGATTTGTAGGTTTTCCTCTTCTTAAATCATCATTATCCATACATGGAAGATCATCATGAATAAGAGAATATGTATGTATCATTTCAAGAGCACATGCAAAAGGCATTATATCTTTATAATTTTCCTTATACATTCCATATGTTAAAAGCATTAATATAGGTCTTATTCTCTTGCCCGTATTATTCAAACTATAACTCATAGCTTCAAAAACAATCTTCTCATACGTACCTTTGTTAGCAAAGTAGCCATTAAGCCAATCATTTATTTCTTGTTTCAAAAACTCATATTTCATAAACACACCTCTATTTGAAAGTTAGACATTGAAATCTTGCTCTTCTGAATTATTTATAATTTTAATTTTTCGTTCAGCTTCATTTATCATCTTGTATAATTTATTTGATAGTGTAATTCCTTTTTCATAATATTTGATTGATTCATCTAGTGTTAATTCATCATTTTGCATTTTATTAACTATTTCTTCTAGCTCACTCATCATGCTTTCATAATTTTCTTTATTACGTGTCATTTTTTACCTCCAAAACATTTAAATTTGCCTTTACCGCTCCATTTTTTACAGTAATATTCACTTCTTCAGTATCTAAAAAATGATTAACCTCGTACAATACATTACCTTTATCATCTTGAATTATTGAATACCCTTTGTTCAATATATTTAATGGATTATGTGCATTAAGCAACGAATATTGCTTTGAAAGTCTAGTTTTTTCTATTAATAACTTTGATTTAAAACTATTATAAATCATATTCTTTAAATTATCTATACGCTCATATTGAGCAATTATATAATTGCCTGGAGCAAGCATTGTTAGCGACCTAGTCAACAAATCAACTTCATAATACTTGTTATCAATATAATTTAACACATTTTTGTTCAATATTTCCCTGTAACTTAATATCTTATTATTTATTTCTTCTAATAAAGGTACTGCTAATTCAGCAGCTGCTGAAGGAGTAGAAGCCCTACTATCACTTACAAAATCTGCAATTGTAAAATCTGTTTCGTGACCAATTCCTGTAATAATAGGTTTGTATGAATCATATATTTCATAAGCTAAATCCTCATCATTAAAAGCCCAAAGCTCTTCAATCGAGCCTCCGCCTCTTGCCAAAATAATAACGTCAACATCTTCAACTTTATTTAACATTCTGATGCCTTCTATTATGTTCGCAGGTGCATCTTTTCCTTGAACCAAGCTAGGATATATTAACAATTGAACATTAGTATTTCTTCTTATTGATACATTTATTATATCTCTTATAGCTGCTCCTGTTGGAGATGTAACCACTCCTATTCGTCTTGGATAAATTGGTATATATTTTTTATGAGCTTCGTCAAATAACCCTTGAGCATGCAATTTGTTTTTTAATTTTTGAAATTCTAAATAAAGCTCACCTAACCCATCTTGCTTTATTTCATCACAATACAGTTGGTATATTCCTTCTTTTTCATACACAGAAACACTACCTTTTGCAACTACTTTCATGCCATCTTCAGGTATAAACTCCAAACCAACAGCATTTCTCTTAAACATTACACAGTTTATTTTACTTAAATTGTCCTTGAGCGAAAAATAAATATGCCCACTACTATGTATTTTTAGATTAGAAATTTCACCTTTAACATTGATATTACTCAAAATAAAATCACTATCAAATGTCTTTTTAATATATTTACTTATATCGCTTACTGTTAATGTTTTAATAAACATACATTTATCAACCTACTTTACTTTTTTTGCTCTTGATATAAAAATGCATCACACGTATTCATTATTAGCATTGTGGTAGTAACCGAGCCAACTCCCCCTGGAACAGGCGTTATGTATGAAGCTATTTCCTTTACTTCTTCAAAATCAACATCTCCTCTTATTTTTCCATCAACTCTAGTTGTTCCAACATCTATTACTATAGCACCTTTCTTTACATAATCTTTTGTTATTATACCTGGTTTTCCTATGCAAGAAATCAATATATCAGCATTCTTACATATATCAATTAAGTCTCTAGTTTTTGAATGACATATCGTTACAGTTGCATTGTTTCTAAGAAGCAACAGCGCTACAGGTTTGCCTATTATATCACTTCTACCTACAACAACTGCATGCTTTCCCTCAATATTAATACCAGTTTTATTAATTAACTCTAATACAGCCCTAGATGTACATGGTGTAAAACACCTTTCTCCTTTATATAGTCTTGCGAAATTCAATTCTGTCAAACCATCAACATCCTTACTTGGCAGTATTTTTTTTATAATATGCTTTGCATTAATATGTTTTGGAAGTGGAAATTGAATAATTATTCCATTTATATTCACATCATTATTTAATTCATCTATTGTATTCAATAATTCTTCTTCCGTAACATCATTATCAAAAGAAATAAGCTTATGTTCAACTCCTAATTTTTCGCACACCCTTTTTTGATTCTTAACATAAGCTTCAGAGCCACCATCATTTCCAACAAGTACTGCTGCAAGACACGGAACTGGTATGCCTTTTTCTTTTGTTTCATACACTATCTCTCTAATTTTCTTTTTATATTCATTTGCCAATTCTATACCGCTTAAAATAGTTCCCACTTTCATACCATTCCTTTCATAAACCTGTTTACAATTTATAAAAATCAAAATACCTTTAATTTTTAATCAACAACAAAATTTCCAAGTATACCATTTATAAATTTAGGAGAACTATCATCTGAATATTTTTTTGCAAGTTCAATTGCCTCATTAACAGAAACTCTTCTTGGAATATCATCACAATAAAACATTTCATAGAGAGCCAATCTTAAAATTGAAAGATTAATTTTAGAAATTCTATTTATCTTCCAATTTATCAATTTACTTTCTATTTTTTCATCTAATTCACATATATTATCAGTAACACCTTTAACTATGTATTTTATATATTCCACATCTATGTTTTTAATATTATATTCTGAATTCTCAAAGTAATTTTTTATAGCTTCTTCATACCCTCCTTCATTAATAGTCATTTGATACAGTATCTTCATTGCTACTTCTCTAGATTTTTTTCTATTCATATTTTTCCTCCTGATAATTATTATATTGCCCTATTTTTTGATAAAATTAATTTTATTTTCATTATATCAAATAAAATTTTTTTTGTTTATACAAAATATAAAATTATTTGCATAAATATAAAGAATACCATACGGTATTCTTTATATTTACTAATTCAAAATTAACTTTCTTGCTCAGCTTCCTCTGTTTCTTCCTGTTTAGGTTGTTTTGGCAATTCAACATTCTGTACATACACATTTACAGCCAATACATTTAATCCTGTCATTGTTTCAACAGCTTTTTTTACATTACTTTGCACTTTAGCACAAACCTCATGTATTTTCATACCATATTGTACAACCACATATAAATCTATTTCAGCACCATCATCTTTGACATTAACCTTAACACCTTTTGATAAATTCTTTTTGCTACTGAACATTTGGCTAAAGCCTACTACAGCATTTGAGCTCATTCCAACTACTCCGTTAATTTCATCAGCTGCTATCCTAGCAATAACACTGACAACATCATCCGAAATCTTAACTATGCCAATCTCAGAATTATTAATAACATTCTCATCCATATTGGTACCCCCTCGGATCAACTTGCGTTATAATGTATTTTTTTACAATCATTATATCAGAAAATATGACTTATTACAATTGATTACTTTAATTTATTTCTTTGCTATAATGTCTACATCCTTTATGTTGGTACTACTCATAACAACATCTTTAATTAACTTTCTTTGTTTTTCTGTTAACTCATTTTGCGTCTTAACAAATACTTTTACTTTATCTCCCTCAATATAGCATATAACATCCTCAAAACCATATCCTTTAAGTTTTGATTCTAATTTTTTTGCTTGATCCAACTGTAAAGCTAATTTTCTATATTCTTCTGCTGCTTTTTCTTTCTCTTTTTCTGGAGTATTTTCATCATCAATTAAATTTTGAAGTGTTTGACATGTCTTAGCATTGCTTTGTTCTCTAGATAATTTTGCTTCTGTAAAGTAATTAGATGTAGCTTGACTCTCATTGTATGATGCAGCACTCTTACCATCTAAAGAAGAGTTAGCATCATATAGTGGAGTATTTACCTTAGATGCCAAATAACCTGCAAAAACAATAAGAACCAACAATGCTACTATTATACCTGTTTGCTTTTTATTCATAATACTTCCCTCCATTTCTTTTCTAAAACATATATATGCTAATTTTTCATAGGATATACATTAACTTTTTTTTCAGAAAGATTAAATAGGTTGACAACTGCTTGACGTATCCTAAGTTCTGTAATTTTATTTTTTGCACCTTCTGCCACAATACATATACCTGTAATCTTTGGTTCATATGTTTTTGTAATAAACGGTTCTGTTTCCTGTCCTTTATTTAGCATTACTATTGTTCTACCATTATTGCTCTGATTTATCTTTCTTTTTCCACCATTATTGTCACTCTCGTCTGTAATACTATTCGAATCATTTATATTTATGGCCGGTATTTTTTCCTCACCACTTTCAAAATATATCATTACATCAACCTTCCCAACACCATCAATTTTTTCTAATATATTCTTTAGCTTATTTGTTAATTTTTCTTCATAACTTTGTATAGATCTGATATTCAACTCATTACTACTAATCATATTTTCATCTGCGGTATTTTTATTCTTGAATGTAGTACTCACAGTCGCAGTTGTACTTTTAAAATAATTATTTCCTATAACAAGTAAAATTCCTATTAAAATTAACACAACTATATTAAATAATTTATTATTTGTGCCACCTGATTTATGACTATTTTTTTTATGATTTTTACTTTCTGTATTTCTAATGAAATTTGCTATTTTATTAACAATATCATCAATATTCATTACTACAATACCTCCAATGCATATGTATTTTAACTAACTATTTTTATAAACATAAATTATATCCGTATATACTTCTAGTTCTGAACTTACAAATTTCTTTATTTTCAAACTCTTATCATCATATAAATACTTTACTTCTTTATCACTTGTACTATTATTACGACCTATATTTATTTTTTTTATCCTTTTAACACATTTATCTTTAATACCTATTTCAACACGTTGAATATTAAATTTTCCTACATCTTTGTCATATGATAAATCAATCATTACATCGAATTCATCATTTGGATATTTTACAGAAAGTTTTTTTTCCAAAGTCAACTCCAAATTTCTTTTAAAGTTTTGTATTGTATTCTCTAAATTCTCCTGTTTATATTTTTTATAATCTTTCTCATACATGTCTGTACCAAAGTATACATCACTTGCTTTAACATATTTGTTTATATCTATATTGCCACTACTAACAAAAACTATTGGTTTAATAAGCACAATTACCATTATCAATCCTAATACATACTTTACATATTTTTTGATGCTATTATTTGGCAATAACATTTCAACAGCTGTAATGAAAATTATTATTGTACAAATATTTATTATCCAATTTCGAATTGCATCTATCAAATTACCACCCCTATCCGTACATAATAGCTCGTCCTGTTGATGCAACAATGGCTATCATAATGAAACTCATTATTGAAATGCTTATTACACATGACATTATTAATATCAAAGAATCCCCAGCAGAATCAATGCACTTTATGATCTTAGAGTCACTAATAGGTTCAAGCAATGCAGCTGTTAATTTATACAATATTGCCATTATTAGTAGTTTCAGTATAGGTAATAGAACAATAATAATTATTAAAAACAATCCAAGTACTCCTAATGCACTCTTTAATAGCAAAGAGTATCCCGCTACAGTTGCTATTGCATCTGATATGCTTTTTCCAATTATAGGTACAAAACTATCTACTGCAAACTTTGCTGTTTTTAATGTAACCTGATCAATTGTTTGAGATACAATACCTCTAACTGAAATAACTCCTACAAATATGGTCATAATTATTCCCTGAGTCCACAATACAACTTGATTCAATAATTTAGAAAGCCTAGATATTTTATAATCACTTGAAATATTATTGACAAATACCGTTACGAAACTCATTATTGCCAATGGAATTACAAAATCAACGAAAATCCTAGCACCTATACTTGTTACTCCTATTATAATTGGATCCATAGATGCAGCTTGTGTAAATCCACCAACACTAGCAAGTAACATCATCAATACTGGCATTAATGCTGCCATAAAATTTGTTAATGTTATAATTGTACTTTTGGCTAAGTCAATACCTATATAAAAACTCTTAGCAAGAATTATAATTATCATTGAATAACATGCAAAATATGCAATATTAGTAATTTCACCATCCGACAAAATATTTTGCAAATTATTTAAAAGAACACAAATTATTGATATTATTATGAGAATACCTATAAACTTAATTGTTGAACCTATCTCAATAAATAAGTATTTTGATAAATATTTAATTACTTTACTAAAAGTTACTCCACTTTCACCCGTTTGAATAAAATTTTCAATGTATGTTTTAGCATCAAAATCATTTAAGATTTCATAATCAGTTTTCATATTTGAAATGTACTCATATAATTTGTTTATTTCATTTGATTGTCTCTCAGTTAAATTATTTGGCATATTACTTATACCAGAAGCTTTAGCTACAATAGGCATTGTAATTAAGGAAATTACCATTAGAACTATAAATATTAATCTTTTATTTTCCATATTAATACCCCATCATATAATTTTTAATATGCTATTTAATACAGCCATTAAAATGGGTACGCTCATTGCTAAAATTAGTATCTTAGTTACAATTTCCACTTTAGATGCCAACATACTTTCACCTGCATCTTTACATATTGCTGCACTAAAAGTTCCAAGATAAGCAATACCCAGTATCTTGAATATAATATTTAAATAACCAAAATCTATATTTGCTTTGTTTGCTAATAATTTTATAAAATTTAAAATCATAGCTATCTTAGGAAGTATGAACATTATCAAAATTACACCTGAAAATAAGCTTATAAGAACAGCAATATCATCTCTTCTTCCTTTAAAAATCAATATTATAAAGAGTGCAGTAAAAGCAAAAAGAGTTATTTTAATTATTTCCATATTTCCTCCTTACAGCTGGAAAAGGGTTTTAACAGTTGTAAACAGTTGACTTATCAAATTAATAACCATTAATAATATTATAATTACACCCGTTAAATTGGTAATAACTGCATAATCTTCTTTTCCTGCACTTTTCAATACTTTATCAAGTACTATAATTACAATACCTATAGCACCAATTTTAAATAATAAGGATACATCTAGCATAAAATTTCCTCCCCTAAACAATTTATATTAATATTATTACTATTACCGCACCTACTGTAAAACCTAAGTATCTATACATTTTTAAATTCTTATTTCTTAAACTTTCAGCCGTCTTTATCTGCTTCTCTAAATTTTTCAGTGTTAACTCAAATATACTAATTTGGCCTTCTATATCCGATTCACCTAAGTTTTTAGTAAGATCTGACAAAATTTTGATATCATTATCATTTAAATATAGCTTGTCTTCATTTTTCTTGATAGACAATTCAAAAGCTTCATAAACACTATCTACTTTATTGTCAACAAGCAGATTTCTCGCATCTATATACAGGTCTCCTATAGGATACATGCACTTTTTAGATACATTTAAAAACGCATTAGGAAGCGTTGTATAAATATATACTATTTCATTTTTTAGTTGAATTATGCTTTTGTCTAATTCATTTAATTGAATCACTCTCTTATTAAATTTTTCACCATACATAAATCCAACAAAAGTACAACCTACAATTATCAATAAGCACCCTATAGCCTTAAGCATCTAATTCACCTCTAATTTATTCTTTTTATCAAAATCATATATATATTCTATTGTTCCTACTCCATTTTTATTATTTAAAATTATTGCTTTTTTAAATACATTATTATCAATTAATTTCTTAAAAACATTTCGTCTAAATAAATCTTCTATTCCAAATCCGTGAATTGTTGTGATTAAATTGATTCCAGAATTTAGTGCCATTATAATACTATCCATATCATTATAGGTACCAATCTCATCACAAATTATCACTTCTGGTGACATGCTTCTAATAGCCATCATTATTCCTTCACTCTTAGGTGAACCATCTAATACATCTGTTCTAATTCCTACTTTCATCTGAGGAACACCCTTATAGCAAGCTCCAATCTCACTTCTTTCATCGATTATACATACTTTTTTGCCTTTAAAACCATATTTTTCAATTCCATTCGACACATTTCTAGCAATATCTCTTATAAGAGTCGTTTTTCCACATTTAGGTGGAGAAATAATTATTGTATTGTTAACATAAGTATTTTTTATTATGTATGGCATAACTCTATTTGAACATCCTAAAATTTCTCTACATATTCTTATATTTACAGATGCTATATCCCTAATTGTTTTTATTCTACTACCTTCAATTACACATCTTCCACAAATCCCTATTCTATGTCCACCTTTAATCGTTATATACCCTCTTTTTATTTCTTCCTCAAATGCGTATATTGAAAATTCACTCATTCTTTGTAAAATAACTTTCAAATCATCTTGATTTACTATATAGGAACTAATCATTTCCCTCATACCTATTTCATATATAATAGGTTTATTTATTTTAATTCTAATTTCTTGAAGTTTATTTAATGAATCAATTTTTTTTAAATCCTCTTCTATTTTATTTGGTAATATTTTTATAATATACTCTATGTTTACCACTCTTTTATACCCTCCTTAGCAACTCATAAGTAAAATGTTTTCTTATTAAAATTAATATTTTCAATATCATAAAATTATTACAAAAAAATAGTGTGCCGAATTTTTAGTAAAAAAAAAAAGAGCGCCTAAACGCTCTTAATAAAATGGTATTAAACTCTTTCCATGTATTCACCTGTTCTTGTATCAACTCTAATTACATCACCTTCATTTACAAATAAAGGTACTTGAACAATTGCACCAGTTTCTAGTGTTGCTGGTTTCATCGCATTTGTAGCAGTATTACCCTTAACTGATGGTTCACATGTTGTAATCTGCAATTCAACAAAGTTTGGAGCTTCTACTGAGAAAGCTTCTCCTTTGAAGAACTTAATAACAGCAAACATGTTTTCTTTGATGTACTTAATTGCCCCTTCAACTTTATCATAATTTAATGGAATCTGCTCATATGTTTCTTGATCCATGAAATAATATAACTCTCCATCGTTATATAAATATTGCATTTCTTTCCTTTCAATAACTGCCTCTTGAAGTTTTGCAGTTGGATTATAAGATTTTTCAATAACTGCACCTGTAATAACATTTTTTATTTTTGTTCTAACAAATGCAGCACCTTTACCTGGCTTAACATGTAAAAATTCTACAACTGTAAAAACTTGTCCATCCTCTTCAAAAGTAGTTCCTTTTCTTAATTCACCTGCTGAAATCATACTCATACTTTATCCCTCCAAATAACATTATATTCTAACAACATATAGTTATTTAAAACTCACAATAATAAATTTTACTATAAAACTCTGTTAAATACAAATCAATTCTCTTTGTAAATTTGATAATAATTCATATATACTCATTTAACAATAATAAAGCATTATGTTTTTACACACTCTTTCCCATTACTCCCATTGATAATAAAGCCTCTACAGCTAAAACATATCCATAACATCCAAAACCACATATAAATCCAACACAACCCTCTGCAGTAACACTCTTTTTTCTGTATTCTTCTCTACTGAAAATATTGCTTATATGCACTTCAATTACTGGAATGCTAATACTTCTTATAGCATCTAAAATAGCTATACTATAATGAGAATATGCACCTGGATTAATTACAATACCATCATAATTTGATATAGCCTGCTGAATTTTTGATACAATATATCCCTCACTATTACTCTGAAAAAACTCAAACACTATAGATGAATCTCTAAATCTCTCCATTATCATTGTGTTTATATCATTCAAAGTCATGCTACCATATATATTTTTTTCTCTTGAACCTAATAAATTTAAATTCGGACCATTAATTATCAAAATTTTCATAAATATCCACCTGGAATTCATAATAATACACTTCATAATAGTCAGTTATACCAATAATCAACAATGTTATTTTATCAAAAGAAGCTAACATTTGCAATAAATTGTTTTAGCCAACTCAAATATCGTATCTACTCGACTCTAAAGTTGATAATATTACATCAACAGCATTTTCATTCCCCTCAATAATAATATGTGCTTTCCTATAAATTTCAATTCTTCTTTTATACATATTTTCTAATGTCTCTTTTAAATTATTATTTAGCAGTGGTCTATCATCTAATAGCATTGCTCTTCTATATATTTCACTCAACTTCACATCTAAAAATACTGTAATACCAATTTCATTTAATTTTTTCATGTTATTATTGTATATTGGCAATCCGCCACCACAAACAATTATTGTATTACTACAGTTAATAAATTCATCCACCAACTCTTTTTCCTTAAACCTAAAATATTCTTCACCTTTTTTTTTAAATATTTCTTCTATAGTCATATTTTCATTATTTTCGATAACACTGTCTGTATCAATTAGACTATAACCAATTTTCTCACTCAATATTTTACCTAAAGTTGATTTACCGCTACATGGCATTCCTACGATAATGATATTCATTTTTTCCCTCCAATACAGTTGCATAAAGTATACTACATCATTTATTTTTTAAAAATTTAACACATAATATTGATTTAAACTTTTCTTTATCATATTTGACTATATCAACATTAACCAATGCAATGAAATTTTTATATTCACTTATAGATTGAATTTTATCTGTAATATCTGTCAAATTACCATAATATTCAACTTCTATGCAACAAATATTATTAGTATCAACATTGCTAATACTCTTAATACTATATCCCTTTTTCTTATCCAAACAATTTAGAATATCATAAAATCCATACTCAATAACTTTACATTTGTTTTTTACTACATGACATTGCTTCACTTTTCTTTCCATAGCTATTTTATCATTATAAGTACTATAGTTAAAATAAGCTAAAATCAAACTCGAAAAAGCAAGCAAAACAAACATACCAATCTTGAATCTCATGCTAATTCTTGTCATTTTTAACTAAAACAACCTCAAAACAATTATTATTATCAACATCTATCAAAGGAGTTACATATTTCAATTTTGCTTTACATAAATTCTCTAATCTTTTAACCATTTCTTTATATTCATCATAAGAATTTACATGTAAACATAATTTTATATCATTGCCGCTTATATTAATTCTATCAATATTGTTTTCACTTATATTTAGGCTCATCAAATATTTTGTTGTATTTATTGTGCAATAGCTTGTAATATTATTCAATTTTTTGCAACTCCTTTCATTCTTTTTTAATAACTGAATGTTATTATCCAAAGCATTGATAATAGATATGTTTGTCATAAGCTTAAAAATCAAACAAATATTTAGTATAAAAAAAATCAAGCAAATAATATTGAGTATGAAATTATTTCTTTTGTGAATTTTATTAATATACCATTCAGGAAAAAAATCAATATTATTCATTGTTTCACCTCAAATTATCAAAGTAATATTTTAATAATTTTTCGTTGCTAATCATTCCAATGTTTTTTATTTTTAGTTGAATTGTATCTTCTATAATGTCAGTTTTATTAATATTTGAAATGTATAATGTATTTATTTTACTGACTTCATCTCTATTATCATTTATAAAATCCATTAGCTCATTTATCATATATATTGATTCATTTTCTATTGCAAATACATGATTAGCGTAAACATAACCCTCTATATGAATAATAATATAACAATACATATTGAAATTAAACATTAACATGTAATTATTATCTATTATTTTATCTTTCAATAAATCCAAAATGCAAAACTGAAGTAAATTTATCCTAACTATATTATTTTTATTAACGATATCCTCTATAAAATCAACTTTCTTTGATTTTATACAAAACACTAATATTTCATATGTATTTTTATTCTCCTTTAAAATACGATAATTAAAAATAATTTCATTAACATCAATAAAGTTATGTATCAATTCATTCTTTATAGTGGTATGAATTAAATATTTCTTCACTCTTGGAATAGTCAATAACTTAACTAATATTTTTTCACCCTCAATGATAATATAAACTTTTCTATGTTTAGTATCAATATTGATATTATTATGTTGTACACCATAAATATTTGTATATATTTTACTATCATACATTTTAATGTTATTGATAAATTTTCTATCGATATTTCTAGTATAAATTGAATTATCACTTATTTGTATAACAATACTTTTTTTAATATATACCATCTCCATTCGCCTATTTCATATTAAACACTGATTCTAATAAATTCTCCAAGACTGCCACTTCTATAAGTGGAAGATTGAAGTTTTTGCTTCAAATAGAGTAGAATATTCACCTGAAATACCTATGTTTTGCTTTAGCAAAACGGGTTCACTTAAATTTGGTTTCTTTGAACGCAAGTATCATTTTGCCTTCTCTAACAGTGTATTCATACACATCATATCTCCAAGAATAACTCCTATAAGGCGTAACTAACTCAAAACAATTATTAATAGAATTATAAATAATTTTTCCATTAATATATACGGCAATATTTTTACTATGACCTTTTTTATTAAAGTAATATTTAATATCAGAATTTGCTTTGGGTTTAATATTTTCATCTACATAAACATTTAACTTTGTTAAAAGCATTTCCTTGTATTTTAAATATTCACTTTTACTAAGCAACTCTTTCATAAAGCCTTTATTATAGTACAATTCATTAATTTGTAAAGAAAAAATATATAATACCATTATTAATGCAAGTAAACCTATCAAATAGGTATGTATAAGTATATACCCTTTTTTCTTATGTGTTATTATCTTTTCAAATGCAAACATCGTTCCTTCACACTACCATCCTTCATGATTATTTTTGAAAAAACCACATTATTACTTTTATGAACACTAAACTCTTTTATACATTCTGTAATAATATTGTAATCATTCGACATGAAATAAATATTACCATATTTAATAATCAGCTTATCATCTTTAGCTTCTATAATATCTTTTTTATTGTTGTTTTTATACAAAATCAATTTATCATCAAACACATCTATGCTTTTAGCTTCACGATATATCTGCATTTCTATAAATTTCATTGCCTCATCTGCATAATACTTGTATAAATTGTTTTTTAAACAATAAGAAAATTGTTTACCAACATATGCAAACATAGAAGTTATAGCACATAATAATATTCCCGTTATTGCTAATGCAACAATCAATTCTATTAGCGAAAATCCTCTCTTTTTAATATTCATAGTATTTCCCCTTATAAAATTGCAAAACAATATCATCAACATCGATTTTAGTATGTATACTAAGTGTTATATTCAATGGTTTACTTTCCTCAATGCTCAAAACAGCATAAGGTTTTTCATCAGGCTTATTTCTCATTAAAATATCTTCTAAATTATTAAGTTTTAGTATTTCAATATTGATATCTTCATTTTTAATATAGCATTTATTCAAATTCTTTATATCGATAACATCATCATAGCTATAATTGTAAATTAATATATTCTCAATTCCTTCTGCAAAGTCAATATATCTTTCGATTTCCTTGTTATGAGCTTTTAATTTTAATGAATTAAAACTTATCAATAATACAGTAGTAGAAAATATTATAAAAATAGCTATTGAAAACACTACTTCAATAATGCTATATCCTTTTTTATTTTTTAATTCTAACATATGATGTACCTACACATATAGTAATTATATGCTCTTCTCCCTTCTTGTCTATCAAATATATGCTCCCTGGATTTGATATCATACCTGAATTTTTTATTAACATTATAGAGTTTGAATTAAATATTCTATTCAAAGCAATATCTTTTAAAAATAACTCATTTCCTAAGTTTAAACTTCTTATTGTATTTCCGTGTATTTGAAAAAAAATAGTATTTAGCTCTTTGTTAAATACAATGCTTCCAACTGTATTATTCTCTCTACAAAACTCTCTTGCATTATTTATAAAGTTTAATATGTTTTCGATGTAATAATCACTTTCTATATCACTACTTATACTCTTATACCCTTTATATGAAATCGATGTTATAGAACATATCACTGCAAGCAAAAAAATAACCATTATAACTTCTATAAGTGTATAACCTTTTTTAGTGCTCAAATATTTACCACCTCATAGCTTCAATATGTACTTCTCTAAATAGAAGTATATATTGTATCAAAAATAGGAATTACAAATGCTATAACAATAGTTCCAACAATCAATGACAATATTAATATCAATATCGGTTCAATTAATACAATAATTCTTCTTAAAAAATTATCTAGCATTTCTTCATATATATCAGCCAAATTTGTAAATACTAATTCTAATTTACCTGTTTCTTCCCCTACTTTAAGTATTGACATTGTATAATTATCAAATAATTGTGTGCTTTCCAAAGCATCAGATACACTGCAACCCATTTTTAATCTTTCAACACAAACTGAAAATTTTTTCTTTATTACAACATTATCGAGTGTATTGCTAATCAATTGCAAAGCTTTTAAAAGATTTACACCACTAGAAAATAACAACTCAAGTTCCCTAAATATTTTAAATAAAAGAGTACACATTGAAACTTTTTTTATAAATGGTAATCTTAATTTTAGCATTTCAACAATATTTTTTGTTGCTTTTAACTTACTTACAAAATAAATAATAATTGGTACAACAAAAACTGCAGAAATTATTAAATAATTGTATTTCACTGCAAAGTTGCTAATATCAATCAATATTTTCGTTATAAAGGGAAGCTTTTTATCATTTAAAGAAAATGTTCTCATAAAAACAGGTATTATGCTTACTAATAAAAAATGAGTTACAAATACAGTAGTAAATAGTACAATGAGAGGATATATTGATGCATTAATAATTCTATTTTTATATTTAAATTCTTTATAATAATAAACTGATAAATTTTTAAAAATGTATTCAAGTTTTCCACTTTCTTCACCTATATTAATCATATCTATCATAAAACTTGGAAATACATTTTTAAAGCATCTCATACTTTCACTCAAACTCACTCCTTTTTTTACATCATTACCGATAGATTTCATACATTCTTTTAAGACACCTTTGTTCCATTTTAAAGACAGCATTTTTAAAATATATTCAATATTTATACCTGCTTTCAATGCTAAATAAAACTCCTTATTAAATATGGCCAAATCCCTTTGACTTACCGAATTAATAGTTAATATATTTTTTACTCTTTTGCTATAGCTTATCAAGAATAAATTCTTTTGTCTGATTTTCATCCATAAATCTTGATAGTCTACTGCTTCAATATTACCTTTGTGTATTTTTCCGTATATATCCATAGCTTTATATCTATAATTCATAGCTGCACACCTTTTAGCACATAATCATAATAAAATTTTTAAATATTCTTCATATGTCGTTTCACCATTAATTACGATTTGTCTACAGTTTTCTTCAAATGAAACAAAACCATTTGATAAACACATTTTCTTTATGTTTTTTATATTAATTCTATTGAATAAAGCTTCCCTAAAATCACTATTAATTTCTAATATTTCATAGACAACTTTTCTACCATAATATCCTGTATAATTACAGAAAGAACACCCCTTTCCCCTGTATAACACATCTCCAATGCCTATCCTCAAATTATTGCGTTCAGTTTGATTTGGAATATACTCAGTAATGCACCTCGGGCATATTTTTCTTACCAGCCTTTGAGCAATAACTGCCGTAATAGCTTCTTGTATCAAATATTTAGGTATATTCATATCCATTAATCTCAATACAGAATTAATAGAATCGTATGTGTGCATTGTAGATAAGACTAAATGACCAGTAACAGCTGCTCTAACAGCTATTTCTGCCGTTTCTTCATCTCTTATCTCACCTACAAGTATTACATCCGGATCTTGCCTCAATACGCTGCGCAAAACATTGGCAAATGTCAATCCAGATTTATTATTTATATTAATTTGAGTTATACCATCAATTCTATATTCAACAGGATCTTCTATTGTTATAATATTTTTACTTGTTTTATCCATAGCATTCACCATTGCATGTAATGTTGTAGTTTTGCCACTTCCTGTAGGACCGGTTATCAATATTATTCCTTTTGTTTTTAAAACCATTTTTTTAATTTCATTTTTGCTCTTATTATCAAATCCTAAAACATCCAAACTTAACAGTGATGAATTATTGTATAAAATTCTTATTACTATCTTTTCACCATAAAATGTCGGAATAGACGATATTCTAAAATTATAAAAATTCTCATCAATAACAGCACTCATTTTCCCATCTTGTGGAAGTAATTTTTGAGAAATATCCATTCCAGATGATACCTTAATTCTAGTAATTACAGATGAATATATTTCTCTAGGCATACGTAATATTTCATGTAATACTCCATCAATTCTCATTCTTATTCTTACATAATTCTCAAAAGGCTCAAAGTGAATATCACTTGCTTTATTTGAAATAGCATTTTTTATAACAGTATCTACTATTTTAACAGCTGGTGCATGCTTAATATCATCACTATCTTCTGATAAAAACATGTTGTTTATATTAATTTCCTCTCCTAATTGCTTAACAGCATTATCAAATATTTTCTTTGAATAAATATTTTCTATAGTTTCTTTTATTTTCTCGCTAGTTGCCACATAAATTTGTATATTTGACGATAGTAGAAATTTCAATTCCTCAATAATATCTTTATTGTGGGGCTCAGCCATAACAACATGAACTTTGCTATTTTCAATATTAAATGGTATAACCAGATTTTTATAAGCAAATTCTTTAGGAATCTTTAATGCAATTTCCTTTTCAATATTTATAGTTTCTAAATCCAAAAACTCAATACTTCTTTCACCATTCATTCGCATCATTCCCTTCTCATATACTATTATTTTTGTCAATTTAATATAATTTAATCATAATATGTATTTTTTTTAGCATTCTAACTTTTGAACTTATTTCTCTATAATGATATACTATATAATAACAGCATTAGAAAGGATGATATATGTGGCACTAGACGGTATTTTTTTATTTAGTATAATAGATGAAATCTCTCCAATAATGATTGACAGTAAAATAGAAAAAATAAATCAACCTGAAAAGGATGAAATCAATATTGTTTTCAAAAAAGCTAGAAAAAAATATAAACTATTAATAAGTGCTAGTTCAAACTATCCAAGAATTCACTTTACCGAAATAACAAAAAAGAACCCTTTATCTCCACCAATTTTTTGCATGGTGCTTAGAAAATACCTAAACAATTCAAAGGTTATTTCTTTAGAACAGATAAATGGAGATAGAATAGTAAAAATAAATTTTGAAAGCACAGATGAATTGGGATTCAATAGTATATATTCTCTAATCATAGAAATCATGGGCAGACACAGTAATATTACTCTTATTAGAGAAAGAGATAATATAATAATGGATAGCATAAAACACTTAACTTCCGATATTAATTCATACAGAAATTTGTATCCGGGTATAAAATACATTTATCCTCCTAAATCCAATAAGCTTAACCCATTTGATTTCAGTTATGATGAATTAGTATCATTTTACAGGCAAAACAAAATTGAATTTGATGATAAAATATTTGTTAACATTTTTACAGGTATAAGCAAAAAACTGTCCAATGAACTATTTTACCGTTTAATGAATAATGGTTACACTCTAGATAATATCTCATTGGAAGATTTATATAATTATTCTCAACAAGTTTTTTCAAATATACATAGTAAAAAATTTGATTTTAACATATATTCAAAAAAGAATAATATAGTTGATTTTCATTGTATTGAATTAACAATTCTTCAGAATATGACTAAAAAATCCTATTCATCGCCCTCTATTTTACTTGAAGATTTTTATTATAAAAAAGATAAAGCTGACAGAATAAATTCAAAAAGCTCGTATCTTCAAAAACTTGTAAATAACAACATTGAAAGATGTAAGAAAAAGATAGATATTTTAAATAAAACATTGCATGATTGCAAAAACAAAGATAAATTCAGACTATATGGCGAGCTTTTGACATCAAATATCTATCAAATACAAAAAGGAATGAAAGAAATAAATGTTCTTAATTATTACAGTGAAAATGGAGAATATATTAATATAAAATTAGCAGAAAACAAATCTCCCTCTGAAAATATTCAAAAATACTATAAAAAATATAATAAATTAAAAAAATCAGAAGAAATGTCAAAACTGCAATTAGAATTAGCAAATAATGAGCTTGAATACTTAGAATCAGTTTTAACTAATATAAAAAATTGTGAAAATGCTGATGGATTAGACGAAATTAGATTAGAACTCGTAAATTCAAAGTATTTAAAACATAAAAAGAAAAACAGTAAAAAAAATAATTTATCTAAGCCATTACATTTTAAATCAAGTGATGGTAATGATATTTATGTAGGTAAAAATAATATTCAAAACGATTATTTGACATTAAAATTTGCTGGTAAACATGATATATGGATGCATACTAAAAATATTCCTGGTTCACATGTAATAATAAAAAACTCCAATGATATATCAGAAAAAACATTAGAAGAAGGTGCTAACTTAGCAGCATATTATAGCAAAGCTAAAAATTCAACTAAAATTCCAGTGGATTATACTGAAATTAAAAATGTTAAAAAACCTAATGGTGCAAAGCCAGGTATGGTAATATACTATTCAAATCAAACAATTTATGTTGACCCTAAAATTCCAAATATAGAACAAATAAAATAAAAGAGCCATTGGCTCTTTTATTTTATTCGTTCACCTTTTCAGTTTTGCTTTGCTCAGGCAATACCAAATTTAAAAATATACCAACCAATGTTGCTAATGCAACACCTGCTATTTCCACTTGAGAATGAGGTATTTTAATTGATGCTCCTCCTAAACCTATAACAATTATTACAGATGATATTATTAAATTCCTCTTTTTGCTGAAATCAATTTTATCTTCAACAAAAACTCTGAAACCTGATGATGCAATTATTCCGAATAATAATATGCTTACTCCGCCCATAACAGGCTTTGGCATATTTTCTAAAATAACTGCTACTGGTGCAATAAAGGACAACACTATAGCAATTATAGCAGCACCTGCAATTACTTGTACACTAAAAATCCTAGTTATTGCTAAAACACCAATATTTTCACCATATGTAGTATTAGGTGGTCCTCCAATAAATCCTGCAAACATTGTAGCAAGCCCATCTCCTAAAATAGATCTATGCAATCCTGGTTCTTTTGTAAAATCTCTATCACATACATTATTCGTAACATAAACATGTCCAATATGTTCAGCTAATGTAACAAAAGCAACAGGCGCCATTATAATAATAGCATCTATATTGAATTTTGGAAACTTAAAGCTTGGAATCTGAATAATATTGTTTATATGACATGCTTCTGCTATTTTAATCATTACATCATGAGGAATAACACCAATAAATATTGCGAAAACATATCCTACAACCATTGAAATAAGAATTGGTATAACTCCTAAAAAACCTTTAAAATACATAGAACCTATTATAGCCGTTGAAAGCGTTACCAATGCAACTAGTATACATTTCCATCGAGGAATGTTATATGCAACTATTTCGTCCGGCAATTTACCGCCTAATCCAGCCCATCCTATTGCAACTCCCGCAAGTCCTAGTCCAATTACTATTACTACCGAACCCACAACTATAGGAGGCAAAGCCTTATTAATCCAATTAACGCCAACAAGTTTTATTATTCCTGAAACAATAACATAAACAAATCCTGCACTAATTATTCCAAATAACATAGCTTCAACACCATATTTGCTCATAACAGTCAACATTGGAGTAATAAATGCAAAAGACGAACCAACATATGCTGGCAATTTGGCTTTAGTACACATAATATAAATCAAAGTTCCAACTCCACTAGCAAACAAAGCTATTGATGGACTCATACCTAAAATAATAGGAACTAATATAGTTGCTCCAACCATTGCAAACAAGTGCTGGAAACTAAGTGGAATAGATTTTAACAAAGGTAATCTTTCTTCGACATCTACATAATTTTTCATAAAATTCCTCCTTTAAGTCTCGCTGGACTTTATTAAAAGATTTGTAGCTTATAATTCATATATTTTAATTGAATTACTACCGTCTAATTCTGTAACCTCAACAGAAACCAATTCTTTTCGAGAAGTAGGAATATTCTTACCTACATAATCTGGTCTGATAGGAATTTCCCTATGTCCCCTATCAACTAGAACTGCAAGTTGAATCATTTCAGGTCTTCCATGATCTATAATAGCATCTATTGCTGCCCTAACAGTTCTTCCTGTATATATTACATCATCAACTAGAATTATCTTTTTACCTTTAACTTCAATACCTATATTATCATTGTTTAATGTAGGTTGTTCTCCTAGTTCTGATAAATCATCTCTATATAGTGTAATATCAACACTTCCTACTGGCACTTTAATATCCTCGAATTTTTCAATAAGTTTAGCAATTCTTTCCGCTAGAAAGACTCCTCTTCTCATTATTCCAAGAAGTGCTACATCTTCAACACCTTTATTTTTTTCGATTATTTCATGAGCTATTCTTGTTAAAGTTCTATTTATTCCCTTATCATCAAGAAGTTCAGTTTTAAATTTCACAAAAGCACCTCCTTTACAATACAACTAATATTTATTAATTCTACAAGAATCCTACTTCCATAAGTAGCATATTGAAGCGTTTTGATTCAAGTAGAGTCTCCACCTTAAATACCTATATTTTGCTCTAGCAAAACGAGTTCACTTACACATATAAAAAACGCCTCAACCGTGAGGTAAAGGCGTAATAAACAATTAAAACTAAAATTATGTTTTAACACCTTGTAATCTCACAGGACTACTTTAAAGGTAACTCAATCTTTTCTATATGTTAACATAAAATTAACTCTATTTCAATTCATTTCTCAACACATTTATAATTTTTTTAAAATACATAGGTAACTCTGAATCAAATTCCACATACTTTCCTGTAGTAGGATGTATAAATCCAATAGTTTTAGCATGAAGTGCTTGACCATTTAATTTGAACCTCTGCTTTTTATATCCATATACTGGATCCCCTACTAATGGATGCCCTATATATGCCATATGAACTCTTATTTGGTGTGTCCTACCCGTTTCCAGGTTGCATTGGACTAATGTATTTTTTTTGAAAATTTCAATCACTTTGTAGTGTGTAACAGCCCTCTTACCATTCGAAACAACTGCCATTTTAATTCTTTCCTTAGCATCTCTACCTAATGGTTTATTTATGACGCCACTATCATTTTTTATTCTTCCCTCTACCAGTGCATAATACGTTCTAGTTATTGAATGTTCTTTGAATTGTTCAGCAAGCTTTACATGAGCAATATCATTCTTAGCGATAACTAATAATCCTGAAGTATCTTTATCAATCCTATGTACAATTCCTGGCCTTATAATACCATTTATACCTGACAAATCATCACAGTGATATAGTAGTGCATTAACGAGAGTACCAGAATAATTACCTGGTGCAGGATGAACAACCATACCTTGTAATTTATTTACAACTATTATATCTTTATCTTCATAAACAATGTCAATATGAATATTCTCAGGATTTATCTTTAATTCAACTGGTTCAGGAATTTCTACTGAAACCTTATCACCTTGCTTTAACTTATACTTTCCTTTCTTTATTTGCCCATTAACTTTTATGTTTTCTTGTTCAAGTAAATTCTGAAAATAACTTCTTGATTTATCTTCATACTTGGATTTTAAAAAAACATCCAATCTAGTGCCAACAAACTCATTATCTACAATAAAATCATTTCTTTCCATTAATCTACATCCTTTATTATTAAAATTGCCAGCATAATAGTTCCAGTAACCACCAATATATCTGCTACATTAAAAGTAGGGTAATAATAAACATCTTTGTAGTGCAGTAAAATAAAGTCAATTACATACTTATAAAACATTCTATCAATCAAGTTACCTATTGCTCCACTTATTATAAGCGCTAATGAAAACCTTAAAAATTTGGATTTTGGTCTGAAACTAATCAAGTAATACCCCATTGCACTTACTACAATTATTGTAACAACACTTAAAAGAATGAGCTTATGCTGAAATATTCCAAATGCAGCTCCTCTATTTTCTAGATATTCAAATCTAAAAAAGTTTCTAACTACAACTATTCCTTCTTTTCCTTTTAATGTACTAGCCCAAATTTTTGTAATTCTATCCAAAGTTAGACCAATAAAAATAATAATTAACTCCATTACCCATCCCCCTTATATTTATAGCAAACTAATCAGGTAACTGATTTTTATACTCTTGATTGCTAATGCACTCAATCGGTTCCACATAGTCATCATCACCATCATAAAATTCATCTATATTATCCATTTTATTGAATCTTTCAACAGCTTGATAACTATCCTCAGCATCAAATTCTACATCATCACTAAAATCATTATAACCATATCCAAATGGATTTCCGAGTACATCTTCTTCAACAGGTCTATCTTTATGTGGTTTAATATTGCTCAAATTTTTTTGACATTCTATACAATACTCCGCATAAGGAATAAACTCCAACCTCTCTTCACTTATTTCTTTACCACAAAGTTTACATATACCATATTTTCCATTTTCAATAGCACTAAGCGCTAAATCTATCTTTTTTAGTATAGAAACTTCATTAGATTTAAGGGCTCTACCTTTTTCAATATCAGAAATTTCTGTAGCTAAATCCCCCGGATGATTATCATAATATGATAGCTCTGAAGCTATCTCCGAATTGGTAAATACTCCATTTTCTTTCATTTGTTTCAACAAATCATTTACTCGTTTCTTTTCATTCATCAACTTCATTCTAAAATGTTCACTTCTTTTATTATCCATAAAAACACTCCTTTCAATAAACAAATCATATATAATATTTTCTCAAAAGGAGCATTTTTTATTAATAAACATTTCTAATATCAAAAAATTTATTGAAATAACATATCGCATTTGGAAATGAAACATCAGTACATTCCCAATTATTTATAATAATACAGCCTTTATTTCTCATAGCAACCGCCATAAAAGCCATAGCTATCCTATGATCATTAAAGCTTTCAAATGAAATAGTTTTATCAATTATACTATCATTTCCATGAATAATAATCGTATCATTAACTATATTACATTCTATTCCTATGTTTCTTAAATTTTTAATTATAGACTCCACCCTATTGCTTTCTTTGTACTTTAATTCCTCTATTCCATGTATACTAGTAGTACCATTGCTAAAAGCGGAAATAACTGCTAGTACTGGGATTTCATCTATTATGCTCGGTATGATATCTTCTTCGATTTCTATTCCATACATTTTACTGCTTACTACAGAAATATCTCCTATATTTTCTCCATTCACAATTCCATTTTCCTTAATACTAATTAAGGCTCCCATTTTCTTCAAAAGAGTTATATATTTAATTCTGCCATCATTTAATAAAACATTTTTTAATGTTACTTTGCAATTTTCGCCGAGCAATGCGCACGCAATAATAAATGCAGCAGATGAAATATCACCTGGTATATAAAAATCCTTGCTCATAATTTTTGATCTGCTAATTGAAATACTATTACTATTACTATTAACAAAAATATCAGCACCTAAATATTTAAAAATCCTCTCTGTATGATCCCTAGTTGATACCTTTTCAATAACAGTAGTATTATTATCAGATAAAAAACCTGCTATAAGTATGCAGGATTTTACCTGTGCTGATGCCACTGGGAGTTCATATGTAATTCCTTCTAATACAGCACATTCTTTGAAATTAATTGGAATATAACCATTGTTGCTTTCAATGTTTGCACCCATTTTTAATAGTGGTATTTCAATCCTTGACATTGGTCTCTTTGAAAGCGAGCTATCACCAATAAGTGTACACTCAGCACCTATGCCACTCAGCACTCCTGACAGCAATCTTACAGTTGTTCCAGAATTTTCACAATCAAGAGTTCCAACATTTTTATTAAATCCTTCATATCCAGGAGAACTAACATATAGAGTGCTGTTTTCTTGCCTTATTATTACACCCAATTTGTTCATGCATTTCAATGTAGTCATACAATCCCTATTAAGAGGAAAGTTTATTATTTTATATTTCCCTTTAGGTAATGCTCCTAAAATTAATGCTCTATGTGCAATAGATTTATCTCCATATAATGTGAAACTTTCTTCTATATTTGATTTAGGTCTACTAATTTTAACACGCAAAACACTATCACCAACCCATTTTTTCAACGCTTTTAATTATTCTATGTACTGTTTCTACATCAACAGTTTGCCTAGCATCTGAAATAGCTAAATCTGGATTAATATGACTTTCAATTATCAAACCATCAGCACCCGCAGCTATTGATGCTAACGACATACTGTGTACAATTTCTCTCAATCCCGTTCCATGACTTGGATCTACTATAATTGGAAGTCTAAATTTATTTTTAACAACAGCAACAGCATTAATATCTAATGTATTTCTTGTATAAGTTTCGAATGTTCTAATTCCTCTTTCACATAAAACAATTTTTTCATTTCCTTCAGACATAATATATTCAGCAGCATACATCCATTCTTGAATTGTAGCACTCATACCTCTTTTAAGAAGCACTGGAACATCCAGTTTTCCTACTTCTTTAAGCAATGAATAATTGTACATATTCCTAGAACCTATTTGTAACATATCAATATTGGGCAATAAAATTTCCAAATCCCTTATATCCATAATTTCTGTTACAACTGGCATATTATATTTTTCACTTATGCTTTTTAATATTTTTATACCCTCTTGTTTTAGTCCTTGAAAATCATAAGGAGATGTCCTTGGTTTAAATGCTCCACCTCTCAGCATATTTACACCTATATTACTTAGCTGATATGCTAACTCATCCATTTGTTCATAACTCTCAACAGAACAAGGACCGGAAATAAAAACTTTTTCATTACCACCAAATAATACATCTTTTACATTAAACTTTATATTAGGGCCACTATATTTATCAACAAGTAAATGTTTCATAAGTCATCACCTACATAATTTTTAGCATACTATTAATTATATTAAACGAATTTTTTAAAGCTATAACTTTAAATTTATCATATTCCATGTGAGTTCCATTGATTGCATTATCAGACACAGATCTAATAACAACAAAAGGAATTTGATTGAGATAGCACACATGAGCTATACTCGCCCCTTCCATTTCGCATCCTAAAGCACCAAACTCACTACTAATCCATTTTAACTTCTCAACATCTGCAATAAATTGATCTCCTGAGACTATTCTTCCCTTATAGTATTTGCTATTTTTAATATCTTTGCAAACATCATTAACAACACTCACTAATCTTTCATCGCATTTAAAGTCAAATGTATCAAGTCTTGGTACTTGACCTATTCTATCGCCAAAAAATGAAGTATCAATATCATGTTGTACTAAATTATCTGCAATAATAACATCTCCAGGATATATATCTTCTCTTACACCACCAGCAATACCCACATTAATTATACAATCAACTTTAAAATCATCTATCAATATCTGAGTACACACTGCCGCATTTACTTTACCTATTCCACTAGTAACAATAACAACTCTTTTATCATATATTTTCCCAACGTTGAATTCCATTTTTGCTTTAATTATATTCTCTTCAGCTTCTACTATTTTCAATAACTCTTCAACTTCTTCTTGCATAGCACCAATAATACCTATGTTCAAATCTCATTCCTCCAGTTTAAATATATTTTATACTATTATAACAGAAAAATTCAAATTTAATAGGACAAAACACAAAAATACGACAATTTCCAACCAACATATAAACTAGAGGAAGGAATTGCCGTTAGATTTTATGCTTCACCTGTTAGCAAAAAATGTTTTAATAGTTTCTAAATCATCTGCATCGCCAATTTCTTTATTTATATCATTTACATTAAAATCATTGCTTATATTTGCCTCACTCATATCAACGCTTTTCTCTTTAATTTCTTCTTTAATACTTTTGCCAAGCGAATAGTACTCATCAAAATTCTTTTCCATTCTTTCAAATAATTCTATTTGGCTATTCATAAAATTCCTATATTTTGTTCTGAACTTATTAAACTCTCGTCTTATCCTATCAAATTCATCATTTATCTTTAAAACATCATTATTAGCTTTATCAATAATTTTTTGAGCAGCATCATTAGCATCTTTTATTATCAATTCAGCTTCCTTTTGAGCACTTAACTTAACCTGTTCAGCAGAATTTTGTGCTAAAACCAATGTTTTTTGAATAGTAGACTCAATTTTCTTGTAATGCTCTATTTTTTCATCCAGTATACTAATCTTTTCATTAAGTATTGAATTCTCTTTATACAGTGCTTCATAATCCTCAGCAATTTGATCTAAAAATTCATCCACTTCATAAGGATTATATCCCCTTACTGTTCTCTTAAACTCCTTGTTTTCAATATCCATAGAAGTTATCCGCATAACCATACCCCCATATTATTACCAAATCAATAATCTTTTTAAAAACGTAATAATCACAATTGCCACAAATGGAGAAAAATCTATCATTAAATTTGGAAATAAGCTTTCTTGAATTCTCCTTCCTGGTTCTAAAAAAGGCTCAGTCATCCTATGTATCATCATTGTATACTTATTTTCATTACCAATCATAATCCAAGACAAAACAACCTCAATAAGAATAAGTATTTCTAACAATCCAAGAACAAAATAAATCATTCTAGCAAATATCATATTTACCTCCAATCTACTTTATAAAACTAAATACTCCCTTACTAGAAAGTTCAGTCTTTAATGAGTTATCTATTTCTACATTTGATGGTGATATAATATAAATACCTTTTTCTACCTCTTGAAGCTCTCCACCTGAAATATAGCATGCACCACCAACAAAATCTAAAAATCTCTGAGCTATTTTATTATCCAATGCTGTAGTATTTATGACTATAATTTTCCTCTTCTTTAAGCTCTCGCAGACACTTGTAGCTTCTTCAAAATCATAAGGTTTAACAATCTCAACCTTTACAGAAGAACTGGTATGAATATTTAATATTTTTCCTTTTTTGCTATTCAATAAATCATAATCATCATCTTCTTGTTCTTCTTGCTCATCTAGCACATCTTCCTGTTCATCATAATCATCATAATTATCTTCCATACCTAAAATACCCATCATTTTATTTAAAACTTTTCCTGACATTTAAACTCCTCCTTTGTCATATATTCTTTTCCCAAAAATTCCTTGTCCTATTCTTATCATATTCGACCCTTCGTCAATAGCTATTTTATAATCACCTGACATGCCCATAGACAAGATTTCCATATTAATATTATTAAATTCATTTTCCTTAAGTTCATCAAAAATATGTTTCATATTCCTAAAATGCATACTGCAAGATTTCTCATCACCTTTAGGTATTATAGCCATTAAACCTTTCACTTTCACATTAGAACACTTTTCACAGTGTTTTAATAATTCATCTAAATCTTCAATAAACAAACCTGTTTTATTTTTTTCTCTACCTATATTTATTTGAATCAATACATTAGCAATTCTACCTTTTTCAGAATATCTTTTTTCAATTTCATTCAATAGTCTAACACTATCTAATGAATGAATTAAGTATACCTTACCTGCAATATATTTAACTTTGTTCCTTTGCAAATGTCCAATAAAATGCCATCTTACATCATTATCAAAGTGCTCATATTTATACAATAACTCTTGAACCTTATTTTCGCCAAAATCTCTTTCACCAATAGAATAAGCTTGTTTAATTTCTTCAATACTCTTTGTCTTTGTAACACAAACAAGCTTAACATTTTTAGGGATGTCTTTTCTAATATTATAAATATTAGTT
Organism: Clostridium tepidiprofundi DSM 19306; assembly: GCF_001594005.1. Lineage (GTDB taxonomy): Bacteria > Bacillota > Clostridia > Clostridiales > Clostridiaceae > Clostridium_AC > Clostridium_AC tepidiprofundi. The sequence continues at coordinate 46,684 of NZ_LTBA01000001.1, read as the reverse complement.
TTTATTTCCATAACAGTCTCTCTCCTTATTATATATACCACATACTATAGAAGGTATTCTTCATTAAAAACAAAATTCCTTCAACATTAATTATTTTTTTAATTAAATTTTAAAAATTACTTTGTTTCATGCATATATTGGAATTTTGTATTTCCAGTATAACCAGGTATTCTTATATGATCTACTTCATAAATTTCAGTTCTTATCCTTCTAAGCGCCAACTCCTTAAAATGTGTATTATTTAATAATAAATAATTTTTCAATACCCTCTTATCTCCAATTGCATTAATATAAAATGGGGGAACAATTTTGGTTCCTCCTAAATTTATGTAACTGCCTCCACAATAACTATAACTGCTGTAAATAATTCTTTGACCATTTATTGATATAGCTTCAGCTCCTGCATTTTTTAAATCATTAACCAACTCTACAATATCATAATCATGTATAACAGAATATATATCGTAGTATTCCCCAAATGAACCCGTTGTAGCATCATTTATAATGATTTTCACACCCTCACCTTCAACTGGTTCAACACCAAATAGCAAATTATTTTTATCTAATTCCTTTTGTATTTCTTGTATAACCGAATACTTGTTTTCATCATTTGCCTTATATATATCAAGCTTTTTATATGCATTATAATATTCTTCTTTCATACGTGATATCTCGTTATAAAGATTATTTCTCTTGTTATAAGCTTCTGAATAATCTTCTGGACTCAATAGCATATTATCTCTATTTAAGAATTTAATATTCATTGCAATTATTATTCCTAAAAACATGGAGGCAAAAAAAATTATTCTATTGGATTTATTTATCTTCATCCGCATCAGACCACCTCTTGTTAAACTTTGCTCTTTCAAGAAGCAACCTTCTTACTATTGCAAAATTATTAAATATCCTGCTACCAAACAATATCACAGCAGCAATATATATAGGCACGCCTAGTATATTACCCAAATAGACTAGTAACACAGCTAAAATTGCATTACCTATAAAACCAGATATGAATATATCTGTCCTAAACGTTTTAGATAAGCTAGCACTTATAGCACCAAAAATTGAATCTATACAAGCAATTATTGCAATAGAAATATATGGAGAAAACTTCATAGGAATATTTATATTTACTAGTAAACCTAAGACAATACCTACTATCAAACCTACGATTGCAAAAATCATAACAACACCTCTATTATTTTTCTAACGGAATAGCATACTTAAATTCAATCAATTCATTACTCTTTGGAATAATTATTTCATCATAACTTTTCCAATCAATGTCACAATTCTGATACAGAGTATTTGGAATGTTTCCTGGAAAATTTAAAGCAGCTTCCAACAAATCTTTATTACCTATAACTTTAATTTCAACTGGTTTATTATAAGAAATTTTCTCATTCGAAATTATTATTGAGTTACTTGCTGTCCTAATACCACTTCTAGCCGTAATCCTAATATCATTTATGCTTATTGCTTCTGCACCAACAGAATAAAGTTCATTTACTATAGCAAGCAAATTTGAATCGGTAATTGGTTGACCTTCATATGCACTACCAAATATATTGCTCTTAGGTGAAATTTTTATTATAAGGCCCTCACCTTTAACTTTTGTAGCACCATTAAGTATTCTCATTTTTTTTAAATCTTCCAATAGCATCTTACTTCTTTCATTTTTACTAGCAGCCGCTTGTTCATATTGTGCTATTTTACTTTGAAGACTATCAATCTTTTTCTTCAATTCTTCTTTTTGTTTTTGTAATTGTTCAATTTCTAAAGATATTTCTGCATTCTGTTTTTTTGTACCTGATTGCATTTTATTTATGTGCAGCACTTTGATCTGATATGACAATAAAAACCCAAATATAACACATACTATAGCAACAGATATCTTTGAGAGTCTTTCATTCATAATTATGTCCCCCTAATCTGTATAGATTACTGGATTACCACTAAAACTAACATCTACATATCCTTTTTTATTAACAATATTTTCTTTAATAATAATATCAAACGCTTTATCCAATTTCTTTATTAAATCTCTATTTGTTCCTAACTTTACTTGCATAGAACCGCAATAAAAATTTATATCAGCCATATTCGATAAATCAACAATAGAAATTTTAACATTACTTCTATTGTTTTTAATAATATTAGATATTTCATCTAACATTGCTACTTTACGTTCATCCTCGCACGGTAGTACTTCTCCTAACTGCGCCTTTGAAAAGTCAAATCCATCCAATTTAATTAATCTCATATCACTAATATCACTTTTTACATCAATAATAACTCCATAATTATCTATTATAAAATATTTATTGTTAAAGTATGCATAAAATTTAGCTTTCCTTTCTCGAACATCAATTCTTACAACATTAGGTAACTTTCTCTTTACAATAGCACTTAAAATATGAGGGTTACCCTCAATACTCTTTATTGCCTCATTAACATTAATCCTAAAAATATTCATGCCTTTTTTTATATGCGAACTTAATATAATATCATTATAATTAACAACATTATTTCCTACTACATTTATTTGAGTAATATTAAACATAGATAACTTAAGACACAACGTAATCGCTATTCCTATAAATATCATTGTTATAAATAAATACATTCTCATTCTTTTAAAAGCAATTCTTCTATTAATCAACTTATCTTTATTATCTATTATGTACTTAGCTTTATTATACATACTATCTGATTTTCTTTTCATATACATCACCACATTCTTTTCATAAATATATAATACCATTTACAAACACATTTTTCATCAATTAAGTAAAAAATAATAAGAACTTTATTAAAAAATAAAGTCCTCAATCATATATCACTTTTATTTCTTGTTTGCCTTGAAATATTAAGCAAAATCCCCATAGCAAACATATTGAATATCAGTGATGAACCACCATAACTTATAAAGGGAAGCGGTACTCCTGTAACAGGCATAGAACCTGAAACAACTGCAATATTTATTACAGCTTGAATAGCAATAATAGATGTTATTCCTATAGCTAAAATCGAGCCATAAACATCTTTTGCTCTCAAAGACACTAGTATTCCTCTCCAAATAAAAATTATATAAAGTGTTATAACAAATATACATCCTATCAATCCTAATTCTTCAGCTATAATTGAAAAGATAAAATCATTATGCGGTTCTGGGATGTAATAACATTTTTGACGTGATTTACCTAATCCAACACCAAGTATTCCTCCAGACCCCAATGCATATAACGATTGTATTAACTGATAACCAGTATCTAGAGGATCAGCCCAAGGATTTCTAAAACTCATAAGTCTTTTCATTCTATAAGGCTCAATTAAAGTAAAACCTACACCCGCTGCAAACATAAGCAACAGAGTAAATATAACATGTCTCCATTTAGCACCTGCAGCAAATAACATAGCTAAAGTTACAATCATAACGACAGATGCAATACTTAAATTTTTTTCTAAAAGTATCATTCCTGCAAAAACTGATCCTATAAAAAGATTGGGAATTATACCCTTAGAAAATGAGTTTATTAATTCTCCTTTATTATCTATACTTCTAGCCAAAATAAGAACTACCATATATTTCGCAAGCTCAGACGGCTGAAGCGTTACAACTTTTAAATCAATCCACCTTCGAGCTCCATTTATAGGCTTTGAAAATAAAACTATTACCAAGAGTGCAAAAGTAATAATCATCATTAAGTTAGTATATTTTCTATATTTATGATAGTCTACTCTTATTGCAATTATCATAGCAATAGTACCCAATAATGTCCACATTAATTGTTTTTTCAAAAAATACATACTGTCATTATAGTTTGGATTGAAAAATGCAGAATAAGAACTAGCACTATATACCATAACAACTCCTACTGAAACTAACAACATAACTATTGCAAATAAAGTAAAATCTATCTGTCCCATTTTTACCTTGGGTCTTTTCATTTTATACCTCCCATAACAATATTACTACAAAGATAAAAAAGACAATGACAAAAATCCTATTAAACATAGTATCACAGTAATTATTGAAAATACAGCTACTATCTTACTTTCATGCCAGCCAATAAGTTCAAAATGATGATGTAAAGGAGACATTCTAAAAATTCTCTTACCAGTTAACTTAAATGATGAAACCTGAAGTATCACAGAAAGTACTTCTGCTACATAAATTCCTCCTACAATAATAACAATCAATGGTAATTTAAGTATCAATGCCACAGCTGCAACTACTCCTCCTAGACCTAGTGAGCCAGTATCACCCATAATTATCTTTGCAGGATAAGAATTATATCTCAAAAACCCTAATAATGCTCCAGAAATAATTCCACAAAAATCAGCTAATACATAATTGCCCATTCCATAACCTATCATTGCAAAGAATATGATAACTAAAAGAGTAACCGAAGTCGCAAGTCCATCCAACCCATCAGTTAAATTTACAGCATTTGTAGTAGCAACAAAAAATATTATTACAAAGGGAATATATAGCTTTCCTAAATCTACAGTATTATTTACAAAAGGTATGTAAATGTCAGTACCAATATTCTTTGCTGCATAAAATGCTATCATACCAGATATTATTACCAGCAAAACCATCTTCTGCTTAGGCTTTAATCCTTCATTGTGTTTGTGTATAATCTTTAATATATCATCTAAAAATCCAACAATCCCAAAACCAATAAATGCTAATAATGCAACAATAGCATTACTTCCTGGGTGCTTTTCAATAACAAATAATGTTATGGCAGTTGCTAGAATAAATATTATTCCACCCATTGTTGGAGTACCCGCCTTTTTCTTATGAGTTGCAGGCCCTTCATCTCGTATGTTTTGTCCAAATTTCAATCTATGAAATATGGGAATTAATAATGGTCCTTGTAAAATTGATACAGCAAATCCAACTAATACACAATAAATAATTTTACTCATTGAAATCACCTACTTTAGCTATTTATTATCTCTAGTTTATTAACAATATCTTCAAATCTCATAGTCCTTGATGCTTTTATTAAAATAACATCGCCTTCTGTAACTTCTTTTTCTAAATAATCAATTAATTTTTGTTTACTTCCAAACCCTTTAAAATAGCTTGGATTACCATATCCTTCCTTGTAAACCTCTTTATATTCTCCAACTGTCAATAGCAAATCTACTCCCTCCTCTGATGCATATCTACCCACTTCATAATGAGCATAATAAGCTTTATCACCTAACTCCATCATTGTACCCAATACTGCAATTTTTCTTTTTCCATTTATTGTTGATAATACATTTAATGCAGCAATCATTGAATCAGGACTCGCATTGTAACAATCATTAACAACAACAAATTTTTTACCTCTTATTATATCGAGTCGCATAGGTGAAGCTTTAAAGCAATTAATTCCTTTCTGAATATATTCATAGTCGATACTTAATACTCTAGAACAAGCCACAGCCAGTAAAGAATTTAATACATTGTGTTCTCCAAGTGCTTTTATAACTAAACTATGCTCTTTATCTGTATTTATTTCCTTAATAGTATATTTTATACTATTTTCATTAAGTTTTATGTCAAATGCTTTGAAATTAACATCACCTGAAGTTCCAATCCTAATAATGTTTATATTTTTATTATCATATGCATTCAACATATCATTATCGTTATTAATTATTAATATGCTATCATTATTAAAAAAATCTGTTATTTCCAATTTTGCTTTTAATATATTCTCTCTAGTCTTTAAGTTCTCAATGTGTGAAATACCTATATTTGTTATTACAGCAATATCAGGTCTTGCAATATCTGCAAGGTTGTGAATCTCTCCAAAATTACTCATTCCCATTTCTAATACAGCAACATCATATGAATTATCCAATTTAAAAATCATAATTGGCAATCCAATTTCGTTATTAAAATTACCTTCTGTTTTAAATACATTTAGCTTTGAACTCAAAGCAGCTGCAACAAAATCTTTAGTAGATGTCTTACCTGTCGAACCAGTTATACCAATCACTTTAATGTCAAGTTTACTTCTGTAGTATTTAGCTAAATCCTTTAATGCTTTATTTGTATACTCAACCTTAATAATAGATGTATATTTACTAATGTTTTCTTCATTATACTTAATACTATCTACAATACATAGGGCTGCACCCTTTAAAGCAGCTTCTTCAACAAATTCATTACCATCAAATCTTTCCCCATGTAATGCAATAAAAATATCCCCTTTTTTTATTTTTCTAGAATCAGTAGTAACATTCTTAAAGAATTTATTATTACCTAAACAAATAAGTTCTCCTGAGACAGCCTCTATGATTTCTTCCAATGTAAGTATTTCCAATTAGAACAACTCCTTTACAAGTTCATCAATTATTTCTCTTTCATCAAAATGAATAATTTTATCATTAAGTATTTGATAATCTTCATGTCCTTTACCTGCAATTACTATGGTATCATTCTTTTTAGCCATAGCCAATGCTTTTCTTATTGCTCCCTTTCTGTTTTCTACAACTATATAATTATCTTTACTAATGCCTTTAATAATATCTTGTATAATACTCATAGGTGGTTCAGTTCTCGGATTATCAGAAGTAATTATACATAAATCACTTATTTCACTTCCTATTTTGCCCATAATAGGCCTCTTTTTATTGTCTCTATCTCCTCCGCATCCAAAAACAGATATCAACCTACCTTTCGTGAATTCCCTAGCTGTTAATAAAATATTTTCTAATCCATCTGGAGTATGTGCATAATCAACAATAATATCAAACCCCAAATCGTATTTTTTCGAAACAACTTCACATCTTCCTGGTATATTTATATTTTTAAGCCCTTCAACAATTTTTTCAATGCTTATTCCTTCATTAATACAACTACCTATGCATCCAAGAGCATTATATACATTATATTTGCCAGGAATATTTAATTTTATATTTATAATATTTCCATTATATATTAAATCAAAATCGGTTTCCCTAGAATTCATATTAATATTGCTTGCTATAAAGTCCGCTTTATTTTTTATAGCATAAGTATATACATTCTCTTTTAATAATTTACATATTTTTTGACCGTACTTATCATCAATATTTACAACCGCTTTTGATGAATTCTTAAACAACTTGAATTTACTATTAAAATAATCTTCAAAGTCTTTATGAAAATCAAGATGATCCTGTGTCAAATTAGTAAATAATCCTTGATTAAATTTAATACCATAAACTCTATCAAGAGCAAGTGAATGTGAAGACACTTCCATTATGCAATAATCAACATTTTTATCGCTCATTCTTTTAAATAGCTTATGTAACTCTAATGATTCAGGTGTTGTCCTATGCGATTTTATTTTTTCATCACCAATATAGTTAGCTATAGTACCTATTATACCAACTTTATACCCAGCATTTTGAAGTATAGTTCTAAGCATATATGTTGATGTTGTCTTACCATTTGTACCTGTTACACCTATTATATTCAAATTATTTGATGGATTGCCATAATAATTTGATGAACATATTGCAAGTGCCTTTCTTGTATCTTTAACCATAATAACTACAACTTCTTTATCTTCAAAATTCAACTCTTTTTCACATACAATAACAGAAGCACCACGTTTTATTGCATCTTCAGCATAATCATGTCCATCCAAATTGTAACCCAATATACAGAAAAAAACATCTCCTTTTTCTATTTTTCTTGAATCAAATTCTATCTTGTTTATATCAATATCCACAAAATCCTCATAATTTAATACATCAATACCTAATAGAACTTTTTTCAACTTCAATTTAATCACTCCCACAAAAAATTCGGCAGTAAAATGATTTGTTACTGCCGGTCACTACAGAATAAATATATCATATATTAAGAAAATATCCTAGTCCCCTACAAGCTGTAGCTCTAAAGTGATTTTAGTATCCTTAAGTACTTCTGTTCCTTCAGAAATGCTTTGCTCGGAAACTAATCCCTTTCCAATAAAGCTTGGCTTCAAGCCCAAACTCTTCAATAATTTTTCAGCCTCTTCTTTATTATATCCGTATAGATTCGGCACAACAACCTTGCTCTCATATAATGGCGAATCGGATGTATAAACAATAATCTCTGCACCTTCCTTTACTGTACAACCCGGTTTTGGATTTATCTCTGATATATATTTACCAGTCGATTCAATATCATACTTCAAATTTTTACTCTTTAATATTTTAATTGCTTCTTCCCTTTCTAGTCCCCTAATCTCAGGAACTACAACATCTTTAAGCAAACTTTTCGCTACCTCTTCTCCTGTAACATCTGGCTTAAATGATAAATAATTGAATATATCCATAAAAACCTGTCTTGCAGTTGGAGCAGCAGTATGACTTGAATAATAATTTGAAGGATCTGGTTCATCAATAGACACAAACACAGTTACCTGAGGATTATCAGCTGGTGCCATTCCAGCAAAAGATGCAATATATTTACCATGAGCATATCCTCCACGGACATTGTCTACCTTTTGAGCTGTTCCAGTTTTACCTGCAATATGATATCCCTTAATATATGCTTCTTTTCCTCCACCTTCAGAAACAACCTTTTCTAAATACCCCCTCAATTCTCTCATAGTATTTTCATCTAATATTCTTCTTCTATTAAAATTATCATACTTTTTATCGACAACAACATTATTTTCATTATCATAATGTGTTATTTCTTTCATAACATGTGGAGTTATCAGTTCTCCTCCATTAGCAATCGCATTGAAAGCTGTAAGATACTGTACGCATGATACAGTATTAGTCTGTCCAAAAGATATTGTAGCTAAAGCTACTGGAGTAATATCTGAAGTTTTCTTAATTATCCCTCTAGCCTCTCCATTTAAATCTATTCCTGTTTTTTTCCCAAAGCCAAACAACTTAATGTATTTATTTAACAGTTCAGGACCTAATCTTTCACCTAGAATCATAAAACCAACATTACACGAATTTTTTAAAATATCGGCAAGATGCTGGCTTCCATGTCCTGTTCTCTTCCAACAATGAATAATTCTATTAGCAACTTTCCTGCTTCCATTACAAACAAAAACATCATCATCAGAAACTTTACCTTCTTCCATAGCCGCTGTAGCAGTAACAACTTTAAATATAGAACCTGGTTCAAAAGTATCACTAACAGCTCTATTTCTCCATAGCCTTTGGTTTTCATCTAATGTTTTATTATTATCATAGGGTTCATTAGGATTATAATCTGGCTTATTCACAAGAGCCAATATCTCGCCATTGTTAGGATTCATAACCATTATTGTTATACCTTTAGCTTTATAATCTACCATAGCTTGTTCAGCAGCTTTTTCGCAGAAATACTGAATTGTTTGATCAATAGTTAAAACAACATTTTTACCATCTACTGGTTTAACATAATCCGAAATAATATATGGCATATTTTTATTGTTTTTATCCAATTCAGCGATTTTTATACCTGGAATACCCGCTAAATACTTATTATATACTAATTCTACGCCAACACGTCCCACGCCATCCGAATTAGTGTTACCAAGCACATGAGCTAAAAAGTTTCCATTGGGATAATATCTTTTAGTATCAGGTGAAATAATAATTCCATATAACCTTTTTTGTTTTATATAATCCTTTAATTTATCTATTTCTTCTTTTTGCACTCTTCTTTTAATTATAGCACTTCCTCGTGGCTTACCATTTGGCAAAGGAGCTGTTAATTTTTTCAAAACTACATTTTCATCCATATCCAAAATGGTTGCAATGCTCGGCGAAATATCAGACATATCCATATTTGCTTCCTTAAGTCTATTCCTCAATGCATTTAAATCCACATCAACCCTATACACATTTGCACTAACAGCTAATTCATATCCATTTCTGTCTAAAATCTTACCTCTCTTAGGTGAAATTTTGACTTCATGGGTCCACTGACCAATTGCCCTGTTTTTATAGTCTTCACTTTTACCAATCATTATATATCCTAATCTTCCAATCAGAAACATAAAAAGCGAGATGAATATAAAAAATGTGATGATTGTTCTTTTTTTAATCAAAACTCTATCCCGATATCTATATTTCTTAATTCCCACCTATATATTCCTCCACTTACATTCCTCCGCTAAAAAAGTATTTCTTTAAGTTTTGACAATAAACTTTTACTCTTTGAAACCTTTGTTAAATCAGGAGATTTAAAATATTCTTTATCAAAGTTACAGTATACAACATTTACTCTGCTAGGTTCAACCATATGTAATTTTTTTCTAGCTATCTCATCTATCTTATTTATATCTTGAAACTTTAATATTTCTATTTTCATCTTATCATTCTCGCTTCTTAATTCTACTATTTGTTTTTTTATATCTCTTATCTTCTTTTCATTGCCATATATTATGCTATACCTACTCACAACAATCATGCCAACTATAAAAACACACATAATGCTCTTTAGCACTATAAGTCTTTTTCTATTTTGTTCCTCTCTCAATTCATTTTTTCTATTTAATTCATCTCTATTTAATCTTTTTTCATTCTCTTTTTTCCTAGTATACTCCCTCTCGACCTGTAATGCCGTATTCCCATTAACATATCTTTCTTCTAACAATTTATTCACCCCATTATTTTTTTAGAACAATATATTTATCTTAATCGATCATATTTTTTCTGCTACCCTTAATTTAGCACTTCTGCATCTAGGATTTTCTATAAGTTCTTTTTCCGATGAAACAATAGGTTTTCTATTTATTAATTTTAACTTTGGCTTTTTGCCACACATGCACACAGGAAAATCCGGTGGACAAGTACATGGATTTACCAATTCTTTAAATTTATTCTTTACAATTCTATCTTCAAGAGAATGAAATGTTATTATTGCTATTCTTCCACCCACTTTTAAAGCGTTTACACTATCTTCTATTGCTTTGTTCAATATTTCTAATTCTTTGTTAACTTCAATTCTAATTGCTTGAAATGTTCTTTTTGCTGGATGCGGTCCATTTCTTCTATACTTTGAAGGAACAGCTCTTTTAATTATTTCAACTAAATCAAAAGTTGTTTTTATTTCCTTTGTATTTCTATACTCTACTATAAAGTTTGCTATTCTCTTATGAAATCTTTCCTCACCATAAGTTTTTATAATTCTGCTTAACTCTTCTTGGCTATATTTATTTACAATATCATATGCAGTCAAATCCTTATCCCTGTTCATTCTCATATCTAAAGGTGCATCATGCATATAGCTAAACCCTCTTTCTGGTTCATCTAATTGATAAGAAGAAACACCTAAATCCATAAGAATACCATCTACTTCTGTTATATTTAAACTTTCTAATACTGTCTCTATATTATAAAAATTATCATGCACATATGTAACATTTCTGTAATCACTTAGTCTTTTTTTAGCTGCATTCAAAGCATCACAATCTTGATCTATACCTATAAGTCTTCCTTCATCAGATAAATTCTTTAATATCTCAATCGAATGACCAGCTCCTCCAAGAGTACAATCAACATAAATACCCTTGCTATTAATGTTCAGCCCTTCAATAGTTTCATTCAGTAAAACAGATGTATGTTTAAATTCCATATAAACTCTCCTCATATAATGTATTTTGTAGTTATATACCCAACTCACTCATTTTTTCAGCAATTTCTGTATAATCAATGTTTGAATTATTGTATTCATCCCAATTTTTCTTACTCCAAATCTCAATTCTATTTGATACTCCTATGCTTACTATTTCCCTATCAATTGAAGCATATTCAAGCAGATTCTGTGACACTAAAGCTCTTCCTTGTTTATCTAGCACAACTTCATTTGCACCTGAAAAGAAAAATCTTACAAATGCTCTTGCATTCTTATTTGTTAGTGGCAAAGTACGCAATTTCTTCTCTAATATTTCCCATTCTCCCATTGGATATGCATATAAGCAACCATCAAGTCCTTTTGTTAATACAAATGGACTGCCTAATTCCTCCCTAAATTTTGAAGGTATAATAATTCTATTCTTGTTATCAATGGAATGCTTATATTCACCAATAAACATTTTTACACCTCAATTTAAATATTATCACCACATTATACCCACTTTGCACCACTTTACACCACTTTATGTGTATTATTCTATAAAAAAGATAAAAATCCTTCTAACAATATAACATTTATTATATAAGTTTAATGAAATTTTAAATCTAATTATATGTCTTTTTTTTACAAAATTCTTCATTTTTCTATTTATTTCAGTATTCCTTGAAATAAAGGGCCTTGTAGAGTATAATTTACTTGTTTAATTCATTCTTGTTTTATGTAAAATACAATAAAAGTAAAATACAATAGAAAGAAAGGAATGTTATAATAAATGAAATTAGGAATTGTAGGGCTACCTAATGTTGGTAAAAGTACTCTTTTCAATGCAATAACAAAAGCTGGTGCCGAATCTGCAAATTACCCATTCTGCACAATAGATCCTAATGTAGGTGTAGTAAGTGTACCTGATAAGAGACTTGATGTGCTAGAAAAAATGTATAATTCAAAAAAGAAAGTTTATACTGCTATAGAATTTTACGATATAGCTGGACTTGTTAGAGGAGCTAGCAAGGGTGAAGGATTAGGTAATAAGTTTTTATCACATATTAGAGAAGTAGCTTCAATAGTTCATGTTGTTAGATGCTTTGAAGATGAAAATATTGTACATGTTGAAGGTTCAATCGACCCTATTAGAGATATTGAAACCATTAATTTAGAATTAATACTTTCTGACTTAGAAGTACTAGAAAGAAGAATTGAAAGAACAACAAAATTGGTTCGTTCAGGAGATAAAACAGCCAAACACCAACTTGAATTAATGCTCAAAATGAAAGAGCAACTCGAAGCTAACAAACCTATTAGAACAATGGAATTTTCTAAAGATGATGAACCATTTGTTAAAGAACTATTTCTATTAACATCAAAACCTGTTCTATACGCAGCTAATATATCTGAAAATGATTTAGCAGAAGGAAATATAAACAACCAAATGGTTCTTAAAGTAAAAGAATATGCTGAAAAAGAAAATTCAGAAGTAATAGTTATATGTGCCAAATTAGAAGAAGAATTATCAACACTAGAAGATGATGAAAAAAATGAACTACTGCAAGAATATGGACTTAATGAATCAGGATTAGACAAATTAATTCATGCAAGTTATAAGCTTTTAGGGTTAATGAGTTTCTTGACAGCTGGTGAACCTGAAGTTAGAGCTTGGACAATTAAAATGGGAACAAAAGCTCCTCAAGCAGCAGGAAAAATTCATTCTGATATTGAAAGAGGCTTTATAAGAGCCGAAGTAATTTCATATGACAAGCTAGTAGAATGTGGTTCAGAAGCAGCTGCACGCGATAAAGGTTACTATAGACTAGAAGGTAAAGATTATATAATGCAAGATGGAGATGTTGTTCATTTTAGATTTAATGTATAAAAGAGACCTTACATAGGTCTCTTTTATACATCATAAATTCACTTCTTTCTCTTTCTATTGGAATATTTCATCATTTCTTTTTTCATAATTTCAATTATTTCATATGACTTTAAATTTTCATCGCCCATTAATACATCTATTGCATCATTAATATTTTCCATAGTATAAATTTTGAAATTGCCATTTATTATGTTCTGCTCAACTTCATAATTTAATACTAAATCATACTTATTTGTTTTAGGAATTAAAACACCTTTGCCCTCAACTTTGTCAATCAGTTTACAAGCTTTAAAAAATCCCTCTATTTTCTCATTAACACCACCTATAGGCTGTACCTCACCAAACTGATTTATTGAACCAGTTACAGCAATATTCTGATTGATTGGTATTTTACTTAATGCGGAAATCATAGATATGATTTCTGCAACAGATGCACTATCGCCATCAACTAATCCATATATTTGCTCAAAGCTTAAGTGAAAATCTACAGATAATTTATCATATCCTCCTATTAAAGTATAAATAAAACCCTTTAGTGTATTTATTGCCTTATCATGAATACTACCACTTAAATTACTTTCCTTTTGTACATCAATTATATTTCCTTCTCCTTTATAAGTACTACAAGTAATCCTAAAAGGTCTTCCAAACGTAGTAGTTCCTGTATCTATCACAGATAAACCATTAATTTTTCCAACACATTTGCCTTCTACAGAAAACAATATCTTTTTATTTTCATACAACTCAAACATTTCCTTCTCTATCAATTCTTCAGGATATGCTGCATTTATTATATCTTTATAATCAATAGAATTTTCTCCATTATCGTCTACAATCTGATTAGCTATAGTTAAAATTTTGCTTATTTCACTGGTAGAAAAATAAATTTTATTTTTACTCTCAGCTTTTCTAGAAAGGTACTTTGAAATTTCTTTAACTGCCTCATTTGTTAGAGGTTTATAATTATTTTGTTTGCATAATGCAACAATTTTATTAAGTAAAATTTCCTTATTTTTTTTATTTAATTTTACAAAAGGACTGCTTTCGGCATTTATCTTAAATATTTTTCTAAAATCCTCATCATATGAGAATAATAATTCATATGACCTGTAATCACCAATAACTATTACTTTTTCATCTATTTTTATAGGTTCAGGCTTAAAATTAGTAGGCATTAACAAATCTAAATATCCTTTATTATAATTTAGATCCACTTTACCTGTTAAAATAGATTTTTTCAAATAATAGTAAGATGATGGATAAGTAAGTAAATTGTTAAGCCTTACAATCAAGCAACCATCATTTGCATTTATCAATGACCCTGCTTTTATTAAATCTATACTAGAAATATACGAACCGCCAATATTTTCAAATTCAATAGTACCAAGTAAATTACTCAAAGACGGATCATCTTCATATACAACTCTTGGAGAATCCATTTCTGAATTATCTACAATAACATTTACTTTGTACTTATATATTATTTTCTTAATCTCAATTTCATCATCCTCATATAAACTCGAATAATTTTCCACTAATTCATTCTCAATTTTATCACACACATATTTTATATATTCAAGAACATATTCATCTCCACTAAACTTATTATATACATCAAATTTTATATCTTGAATTCTTTCACTTATCTCCTCACTCAATAATTTTTTTAGTTTTTCGATCTCATTCAACTCTAAATCCTTCAATTTATTCAAAATATTTTTAGCTTTACTCTTTAATTCACTAACTTTATTCAATATTTTTTCTTTTTCTTCAAGCGAAAGTTCATCATATTCATTCTCTGTCATGACTCTATCATCTTTAAGAGGTATAAAAGTAAATCCACTTCCGCTTGGTTTAATATCAAAATTATCTTTTTTAGCAGATATAATCAATTCACTAACTAATGCACTCTTACTCTTTTCTAAAAAATTAAGCAACTTCTCTTTTTCAACAGATGTCGTATTGTTGTAAAAATCATATACAATATCATCATAACATTTCTGTATTTTCTTAATACTTTCTTTTAGTAGTATACCTTTCCCATTTTCTATATACATTGGTACCGGTGTACTAGAATCCTCTAAAATAATATAGCAAACATCTCTAGGCTTATGTCTACCTTTTAGAATATTTTTTATAAATTCTATTAAATTATCCAATTTTTCATTTGAAAAATCATCTATCAAAAACACATTAAAACCAGTTTTTTCTATATTTATTGCAGTTTTTATTCTAGAATAAACATCCTTATATTCAGGTATAAGCTTAAATTCCTCTTTAAAATCTATATCATCCAAACTAAAATCATATATTACCTCTTCAGCCTTCAATTCTCTAAACATATTTCCCCTCCTTTCATATTATATACTATACAAAAACTACCCCAGGGGTGCAAAAAATACCAAAATATAAAAAATACCCCATAGGGTATTTTTTATATTTTGGTATTTATTCAGCTCCTTCAACAATTGCAATAGAAGCAGAAGCTCCTATTCTTGTTGCACCATTCTCTATCATTTTAACTGCATCATCATATGTCCTAACTCCACCTGAAGCTTTAACGCCCATTTTTTCTCCAACTGTTTCTCTCATAAGTTTTATATCTTCTGCTTTAGCACCAGCTGTTGAAAATCCTGTTGAAGTCTTAACATAATCTGCACCAGCTTGTTTTGAAAGCTCACATGCTTTTATCTTTTCTTCTTCATTAAGCAAACATGTTTCAATAATAACTTTTGTCAGTGCCTTTCCTTTAGCTGCATTTACAACTGCTTTAATATCATTCAAAACATAATCATAATCTTTATCTTTTAATTTGCCAATGTTTATAACCATATCTACTTCATCAGCACCATTTTTTATTGCATTCTCTGTTTCAAATGCTTTTACTTCAGAAGTTGTTGCTCCTAAAGGAAATCCTATTACAGTACATACCTTAACATCAGAATCCTTTAATAATTCGCTACATAATGATACATAACCAGGATTTATACATACAGATGCAAATCCATATTCTTTAGCTTCACTACAAATTTGTCTTATTTTATCTTCAGTAGTATCAGCCTTAAGTACAGTATGATCGATCATTCTAGCTAAATCTTGTTTCTTCATAAAAATTCCTCCTAAACTTAATGTCTATTTGCATTTATCTATTATATCATGTTTTAATTAAAAAGACACATATAAATCGACAAAAGCCAGTGATACACACGTATCTTCACTGGCTTTTACAATCCTTTTTATTTGTTTTCAGTTGTTTTTTTCTGCGGTACTGGTTTCTTTGGAGGAAGTTTTTTTATAAATGAACCACTGACAATCATATCATTTTTATCGGTTACAACCATAGAATATTCTTGAGTTAGCTCAATAGCATTTTTGGGACAAAAATCAGCACAATAGCCACAAAATGTACATGAGCCTAAATCAAATTTCATTGTAATATTTTGACCTTCCTCAACAGCATCAACCAATTTTGTAATCGCATTAGGAGAACAAACTCTTATACACAAACCACATCCTATACATGCATTAGCATCAAATTTAATCTTACCTCTATATTTTTCTGGTGCTTCTTTAGGTGTTAAAGGATACTTTTCTGTTAATGGGGCTTTAAATAAGCTCTTAAGTGCTTCACCTGCAAATGGAAACTTAGACATTATTTACCCCCCTTTTTTCTTTTAAAATCTCTATAGCTTTTATAAGGCCATCTATTATTGCTTCTGGTTTAGGAGCACAGCCACCAACTGAAACGTCAACATGCGTCCACTTATCTAAAGGCCCTTCCACACTATAACTTCCTTTAAAAACATTGCAAGACATTGGACATGATCCTAATGAAACAACCACCTTTGGTTCAGGAACCTGCGATAATACTCTCAATACCCTGTCTTTTGACTGACTAGTAACAGGTCCAGTAACAACTACAATATCAGCATGTCTAGGAGAACCTGCCAATTTTATACCCAGTCTTTCACAGTCGTATCTAGGCCCTAAAAGAGCAACTAATTCAATATCACAGCCATTACATGAACCAGAATTTACATGATAAATCCAAGGAGACTTAGTTCTACTTTTTTCAATTAATTTATTAAACATACTGTCACCTCTTTCACTATAAAGTAGTTACATAAGTTAAAATCAAACTAACAAGAGCTAAAGCAGTAGGTACTGTCCAAAAAAATTTCAACGTATGTTCAACCTTTATTCTAGCAACGATTGCCCTCAAAAATGAAACTGAAATACTAATTGTTATTATTACCAAAATCATCATAAGCAAAGTATTTAAAGGTAAAAATTTAATACCTGTACCAAATCCAGTACCACCAAAAAACAATGCTACAAATAAACTTCCCATTATAAACATCTTTATAGCACTCATCAATTTATACAATGCTAAATACTTTCCACTATATTCAACTAGAGGTCCTTCACAAATTTCCGTTTCAGCTTCAGCAACATCAAATGGCACTGTTCCAACCTCTGCTGGTATACATAGTAAAAAAGCTATTGCAGCAGGAATCATGCTTAAACTACATATGAGCATACCATTGTTTGCTTGATACTCTGCTACTTTTGATAACGAAAAAGTAACATTTCCAATTTCACCTAAGCTATGTCCAACCTTAGAACCTACAGCTAACAAAATAATTACAAGAGGCAATTCATAAGATAACATAGTTACCATTTCTCTAGATATTCCTACACCTGAATAAGGTGAACCAGAAGATGAGCCTCCAAGTATCAATGCAACTGCAGGTACAGTTAACAAATACAATATTACAATCATATCTGCTGTTTTTGGAATAAAAACATATCCAAATATAGGAATAAACATTGATATTATAACAACACCGAGCAATCCAATAATAGGTGCAAGCATAAAAGTCTTTTTAGCTGCCCCTCTAGGTATAATATGCCCTTTACCAATCAATTTAAAAAAATCATAAAACGGCTGAAAAACTGGTGGTCCTATTCTTCTTTGCATCCTTGCAACTAATTTTCTATCTATACCAGATAATAACAATCCAAAGAAGAAGCAAAACAAGAATCCTGGAAATATCAATATGTTAAAAATATATACAAGAATGTCCATATTCTCTCTCCTCCTATAATACTGCAAACAAGTATATAGTTACTACTGCAGCACATGCTGCCACCCAAAGTACATAATCGTTAACTATACCACTATGTGCATTTTTTAATATTTCAAAATATCCTCTAAACTGATGTTTCAAACCCCAAAACAAATCATTTCCTGCCATATGTGAAAAATCTTCTTTTTCTCCACCAGTAAAAGTATCATATTTTGTATCACTCAAATCAATAATTGGTTCATTCTTATTTCCCTTTGCAAGTAACGATGCAATAACAATAAACCCTACAATAAGCACAACAAACAACAATAACCAATTAATAGGACTCCAGTAACCTGCCATAGCTCTAGTCATTTTAGGAATAGGAATCTCCTGATTAAACATCTTTTGAGCATACCCTTTATTAAACATAACATCTATATAACCCTGAATGTTATATATTGCATATGCTGCAGGTTCTATCAATTTATCAGAAATCACGTTCCAAAATGTTCCTGCAAAAATACAAACACCAGCAAGAACAATCATAGGAGCTCTCATAGACCATGGTATTTCTTTAATATTTTCATGTTCCTTATGAATTTTTCCAAAGAAGACCGATTGAGCAAGCTTAATAAAATAAGCAAGAGTCATTACTGAAACAAGCAGTGCAATAATAGTCACAGGCCAATATCCAGCTTCAAATGTAGACTGATATATTAACCATTTAGAAACAAATCCATTAAATGGCGGCACACCAGCTATAGATGCTAAAGAAATCATGAAGAGTACAGTTGTATATGGCATTTTCTTAGCAAGTCCACCTAATTTGGTTGTGTCAGTTGTACCAGTTCTATATAAAACAGCACCTGCACACAAAAATGCTAGCGATTTAAACATAGCATGATTTAACATATGATAAAGTCCACCCATTGTTCCTGTTACTGCAACTGAAGTTTTAGCAGACAAACCTACTCCAAATCCAACAATAACATAACCTATTTGTGAAACAGAACTGAATGCAAGCAACCTCTTAAAATCAGTTTGAATTATTGCCATACTTGCCCCAATTAGCATTGTTATAGTTCCCCAGAAAATTATCAAAAATTCCATACTTGGTGCTGCAACACACTTGCTTCTATAAATCATATATAGTATTCTAATTATCCCAAAAACACCCGTTTTACTCATAACACCAGATAATAGCATAGAAATAGATGAAGGTGCAGACATATGTGCATCTGCAGGCCATGTATGACATGGTACAAGGAATGCTTTAACAGCATAACCAGTTAACATTAATGCCAAAGCAAATATTGTAACAGCATTATAATTTCCATGTAAAATTGCTGATATTTGAGCAATGTTAAGAGTATGAGCCTGTGCATAAATAAGTACAGTACCTAATAATATTAATGATGAACCAACCGAACCTATAACAATATACTTAAATCCAGCCTCAATTGCTTTATATTTATGATTCCTAAATGCAGTCAACCCAATTGCAGCAAAAGTCATAATTTCAAGCATTACGTACATATTAAAAAGATCGCCAGTAAATACGAACCCTATCATACTAGCTGTTAAAAGCATAAACATAGTATAATATTTTTCAAGTCCATTATCCTTTTCCATATATCTTATTGAAAATATACTGGATAAAAAACAAGTTAAAGTTATTATTAAGCCACAAAATAACCCAAAAGCATCTATCTCAAGTCCTATACCTATGGCCCACGTCTTTTCAGGTACCCAATTACCAAGCCAATATGAAACAACATGTCCATCCGCCATTATTGGTTTAAACAACAGAATAACCGCCAATAATGGAATAAAAGTAAATATTACTGCCAATGCCCTTTTTAAACCTAATGCCTTATTACCAGTTAAAGCAATTATAAACGCAGCTAAAAAAGGTAACATAATTGCCATGAGTGGCAAAATACTACTATAACCGTTCATCCGTTTAACCTCCTAACTTTGTCAGCATCTATAGTACCATAATGCTCCTTAACCTTAATAACAAGTGAAAGTGCCAATGCAGTAACACAAGCTCCAATTACAATAGAAGTAAGAGTTAATGCCTGTGGTACAGGGTCAACGAAAAATGAACCTGGTTTTAAATCATTCATAAATAAAGGTGCTGTTCCACCTGATCTAAATCCAACAGATACAAGCAATAAATTTATTCCTGTATCGAATAAAGACATACCAACAACAATTTTTATCAAATTCTTTTTAACTAATATTATATAAAGTCCAAATACAATAAGAAGAAATGCTCCAATATAATTAAGTAACATAATTTCACCCCGATTCTGTTCTATTCTTTATTGGAATTTAAAGTACTTACCATTATTAAAATTAAAGCTCCAATACCTGTTAAAACCTTATAACCTACAGCAAAATTCATCCAAAATATTGTTCCAGAACTAAATAATGTTCCAGGCGTTCCTTTGCTTATAGTATTAGCAAAAAATCTATATCCACTAACACCATAAATCAATCCAAGCGATGCTATAAATATAAAACCAAGAGCACCCATGCTTTCTGATGCTTTAAGTCTAGTAATGTTAAAAAGTTTCCTAACTCCATCTGACCCATAAGCAACATATAGTATTGCAACAGCTCCTGCTATAAGTACTCCCCCTTGAAATCCTCCACCTGGACTTAAATGTCCGTGCATTATAACATAAGCACCTAAAATAATAGCAATAGGCAATACAACACTTGCACACGATGTTATTATTACATCATTAACCTTTATATCTTTATTTTTTTTATTTGTAGAAGGCAATGATTTATAACCTTTTTTATTGGATTTCATACTTACTTGCCTCCTTTACCCTTACTAATTATTGAATTAACAGGTTTCCTAAGTATTGCTGCAGCAGCCGTAATAGCTGTAAAAAGCACAAATGATTCTCCTAAAGTATCATAACCTCTAAAGTCAAACACAATAGCTGTTACAGCATTAATAGCACCTGTTTTCCCTACGGTATCATTTACAATAACATTAGCAATTCCATTATAACTACTACCAAAAGAAATCATTTTAATAGACACATACACAGCAAAAACTGTCAATGTAGTAATCGTAAACCACACAACTGCTTTTTTCATCTATTTGCCCTCCTTTTCTTCAGCTTTTTTCTTTTCTTTAGCTTTAGATAAGGCAATAATAAATATTACTGGAGTCAATATCGCTCCAACTGCACCTTCTGCAATAGCTACATCGGGAGCACTTAAAAGCAAAAACTCAATAGCTACAAATGTACCAACAACTGCCATAGAAATAATACATGGTAATAAGTCATCTATTACAACTGTACATATTCCTGCAATAATCATACCAATGATTATTATTGAATTTAAAACAGTAAAACTATTCATTTAGCTTGTCCCTCCCATAGTGATCACACACACTTTTTTTATCCATATTTGCCCCACTTTTATAAGCAGCTTTTGTCATAGCATGAGAGGCTGCTGGATTAGTAAGCAGAATAAATATTCCCATTACTATTGACTTAATTGCAATTGAACTGTTTCCAGAATAAAACCCAAAAATAGTAGCTCCAACTAAAATCGATAATCCTCCCATTGTTACAATATTTGTAGAGGATTGCAAACGACAAAACGTATCTGGCATTCTAAGCATTCCAACTATACCTGCAAATATAAAAAATATGCCCAATGCAAAGAACACATCCATCACTATTCTAATCATAGCTTTCCCTCCAAGTATTTTGAAATTAAAATAGTTCCTATAAATCCAAGCAATGCTAATATAAGTCCTAAATCAACATACAAAGCTCTCTGCTGATAACATCCGAAAAGCACCATTACCAAACCAATAATAACATCAATACAATCCGCTGCTATAACTCTATCAATAACATGAGGTCCTTTAATAATTCTAAAAATTAAAACAATCGCTAAAATCGCTAAAATAATGCTCACAATAGCTATATCAGATATCATAGCATCTATCATCATTTAAAAACCCTCCTTACCCAAGGCTCAAAAGCACCTTTTATACTATCTGACGCTGTCTTAACATCTTGCGAAGTCACATCTATCCAATGAATATACATGTAATGTTGCCCATTTTCCTCTGTCACATCCATTGTTATTGTTCCAGGTGTTAAAGTGATGCAATTTGCTAACATTGATAATCCATAATCCGACTCAACATCTGTCTGAATTTTAACAATACCAGGATTTATTTTAACCTTAGGAGAAAGCGCCCTTATAGCTACATCCATATTAGCTTTAAAGAGCTCAATTATATAAATAGGAACAAAAGCAATTAATGAAAAAAGTTTTACAGGATTAAAAAGCCAAAATGCATTTTCTCTTATAAAAAACTTAGCAGTAAATACTGCTGTAATAAATGAAATTATCAATCCTACTATAATCTCTTCCATTACTTTATTAAAATCATATTGACCAGCAAACGGAAGTGTATACAGCAGCCAAAACACAAAACAAAATATAGTAGTAGAAATGACTGCTCCAACCTTTTTCATATTTAATCCCTCCTTATTTTTTGATATTATTTTTTATCATTTCTATAAAAGTATTTAATCCTTCTCCAGAAACTGAATTTACTTTGAACAATTTAATGTCTTTGTTTATATTCCTTGCATTTTCAAAAACTCTATCTTCATCAAAGTTAAATACACTCTTCATGTCATACTTATTTAATACTAATGCATCAGCCCTAGAGAACATCAAAGGGTATTTTTCGACTTTATCATCTCCTTCAGGTATACTAAGAATAGCTATCTTTAAATCTTCGCCAATGTCAAATTCTGCAGGGCAAACCAAATTACCAATATTTTCTATAATCAAAATATCAAGTTCATCTAAGTTAAAATCACATAGCATATTCTTAATTGACATTGCTTCAATATGACATGCACCATCAGTATTTAATTGGACAACAGGGATACCCATTTCAGCTATTTTTTCTGCGTCTATTTTACCTGCAACATCCCCTTCAATAACACCAATATTATACTGTTTTTTTAATTTCTCTATCATTTTCTTAATGAATGTTGTTTTACCAGCTCCAGGTGAACCCATAATATTGATAACCAATACCTTCTTTTCATCAAATAACTTTTGAAGCTCTGCATGGCAATTTTCATTCCACTCTAATATCTGTCTTACAACTTTAATTTCCATTATTCTACCTCCAAGCTTTCGATATAAAATTCATTTCCACCTATTATTTTAATGTCATTACTACTACAAAATGAACATGAATAAGAATTCATATCAATTACTGATTCTTTTCCACAGCTACCGCATCTGATCCTAATAGGTAGCTTTTCAATATCCAATATTGCTCCCTCTACAACTGTTCCTTTGCTTATAATGTCAAAATAATACTGTATACAGCTCGGCATTAATCC
This sequence comes from Clostridium tepidiprofundi DSM 19306, assembly GCF_001594005.1. GTDB lineage: Bacteria > Bacillota > Clostridia > Clostridiales > Clostridiaceae > Clostridium_AC > Clostridium_AC tepidiprofundi. Next base: position 22,753 of record NZ_LTBA01000001.1, on the reverse strand, counting down.
CGTCAACCTGCCAACCTTAATTCGTATTTCTTTTACTACTTTGACATTATTCTTATTTGCCTCTTCAGAAGCTATACTAACTATGCTTTGAGTTACTGGTAATTCATGCATATTATCTATCCAAACATGAAAAACAAGGATCTATACTTGCAACAATTAACCCAGCATCAGCAACTGAATTATCTTTTAACATAACAGGAACAGTAGCAGCATTTCTAAATGTAGGTACGTGAATACTCACTCTATGTGGATTCATAGTTCCATCTGTTACGACATAATAGGTTAATTCTCCTCTTGGTGCTTCTGTTCTTATACAAACCTCACCAGCAGGTATTCTAGGTAATTTTACTCCCAAATTAATAGGACCATCAGGCATATTTTTTACTGCTTGAGTAATAATTTTAATGCTTTCTTCAATTTCCAATATCCTCAAAACAACTCTTGCAAATACATCTCCATCTTCCAAAACGATAGCTTTAAAATCGAAATCTTCATAGCATATATATGGATCTATCTTTCTTGTATCATATGTCATACCAGATGCTCTGCCATGAGGACCCGTTGCTCCATAAATCCACGCTTCTTCTTTTGTAAGCACTCCAACACCTTTAGTTCTCATTGCTGTTGTTTTATCAGATGATAAAATCTTCTTTATATTATTGAATGGTTCTTGTATATTATCTGTCATTTTCAGCAACTCTTCTAATTGTTCTTTTGTAAAATCTCTTCTTGCTCCACCAACAATATTTATTCCATAATTAACTCTATTTCCTGTTAGCATTTCTAACATATCCATTACATCTTCTCTAGCAGCAAATGTATACATAAATGCACTATCAAACCCTATTATATGTGCTGCAAGTCCAAGCCAAAGAAAATGTGAATGTAATCTTTCAAGTTCTGACACAATTACCCTAGTATACTGTCCTCTTTTTGGAACTTCCATTCCAGCTATCTTTTCAAGTGCTAAACAATATGTAAGAGCATGCGAATGTGAGCAAATACCACAAACTCTCTCTACCAAAGTAGTAACCTGAATATGATTTCTTTTAGTAGCCAATTTTTCTATTCCTCTATGGTTATAACCTATAAATACATCAGCATTTTTAATTATTTCACCTTCTGTATATAACTTAACATGTATAGGCTCTTCTAATGCTGGATGATAAGGTCCTATTGGAACTATATAACTCATACTTTCTCTCCTTTCATATAAAGAACAAAAATAGCAAATTACTGATTGCTATAATCTCTCCCTTTATTTTCATTAATTTTCTTTAAATCGTCTATAGGCATTACAAGTATTTGACCAGTACCATCAAATTCTTCCGGCAAAAACAACCTCCCTGATTTATCTAGCCCTTCAAATTCAATAGGCATCATTTCAGAAATCTCTTCTTCACACCATTGTGCTGCCCCCTTAAAAATGTGGGTTACTGTAGGAAGAGTACTGCATCCTCTGCATTCATATGTTATAATTTGGCCATCCACATCAAAATTATAAACCACAACATTATTTCCGTCTTTATCGATATAGCCATTCATTATTATCAAACGTCTCTTTTCATTGGACATTTTTTCTGCTAAAGGCAGCAATTCTTCTCTTGATATTTTTACAATACCACTATTCTCCATAAATCTACCTCCTATCTATATTAAGTTAAAAATATTTTATATAAATCACAATTGATAAATTTAAAACTTAACAATTGTGAATTTAAACAAATCAATAAGTATTCTTAACAAATCCTCGGTAATATATTCGATGTTAATTTATATAATATTTTCGTTGCACCCAAGAAATTTTTCATTACCACCTTACCTGGCACATTCATATTCACTTCACCTATTATAGAAGCATCTTTAAACATTTCTATGCTTTTAAGATCATCAACTAACTCTTCTGCAACACTGTTGTTTACTATGAGTAATGCTTTACCCTCATTTGCACTATATAGAGGATCTAATCCCAGTATATCACAGGCTGCCATTACTTTTGAATCTATAGGCAGCAAATCCTCTTCCAATTCTATACATAGTTCTGAATTTTCAATGAACTCATTTAATGTTGTAGCTACTCCACCTCTAGTGGGATCTCTCATTATCTTAATATGTTCTTTATATTTATTAACAATTGGTAATAACTCAATTAAAGGAGCACAATCTGACTCTATTAAATCATCATCTAACAAATTCTCCCTTACAGCTAGTACCGATACGCCATGATCTCCTATATTTCCTGTTATAATAACCTTATCACCTTTATTTATTCTTTCCTTTGATAAATTCAAGCCCTCAATTTTCTCTCCAATTCCAGAAGTATTTATATAAATACCTCCTCCATGACCCTTATCGACAACTTTCGTGTCTCCAGTAACTATTTGAACACCCGCATATTTTGAAGTTTCAGCTATAGAATTTACTATTCTTCTGAGTTCATCAATGCTAAATCCTTCTTCTATGATTAATGCCAAACTCAAATATTTTGGCACACATCCTGACATAATAACATCGTTCACAGTTCCACACACACTTAATTTGCCTATATCTCCACCTGGAAAAAAGTACGGATATATTACAAAACTATCCGTAGAAAATCCTATTCTTCCTGAAACATTAAGCAAAGCTCCATCAGCAAGTTCACACAAAACTTCATTATTGAACTGTGGAATAATAATATCTTCTATTAAGTGAGAAGTTTTCTTTCCACCACTACCATATGACATTGAAATAGTCTCTTCCATAAGTTCGCTCCTTTTGAATATATAAACAATTCTGAATTTTTCATATATTTTCTCTGCACCATATGTACATATACACTTAGTATTATTACATATAAGCAAATATTTGCTTCATTAAATAAAATTATATTTATAATATGCAGCACAACTCCCCTCTGATGATACCATACAAGGCCCAATAGGATTTTCCGGTGTACATATTCTGCCGAAAAGTCCACATTCGTTAGGTTTTATTATACCTTTTAGTACATCTCCACACCTACAACCATTTGTTTCTTTATCACGTTCATATCCCTTTAATGGATATAACTCTTCAATATCAAATCTCTTATATTCATATCTCAATTTTAATCCACTAAGTTCTATTTTACCTATTCCTCTCCAATAATCATCCTTTTTCTCAAAAACACTATTAATGAGCGACAATGCCACTTCATTTCCTTTATAGTCAATAAGTCTTGTATAAGCATTTTTTATACCATAATCTTTATTATCAATACAATTTAATAAAAGCAACAAACCATCTAAAATATCCTCAATTTCAAATCCTGTCACAACACCACTACAATTGTACTTATTCAAAAATTCAAATCCTTCAACACCTAAAATTGCTGCTACATGACCAGGGCAAATAAAACCATCTATGTTTATTTCACTATCATTAAGGAGTGCTCTCATAGCTGGTTCAATAATCTTATGCATTGAAAGAACATAAAAATTATCAATGTTTCTCTTTTCTGCTTCTTTAACAGCTATTGCAGTTGCAGGAGTAGTAGTTTCAAAACCTATACCTAAAAAAACTACTTTTTTATCCTTATTTGCAGCTGCAATCTCCAAAGCATCTATACTAGAATAAACCATATTTACCTGTGCACCCTTAGCTTTAGACTTTTCTAAAGTAATATAATGTCTTGAACCCGGTACCCTAATCATATCTCCATATGTCGCAATTATTATATCTTCTCTCAATGATAAATCATAAATATAATCCATATACATTTCTGGTGTTACGCAAACAGGACAACCCGGCCCCGAAATTAAATTTATGCCATCATTTAGCACATTTCTTAAACCAAATTTGCTTATAGCCATTGTATGCGTACCACAAACTTCCATTATGTTGTAATTATTTTTAAACTCATTTATCTTATCTATCTTTTTTACTATTCTTTTCCTATATGAATTCATACAAAATCCCCCTGGTTCAAATGTATCAAAGTAAAAATATACATTTCATACTACTGCCACTTTCAATTCATTAAAACTACATTGATTCATTTTGAACTTCTAACACTGCTTCTATTATGTTTTCAGCATCTTCTTTCTTTAATTTCTGTATAGCAAATCCTGCATGAACCATTACATAATCTCCAACACTAGCATTAGGAAGTAAATCTATTCTGAACTTTTTTGTAAAATTATTAATCTCTCCAATAGCATTATTATCATTAATTTCTAATATTTTAAAAGGTACACCTAAACACATATTATTCCCTCCACGCTAAACAAAACTGATATATGTTTAACAATCTTTCTCATAAGGCATTTGAAAGAAAATAACAAGTCAAAGATGCGACGTATATTTTGTGAAATACAAAGAGTTGGGTTCCGCTGATAGTAGGTTCTATCAACGGGTTCCAACGATGAAGTAGTTCGCAAAATAGACTAGCATACTGACTAGTTATTTTTTTGAAAATACCTAATACAACATTAAATAATAAATATTGATATTACATATCATAATTATGATATCATATTTCATTAATTTTGTAACCACATTAAACGAATTAATTGAAAATTTGATGAAATTAAAATTCTGGGTATTGAGTTAAAACTTCAGTTAATATATAATGGATTTGGTATGATTTTAATATTTATTGTTTTTATTCTCTCATATTTATGTTAGAATTGTTCTTGTCATCATATTTTAAGTTGTTACATTTCAATAAGATAATAAGATACTATATAGTAAAGGAGTTAAGTTTATGGGATTCAAAGATAAATTTAAAGAACAATATGCACAATCTTACTTAAAAAAATATGGAGATAGATTGACACAAGTTCAAGGAAAAGTTCTTTCAGTTAAAATAGAAGAGAAAACATTTCTTTGGATTTTTCACAAATTGAAAGTTTCCATTTTGGTTAAACCTCAGAACAGTAAAAGTGTTGTTAAATGCACTTATTTCAAAAAGAAATTCTTTAAGAAAATAGACTTTATTAATGTCTCTCAAGGACATAACGTTATTATTCAAGGATTAAAAGGTAAAAAAGGAAAAGAAAACAGAGAATCAGTTGAAATAATTAACGTTATGAATTTAACCACTAAAAAAGATTTAATTCCTATTGAAGGTGGTCCAAAAATTCAAAGAATAAAAATGAACAACAATAGAAGATATAGATAAAAGACTGTCCTATGTGGGCAGTCTTTTATCTATATTCATACTTATATTCATACTTATATTCATACTTATATTCATACTTATATTCATACTTATATTCATACTTATATTCATACTTATATTCATACTTATATTCATACTTATGCTATATCTATATACTATATCTAATTCTTATGAGTTAAAAAAATATATAAACCATTTGCAAAAGCAACAACACTTGAAAAGAAAACAATAATAAGCCAATGTCCTATATTCAATGGTACAGTATGAAACACCATTCTCAAAAATGGTACATATATTATAAGAAGAAGCATAATTATTGATACTAAAACAGCACCTACTAAATACATATTAGTAAATAATTTTATTTGAAAAATAGAACATTTCTCAGAGCGACACTCAAATACATGCAATAATTGTGACATAATTAAAGTTCCTAGTGCTAAAGTTCTACAAGTTTCAATACTCATACCATAATATTTACCAACCAAAAAAGTGAATATAGTACATATTCCAATAAGCGTACCTCTTATAACAATCTTTTCACTCAGTCTATTTGCAAATATGCTTTCGTCTTTTTCTCTAGGTTTTCTTACCATAACATCATCCTCTGGAGGATCGATTCCTAACGCCAATGCAGGGAGTCCATCTGTAGCTAAATTCACAAACAATATTTGAATGGGTAAAAGAGGTGTTTCTAAATAAAATAACGAAGACAAAAACATTGTAAGTACTTCTCCTAAATTGCATGAAAGCAAATAACGTATAAATTTTCTAATATTATCATATATTACTCTTCCTTCTTCTACAGCTGAAACTATTGTTGCAAAATTATCATCTAATAAAATCATTGAAGAAGCCTCTTTTGTTACATCAGTACCAGATATACCCATAGAAATACCAATATCAGCTTCTTTCACTGCTGGTGCATCATTAACTCCATCTCCAGTCATAGAAACAACATATCCTTTTTTCTTTAAAGCCTTTACTATTCTAAGCTTATGTTTTGGACTAACCCTAGCAAAAACCCTTATTCTATCTACTATCTTTCTAAGTTCCTTATCATTCAAATTATCTAATTCACTACCTGTCATAACTTCATTTGAAGAAGAACAAATATTTAATTCCTTACCTACAGCAAATGCAGTATTCCTGTGATCACCTGTTATCATTATTACTTTGATTCCAGCTGTGGCACATTTTTGTACTGCATTAAATGCCTCTTTCCTTGGGGGATCAATCATACCTGCAACTCCTATAAATATCAAGTCTCTTTCTATAGAAGAATTATTCACCAAATTATCGATTTTATAAGCAGCTGCAATACATCTCAATGCTTCTGATGACATCTTATCCACCTGTTTTAGTACATTTAACCTATACCTACCTTCAAAAGGAACTATTTTATCATTAATCAAAATATATTTGCACCTTTCTATAATCCTTTCTGGTGCTCCCTTAACATAACAAATTTTTTTACCATTTTCTCTAACTATTACTGACATCATTTTTCTAGTAGAATCAAATGGAATATCATAAACTCTTTTTATATCTTTTAAAAAATTTATTAATCTATTCTTTTCATAAAAAAATGCCTTTACCAATGCAGTCTCTGTAGGATCTCCAAACAAACACTTTTCAATTTTATTATACTTAAAATCAAAGTTTATGTCATTGCAGTATGTAAAAGCTTTAAGCAATTTATTAGCATTATTAAAAGTAGAAAAATCTGTATATATTTCATTATTGTATAATACTTTTCTAACTTTCATATTATTCTCTGTAAGTGTGCCTGTTTTATCTGAACAAATTACAGATGTACAACCTAAAGTTTCAACTGCTGGTAATTTCCTTATAAGTGCATTTCTCTTTAACATCCCAGAAACTCCAAGTGCCAATGATACAGTAACTATTGCTGGTAGCCCTTCAGGTATTGCCGCTACTGCAAGACTTACTCCAACTAAGAACATTTGATATTTATCCTGTCCTCTTATAATACCTAACAATGTCACAACTACACATATCGCAATACATGCTACGACTAATATTTTTCCTAAAGATGCTAACCTTTGCTTTAAAGGTGATTTTTCAACTTCTATATTATTTAACATATTTGCTATTTTACCCATTTCAGTGTTCATACCTGTATCAATAACCTTCGCCTTAGCTTTTCCTCTCAAAACAGTTGTACCCATGTAAATAAGATTGTTATTGCTATTACTGCTTTTTGATACTCCTACCGATTCACCAGTAAGCAAAGATTCATCTATAAGCAAATTTGACTCCTCAATTATAATGCAATCTGCTGGTATTCTATCACCTATCTCAAATATAACCACATCACCTGGCACTAAATATTCTGCTTTCATAATTTTAATTTTTCCATTTCTTATTACTTTTGCAGTTGGAGCTGCTAACTCTTTTAATGCTTCTAATGATTTTTCTGTTTTATATTCCTGAATAAATCCTAAAATAGCATTCATAACAACTATTATCAAAATTGTAATAGCATCAGCTTTTTCACCCATAAAACCTGATAATAGCGTAGCTCCAATAAGAACCCAAATGATAAAATCATTAAATTGAGATAAAAATAGTTTAAATGCCGATATCTGCTTTTTGCTTTCAATTTCATTTAATCCAAACTTTTCAAGTAATTTCTCTGCTTCTTTGTCATTTAACCCCTCCAATCTAGTTGATATTTCAACTGCATAATTATTTTTCGTCATTCGTAATCCCTCCTCTTATATACATACTTAGTCATATTAATACTTCACTTACAATATCTATAAAATTATATGCCTACTACATATTAGTTATGAAGAAAGAAAAAATATTTATCTTTACATAATGCATACTTAAATATAAAATATGTTTATATACTTTTAAAGAAAGAGAGTTGAATGCGTATGAATAACATTATTTACATAACAGGACATAAAAATCCCGATACTGATTCAATTTGCTCTGCAATTGCATATGCTGAATTTAAAAATAAAACTGGAAATATACCTGCACTACCAATTAGACTAGGTAATATAAATAGGGAAACAAAATTTGTACTTGACTATTTCAATGTAGATGAACCTAAACTCATAGAAACCGTCAAAACTCAGGTTTCAGACTTAAATATCGATAAAGTAGCACCTGTTTCACCAGATATTTCATTAAAAATTGCATGGTCAATAATGAAAAAACACAATATTATAACTCTTCCTGTAGTAGATAAAGCTGAAAGATTAATAGGTGTAGTATCTGTATCAAATTTAACTTCTAGTTATATGGATATATGGGATAATACAATTCTTTCCAAAAGCAAAACTAAATTAGAAAACATTATAGATACTCTTTCAGCAAAATCCATATATGTTCATAAAGAAAATCAGATTTTCACTGGGAAAATACTTACAGCTGCTATGAAACCTGAAAACATAGAAAGCATGGTGGATGATGGCGATATAGTAATATGCGGAAATAGAGAAGATACTCAACTTATATTAATAGAAAGAAAAGCTGCTCTACTCATTATTACAGGAGGACATCAAGTAAACACTGATATTATAGATAAAGCAAAAGAATTTGGATGTTCAATAATAACAACACCATTTGATACATTTACAGCATCTAGACTGATAACTCAAAGCATACCTATTAAGTACGTTATGACTAGAAAAAATATTGTATATTTTCATACAGATGATTTTGTTGAAGAAATAAAAGACATAATGCTAGAAACAAGATACAGAAGTTATCCTGTACTAGATGAAAACGACAAGGTAATAGGTGCAATATCTCGTTATCATCTTATATCTAAAAATAGAAAAAAGATTATTCTACTCGACCACAATGAAAAAACACAATCCGTTAATGGATTAGAAGATGCAGAAATACTTGAAATAATAGATCATCACAGAATAGCTGATGTAGAAACAGGATTGCCAATACATTTTAGAAATGAACCAGTAGGTAGTACTGCCACTATAGTCGCATCTATATTCTTTGAAAACGGTATAAGACCTTCTGTAAAAACTGCAGGTTTATTATGTTCTGCTATAATATCTGATACTCTTTTATTAAAATCACCTACATCAACATCAGTAGATGAATTTATGTTAAAGAGATTGGCACAAATAGCCGATTTAGATGTAAATAAATTTGCAAAAGAAATGTTTAAAGCAGGTACTTCACTAGAAGGCAAGACTTCAGAAGAAATATTTTATGGCGATTTTAAAGCATTTACTTTAAATGGACTCAAAATAGGTGTATCTCAAGTAAGCACGCTATATATAGAAGGATTTGAAGATAAAAAGAACTCTTTTATAGAACTTATGGAAAATATATCTTCAAATAATGGATTCGACATATTATTGCTTATGATAACCGATATACTAAATGCTGGTTCTGAATTTATTGCAGTTGGTCCTCACAAAGACATAATTGATAAAGCATTCAATGTAAGCTTAAAAAACAATTGTGCTTATGTACCTGGTATAGTATCTAGAAAAAAACAGGTTATTCCTCCTATAACAGATGCAATAAATTCTATGAAATCTTAGTATTTATAAAAAAATAGAAGCGTCAACAGTAACGCTTCTATTTTTTTAAATTATTAATCAAACTCCACATCTCATCAGCAGTTTTCAATGAAGATGAACTTAACTGAAATGCCCTCTGTGTAACAATCATATCTACCATTTCTTCTTCAATATCAACATTTGACTGTTCCAAGAATCCTTGATAAATTTTACTTCCAGAAGCATTTATTGATTGAGCACCTTCTTTAGGAATGTTTAAATTTCCACTGATAGGAATCAACGCATCATTACCAATAAAATCTTTTATAACAATGCTACCTATCTTCTTATCTGAATTTTCACCTTTAGCAAATACTTCTCCATCTTCATTTACAAAAATATCTTCATTAGTAAGCCTAGAATCAATATTATTGACATAAACAGTCTTACCTTTTTCATCTATTACATTAACATAATTTCCACTTGCATCAACTAAATGTCCATGTAAATCAACTCTAAAACTACCATCACGAGTATAAGCCTTACTCCCATCATTCATGATTATTTCAAAATAACCCCTACCATCTATAGCTAAATCAGTCTTTATTTCTGTTTTCATCAAACTGCCCTGTCTATTGTTTTTTATAGGTCTACCAATTTTAATTCCTGTTCCATTTTGCAAACCATATCCAGTTTTACCATCACGTGATACTGGGTAACCTTTTCTCTTCAATGTATCATATACCAAATCTTCAAAATTAACATCTGTTTTCTTATATGCTGTTGTATCTATGTTTGATATATTGTTTGATATATTGTCCATTTTCTGTTGATGTGCCAATAATGAACTCTTACTATTTAACATTAATCGTAGCATAACTAATTTCCCCTTTATATATAAAATACACTATCTAACTCTTCCAATTTCATTAACTGACTTTGATAATGTTTCATCTAAAGTTTTTAAAACAGTCTGATTACTTTCAAATCCTCTCATAACAGCCATCATATTTACCATTTCATTTGTAACATTAACATTTGATCTCTCCAAATGTTTCTGCAAAATATTCGCATCTTTAATATGTGCAACACTATCACAAGTATAATAATTATCTCCCTCTTTTTTCACACGTTTTGTATCCTTAAAATCAACAATCCTAAATTTATATTTTAATTCATCACCTATGAAGATATCTCCAGCTTGATTTAGTTTAACATGATTGCTTCCAACAAAAATAGGCACTTCATTACCATTCTTGGCATCATATCCTATAACTTTATCTCCACAATCATCAACCAAAAAACCTTGAGTATTGATATGAAAATGACCATCTCTAGTATAAAGTTCTTTTTTATTTATTCCATCATATCTGATCAATGAAAAAAAACCTTTACCATCAATTGCAAAATCTGTATCGCTATCTGTATCTTGAATAATTCCTCTAGTGTAATTCGTTACAACCTCATCTATTTCATTTCCTAAACACAATGAACCAATATCGTTTTTTACGTTTTTATCCCCAATAACCTTATCATAATTCTTTATTAAAACATCACTAAATTTTTTAGTTACCAAAGTTTCACTTTTGAATCCATTTGTATTTGCATTAGCAATATTGTTATTTATTACACTTTGCTTTGCTTCTCCAGTAATAAGTCCTGAAATTGCTGTATAAATCCCTCTAATCATTTGATTTATCATCCTCCCAATAAATTGCTTTCATTTCACTAGGAAAACACATATTTAATTTCCTAGCCCTCAATATGACTTCTTCATCACTCATTTGATAATTTATTTTAACACCTGCCATTATTACAGTAGAAATTATCATTCCAATTCCTACACCTATCAAAAGCTTTCTATCAAGTAAAAAAGCAACAAAATTCTTTATCTTAAATATAGTTCCTTTATTAATAAAACCTCCCCCTTGCCTATATTCAATTTCTGAGCAATTTCATCATCTGACAATCCTTTCTTAATAAGAATATTTATTTTATCAATATTAACATTATTTACACTGTTTGTACTATATGATTTTTTATCATGCGAAACACTATAATTAACATCATTATTAAATTCTACATTTTCTACTTTTATTCCTTCATTATTTGACTTTAATTCATTAATTTCCTTCTGTAATTCCAGTACAGTTTCTGCAAATTCATTTCTAAGCTTTCCTATTTTTATATCTATGTCTGAAAGTTTCTCATCTGTTGAGTACAAAACATTGCTAAATGAAGTGCTATCTTTTTTAAGCAAAACAGCATTAACAATTATTAAAAGCAATCCTATTATAATGAGTAAAATAGCCAACATATCATCTCCAAAACATTCTAATCTAAAATGTTGTACTTTAATTTTTTAAGCATTTTTCTTAAATGCACTATTGCTCTACTATGTAACTGGCACACTCTAGATTCAGATACATTTAAAATATTACCGATTTCTTTCAATGTTAAACCTTCATAATAGTACAATGACAGAACCAATCTATCCTTTTCATTTAACAATTCAATCCCCTTAGAAAGATATTCTATCTTTTCATTATATTCTATTATCTTTTCAGGGCTTGGACTATTTTTATCTTCGATGATATTCATGAGTGACCTATCATCATCTTTTGACATAAGTAAATCTTCTAATGAAACAATCGAAATATAATTAATATAATTTTCAATTTTAGAAACATTATCAATACTTTCTTTCATCTCTGTAGCTATTTCTTTCAATGATGGCTCCCTATTGAGCCTTTTTTCTAATCTTTCAACAGCATCGTTATACCTGTTTAATTTATCCATAGCTCCCTTTGAAATTGGACTGTTTTTTCTTAATTGATCTATCATAGCACCCTTTATTCTTATTGAAGCGTATGTAGAAAATTTCATTCCTTTCGTTATATCGAATTTGTTTATTGCATCCATAAGACCAACTAATCCATAACTAACCAAATCTTCATACTCAATATATTTAGTTTTCCCTACAATAACTCTAGATGCAATATATTTTACTAAAGGTATGTATTCTTTTACAATATTCTCTTTAGAATTAACACTTACAATCTCCTCCATAGGTGCTATCCTCCCTTTTTAAATCTTTCTCATATGCTCCCTCATAAGCTTAAAAATAAATTTTATAATTTTTTCCCTTATAGCATCATCCATATCAACAAAAGTTAATCCACAATCATATTTATCACCATCAAAATCAACTCTCACTGTTTTACATTTTAAAATTATATTCTCATCATCCAATGGCAACATAACTACCAAATTATCACCCAAAGATATTTCTTCGGATATTTTTATCCTAATTCCACCACCACTTATATCTACAACTATTCCTTTTTTTACATTTTGTTCATTTTCTAAATATCCTTTCAATATGGACATGTTGCTAATTTTTTCAGAAACTTTGCTGAAATTAATATATTTTACGTATGGAACTCTAACATATCTCCTTCTCTGAACTTTTCTATATTCATTAGGTATTGACAATAAAATTATTGGAATTCTATTTATTTTCCTTCCTGCTACTACTGAATAAAATTTATAAATATTTTTGTCTCCATAATATATAACATCAAGCTTATCACCACGTGAAAAAGGTACCAAAGCACCTTCATATGTTGGTATACTTATTCCTATGTATTCATCAGTTATATCTTGTATGCTGCTTTTGTAGTACTTTCCATTCCAAAATATCTCTATCTTGTTATTCAATAAAAATTTTATCTCCGTCATTATAAAACCTCCATATTTACTTATGAGAGAATATTGAATATTTTTCTGAAAAATCCTTGAATATTAGTTGAATTATCATTAGTCAATCCTTGTATTTTCCTCGCAATTTCAACAATATTTTTTGAAGCGTCACAATTTGGATAATTAATAATAAAAGGTATCTGCTGCCTTACAGATTGAATAAGCTTTCTGTCCTCTCTTATACATCCCAAATATTCAACATCAATCTTTAAAAAAGTATCAACAGCATTCTTAAACTTTGAAAAAGTTACTCTACCTTCTCTTGTATCAAGTACTCTATTTACTATTAAACTCACTTTATCTTTCAATTTAAAATGGTCTATAGCTTTTGCCAAACTATATGCATCTGTCAAAGATGTTGGCTCAGGTGTAGTTATCAAAATTAGTTCCTCACAACAAGCTGCAAACGCTAAAACGGTTTTATTTATTCCTGCCCCCGTATCCATTAATATATAATCTACATTTTGAATAGCTACAAGTTTTTCCAAAAATAAATCTCTCTGCTCCTTTGTAAGCTCTTCTATTTTTGATAAACCAGAACCTCCAGGAAGCAATTTTACTCCATTATGGCCAGTTATAACAACCTCTCCTATGTCTTTATTATTAAATATAATATCAAACACATTATATTTCGGATAAAACCCCATCAAAACATCATCATTTCCCATACCAATGTCTGCATCAAATACAAGCACCTTTTTACCAGTATTTTGAATTGCTATGGATAAATTAACAACAAAATTACTTTTACCTACTCCTCCCTTTCCAGACGTAATAGTAATAATTTTAGGTTTTATCTTATGAATATTACATGAATTAAATTCACTATCAGCAACCAATTTTCTAAGACTTGCAGCTTGATCTAGCATGATTCTTCCACCCCTAAAACAAGTTCTGAAATATATTTTTTATCGGTCTTTATAATATCATCTGGTACATTCTGTCCCGTTGCAATATAACTTAATGGTTTATCCGCTTTTAGTAATATATTAAGTATTGAACCATACGTAGAAGTTTCATCCAATTTAGTTATTATGATATTATTATAATTTAAAACATCATATCCATCTACTATTATATCAATATCTTTATTCTTTGTCGTACAACTTATAACTAAATTAATATTATCTATATTTAACCTTCCTAAAAATGCTCTTAATTCAGATATTTGCATTTTATTTTTGCTGCTTCTTCCAGTAGTATCAATTATTATGACGTCACAGTCCTCCAATTCCTTTACAGCATTTTCAATATCATTTATTGTAAATACCACTCTAAAAGGAATATTCATAATATTCGCATATGTTTTTAATTGCTCAACTGCACCAATCCTATATGTATCTATTGTTATAAGCCCAACCTTTTTTTTCTCAATCAAAGACAACTTACCTGCTAGTTTTGCAACAGTCGTTGTTTTTCCAACCCCTGTAGGTCCTACCAACACAACAATTCCATTCAAATCATCATCACTTATTTGTATCATATCTTCAATAACACTCTTTGCCTTTGATACATCATCTATTTCTTCATCCATTTTTTTTACTTTATCAATTATTTCGTCAATGAAAACTTCTGAAATATCATTTTGCATTAATATGTTTCTAAGTTCACTATATGCATCATCATTTTCTTTATTCTGACTTCCATACTGATTTACAGCAATATTGTTAATCATACTTTTAAGTTCGTGTACTTCCCTGAAAAGTTTTTCTTCTTTGGATTCTTTATTTTGAATATTTTCATCATTTACACTCAATTCATTTCTTCCATTTAATGCTCTTTTGAATACTTCAAAAGTGTCAACAGTTTTACTTTTACTTGTATTGACATTGCTTTCTACAGCAGCAGTAACCTCAATCATGCTCTTTGAAAAAAAACCTCTGATACCCTTTTTTCTAACCTTTCGCTGACTAATAATCACAGCTTCACTTCCAAGTTCTCGTCTAATACGCATCATAGCTTCATTCATACTGTTAGCCAAATATTTTTTAATAACCATTACAAAGAAACAACTCCTTCGGTTTTGATTTCCACATCATTTGGAATTTCATTTAATGATAAAACAATAATATTTGGAAAAACCATTTCAATAAGTTTTCTAAATGCTGGTCTAATATTAGGTGAAACCAAAATAACAGGTTGATTTTCATAAAAATGAACTGATTCAATTGTCTTGTTAATTTCATCAAATATTTTCTTTGTTGTATCAGGATCAATTGCAGGAAATGTACCTTGCAATGATTTTTGAATATTATTGCTTATAAGCTGCTCAAGTTCAGGTGATAACATAATAACTGTAATAACTCTATTATCATCAATAAGATTATTGCAAATACTTCTCGATAATGCAAATCTTACATACTCAGTTAAAACTTCTATATCTTTAGTATTCCTTGATTGATCAGCTAGAGTTTCTAATATAGTTACTATATCCTTAATTGAAACCTTTTCTTTTAATAAATTTTGAAGAACCTTCTGTACCTCACCAATAGTCATTAAATCTGGAATAAGTTCCTCAACAACAGCACTGTATTTTTCTTTTATATTATCTATTATCATCTTTGTTTCCTGTCTTCCTAATAATTCATAAGCATGTGACTTTATAGTTTCTGTCAAATGTGTAACCATGACAGTTGTAGGATCAACAACTGTCAAACCTTTTATTTCAGCTTCTTCCCTTTGGTCTTTATTTATCCATTTTGCAGGAAGACCAAAAGTAGGCTCTATTGTTTGTATGCCTTGTAGAGATATCTCTTCATTCATAGGATCCATACACAAAAGCATATTTGTCATCAATTCAGCCTTAGCAATATCAGTACCCCTTATCTTAAGAACATATTCATTGGTTTTAAGCTGCAAATTATCACGTATTCTTATAGGTTGAACAACAATTCCAAGTTCTATGGCACATTGTCTTCTGACAGAAGCAATCCTCTGCAACAAATCCCCACCAGAACTTTCATCTGCTAATGGTATTAAACCATATCCTATTTCTATTTCCATAGGTTCAACCTGAATTAAATTCATAACATTCTCAGGCTCACTTTTTTCAGTTTCCATAACTTCTTGTTCTTCTGCCTCCTGTTTAGCTATAACTTCTTGTTTCTCATCTTTATACAACATATATGCACTAAAACCTGTTGCAGAAGAAAGAAAAATAAATATTAGCTTAGGCATACCAGGAATAAATGCGAAAAACAATAAAATAACCGAAACAATTGCAATTACCTTTGAAAACGCTGTTAACTGTTTACCCAGAGTTGTTCCAAAATTCTCATCATTACCTGATCTAGTTACAATAATTCCAGATGCAGTTGATATTAAAAGTGCAGGTATTTGGCTTACAAGTCCATCTCCTACAGTCAATTTTATATATCTAGTCGCAGCTTCGCCAATAGGCATATTTTTCATTACAACACCTATTATTATTCCTGCAAGAATATTTATTAATGTTATTACAATTCCTGCAATCGCATCGCCTTTTACAAACTTAGATGCACCATCCATTGCTCCATAAAAATCAGCTTCTTTTTGAAGTGCTAGTCTCCTTCTTTTGGCTTCTTGTTCGTCTATCATACCTGCATTTAAATCTGCATCTATACTCATCTGTTTACCAGGCATAGCATCAAGTGTAAATCTAGCTGCAACTTCTGAAACCCTTCCAGCACCATTTGTAATTACAACAAATTGAATTATTATAATAATAGTAAAAATAATTATTCCTACAACGTAATTACCTCCAACAACAAAATTTCCAAAAGTTGCAATTATATCACCTGCATTTGCATTGTTTAATATCAATTTTGTAGATGAAATATTTAATCCTAATCTAAATAATGTTGTTATAAGCAACAATGAAGGGAAAATAGAAAATTGCAATACTTCTGTAGTAAACATTGTCAAAAGAATTATAACAACAGCAGTCGTAATATTAACTGCAATTAACATATCCAAAACAGCTGTTGGTAGTGGAATTATCATCATAAGCACAATGCCTATTACTCCAAAAGCAACAATAACATCAATATTATTTTTTAAGCTAACCTTTTTGTTATATTCCACTTTAATCACCCTTATTTTTAATTATTTATATCTACTTATTATACTTTAATTTGTATACTATTGCCAAAATTTCAGCAACAGCTTGATACATATCAGAAGGTATTTCTTCATCTATATCTACTTCTTTATATAACAACCTAGCTAAAGGCTTATTTTCAATTATTGGTATATTATTTTGTTTTGCAATCTCTTTTATTTTTAATGATACATAATCGGCACCTTTTGCAATTACAATTGGTGCTCCATCAACCTTTTCATCATACCTTATTGCTACCGCAAAATGCGTAGGATTTGTAACTACAACAGTAGCATCAGGGACACTCTGCATCATTCTTTTCATAGCCATACTTCTTTGCTTTTCTTTGATTTTAGATTTTATTAAAGGATCCCCTTCCATTTGTTTAAATTCTTCTTTTATCTCCTGCTTTGACATCCTCAAATCCTTCTTATGCTGTCTTTTCTGAAAAGCAAAATCAGCTATCGCAATCACTATCATTAATAAAGATATCTTAAAAAACAAACTAACTGTCAATTTCCCCATATAAAAAGTTACAGCTTCAATCCTTATATTAGCAAAATTCAAAATATCATTATAATTACCAATCAAAAACTTGTACCCCACATAGCTCAACACACAAACAATTGCTAAACTCTTAAACATCTCAAAAATAGATCTAACAGAAAACAATTTCTTTAGTCCAGTAATTGGATTCAATTTCTTCAAATCTGGTTTAAGAGGTTCTAGCGTAAAAACATATCCTGTTTGCATATAACTAACAGCTATTCCAATCAACATAATAGGAACTGCAAATGGCAAAAACACAACCATTATTCTATACAATGAAATAATTAAAACTCCAAAAATCGAATTATATGTAAATGATAAATTTAAATAGTCATTAAAAAATATGTAAATTGTTCTACCCAATTCACTCACCAGTCTATTTCCAAGCATTGACAAAATAAGAGTAGATGCCAACAAAGTGAAAGCAAGTCCAATCTCTTTACTTCTTGCTACTTGACCTTTTTTCTTTGCATCTGATTTTTTCTTTGGAGTAGCTTCTTCTGTCTTCTCCCCCCCACTATCAGCAAAAACAATCATAAGTGGTGCTGTTTTAAAAAAAGTATCGATTATATGTGGTATATTATCAAATCCACTCAACATCATTTTAATTAAAATAGGAATTGCTACACTAAAACTCAAAAGTCCAACTAATATCTTAATAGGAAGTCCTAATATCATTACATTTATTTGGGGAACAGACCTAGAAACAAGTCCTAAAATCAAATTTGTCATCAAAATAATTATTGTTATTGGAATCGATATCATTACTCCTATTTTAAAGAAACTTATAAATGCTTCCAATACAAGCATAATCGATTTATTTGAAAGCATAAATTTACCTAACTGAATCACATCAAAACTATTAGCTAAAGCTCTAATAAGCATATGGTGACCATCAATTAATAAGAAAATAATTACACCAAACAAATAAGTTATTCTTCCCATTAATGTAACATTTTCACCTATCGATGGATCAAAAAAATTACTCATAGAAAATCCAATGTGAAAATCCATAAGTTGTCCTGCCATTCTTATGAATTCAAAACAAAGTTTAGTTAAATATCCCAATATAAGCCCTGTAATGACTTCATTCGCAGTAAATACAAAAATTCCAAAACTGTTATTAATAGAATGTACTATTGAATTATCTACTACCGGCAACAGCAAAAAAGCGATTATAGCTGTAAATGAAATCTTGACAATATTGGGAGTTCCACTAGGGAAAAAAACAGGTACCATCATAAAAAATGCCGAAAGTCGAAACATAATAAATATAAATGCTAAAACATACGCTGGATCAATCAAATTTTATCCCACCTAAATAGTAATATTGGATATAATCTCAAATATTTTATATGTAAAATCTACAAGTTTATGAAGCATCCAACCACTGACTAACAATCCCACCAATGAAGCAATTAATATTTTAGGAACAAAAGTTAATGTTTGCTCCTGCACCTGTGTTGTCGCTTGTAAAATGGCAATGGCAAGTCCAACCAATGTTGCTGTTATTAAAATAGGTGCAGATGTTATAATACCTACATGTAAAGCATCTTTTAAAACTGATATTACTAGATTTTCTGTCATCTAACCACCTCACTTAAATCCCAATACAAGCGCTTTTACAAGCAGATGCCATCCATCAACCATTACAAACAACAAAAGCTTAAATGGCAGTGAAATCATCATTGGAGGAACCATAAACATACCCATTGACATAAGTACACTTCCAGTAACTATATCAATTATGATAAATGGAATATATATCAAAAATCCTATTTCAAATCCTTTTTTTAATTCACTTATCATAAATGCTGGTATAACCGCATATAAAGGTACATCATCATACGATACCTGCTCTACTCCATTTTTTATAATCTGTTGTCCGTTAGCATCCAATTTTGTCTTAACAGTATCTTTCAAATCACCAATTTCAAGAAACAACTTTAAATCCTTTATCTGCGTTTGCCTTAACATAAAATCTCTTATAGGCTTACTACCTATTTTGATTGCTTCTTCCTGTGTTATTTTGTTGTTTAAATAAGGTTGAATAGCCTCCGAATTTATTTTATTGTACGTAGGCATCATAATAAAAAATGTTAAAAACAATGCTAGTCCAATTAGAACCTGCTTTGGAATAGCCTGTGCAGCTCCAATAGCATTTTTGAACAATGATAAAACTATTATTATCCTTATAAAACTAGTAGTCATTATTATTATTGAAGGCAGAAGCGTAAGAACAGTCAATAACATCAATAGTTTTATATTATCGACGTACTCAACTGGTGTTGAAGGCTTACTTACTGTAACTCCTACATTCGGAATAGGAATATGTACTGGTTCTGCATAAACATAATGTACTCCAAATACAATTAAAAATACTGCTCCAACCAAAACAACCCATCTTCTATTTTTGAACATATTAATCTTCCTTTTTGCCTTTTATTCTTTTCAAGACTTCTTGTATACTTAAATTTCTATTTGAAACATTAATATTAGAATTAGCAATATAATCGCTTTCTATTTCAAACAATACCTCAACACTTCCATTTGAAGAAGAAATTAAATAATATTTATCTGCTATTTTAACAATCAATAGTGAATTATCCTTTGATATAGGAACTCTTTCTAATATCTTTATAATTTTACCATTCTGTATATTTTGAAATTTATTTGAACCATATTTCCCTACAAAATAAATCAAGAATATTATAAATGGTAAAAATATTACAATTTCAATAACCATTTTCCACAATTGTAAATCATCCATAATTACTCTCCTATTGAATTAGGATATCTGAAAAATACACATTTGTTATTTTACCTTCATTTAACAACATATTAACAGTGTCTTTAATTTCAATCTTTAATCTTTCGGTACCATCTTCATTAAGATCTTCTGTCTTTTTAGTTCTCAATACATTAATGATTGCATCTCTAATCTTTAACTTCTTTTCTTCTAATTCTGCAGACAATTTTTTATCTTCTCCATATCCCAAATAAATTTTCGCTTTTAAATATCTTCTTCCACTCTTATCTGCGAGATTTACGAGAAAATCATCTAATGTAAACATAACCTCCTTGACTTCATCTTTAGTTTTTTCGACCTTATTTGTTTCTTTACTAAAAACAAGCTTATCAACCATAATACCTGCAAAAAACGACCCTCCAGCAATTCCTACTGCTATAAAAACAATAATAATTGTTTTAAATAAATTACCCTTATCTATTTTACTTTCTTTCTTTTCCTTTCCCATTAGTTATCACCGTCTTTCTGATTGTTCTTTGTCACAATTAATATATTAACTCTTCTATTCATTGCCCTATGTTCTGGAGTATCATTTTTTACCAAAGGATGATACTCTCCAAATCCCATTGTAACTATTCTTTGTGGAGTTATTCCCTTTACTTTTATAAAATATCTAGCAACAGTATTTGCTCTTGCCGACGACAAATCCCAATTATCATAATATTTACTATTGTGTATAGGTACATTATCTGTATGTCCCTCAATTATAATTTGATTCTTTATTGAAGAAATATACTTTGTTATGACATCCAATATGGGTTTACTATCCTCTTTCAAATATGCTTGACCTGTTTCAAACAAGATTTTATCTTTAAGTTCAAATATGTACCCTCGCGAATCCTTTCTCACATCTACCACATCTTTAAGGTTGTTTTCTTCAAGTAGTGCATTCATACTCTCATACATATCATCATTACTATCGCCACCATTTTTTTTTGTCATAGGAACAGGCATACCGATCATTGGTACATCACCATCACTCATATTAAGTTCTAAAACAGTTCTACTCGGATTACCTGACAAAACAGTTTGAAGTGCATTAGCTATTGAACGAAATTTCTCGGCATCAACTGTTGAAAATGAATACAACAAAACAAAAAATGTCAATAACAAAGTAATAGTATCAGAATATGTTGTTAACCAAGCATTAGGATCTATACCACTGCCTTTACTCTTTCTTTTAGACATTTTCTGTCACCTCATTACCTTCAAAAGTATCATTTTTAAATTCAATTTTTTCTTTTGGTGACAGATAAGCTATTAATTTTTCTTCAACAATACGTGGATTAACACCTGATTGTATAGCCAATATTCCTTCAAGCACCATTTCCTTATTTGCATATTCTTGTCCTCAGGATAACCTTATAAAAAATAATATTTGCCATAAATTAAAATTATAGTACAAAGCTTGTTTAGCAAGTAGAAAATCGTGTAATATAAAAATAAAAAAGGAGATTTATTTTTATGGCACGAAAATCAAAGAAATTACAAGAATTACAAATAATGTTTAATGAAAATGATATAGATTTTTCATTAGTGAAGGATATTGTAGTAATAAAAGATTTAATAGCAAGAGTAGAAAAGATTCCTGATTTTAGAGATCCTTCATATGTGAAACATAAATTGAGTGATATAGTGTTATTAACGCTTTTTGCAGTATTAAGTAATGCTAATGAATGGTGTGAAATAGAAGCATTTGGAATAAAAAAAGAAAAATGGCTGAGAAATTATTTAGAATTAGAAAATGGGATACCATCTGATGATACTATTAGAGTAGTAATATCTAATATTGATAGCAGATATTTTTATGAAATAGTAATAGAATTTTTTATGGAAATAGTAAATAATTTAAGTAAATTAGGTAAAAGCAAGGAAGCAAAAGAAGAGCCAGATATTATATC